>NZ_MLYP01000080.1 GCF_001866645.1 Streptomyces colonosanans
TCGCAGCACTAGAGGGAATCCCCCGCGTGACACGGCTGGGGCCCGCCTCTTGACGGAGGCGGGCCCCAGCCCTGTACGACGGCTGTCCGTCAGTCGATCGACGGCCTCTCGCGCCGCTCCGTGCCACCGTTGTTACCGGAGGATCCGGTGCCACCACCGCCCGAACCGCCGCCGAACGGGCCGAAGTTGCCGATGGCGCCGGACAGGCCCTTGAGGGCGTCGCCGATCTCGCTGGGGACGATCCAGAGCTTGTTGGCGTCGCCCTCCGCGATCTTCGGCAGCATCTGGAGGTACTGGTAGGAGAGCAGCTTCTGGTCGGGGTCGCCGGCGTGGATGGACTCGAAGACCGTACGGATCGCCTGGGCCTCGCCCTCGGCGCGCAGAGCGGCGGCCTTGGCCTCACCCTCGGCACGCAGGATCTGGGACTGCTTCTCACCCTCGGCGGTGAGGATGGCCGCCTGGCGCGTACCTTCGGCGGTGAGGATCGCCGCGCGCTTGTCGCGGTCGGCGCGCATCTGCTTCTCCATCGAGTCCTGGATGGAGGTCGGGGGCTCGATGGCCTTCAGCTCGACTCGGTTGACGCGGATGCCCCACTTGCCGGTGGCCTCGTCGAGGACGCCGCGCAGGGCCGCGTTGATCTCCTCGCGGGAGGTGAGGGTGCGCTCCAGGTCCATGCCGCCGATGATGTTGCGGAGCGTGGTGACGGTGAGCTGCTCGATGGCCTGGATGTAGCTGGCGACCTCGTAGGTCGCGGCCCGGGCGTCGGTGACCTGGTAGTAGATGACGGTGTCGATGTTGACGACCAGGTTGTCCTGGGTGATCACCGGCTGCGGCGGGAACGGCACGACCTGTTCGCGCAGGTCGATGCGGTTGCGGATGGAGTCTATGAACGGGACCACGATGTTCAGGCCCGCGTTCAGTGTCCGTGTGTAGCGGCCGAACCGCTCGACGATGGCCGCACTCGCCTGTGGGATGACCTGGATCGTCTTGATCAGGGCGATGAAGACCAACACCACCAGAATGACCAGGACGATGATGATTGGTTCCATCGTTTCCCCGTACCCCTTCTCCGCCTCGGCGCCTGTGGAAGATCTTATGCTTGTTGAAGATCTTGCTGCTCGAGTCTGACAGACCGTCGTGCGCCCTGTGGGCTGTTCGGTTCAGTTGGGTCCTACGAGGTCACATGACGAGTGCGGTGGCCCCCTCGATGTCCACGACGTCCACCTCTTCACCGACTTCGTAGGCACGCTCGGTGTCGAGGGAGCGCGCCGACCAGACTTCGCCGGCGAGTTTGATCCGGCCGCCGTTGCCGTCGACGCGTTCCAGGACGACGGCCTGCTTGCCCTTCAACGCATCGATGCCCGTGGCGAGTTGGGGCTGGTGGCTGCGATGCCGGGCCGCAATGGGCCGGACCACCACGATGAGCGCGACGGAGACGATGGCGAAGACGGCCACTTGGAGGACGGCACCGCCTCCGAGACCACTGACCACGGCGGCCGCCACGGCACCCACCGCGAGCATGCCCAGTTCCGGCAGCGCGGTGATCACGAGCCCTATGCCGAGTCCCGCCGCGCCGATCAACCACCACACCCACGCGTCGATGTTCACGTGGTCATGGTAGGCCCGCGGGTGCGGTCGCGGACAGGGCGCCGACGGAGACGGACGGGCTTGTTACCGGGTTTGCGGACGGGTCCGCCGACGGCTTGCCCCAGGGGTCCCGGAGCACCTCGGGGCACATCGTCCGGTGCGGGTCAGGACAGGGGCAGGCCCTGGGCCGTCCAGCGGTCGCCGACCTGTTCGACGACGAGCGGAAGGCCGAAGCAGTGGGAGAGGTTGCGCGAGGTGAGTTCGAGCTCCAGCGGGCCCGCGGCGAGCACCTTGCCCTGGCGGATCATCAGGACATGGGTGAAGCCGGGGGCGATCTCCTCGACGTGGTGGGTGACCATGATCATGGAGGGGGCGATCGGGTCGCGGGCGAGGCGGCCGAGGCGGCGTACGAGGTCCTCGCGGCCGCCGAGGTCGAGGCCGGCGGCGGGCTCGTCGAGGAGGAGCAGCTCGGGGTCGGACATCAGGGCGCGGGCGATGAGGGTGCGCTTGCGCTCGCCCTCCGAGAGGGTGCCGAACATCCGGTCCAGGTACTCGCTCATGCCGAGGCGGTCGAGGAAGGCGCGGGCGCGCTGCTCGTCGACGTCCTCGTACTCCTCCTGCCAGCCGGCCGTCATGCCGTACGCGGCGGTCAGCACGGTCTGCAGGACCGTCTGGCGCTTGGGGAGCTTCTCGGTCATGGCGACGCCGGCCACGCCGATGCGCGGGCGCAGCTCGAAGACATCGGTGCCGGGCTTGCCGAGGGTCTCGCCGAGGATGGTGGCGGTGCCCTTGGTGGGGAAGAGGTAGCTCGACGCGACGTTCAGGAGGGTCGTCTTCCCGGCGCCGTTCGGGCCGAGGATGACCCAGCGCTCACCCTCCTTGACCGACCAGGAGACCTGGTCCACCAGAGCGCGGCCCTCGCGGACCACGGATACGTCCTCCAGCTCCAGAACATCGCTCATGAGCGCGTCGTCTCCCCTTGCAGTGTGGCCAGTGTCGGCTCTCGCGTACGCCTGCGGGCGCGGTACGCCACGCCGGTGGGCGCAGCCCCCCATGAAATCTACGCCACCGGTCACCCCGCCCATTCCATAGGTCGGGTCCTTAGGGTGGGGAGCATGCTCTTGGAACCACGCTCAGGACGGCTGACCGCCTGGGGAAATGCCCTTTTGGCCGGACTTGTCCCGCCGGACGACGCCGCGTCGGCCATCGTCGCGGACGATGCGCTGCACCGGGTCGAGGGGCTGCCGGGTGAGTCGGCGCCCGTCGGTCTCACGCTGGCGCTGGGGCGGCTGCGGAGGCTGGGGGTGACCGGTCTGCGCCTCGCGCTGCCCGCGCCGGGGCATCCACTGGGGCTGAGCGGGCCGCCGGAGTTCAACACGCGGGCGATGGACGCCGAGGAGGCGGTGGTCTGTCACGGAGCCGCGTTCGGACTGGTGCCTGAGGTGCACGAGGCGGGGCCGGTCGGTGATGTGCACGTCGAGATCGTCTGGCGCTGTCTGCCCGTGCGGGAGGCGCCGCCGGCCGACGTGCCGTCGCTCGGGGAGGCCGAGCGGGAGCTGGCGGAGGCACTGCGCGAGGCGACGGAGCTGCTGTCCCGGCTGGACGTGGCGGGGTCGGGGCCGGCGGCAGAGGCCGCGATCGACGCGTACAGGGCGCGGGCCGAGGCGGGGCGCGAGGTGCTGGCGCCGGGGTATCCCCCGCGGGCGGCTCGGGTGCTGGAGCTGGCCCAGCGGGTGGGGTTGCTGATTTCGGTGGCGTGCGAGAACGGGCACGGGGGTGCGGTGAGCGCCTCCGAGATGGCGGCGCGGGCCGAGGCGTTGCGGCCGGTGGAGCGGACGGCCCGGCGGGCGCAGGTCGCGGCGTACAACTCCGTCGTGGAGGCGCGGGAGATGCGGTGACCGGGGGCTCGGTGTGGCCCGGGACCGTGGTCCGGGCGTTCACGCCCGGGAGGAATGGCATCTTTCGCCCCCGACCGCGCAGGGGTCCGGTGGTCTCTTCGTATCCGTTCGCGAGCCTGCACGGCACGAACCGGCTTGCCGGGGATACGGCTCAGAGGGCACTGCCCGAACGGATGTCGCTGGGCATGCCCGGAGTGGGGCCCTGTCAGCGGTCCCGCGCCGCTGTACGGCGGATGTGACTTCGGCACGACAGCCAGCCGTGACCCAGGAGCACGAACCGGTGTGACCGACCGAGTCGACAAGCTCGGTCGTTCACAGACCGGAGCGGAACCTTCCGTACGGATCGGCCGCGCCGGTCAGCCGTCCACCCCATTGCGTACGGCCCAGAGCGCGGCCTGCGTGCGGTCCGCGAGGTCGAGCTTCATCAGGATGTTCGAGACATGCGTCTTGACCGTCTTCTCCGACAGCACCAGCGCGCGGGCGATCTCCCGGTTCGACCGGCCGTCCGCGATCAGGCCCAGCACCTCGCGCTCCCGCTCGGTGAGCGAACCGCCCCTCCCCTGGCCCGGGTTGCTCTCCTCCTGGGACAGCAACGCGCCGGCGACCTCCGGTTGCAGCAGAACGTGCCCCGCGTGCACCGAGCGGATGGCTCCGGCGAGTGCGTCGGGGTCCACGTCCTTGTAGACGTAACCCGCGGCGCCCGCACGCAGGGCCGGGACGACGGTGCGCTGCTCGGTGAAGCTGGTGACGATCAGCACGCGCGCGGGGTGGTCGAGTTCGCGGAGTCTGCGCAGCGCCTCGATGCCGTCCATGCCCGGCATCTTGATGTCCATGAGAATGACATCGGGTGTCAGCTCCTGCGCTCGGGCGACCCCTTCGGCGCCGTCGGAGGCATCTCCGACGACCTCGATGTCGTCCTGCACTTCGAGGAACGTGCGCAGACCGCGGCGGACCACCTGGTGGTCGTCGACGAGCAGCACCTTGATTGGGTCAGCCACCGGGGACCTCCATCTCGATCGTGGTGCCCTTCCCGGGCGCTGATTCCACGGTCAGCATGCCGCCGACCCCGCTCGCCCGGTCGCGCATGGAGACGAGCCCCAGATGGCGTCCCGCGCTGCGGACCGCCTGGGGTTCGAAGCCGCCGCCGTCGTCGATGACGCGCAGGACGGCGCCCGGACCGCGCTTCACCAGGGTCACGTCGACCCGCGCGGCTCCGGAGTGCCGCAGGGCGTTGTGCAGGGCCTCCTGGGCGACGCGCAGCAGTGCCTCCTCCTGGGCGGCGGGGAGTGCGCGGACACCGCGGCTGATGAAGGTCACCCGTGCGGTGTGGGCGCGGTCGAGGACCTGGACCTGGGTGCGCAGGGTGGCGACCAGTCCGTCCTCGTCGAGGGCCGCGGGGCGCAACTCGACGACGGCGGTGCGCAGTTCGTCGGCTGCTTCCGCGGCGAGCACGGCCACCTGCTGCAGCTCGCCCTTGGCGCGGCCCGGGTCGCGGTCCACCAGGGCGGCGGCGGCCTGAGCGGTGAGGCGCAGGGAGAAGAGCTTCTGGCTGACCGCGTCGTGCAGCTCGTGGGCCAGTCGGGAGCGTTCCTCGGCGATGGTCAGTTCGCGGCTGCGCTCGTACAGCCGGGCGTTGGTGAGGGCGATCGCGGCGTGCTGGGCGAGGATCGACAGCAGCTCCTCGTCCTCTTCCGTGAACCCGCAGCCGCCCTCGGGTTTCGGACAGCGCTTGTTCGCGAGGAACAGCGCACCGATGCTCTCGTCACCATCGCGGATGGGCAGACCGAGGAAGTCCGACATCTCGGGGTGGGTGCTCGGCCAGCCCTCGAAGCGGGGGTCCTTGCGGACGTCGGCGAGCCGTTCCGGCTTCGCCTCGCGCAGCATCGCGGCCAGGATGCCGTGCTGGCGCGGAAGCGGGCCGATGGCCTTCCACTGCTCGTCGGTGACACCGTCCACGACGAACTGGGCGAAGCCGCCGTGATCGTCCGGGACTCCCAGCGCCGCGTACTCCGCGTCGAGCAGCTCGCGGGCGGAGGCGACGATCGTCTTGAGGACGTCGCGCACCTCCAGGTGTCTGCTCATGGCCAGCAGCGCGGAGCTCACCGCGTACAGGCCCGACCGGGGTTCGTGGCTCATGACCTCACCGTACCGGCGAGGTGTGACAGGGCGTATCCGTCCCGTGGCGGCCTCGCCTGGGCCGATGGACGTAGGACGAAGGACCCCTGACTTCTCGGCCCCGTCCGAGGCGACCGGCGGGATCCGGCGGACGGTGTGCCGCCGAGGTGCGGGAACCGGCCGGGAAGGGCCCACACACGCGTGGATCAGGAGGGGCACCACGCGCGCGTGAATCAAGCGGAGCGCGACGTGCGCTCGCGGCTGCGAAGAGTCGCCGGCCCGGTGCCACCCACGGCGCGAACTCGGTGACGCCCGTCTCCTTCTACCCCGGAAAACCCCTTACGCAGAGAATTGCTACCGCAACTCCACGTGAGGATCCAGCGCCCCGGGGTGTGAGGCCACGCATAGGGCGCACATCACATACGAAGCAGCATAGGAGGCAGGTCGGCCCCATATGAACGGGGTAGATGCTCCGATCTGCCCAGTTTTGCCCTCCCTGCCTCCACTATCGCGGATCGTACGTCACACCTTTGCATTGCGGTTTTGCGGTCGCTAAGAATTGCTCCTGTCGCTCGGCGCCGCGGTTCATGTCCGCGGCGCTTGTGCTGGAACACCACTGTCCCCGCCGGTGCGAGAGCGACCTCCGCGCAATACGAAGAGGTCCATCCCGTAATGCTGAAGAACATCAACTTTCGTGGTCATAGTCGTAACCTGACCAAGGTCCAGAAGCTGTCCCTCTCCGGTGTGGCCGCCGTGGGTGCCGCCGCCATCGCGATCACCGCGATGCCGGGCCAGTCGCAGGCCGCCCAGAGCAGCACGACGCAGGCCGCCGCGGCGCAGACCCCGGCGACGTTCGGCAACAAGCCGGTCAAGGACATCAAGGCCAGCGTTACCGACCAGAAGGCTGGTGCAAGCCTGAAGGCCGAGGCCGCCGTGGCGAAGCAGAAGGCCGCGCAGGAGCGCAAGGGCCAGGAGTCCGTCAGCCGCTCCACGGAGCGCGTCGAGCTCCAGCCGGTCGCCGCCAAGACCTACGCGAACAACCTCGACGGCTGGATCCGCCAGTCCCTCGACATCATGAGGGCAAAGGGCATCCCGGGCTCCTACCACGGCCTGCACAAGAACATCATGCGGGAGTCCTCGGGTAACCCGATGGCGATCAACAACTGGGACATCAACGCCCGCAACGGCATCCCGTCCAAGGGCCTGCTCCAGGTCATCCAGCCGACCTTCAACGCCTACCACGTGGCCGGCACCTCGAAGAACATCTACGACCCGGTCGCGAACATCACCGCCGCCGCCAACTACGCGGCCGACCGGTACGGTTCGATCGACAACGTCAACAGCGCGTACTGAGGCAGGCGCGGACCTCAGGTCGTACACGCGGAAAGGGCGGCACCCC
>NZ_MLYP01000081.1 GCF_001866645.1 Streptomyces colonosanans
TAAGGAGAAGGTCAACGGTTCGATTCCGTTTGGGGGCTCCAGTGAAAAGGCCTCGCCCTGATGGGCGAGGCCTTTTCGATGTCTCAACCCGGGCCCACGGCCCGGGTGTTCCCTCAGCCCTTCGGAAGGCCCGACACCCGCATCGCGAGAATCGCCATGTCGTCCGACGGGGCATCCGACGCGAAGCGTTCGACCGCGCGCATGATGCGGGCGGCAACCGCGCCCGCCGTGAGGCCCGTGCAGGTCGTCAGCACATCCGCGAGGCCGTCGTCGCCCAGCATGCGTGTGCCCTCGCGACGCTCCGTGACCCCGTCCGTGACACACAGCAGGACATCCCCCGGATCGAGCGTCACCGTCTGCTCGTACAACTCCAGGTCCTCCATGACGCCGAGCAGCGGCTGCGGTTCGGCGGCCGGTTCCACCGTGCCGTCCTGGCGTAGCCGCAACGGCAGCGGGTGACCCGCGCAGACCACCTTCAGCACCGCACTGCCGTCCTCCTGCGGCCACAACTCGCCGTAGAGGAGCGTCAGGAAGCGGCTGCGGGCACCCTCGTCGAGGATCGCGGAATTCAGGCGCTCCAGGACCGCCGGGCCACCGAAGCCCTCCCTGGCCAGCAGACGGAGAGCATGCCGGGCCAGGCCGGTGACCGCCGCCGCCTCCGGACCCGTACCGCAGACATCACCGATGGCGAAGCCGTACGCGCCGTCGCGGATCGGGAACAGGTCGTAGAAATCGCCGCCCACCTCGTTGCCCTCACCGGCCGCGCGGTAGATGACCTCGACCTCGACCCCGTCGACGGACGGCAGTTCCGGCGGGAGCAGGCTGCGCTGGAGGGACTGGCTGATGGCGGTGCGCTCCGAGTACAGCCGGGCATTGTCCAGCGCCAGGGCGGCCCGGCGGCTCAAGTCCTCCGCCAGCTCCAGGATCTCCTGGCGGAAGTGCTCGTCCGCCGGCTTGCCCAGCGTCAGCATGCCGATGACGCGATTGCGGGCGACGAGCGGCAGGACGACCGTTTCGCCACCCACAGCCGAGGCCGTCGCCAGCGTCGTACCGATACCGGAACTGACCGTCGAGGGCTCACCCAGGCCCAGGCTCCGCATGGAGGTGCGCAGGGCCGCCTGGTGGGCCGCCTCTGCCGGGGCCGCCCAGACCCGGGCGCCCGGTGTGGGGATCGGCTCCGGCGGCGGGATCTTCGACAGCAGCGCCTTCAGACCGTCGATGAGGTCCTCGTCCTCGTGCAGAACGTACGAGAGATACGGCTCCGAGGCCTGGTCGGCGATCGTGTACACCGCGCACCAGGTGGCCAGGGTCGGGATCGTCATCTGGGCCATGAGAGCCAGGGTCTGGTCGCGGTCCAGGGTGCCCGCCAGGAGGTCCGAGGCCTCGACGAGGAAGCTCAGCGAGCCACGGCGCAGGCGCTCCAACTCGCCCAGGCGGGCCGACTCGACGGCGAGCGCGATACGGTCGGCAGCGAACTGGAGGCGCAGCGCCTCTTCGTTGGAATAGCGGGACGGCGCCTCCGCCGCAACACCGAGGGAACCCGTGAGGCGGCCTTCCACCTTCAGCGGGACCGTCACCACCGAGCGCATGCCCGTGCCCTGCAACAGCGGTACGGCGCCCGTGGCGGCCGTCAGGTCGTCGTGGACAGCCGGCAGGCGGGCCGAGCCGTAGCGGCCGGGGCCCGCCTCGACCGGGACACGGGCGAAGCGCTGGCGGGCGGAGGGCAGGCCCGTGGAGGCGCGAACCTCCAGTTCCGTCTCGTCATCGGTCGCGAGGAGGAGGAAGGCCGCGTCGCCGTCGAGCATGTCGCGGGCGCGCTCCACCGTGCGTTGCAGAAGACCGTCGAGGTCATCGGGGGGCGGGGAGCCGATGAAGACCTCGAAGGGGTCCGCGGCCTGGCCGTCCGGGGCGGTCGCGGAGTCGGGGGCCGGTCCGCGCAACGGGGTCTGCAGGACGGCGCGTTCGTGGTCGCGTACCAGCAGACAGACCGTGGACGGCTCGCCGGACGTGTCCCGTACACGCAGGTGCGATGCATAGACGGGAGTCACGCGGCCGTCCGCGCCGCGAATGCCGTAGCTGCCCTCCCAGCGGGAGAGCTGGAGCGCCTCGGCGATACCCGTGCTGGTGCCCGGGGTGTGCGGCCAGGCCGCGAGGTCGGTCAGCGGTTTGCCGGTCACCTGGTCGGCGGCGTACCCGAAGAGCTCCTCCGCATCCTCGTTCCAGGCGGAGATGGAGCTGGTGCGGTCGATCTGGACGACCGCGACGCGGACCCGGCCGTCGGCGAGCGGGAGCAGGTCTGCGGGCAGCGAGGGGCCCGCCGCGCGTGTGCCCACCGGGCGCTCGGGGAGGTCGAGTTGGAACCAGACCTGCTTGTGCGTGGGCGTGTACTCCACACCCCAGCGGCCGGCCAGCGCGGCGCAGAGCTGGAGGCCGCGGCCGCCCTCGCGGTCGGGGCTGCCCATGCTGACGGCCGTCGTCTGCAGGGGGATCTCGCGCTCGGGGTAGCGGTCGGCGACCTCGATGCGTACGCCGTCGTCGCTGCGCAGGCACAGGACCTCCGCGGAGGTGCCCGCGTGGACCACGGCATTGGTGACCAGTTCGCTGGTGAGGACCACGGCGTCGTCGATGATGTCGGCGAAACCCCAGCCCTGGAGCGTGTCGCGGACGAAGGACCGGGCGGTCGCGACCGAGCGTCCGACGGGCTCGAAGCGGGCCGCCGCGCGCGCGGTGACGACAGAACTCCTCGGCCGGTTCTCGACATGCGAGGTTCCCGGGCCGACTCGCTCCCGCCGAGACAGCGGTTGGTTCCCCATGTCCCGGGGATCCTGATGCGGTCCCCCTGGATGCAGTCCGGTGGTCATGGTGCGGTGCCCCTCCGATGCCTGCCCGCTCGTGCTCGTGCCACCGCCCAGGCCGGTTGGACCGGTGCGGCTGGACAGCCGCATGCAAGGTTACTTACCTTCGCCGCCCATGCGGATGCCGGACGCAGGTGTTTACGTCCGGAGTGTGTGCGAACCATGTGCGAAGCTGCCGAACTGTTATGGCCTGGTTCGGGCATGGTGAAACACTGGGCAGGCTTCCGGAGATGGACCGGGCAGGCCGAGTGCCGTCTGTCACACCAGGCAGGAGCACGCGCGCGTGTCCGGAGAACCGGGCGGCAGTACGCAGCAGTAACCGGTACGCCGAGCAGTACCGCTGAGCACGGCAGTGATGGTCGACCCCTGCGGGAGGGACACAGTGGAGTCTGGCGCAGCGACGGAG
>NZ_MLYP01000082.1 GCF_001866645.1 Streptomyces colonosanans
AGGGCTTCCGGCCGGCACGCCGAGAGCACGCTCCCCCACTCTCGGCTTCGCTCGAGCGGGAGGTGCCCCCACGACGCCGCTCCTCAACGGGCAAACGTTGCCTGCCGCGGCACTAGAGCTGCGTCCGAGGGTCCGTCTGTGTGGCGCCCGGCCGGTCCCGGCGGGGGCGCGTCAGTCCCTTCGCCACGCACGGCGGTATCGCCGCCCCCTGCTCGTGCGACCGGGCCCGGTACGCGCTCGGCGTCTCGCCCACCAGCTCCGTGAAGCGCGAGCTGAACGACCCCAGCGAGGTGCACCCCACGGCCAGGCAGACTTCGGTCACGGTCAGGTCACCGCGCCGCAGCAGAGCCTTGGCCCGCTCGATGCGGCGGGTCATGAGATAGCCGTACGGCGTCTCCCCGTACGCCGCACGGAAGCTGCGCTGGAAGTGCCCCGGTGACATCAGCGCCGTCCGCGCGAGCGCCGGCACGTCCAGCGGCTGCGCGTACTCACGGTCCATCCGGTCGCGGGCTCGCCGCAGCCGGACCAGGTCTTCCAGATCCACGCCGACAGCATCGCACGGCGCACTGACAACCGGGCCTCGTCCTGAGGCGTTTACGCCCCGGGCAAAGCCACGGCCTCGGCATGGGATCACCAGGAACGACCGGCCTTCGCGGACGAGGGGTTGGCGAGCGCAGCGGCCTGCCGGCGGAGGGCCGGGGAGGTGACGGGAACGCCGAAGGGGCCCGGCCGGTGACACGGCCGGGCCCCTTCGTGGGAGCCGCCGACCTGCGAGGGTGCACCGCTCGCTGGTCATGGCGGACAAGAGGAAGCCGGTGGATCAGGCCTTCTTGGTCTCCTAGTAACGGGCCGGGTCGGTGACCTGCGGGGATCTTTCCTGTGGGGCGCTGACCTGGCCTTTTGGTGATGGGTGGCGATGGGGGGCGGCGGTCCTGATCGGGTGTTCTGCGGACTGTGTGCGGACTGGGCCGGGACGGATGCGATATCACTGCACGGTTCTGGACGCTCCGCTACGGTGAGCCGTACGGCCGCTGATAGCACGATGCCACCGAGGAACATATGGACGAGTCTGTTGCACCGGATGCTGCTCGGCCCCGGGGTGAGACGGCATCTGGACCCGCTGCTGCTCCCAAGGTTGCGACCGCCGGAGGCGACATCGCTGCAGCCGGTGAAACTGAGCGAGGATCGAGCACCTATGCGACCGGCGGTGGTGGTGTTTCGTTCGCGCACCGCGTCGCGGCTGTCTATCTCGCTGGCATGTTGACTGGCGCACGACGGGCGGAGGTATCTGAGCTGCCGGTCCGGAGGGTGTCGTTCCAAACCGGTCCGGCGCACCCGGTGGACGATCTTCTGATCGAATGCGGCGATGCGGCAGCCGAGGTCATCCTTGCCGTGGCATGTCGAGCAACGCCGAACTTCGTCCAGAGCCATGGCGACACGGTGAAGCTCGTCGGGTCCATGCTCGCCGAGGTCGAGAGGTTCGACGCCGACACTCACCAGGTCGCCGTAGCGACCGCCGGTCGGTCCGATCAGTGGGACCAGCTCGCAACGCTCTGCGGCATCGCGCGTGCTCATGCCGACCCGGAGTCGTTCCAAGCGTCCATGGACGTCGATCGCCGCTGGTCCAAGCCGGTGCGTAAGCGGCATGAGTATTTTCTGGAGATGGTCGAGAAGGTCGTCGAAGACGACACAACGCAGGAAGAGATCCTGCGGCTGGAGTGGCGGCTGCTTGGCCGGCTGCACATCCTCGGTTTTGCGGTTCAGAGCCCTGACGAAGGCGACCGCACAGCGGTCGCGACGTCGCTGGACAGCGTGGCCTCGGCTGCCGCCGACGGGGTGGTGGTCCGGGACCGTCTCGAGGTCGAGGCAACCCGCTACGACGCGACTGGCGCTGTGGTGGACCTCAAGGTGCTCCGCCGTGACATTCACGTGGTCTTGGACTCGGCTGCGACTCGAAGTCGGCATGCGTGGTCGGTGCTTGCTGAGCAACGCAAGTTGGCCGTTGCCGGTGTGCGGGCCACTATCGGTGACGAGTCGTCCGGAGGGCCGGTCGAGATCTCGTTCGCCGACCGCCGCGAACGACTCGCTGATGCCCTGCGCGAGGCCGGTACCCGTGCTTCGGCTTTGTTGGTATCTGGCGAGTCGGGCATCGGTAAGAGCGCGCTGACTCTGTCGGCCGTTGCAGAGTTGGAAGCCGCAGACCCCGCCGGGTTCCAGGCGGTGGTGGTGAACTTCCGTGGCATGCCGCAGTCGAGTTTGGAGCTGCGAGCTGCGCTCGGGGTTTCGCTGGAGGACGTGCTCGCGGAGATATCGGCACCTTCTCGAGTACTGGTCATCGACGCGGCTGATGCTGCTCTGGAGCGGTCTGCTGGCCTGTTGAGTGACCTGGTGCTGGCAGCGGCTGCGGCGGGTGTTGGGCTCGTTGCGGTGACATCTGACGTGGCACTGGGTTTCGTGCGGGAGCAGGTGGAGCTGGGGTTCCCGAAGTCCATTTCGTCTTTTGAGATGCGGCCGTTGGGCGATGAGGACATATCCGTCGTCTCAGACCACTTTCCGCTTTTGCGTACGGTCCTGCGAGACCTGCCCGTGAACTCGCTGCTGAGAAGGCCCATTGTACTGGATCTTCTGGCTCGAACCGGGGCGGAGCCAGATAGCTCACTGGGTGAGTGGGAATGCCTTGATCTGGTGTGGAGCAGGATTGTACGGGGCGATGGGCGGCCCGGTGTCGGCTCGGCGGAGGCACGCGAACAGACACTGCTCGCGGTAGCCGCAGAGACCATGAAGCTGCCCCAGGACCGTCGACCTGGCGCAGGCGTTGATGCCGCAGCGGTCGACGCGCTGCGTCGGGATCATCTGCTCGCGCCACCGAGCCGGTATCGGAACCAGCCGGACTTTGCACATGACGAAGTCCGACGGTACGCGACCGCCATCCTTCTCGTCCGTGGTCAGAGCCCCGCCGAGTTGCTGCAGGCAGCGGGAGCGCCCCGGTGGGCGCTGTCGGCCACCACTCTTGCGTGCGAGGGACTACTGAAAGCACCGGACGCTCGGCCCGTCCGGAAGTTCGTCGAACTGCGCTCGCAGTTTGAGGTGTTCGCGGCAGCACGCGGACCCCGGTGGAGTGATGTTCCGGTGGAGGCGGTTCTGGCGACTCCATACGCGTACGAATGCCTGAAGTCAGCGTGCACGGATCAGGCGGTCGGCCTGGTGCTCGGCGACGTGGTTCGAGTTGTTCAGCAGCGGCATAAGGTGAACGGGCTGGTCGACCGTCTGGTCACGAACCCGGTTGTGCAACTTCTCCTCGATGACAAAAAGCCGTGGGACGTGTCGAAGGAGTCGTTCGAACTGCTCGCGGACTGGCTGCAAGCCCTGTCCCTAGCGGACGTTACGGCTGGAAACGAACTACGAGTCCGGCTTCGGGACCGTCTCCTTGCCTACTGGAACTCGTTCCCTCTACGCAAAATCAGCGGGGACATACCGTCTGGGTGGAGGTCGCAGCGTCGGCGACGCCGACGCGAGCTGGATTACCACCTGACGAAGGAAGAGTTCGTCGAAACGTTGGCCCTGCTCGGCCCGGACATCGATGATGCCGCCGAAGCATGCCTTCGGGCCATCGCGGACGATGCGCCAGCGTTCCTGGCTCCGGCTGTGGACTCGCCGTTGAGCGCCCGAGCCTTGGCGCAGAAAGACCCAGAGCTATTGGCGACGTTGATGGCGGCCTACTACATCGACGATCAGCCCAGCTGGCACCGAGATGAGGGTGTCCGAGGGCATCAGGGCCGATGGACCGGTTTCGGAGCACCCTTCTTCCAGTACTACTTCGGTGGGTTCTGGCAGCTGTTCCAGACAGCGCCGTTGCCGACATCGGTGCGGGTGTTGAACGACGTCCTGAACAGCGGTGCTCGGGCGCGCGTAGCGACGCTGTCGCGGCTTAGTTCACCTGACGCGTTTGCTGGGCCCGTCCGGGCCCGGGACGAAAGCGCCGATGGCGAGACAGATAGCGCAGAGGGTGAAGACCGCGGTGCGGTTCTGAACCTTGACGGCACCGCCCGCCTGTACGTCGGCGACAGCCACGTGTGGAGCTGGTACCGGGGCACGTCAGTTGGCCCATACTCGGCTATGAGCGCGCTCCAGGCGATGGAACGTCTTGCTGACACATGGTTGAGTCAGGGGGCATCACCGAGGGTGGTTGTCGAGGCCCTCTTGAACGGCTGCGAAAACCTGGCGATTCCGGGGATGCTATTCGGTCTGCTAGTGCGCCACATTGAGAAAGTCGGCACCGAGCTCGACCTTTTCCTCGCCGAACCTGTGGTATGGGAGCTGGAGTTTGGCCGCAGGACGAGTGAGTACGTAGGGCTGCGTGCAGCAACTGAAGGACTCGCAAACCTTGAACGTCGCCAGTGGACGCCGCGTGAGGTAGCCATGTGGCTGATGGTGCACGGCGGGAAGGAGCGTGCCCAGGCTTTGAAGAAGGTCGCCGACAAGCTTGTCGAGAACGGCGACCGGCTGAGCATTAGCCAGGAGCGTACGAAGAACTGGGCCGCTACCCTGGACCCGGAGCAATATCGGGTTAAGCAGCATGGTGATGAGGTCTACATCGAGGTCGAACCACCGCTTGAGCTGCAAGCAGCGCAAGAAGCGCACGCGGCTCACCAGGAGGTCGTGCAGACCAGCCTGCGCCTGCAGAATCGGTACTGGGGCTCGACCAAGCACGACGCCGAGTACGTGCCGCCCTCGTCGGAGGAGATCGCTGCGGACCTGGCGGCAGGACGTGCCTTGGTCGAAGCCGATGAAGACCTGATGCCGAGTCGGCCTGTGGACGCCGTTGCCCATGTCGTTCGAGCTGCGGTCGAACGAGCCGCCGCTGGTGATATGGAGGCGCTGGGCAACGAAGAGCAGTTCGTAACTGAGTTCGTCATCGGAATCGCATTGTTGTTCCGGGAGGCCGAGGACCAACGTCACGAAGGCCAGTTCTTCGATCTTGGTGCCGACCGAGCTGTGGCTCAAGCCTTGCCGGCGTTTCTCACACCCGCACTGGCAGGGCCGCTGGAAGCGGCCAGCGGCTCGATCGAAGATGTTGCCGAGGCTGGCCATCTGATGGCAGGCAAGGCGTCCTTGGAGACTCGGCTGTACCTGGCGCGTGGATGCGATGTCGTCTGGAGGTCCCCATGCCACTACGACTCTTGCATCCACCGGACCGCGTTGAACTGGCTGCTTGAGACCGCCCGTGGCGCAGAAATCGGTCCGTGGGACCAGGACGGTCAGCGACGGCCGAATGTCCAGATTTCTGGCGACGTTACCGAACGGCTCCAGGAACTATCGGGTGACTGCGTTGATATCGCGGTTCTGGACGCGGCCATTCGCGGGCTCGGGGCAGCTGCGTCGGCGGACCACTGTTGCACCGACGACGCAGCTATGCTCCTCGCCGCGTTTCTCGACGTTGAGCGACGTGCCATGGTTGTGCACGAGAAGGAGGGCTGGACCGCGGACGACCGCGGGACGCACACCCTTGTCGCCGCACGGGCCCTGCTTGAATGCTTCGCGAAGGACGGTGACGTCGGACCGGTGCTCGAACACCTCGACG
Source organism: Streptomyces colonosanans (assembly GCF_001866645.1). Lineage (GTDB taxonomy): Bacteria > Actinomycetota > Actinomycetes > Streptomycetales > Streptomycetaceae > Streptomyces > Streptomyces colonosanans. Next base: position 5,582 of record NZ_MLYP01000082.1, read on the forward strand.
TCCTTCGCGCAGATGCAGGGCTGATGTCGAATTTTCTCCACGGTCTTGCCGCGGCAGGTGCAGAGAACGAACGCTTGGCTGAAGCTGCGCGAGGTGTCTGGCCGTCGTTGCTGCGCCATGCTATTGGCTACCTAAATGATGACTCGAGCCCCTACCGTGACCATCATTGGGGCGATTGGGCTGCCGCTGCCCTGCTGCCGGACCCTCTTCCGTGGACCCAGGGCCTGTACAACGAGGTCGTCGGCGAACCCGTCGACTGGGTCCGCGCTGAGGACCTAGTTGAATCGATCGACGATTGGCTGCCGACTGCTCGCGGGGAGGCCCAGTCCGTCGACGCGCTCATCGGCATCCTGCGGAAGCTCCCGGAGGAAGTGCAGGCTACCCGTGGCGTGTATTGGGTTTCTGACCTCTGCATTCAAGATGGACGTGTCACGGTCAAGCGTTCGTGGCTCTCGAACAACTGGCTCAAGGAAATTCGCAGGACGGCCGAAGAAATCGGTGAATTGGACGAGTGGCAAATGCTCGTCGATTCCTTGGTCGTCGCCGGAAATGAGGGATTGGCGCCGTATAGCAGGTGATGGTTCAGGGTCTGCCCGATCTCTTGTGAGACTTCCGGGCTGCGGGAATGGCCGATCATGCGGGTACGTCGCGCCGGCAAGGGGCGGCAAATTGCGAGGGTTTGCATTCGGCGACTGGAACGCGCGATGGCATTGAGCAGGGAGGAAACGCCCTTGGTGCCTTGATTACGCGCGAACGACCTTGGCTGGCGTACGCCTATTGCGCACGGATGCCCTTAAAATAGTCGGGCTGCTATTGCCAGCCGTCAAGGGAGACCGCTGAGCCTCCCCCTAGGTAATGGTGGAGGGCACTTGACGTGGTGTCCACGAAGTTTTCGGGGATGGCGTCGGCGTCGACCCAGCGGACCTGGGCGTGCTTGCGAGGTTCGCGGTTTTCGGGTTCGCCGACCCATTCGTGGGCGGCGAAGACGACCGTGAGGAATCCGTTTGGGGCTTCGACGCCCCAGGCGCCGTGGATGATGTGGGCGACCTTCAGGGCCTCCGGCTTCACGGTCAGGCCGGTCTCTTCGTACAGCTCGCGTACGGCGGTTTCGGTGATGGGCTCGCCTGGTTCGCTCTTACCGACGGGGAGGTCCCACATGCCCTGGGCGAACTTGGCGTTCTGGCTGCGCTGGAGGAGGACGACGCGGTTGGTTGCCTTGTCGTGGACGATGACGGCGGCGACTAGCAGGGTCATGGATTCGAGGGCGGGCGGCAGAGCTTTGGGCTGCTCGTCGGTGGTCCGCTTAGCCACGGCTTGTGTCCCTTCGTCGGCCGGATGGGGGCAGCTTAGCCTCGACCGTTCATGAGTCTCCGTCAGCTTACTGACGGGGCTTTGTGCCTGTGTGGTGGGGCCTTTTCGAGGCTGAGGAAGGCTGGAGGCTCGGCTTTCGTGTCGGGTGGGAGCCGGGTTCCACTTCGTCGGTGGGGTGGTGAGGGTTGTCGGGACGTTCGAAATTACTGGTCAGCCGGGGTTTGGCAGGGTGTGGTGCCTGTCGGTCGCGTGGGTGATGAGGTCGTTCCAGGGCCATCGGGTGGGGAAGCGGAGCCAGCGGCGGCAGCCGGTGGTGACGAGCTGGGCGGCGGCGGAGAACAGCCGCAAGCGGAGCTTCTTGACCTCTCAACGGCGAGCCTCGCGCGGCGCGGATCGCGGTGAGCGCCTTCGGCCCGGACGCGTCGAGCGGGTCGACGAGACGGGAGACCGTCGGGTCGGAGTCCACCGGACCGAACACCGCCGGCTCGGCCCGCAGCATGCCGACGTCGGACAGATAATCGCCGCCGAGCGCGACGGCCAGGGCCACATCCAGCGGGATCTTTCCCGGATCGTGTACAGCCCGTCGCTTGCGCCATGGCGCAAGCGACGCCGATATCGCGCTGTCCAGGCCGGACTTGCGGACCGTCTCGACGCGCAGCACCGAACCGGCCCGGGCAACCACCCCGCGACCGCCACTTCCGACACGGACACGCGGGTAGGACCCGCTAGCTTTCTTCACCTGGGAAGTGCCTCTTTCGCTACCACGTACAGGACCTTCAGCAAGTCCTATCGTTGCAGCTCAGGGACACTTTCTTCTTTCCCGACCACCTGCCGGACGGCACCTCTCATGAAAGCCCGAGGTTGGCCACAGAAAGCGAAACGGTCCACCGACTCCGTCGGCGGACCGTGATGCAAGATCGAGGCTAAAGAGCGGCTGCCTGCCTTCGTAAAACGCCTGGCTGGACGTTCACCACGAGTCCTATGATTTGGGGGCGGTATGCGGCAATGGGCATGGAGTGAGGGACATATGAGGGTCTGCTTCCTTGTGGATGAGAGCTGGAGTGACGGTGGCGCGTGGGGGTGGCCGGTCATTCGCGAATCCGTACTACGCGCATACGTGGCCTCCACGCCTAGGCATAGGCGACACGCCCGTATCAGCCTCGGAACGCTTCTCCTGTGGGACCTCGGGGGAGAGAAGAGGACCAAAATTTCCGACGCGGTGGAGAGTATTCTTGGCGAGCGCTGGGCGGTGTGGAGCACGTTTTCCGTCCCAGAATTGACCGAGAAGGCAGGGAGTACCAGGATTGCAGGTATCGCGATTGACTCCCTGACTCCGGCTGATGCGCGCGCGATGCACGTACGGCTGAGAGGGGCTGACTGGTACCTGGGGGCGGTTGAAGTCATTCCGTCTGTGCCCTCGCACATGGTCGTTTTCCTGAATTCGATGCCTACCCGATTCCGAATCTTTGAAGACTCCCTCTATGTGTTCCATCGCAAATGGGAGACGGAAGCCGAGGACAACCGGGATCACGGTGAATTTAAGGAATGGAAGGCTTCCGGAATCTTCGCAGATGTCCAATGGGAGGACTCTGGGGTGCGGGAGACAATCTTTGACCCTTTTCAGGAGATGGAGGATTTTCGCAGGCTGGGGGAGCTAGACGAACTGATCTTGGGTCAGTTCTCATCTGCGCTCGGTGAGACGCTGATCAGGTGCGCAGATGCTGACCCAAACCTGATGGAGCGGCTTCACGGGGCCTTGAAGGCTTTCGAGAATCACGAGTCTTCCGAGGGGTTGGCGCACGTCTCCCTTTCTTGTAGGAGGTTCACAGAAAAGCTGGCTGACTGCCTCTATCCGCCGCGCGATGGAAAGGTCAATGGCCGGAAGGTCGGAAGGCCGGAGTACCGAAATCGACTGTGGGCGTACATTGCTGAAAATGTAACCTCCGAAACGACGCGGCAGCTCCTCATGGCGAATATTGAGGATCTTGGAAACAGGATTGATCGGCTGGATAACCTGAGCAACAAGGGGCTCCACTCTGAGGTGTCCACGTCCGACGTAAACCGCCTTCTGTTGTCACTGCTCGTCGTGGCCCACGATCTACTCACGCTGAGCCCTCCCGGCGGCACCTTCCGGTATGACCCGTACGAGAAGCGCATTCGCCAGATCGTAGAGGGTGACCTACTACGGTCTAACCGAGAAGAGGAACAGGACTAATTAGGCCAGCGCTTCGCGTGCGCGGCGGGCGAGCTCAGCGGCTCCGGGCACTTTTCGGCGCTGGTAGATGGAGAGGGTGGAGCGGAGAGAGGTGATCGCCTTGCGGGTGCGGTCGGACGTCATGCCCTCCATCAACATCAGGGCCCGTGACCAGGCAGCTACGGCTTCGTCGGCGCGGGCCTGGGCGGCCAGGCTGTCACCGAGGTCGGCGTAGGTGAGGGCGTGGACGCGCTTGTACTTCTCCGGGTCCCAGCGCACCAGGGCATCGCGATGTTGTTGCTCGGTGCCGACGTGGTCGGCGAGGTCGGTCAGGGTGCGGGCGGTGTGGCTGGCGACGGTGCCGGCGGCCGGGCCACTGACGCGGGAGTAGCTGGGCTGGGGGCCGTCGTCGCGTAGGAGGGCGTCTTCGGCGGCGAGCAGAGAGCGGGCCGCCGCGGGCTTCGCGCCGACCGCGGCGTAGGCGCGGGCGTGGGTGATGTGTAGTAGCGCCTCGGTCTGGCCGTCGACGTGGCCCAGGCCGCGGGTGAGGGCGCCTTCGACGAGGTCGACGCAGTGGTGGGGCTGCTTGAGACTGAGGGCTTGATGGGCGAGGGCGCGCATCATCCAGGCGGCGTGACCGCGGGGGTCGGCTTCGCAGGCGAGTTGGTAGCCGACCTGGTAGTAGCGCTGGGCGGCGCCTTCTTGGCCGAGGTCGTGGTGCTTCCACCCGGCGAGGTAGGCGAGTTCGGCAACGGCTCCGAAGGCGGCCTGCCGTAGGGCTTCGTTCGGGAAGCGTCCGCGGAGCATGGGCGCGGCGGTGTCGGCCAGGTAGGCGGTGACGGTGGTCAGGCCGTGGCCGCCGCCGAGGCGTTCGTCGGCCGCGCTGAAGGCCGCGGTGATCTGCCGTACGACATCTACGTCCTCAATTCCGACCAGCGAGCTGCCGGTTCGGGCCCGCAGCATGCGGGCGGTGGCCTCGTGGTCGTAGAGGAGCGGCATGGCCACGCCAGCCGTGGTGAAGGCGGCGACGGCGAGGAAGCGGCGGCGTTCGACGTCGGCTCGGCCCAGATCGGTGGCGGCCAGAACCGGATCGGGCTCCTCCGACACCGCAATTTCGGGTGCGCGAAGACCGATCTCGACGAGGGTGATGGTGCGGCCTGCTCGGCGGGACAGCGCCTCAGCGAGGTATTGGCCGGTCCGTCCGGTCGGCTGGCGTGCGCCGCTCACCCAGTGCGAGACGGCCGACTTGTTGGTTTGAAGGGTCTCGCCGTTCTCGGCCGCGATGCGCCGGATGTCCTTCGCCAGAGCCTCGTAGGTGCAGCCGATCGCCTCGATGACGTCACGCAAGCGGGAGTTGGACCCTTTCGGCGCTGCCACGATCGCCTCCGCTCCGGAGCTGTAAACCGCGTATACCGCTTCAACTGCCTCTCACCGTACCCACTGTGCGTGACGGAGGGTTCACTAATCATCAGCCGCCCGGCCCCAGTCCAACACCGTGACCAGGCTTCCCCCTTCGGCCGGGCGGCCCTCGAAGTTCCGTACGCCTACACCGGGCTCGGGCATTCCTGTGCCCGAGCCCGGCCGATCAGAGACGGAGACACGGTGACCACCATCGACACCAAGGCCGCCATCACGGTCGTACTGCCTGAGGCGTTCGACGAGCGCTGGAGCCGGTTGCCCGGCATCCAGGTCGACGGCCGGCGCATCACCATCGACCCGGCCGAGTACTTCTTCCGCTTCGAGTCCGACACCTGGCTCGTCGCCGATTGGGAGCTGGTCAAGTCCCAGCTCCTGGACGTGGAGGAGACGACCGAGAGTGCGGTCGAGCAGCTCGCGTTGGACTTCATCAAGGCCCACGCCGCCTCTACCTCAGACGCCGCCCGAGTCCTGTCCACCGCCTACGAGGTGTACGCCTACCTGTTCCGCGACGAGCACCTCGCCAACCTCGGCCTGCCGCAGATCACCGCCGAGCACCTGCGAATGCTGCGCGAGGCGGCCACACTGATGGCGCTGAACAAGGTGGAGCTGGACGGGCACATCTCCAACGTCGGCCCGTGCTGGTTCTTCCCCGCCGCCACCTCCGTCGTCTTCGACCTGGACGACGAGATGGGCGGGACGCTCGACGAGGTCTACCACGGCGGCTGGTTCAACGAGCACCGCCGCATCGAGTCTATCAAGGCCCACGCCGCCCTCGGCGGCCGCCTCGTGCACGGCTGCCAGTCCGTGCCGGACCAGTCCGGCGGCGTCGTCGCGCCCTACGGTGCGTCGATGACCGCCTTCCGCGACGACCTCGCGGCCTTCAAGTCCGGCTGGATCGAGCAGGTCTACGCCCATCGCGTGAGCCCTGCCGCGTAACACCGCACACCAGGCTCCGGGGCGGGCTGGCATCTCTCGCCCGCCCCGGATGCCCCCAACCTCCATGGAGCCCCCACGTGACCGCGAACCCCAGCGTCGAACTCCTCGACAACCTGCTCACCATGGCCGGACGGACCACCGCCGCGCGCGAGGAGGTGCGCGTGTGGTCCATGTCCGGTGTCGAGCGCCTGACCTTCCCCGACACCAGCACCGCGATCTTCAAGTACGCGAAGCGGCCCTTCGACAGCGAGGATCAGTCCCTCCGTCTGGCAAATACGCTCGGCGTCCCCGTCCCGCAGGTCCACGCCTCCGCCGTCCTGGACGGCTGGCTCGGCATGCTCATGGAAGACCTCGGCCCCGCCGTCCGCGACGCCGACGACCTCGACGGCACCGCCGCCGCCGTGGTCCTGCACGGCACCCGTACGGCTGCCGCTTTGCCCGTCCTCGACCAGGTCCGCCTCCGCTCACTGCCGAACCGGGCCCTGGAACACCTCGCCCACCTCCGCAAGGCCGAGCGCTGGCAAGACACGGACGACATCGAGGACGCGCTCGACCGGATCGCTCAGGCCGCCAAGGCCCGGTCGGCCGGTACGACGGTGGCGCCGTTCGGCTGGGTGCACTCCGAGTTCCACCCCACCAGCCTCCACATTGGCCAACACGGCTGGCGGCTGCTGGACTTTGCCCGCGCCTTCACCGGCCCGGGCCTGCTCGACCTGGCCAGTTGGCACGGCACCCTCGACGCCCCTGACCCCGTACGCCTGCGGGTCTTCCTGGAGCAGTACGTCACCGCTGGCGGCACCCCGGACGCTCTCACCCAGCGCGGCGGACTCACCGCCGAGAACTGGGCGCTGGGCTGGCACCGCATGTGGGCCGTCGAGTGGTTCATGGAACAGTCCATCCGCTGGATCAACGACCCAGCCACCGACCCCGGCTACATCAAGGCGGTACGCCGCCACCTCACCGACGTCCTCCACCTCCTGGAGGTCTGACGTGCTCGCCCAGACTTCCCCGTGGTACGTCCACGCCCTCCAGCGCACTACGGCCAGCCCCGCCGAGCCGCTGTCGGTACCCGCCCGGATGGAATGGACAACGCGGCCGGGCAGCGGGCCCGGAGCTGAGATTCTCGGCTCAGACCTGCGCCGCAAGCGGCTGCTGGAACTTGGCTGCGGCCCCGGCCACAACGCCGCCCACCTTGCCACGCGCTACGGCGCCCACGTCACAGGCGTCGACCTGGTTGGCCTGCAAGTCCGCCGAGCCCGTTCCCACTACGGTCGGCTCAACAACCTGACCTTCGTCGCCGGTCACGCCCTGCACTACCTGCAAGCCTCCGACGAACACTTCGACGCCATCTACTCCGTCTTCGGAGCCATCGGTCTGGTAGCCCCCGAGCTTCTGCTCCCGGACATTGCCCAGCGCCTCAAACCCGGGCGCACCCTCGCCTTCTCCGTCCCCCACCCTCGGCGCGCCGGCTTGCGACCCACCGTCGACGACCGGCCCCGCCGGGACTACGTCACCCTCCCCGACCGCACCCGACTGCCCATCGCCCGCTGGGACTTCGACGCCGACCGCTGGGCGAGGCACCTCAGCCAGGCCGGCTTCTGGCTCATCTCGGCGCAGGAGTTCCACGACCCCCGCATAGGCCACTGGCCCACCACCCTGCTGATCCGCGCCCGCAAGCTTTGACCCTCGCTTACACCTGGCTTCTGGAGGACCGATGCGCCTGCCCTATCTGCTCCTCGACGTCGATGGCGTCCTCATACCCTTCCCCGCTGCCGACGGGACCACCCCGCCCACACACGCGCGCTACGACGTGGTTCCCACAGGCCGCAGCGCCGACAAGCCGGTCACTGTCTGGCTCCACCCCGACCACGGCCGACTGCTCTTGAACGTGATCCGTACCGGCCTGGTCACCCCCGTCTGGTGCACCAGCTGGCAGCAGGACGCCACCACACTGATCGGACCGCTCCTCGGCCTCCCGTCTCTGCCGCACGTCGACCTCCCGCGCCCCCAGATCGCCACCAGCCACCCCAACGGCTACCTCTGGAAGCGCGACCACGTCGACTCTTGGCTGGCGGATGCCCCCGCGGTCTGGATCGACGACGATTTCACCGACCTCGACCACGGCTGGGCGGCGGAGCGCGTCGCCAAGGGAACGGCGACCCTTCTTGTTCAGCCCGACCCGCGCCTCGGGCTGCAACCGGAGCACCTGACCGAGGTCGCGATGTGGGTCTCGCAGCTGCCCGCAGCCCGTGCCGCCTGACGACTGATGCCCTCGCTGCCACAGGCAGCGAGGGCATCAGGGTGCACTGCAGGCGCTGCCTGCGCCTGGGCGTCGTACGGTTTATTGAGCGAGATGGCAGTGTGACAGGGATTCCCATAGGCGCCGGTGACGGCGGAGGCGGCTGGAATGCCGATTGCATCCAGGATGGCCGACGGCATGGCCGCGTCCGGCAAAGCGGTGGCGCCGGATTCGGCTTTCTATAGTAGGGACTTGCGCCATTGAGATTGCTCTCGACGGGCAATTTTCGTTGTCATATATCAACTGTCCAGGAGCTTGGCCCGATGGCCTCCAAATTATGGTGGATCACATGAGGTGACCCGCTGGCTGATCACTTTGGAACATCAGGGCCCGAAATGAAATCCTGATCGGTATGTCGAAATCATTGCGTCGATCTGATCGCTGTACTTTTCCAGGAATGTATCGAGCGAGTAAGCGCCGTTCCAGCCAGCGTCGCGCAGCTGCGACCCCTCACAGGGGATCGGAAGTGTGCAGAGGTCCGCGTCCTGTACGAAGTGGAGTCGGAGTTCGTGTGCCTCGGAAATGTTCAATGGATTTCCCCCAATCTGCTCGATTAGTACGTAACGAAGACCGAGAAGGTTAAGGAGATCGAGATCGGTGACCCAGGCTGCATCCATGAGTCGGTGGGTTTGCCAGTGCGTAGCACCGCGATACACCAACCTCACCCGGTCAGCCACATTGGTGTGCGGAATGCCGTCCCAATAGAGCGAGCCATGGATCGTGCGGTTGACGCCGTCCTGGGTAAGCGCCGTGCCAAAGACCATAGGAACAAGGTCTGAGAGCTTGTCAGGCCACCCGTGTATCAGAGATCGAATCAGGTCGCAGGGGTTGTACACGTGGAGCATGACATCGCGCTCCACGTCATCAGTCGAGATGTCGTCCAACCACCGTGCCACGAGCCGCTCCCAATCGGGGTTCCCTGCAAAACACATCCGACTTTCCTCCCGGAAGGCCGGCCACCTTCCACGATCTGTGGTGCGTGCGGAGCCTGTGTAGAGGACTTCGCCGATTCCCCCTTCGTCACCGTTCAGGTCGCGGAAAAGATCTCGCTCGTCCAGTGAAGTGCGCTTCTTGAATTCGCCTGCCGCCCGATAACCCTCAATCTCCCAGTGCGGGTTCTCCGCCAGGTGTCTGAGCATGCCGGGGCGGGCTGTGTCATAGCCAGCTGCGAAGACATGCCTGGTGATGTGGCAAAGGGTCGAGTATTCTAGGGGATATCCCCCAGTTTCCTCGTATGAATCCGTCTCATTGTCATCGAGCCATGCTGGCGCTTCATCGGGGTCCAGACGCCCGATTGCAAAATAGAGGCCGTACGGTGCGACCACAAGGTCTTTCTGTGAGATGCGTCGAAAGTCTGCTGCGAGGAGATCATGCGCTCCCGCCTCGGCGGATGTGGACAGAATCTCGTTCCAGCCAGCCGCTCGCTCCTCTGGGGAGTTGTAGAAGTAGATGAAATGATGTGGGCTTACCTGTGGCGGTACCGCCGCTTCGAGGAATTCCACTCGGTCTGCACGAACAGGAACGCCGTTGTCGTCCAATGTGAGTTGGTACCCGCGGAGATCGTGGGACCAGTCTCTCGCCATGTTGCTCACCGGAACACGCAGTTCGTGCCAAGTGGTGGAGACGATCATCGCGCGGATGCGGTCCTTGCGGAGCCCCAACTCTTGCTGCAACAGCTCGGCGTACTTCGTGACCTCATGAAGAGCACGGGCCGAGGTCGAGTCGGATCGCTTCAATTCGATCACCACCCACGACCCGTGCCCGTCCCGGGCGAGGATGTCTACACGCCCGCGTGTTCCATGAGCATTGGGCAGCGGGTACTCCGTGCCAATCAACCGAAGACTCGGCTCGATGAGCGGCAGGAGGCCGGCCAGCATGTCGCGCAGTCGTGCCTCGTACGGAACATCCATGTCGCACACCTCATGCAAGTCATCGGGCCAGCAAGTCAGTTGAGAACTAATTAGGTCCTGACAGTAGATGATCGCTCTGACAGTCCTGACTCGTTCTCGACCTCGGCCCAACGAAGCCCGGGCCGTAAACGTCTGTCAGAAGGTCCGCCCCGCGGGTGAGCTCTCATGCAGCCCGAGCAGTGGAGATCACGACAGTGGGGGCCGCCGGGTGGCTACGGCCGCGGCGATCATCGTGCGGGCCGCACAGGAGTTTCCCGACTTCGACAGCACCATCATGAAGCTATGCCGTTGAACTCGACCTGGTGCCCCGCCACGATGCGTGGCGGGGGTATCTGGCCGGGGTCAGCGGTGTCGATTGGGCTCTTCGGGCTTCGTGCGCACTGATGTGGCTGGTGGGATTGATGTGGCGGATATGGACGACGTGCCGCTGACCGTACTTCGCCTTCGAGCCCCTTGCATCCGCCGGTTCGGCTGAGCGCTGATGCGCCAGTTGAGGACCTCGGCGGGGCGTTCGGCGGTGTCGAGTTCTCGCTGGGCGGCGACTTCGGCCAAGAGGCGCCGGGGGTTGTGGCCGGCGGTCTCTGCGCGGGCGAGGGTTGTGGTCAGGGCTGGCCAGGCGGGATCGACGAGGATGCGGTCGGCTTGGTCGGGGAGGGCTGCGCGTAGATCCTGCTCGAAGCGGCTGATGGTGGTGGCGCGTGGCGCGCGTCGGGTGAGATCTGCCAGGACCGGCGCGGCGGCGTCCTGGTAACCGGCCTGCAGGTGACGGAAGGCTTGCTCAGCTGCGGTGGCCTGCTGCTCGTGGCCGCGTTGTTCATGCCACTTGGCGGCTGCCCGCGCCAACTGGAGTGCGGCAAAGATCAGGGCGATGGTGAGTCCGCCCGGATCGTGTCTGGCGTAGACGAGTTCCTTGGCGGCTTCCCGTAGGGCGGTGGCGGCTTGATGGTCGGCTCGGATCGCCGAACGGCGGGCGCGGTTGAACACCTGTGCTGCTGCTTGTAGTTCGGCCCGGTGAGAGCCGTGACTGACGAGAGCCAGGTTGTGGAGGGTGTCGCCGAAGGCATCCAGGTGGCCCTGGGCCACGGCGTCGCCGCCCGAGTCGAGGACGGCGTGGGCGCGGCGGATGGCGGTTTCGGTGCGGTGCCACGGCTCGGCCGGGTCCACCACCGGTTGAGGGCGTTCGGCCAGGACCTGGGTCGGGAGGCGTTCGCGCAGACGGTTGTAGGACAGGTCGGGGGCGAGCTTTGAGCCGCCGTACCAGACCGGCTCGCCGTTGGCCGTGTCGCCGGGTGCGGCCAGGCTGTAGCCGGTCACCTCGCCGGTCTCGGGGCCGATGCGCGGCCTGACCTGGATGCCGAGGGACCGCAGCACGGTGAAGTACTCGTCGATGCTGCGTACGGCGGCGGCGACCGCGTACGCCTGCTCGCGCAGCCACTCCCGCGCGGTCTCCTCCCGGCCCTGGCGTTCCGCCTTCGCCCGTTCGGCGCCGGTCGGGGTACGCGGGGCGGTGAGGTCACCGGACTTCAGGCGGCGCAGCCCGAACTCGGCCTCGATCTTGCGGCATTCCAGCTGTGCCCGCCAGCCGTCCCGGTTCGTACGAGGGCGGCGGCCGTCGGCTCGGACGGTGGTTGCCATGAGGTGGATGTGGTCGTCGGCGTGCCGGACCGCGATCCAGCGGCACGCCTTGTCGTCTCCCTCGGGGGCGATGCCCGTGGCGGCTACGACGCGGCGGGCAACCTCGGCCCACTCAGCGTCCGTGAGGTAGCGGTCGCCGGGCGCGGTGCGCACCGGGCAGTGCCACACATGCTGCGGTGGCTGCTTTCCGCCGAGTTCCCGGGTGCGGAGGTCAACGTGGTGGTCCAGGCGCCGGGCGAGCTGGGTGTAGGTGGCGGTGGGGTCGCGGCCGGGGTCGGGGGCGCCGGCCATGTCCCAGGCAGCCACGATGTGGGGGTCCGTGTGCTCGTCGCGCCGCCCCTTGCCGAAAAGGTAGTTGATCAGGCCGAGCGTGCTGGAGCCGGTGGAGACGTCAGGCACCATGACTGGCTCCTTCCGCCAGGAGCTGGTCCATCAGTGCGTAACTGGCCTGGGCGGCCTGCTCAATGCGGTCGAGGACGGCCTCGGCGCGCTCGGGTATCGCGCCGGAGTGGATGTCTGCCGTGACCTGGTTCAGGTTGGTGCCGATCCGGTTCAACGCCTTGGTGTGCGCTTCGATGGCCTCCACGAGAGGGCGGACGGGGTCGTCCTCTGGGCTGCCGACCATGCCCGCCTTGCCGAGCGCGACGGCGAGGGCGGCGTCGCCGACAAAGCCTGCGAACTTCTGGTGGCGCCGCTTGGCCTCGGCGTCGATGAGACGGACTGCGGTCGGCGTGAAGCGGATCTTCTTCTCTTGGTCGCGCTTCTCGATGGTGCGCTTGCGGTTCATCCGCGCGGGCAGCGCGGGGGCGTCAGGCTCACGCCACGAGGGCTGCTCAACGGCGGCGGGCGGTTGACGGGCAGACGGCTCGGCGTGTGGGGTGATGGAGTCGGGGACGGGCTGCTCGGCGCTGTCGGCGGTAGACGCGGCGCGGGGCTCGTTCACCTCCTCCTCAGGCTCGGGCGCCCGCTGTCGCCCGGCCCCCTCTCCCTCCGCCACCCCAGGGGCGGGGGCAAGCGCGGACGAAGCCTCTTTAGGGGCTCGTTCGCTCCAGCTTGCTGCTGTTCGTCGGTCCCGGTTGAACCAACCCCAGCGGCGGGAAGAAGAGGGGTTCATGTCGTTTGCAGTGTCCATGGTGGTGCTCCGGTGCAGCGGGGGATGGGGCTGTGTCACGTCCGTCGCATCCGTCGCATGCCTGGTCAGCACAGGTACGGAAACCTGGGCAGGTACGGAGAATTCCGTCCCGGCGAGTGAGTCCGTCCCCGCGCTGACCTGCGCGGGGACGGACGCGACGAAGTGATACGGACCCCGGTGGGATCAGAGAGCGCGCTTCGGCCCGGCGGGGCCACCGGGCGGGCCGACAGGCAGCGTCCCCGCCGGGGCGGCGGGCGGCCTGCCTTGCGGCATGCGGGTGAGGGCGGCGCCGTGTTCGGGCTCGGGCGCCGCCTCGACGAGGTCCGGGCAGTTGCGGGCCCAGGCGTCCAGGAACCGGTTGCGCATGTACGCCTTGGCCTGCCTGCCCTTGTCGAACCGGTAGTTGGCCGGGCTGATGTTGAAGTCCCGCAGCAGGTTGCTCAGGTGGTACGCGTTCAGCCCTTTGGTGCCGTACTCCGCCCACGGGGCCTCAGCGTCCTGGAGCAGCGAGGCGACCAGATCCTGAGTGGCCAGGGCCTCGGGGTTGTCCGCTTGCCTGAAGATGCGGTGGATGTCACGCAGCAGCCGCGTCTTCAGGCTGGACTGCTCGTCCTGGACGGCCTCGTGGCGGGTCATGGCCAGGCAGGTGGCACGGGCCTGGGCGGGCCAGTGGCCACCGGCCAGGTCGGCGATGATGACCAGCGGCTCCCAGGTGTCCGCCGCCCGGTCCTCCACCGGCATGTACGGCACCATGCGGGCAGCCTGCCCGCGCAGCGGGCCCAGCCAGGCGGCCAGCTGATCACGCAGCGCGTTGAGTTCGGGCACCGAATACCGGGAGCGGAAGGGGGTGACCTTCTCGCCCGGCTTGCGCTTCTGCATCCGCAGCACCACCGCCCGGTCCATGACCGTGTCCGGCAGGTCGCCGATGCCCGCGATGGCGGCCATGGCGAAGGTGGGGAACGGAGTCGGCTTGTGCTCCGGACCGGAGATCCGCCAGGCGGGCCGGTTGCGCTGGTGCCCAGCATTCAACAGGCCGCGCAGGGTCTCACTGTCACCGCTCGCCTTGGGGCCGAAGATGGTGTCCGCCTCGTCCACTAGCAGGGTGGGCGGGTTCTTACCGATGACGCGGAAGATGACCGCCGGGGAGGTGTTCACCGTCATCATCGGCTGGTGCACAGTCTCGTGGAGTACGTCGAGAACCCGGGACTTGCCACAGCCCTTCGTCGGGCTCACCACCGCCAGACGCGGTGCGTGCTGCAGAGCCGTCTGGATGTGCGTGGCCACCACCCACAGGGTGACCGCGGTCAGCGCCTCCTCGCCGGGCAGCACCACGTACTTGCCGATGACTGCCCGCAACTCGTCCAGCAGCGCGGCCCCGCCAGGGGCTACCTGAGCGCCGGCGCCTTCATGGCCTCCAGCGCGTGTCCAGCCACCGGTGGCCGCGATCTCATGTTGCTCGGCCCGCTCCACGGGGACATCGGTCCCCGGCGACAGGTGAGGGCCGTTGTCCCGGTCGCCAGTGCGGTCCCCTGGTGCAACTCCGGGGTCTTGGGGACCGGTCCCCGTTGGCACGCCGATGTCGCTGACCTGCGTGTCTCCAACGGATGTGGGTATGGGGACCGTGGCTTGTGCCGACAGGGGACCGTACGCATCGCGGGGACGCTCCCATGACACTGCATCAGCGGAATGCTCGCCCCCGCTGCGCCCGGGGACGCCTTGGCCGGGGACCGCGACCTCGGGCCAGCTGACCTTGGGGACCGTGTTCGGGTTGGTGGGGGACGTAGAGTCCTCCATAGACGTTCCTCTCAGACGAGGGGCAGGACGGGCAAGGTCCAGCCCCTCGTCGGCTTGTTCGTTCAGGGATGGGCGGTGTGCGGGGGACTCTCCGGCCTTCGGCGTTGGCGCGCCGAGGGCCGTTTCCGTGTCCCGGGCCTCCAGCTGCTCAGGAGGCCAGACCCCACTCGTCTCGGCCCTCGATCAGCGCCCGCTCGTAGCGCAGCAGCTCGGCCTCGGGGTACAGCACCCGCTTGCCGATCTTGATGCCGCGCGGGCCCTTCTCGATCTGGCGCCAGTAGCGGACGGTGCTCTCCGCTGTGCGGTAGCGCTCGGCGACCTCGGCGGTGGTCAGATATCGCATGCATTCCCAATCGACTAGGTGGCAATCCGATCTGCATAGGTTGTACTCGACGATCGCCGGTTAACCAAATCGGCAAATGTATGTTTCAATTGGGAAAGTGATGGTCGTGATGGAGGTCTGATGACAGGCGACAAGGCCGACGGCGGTGAGGTGCCGCTGCTCTACAGCGAGGGCAACATCGCCGCGCGGGTGGCGCTGGAGCGCGAGGTCAGGGGATGGAGCACGATCGAGCTGGCGGACCGGGTGTCGAAGGCCGGCGTCAAGATGAACCAGACCGCCGTCTGGCGCATCGAGAACGGCACCCCACGCCGCCGTATCAACGTCGACGAAGCCCTCGCCTTCGCCCGCGTCTTCGAGCTGCCCCTCGAAGAGCTGATGTCCCCGCCGTTGGAGGGGCTGGATCTCGACAGCAGACGGCTCGTCCAGGAAGCCGTCGAGGCGTACTACGAGACACGCGACGCCGAGGACCGCCTGCACCGCGCCGTCATCGGTATCGCCGACTACATCCAAGCCCACCCCGACAGCTCACGGGCCATCCACGACCAGTGCCTTCGCCTCATGGGCGACGAGCGCGACGCCCGCACCCTCACCGAGCACATCGAGGGCGGCGGCTACCACCGATAACCAACCCAAGGGAGAAGCCACTTGGCGAACATTCAGAAGCGCCCCAATGGCAAATGGCGGGCCCGCTACCGAGACCTCGACGGCAAGGAGCACGCCCGCCACTTCGACCGCAAGATCGACGCTCAGCGCTGGCTGGACGAGGTCACGGCCAGCATTGTCACGGGCCAGTACGTCGACCCGCAGGCCGGACGGATCACGTTCGAGAAGTACGCGAAGAAATGGAAGGAGTCGCTCATCGCCAGCGAGGCGGGCGAGCGGATCACCGACAACGCGCTCCGGCTCCACCTCGTCCCGGCGCTTGGTGCCCGCGCCATGGCGGCGATACGCCGCAACGACCTCCAGGTGCTCTTCAAGGGCCTGTCCGAGCACCTCGGCCCCGGCAGCGTGCGCAACGTCTACGACGTCCTCGTACGCCTCATGACGGCGGCAGTGGAGGACAAGGTCATCGCGTCCAGCCCGTGCCGCCGGATCACCCTCCCGCCCATGCAGGACGAGGAGGTCACCCCGCCCACGATTGCGCAGGTCGAGGCCATGGCGCGCACGATGCCGCCGTACATCCGTGCCGCCATCGTCACGCTTGCCGGATCAGGCTTGCGAATAGGCGAGTTGCTCGGCCTCAAGGTCTCGGACGTCGACTTCAAGGCGGGCGCCATCCGCGTCGAGCGCCAGCGCCTCCAGTCCGGGAAGATCGGCTCGCCGAAGACCGCCAAGTCCCGGCGCACCGTCCCGGTCGGCGAAGTCGTCACCGATGCGCTCCTCACGCACCTCGCCGCACGCCCCTCCAAAGAGTGGCTGTTCACGATGGAGGAGGGCGAGCCGCTCAACTACCGTCGCTGGAAGACGGAGTGGAACTGCGCCCGCAGGACGCTTCAAGCGGCGGAGAACGAGGCGGCCGAGCACGAGGGCCGCAAGCCCGTCGAGTTGCCGCACATGGTGACCCATGATCTGCGCCACTTCTACGCCTCCGCCCTCATCGCCGGCGGAGCGAGCGTCAAGCAGGTCCAGCTCGTCCTCGGCCACGCGTCCGCCGTCATCACGCTGCGGATCTACGCGCACCTCTGGCCGGGCGAAGAAGACCGCACCCGGACCGTCATGGACGCCGTTCTCGGCGGCCTGCGGACCGGGTGCGGACAGGTAGGCGATGCGACCCGCGAAACCGCAGGTCAAACGGCCTAGCCATAGATCAAGCCTTCTTGGTCTCCCAGAAGATCTTGTCGATCTGGGCGATGTAGTCCAGAGCCTTCTGGCCCGTCGCCGGGTCCTTCGACGCCTTGGCGGCCGAGAGGGCCTTCAGGGTGTCGTTGACCAGCTGGTGCAGCTCCGGGTACTTCTCGAAGTGCGGGGCCTTGAAGTAGTCGCTCCACAGCACCGAGACGTGGTGCTTGGCCAGCTCGGCGCGCTGTTCCTTGATGATGGTGGCGCGAGCCTGGAAGTGCGGGTCGTCGTTTGCGGCCATCTTCTCCTGCACGGCCTTCACCGACTCCGCCTCGATGCGGGCCTGGGCCGGGTCGTAAACGCCGCAGGGCAGGTCGCAGTGGGCGCTGACCTTGACCTTGGGGGCAAACAGGCGGGAGAGCATGAAGCTGTCCTTCCTCGTGATCGTCTTCTCTGGGGGGGACATTACTCCGTAGGTGACGGGTTTTCGCGAGTGCCCCTGTGGGCTTACGTCAAAAGTCCAGGGTGAGACTGGGACTGGTGGAGGATTGGACCGGGGAGGTGCCAGTGATGCCGGAGCTGTCACAGGAGACCGAGCGTACGAAGGCCTTGCTGCCGTTCGGGGCGGCGGAGGTGACGGGGCCGTCCATGGTGCCCACGCTGCAGCACGGGGACCGGCTTCTCGTCCAGTACGGGGCACGTGTCCGGGCGGGGGACGTGATCGTGCTGCGGCACCCGTTCCAGCAGGACCTGCTGGTGGTCAAGCGTGCCGTGGAACTGCGCGAGGGCGGCTGGTGGGTGCTCGGCGACAATCCGTACGCGGGCGGGGACAGCACCGACTACGGCACCGTTCCCGAGGAACTGGTCCTCGGGAAGGTGTGGTTGCGTTACCGGCCGTTCAAGGACGGTCAGCGCTCGTTCTTCGCGCGGGTGCGCTGGGCGCTGTCCACCGTTTGGCCCGTGCTCTGCGACCGGTCGGCCTCCAAGCGCTTGCGGGCGCGGTAGGCGGCCACGTTCGCGCGCGTGGCGCAGCGGTCCGAGCAGTAGCGCCGGGAGCGGTTCGTCGAGGTGTCGAGGTAGGCGTTGCGGCAGGGGGCCGCCTCGCACAGGCCCAGGCGGTCCACGCCGTATTCCGTGAGGTGGAACGCGAGCCCCATGGCGGCTATCGCCGCGTAGCCCGCGGTC
Organism: Streptomyces colonosanans; assembly: GCF_001866645.1. Classification (GTDB taxonomy): domain Bacteria; phylum Actinomycetota; class Actinomycetes; order Streptomycetales; family Streptomycetaceae; genus Streptomyces; species Streptomyces colonosanans. The sequence goes on from NZ_MLYP01000082.1 coordinate 23,519, forward strand.
GCGTTCGACGGGTGGTCCGCGAGGTGCATGTGCCACAGCGGGCGGCCGTCGTCGTCCCGGTGGTCGTGCCCCGAGATCTGCGGGCTCACCGGGAACTCCAGGAGCAGGGAGTTCAGCAGGTCCACCGCGAGCGTCTCGTCACCCTCGTCCGCCGCCTCGAACACCGAGCGCAGCCGGGCCCGGACCGAGCGGAACCGGGTCACGTCGGCGTCGGTGGCGCGACGGGCCGCCGACTGGTTGACCCCGAAGAGGCCGCGGACGGCCTCCACGGAGGTGAGAGCGTCCTTGCCCCGGGCCGGTTCCTCGCTGTTCACGAGGCGCACGGCGTAGTCCGAGTAATAGGCCAGTTCCACTTGTAGTCCTTACGCAGGCACTCTATGGTCGTGGTGCGGTCGGGTAACAGACGGTCGCGCGTCCAGGGTATTACGTGGCGCGATCCTACGGAGGGGCACCGATGGCGGACACGAGCACCACGGCGACGACCGACTGGCAGACCTGGCAGAAGAGCTGGGACCGCCAGCAGGAGTGGTACATGCCCGACCGCGAGGACCGCTTCCGGATCATGCTCGACATGGTGGAGGCCTGTGTCGGCACCGAACCCCGCGTCCTCGACCTCGCCTGCGGTACGGGCAGCATCACGGCCCGGTTGCTCGACCGTTTCCCCAAGGCCACCAGCACCGGCGTCGACCTGGACCCCGCGCTGCTCACCATCGCCCGCGGCACGTTCGCCGGCGATGACCGGGTCACGTTGGTCGAGGCGGACCTCAAGGACCCCGACTGGCCCGCCCGCCTGCCGCACGGCGTGTACGACGCGGTCCTCACTGCCACGGCCCTCCACTGGCTGCGCAACGAACCCCTTGAGGCCCTCTACGGACAGGTCGCGGGACTCCTCCGCCACGGCGGCGTCTTCATGAACGCCGATTCCATGATCGACGACACGACGCCGCGCATCAACGCGGCCGAGAGCGCCCTGCGGCACGCCCGCAGGAACCAGGTCCAGCACAACGGCGCGCTCGACTGGGCCGAGTGGTGGCAGCTGGCCGCCCAAGACCCGGCGCTCGCTGCGCCGACCGCCCGCCGCTTCGAGATCTACGGTGTCCACGCCGACGGCGAGATGCCCTCTGCCGCGTGGCACGCGCGCGTGCTGCGCGAGAAGGGCTTCGCCGAGGCCCGCCCGGTGTGGTGCTCGCCCTCGGACACGCTGCTGCTCGCGCTCAAGTGACGCGGGACGACACCCGCCGGCGGAAGCACGTTTGCGTCGATGACGGGATCAGGCGTGTGAACGGGCGCTGACCCCGGAGCCGTTGTCCTGGTGCGCGGGCACAGGGAAGGGGCGGTACGAGGATCCCGTACCGCCCCTCGCCCGTGTGACTACAGCACCTTGGACAGGAACGACTGCGTCCGCTCGTGCTGCGGGTTCGTCAGTACGTCCCGCGGGTGGCCGGACTCGACCACCACGCCGCCGTCCATGAAGACGAGCGAGTCGCCCACCTCGCGGGCGAAGCCCATCTCATGGGTGACGACGACCATCGTCATGCCGGACTCGGCGAGGTCGCGCATGACGTCGAGGACGTCTCCGACCAGCTCCGGGTCGAGCGCCGAGGTCGGCTCGTCGAACAGCATCAGCTTCGGGTCCATGGCGAGGGCCCGGGCGATGGCGACGCGCTGCTGCTGGCCGCCGGAGAGCTGGGAAGGATAGTTGCCCGCCTTGTCGGCCAGGCCCACACGCTCCAGGAGCTGCATGGCCCGTTCCCGGGCCTGGCCCTTGGACACGCCCTTGACCTGGACCGGCGCCTCGATGACGTTCTCTACGGCGGTCATGTGCGGGAACAGGTTGAAGCGCTGGAAGACCATGCCGATGTCCCGGCGCTTCATCGCGACCTCGCGGTCGCGCAGCTCGTACAGCTTGTCGCCCTGCTGCCGGTAGCCGACCAGCTCGCCGTCCACGTACAGCCGCCCGGCGTTGATCTTCTCCAGGTGGTTGATGCACCGCAGGAAGGTCGACTTGCCGGAGCCGGAGGGGCCGATCAGGCAGAACACCTCGCCGGGCTTCACCTCCAGGTCGATGCCCTTGAGGACCTGGACCGCGCCGAAGGACTTGTGGACGTCCTCCGCCTTCACCATGGGCACACCGGCCCCGTTCGCCTTGACGGTCTTCTCGGTCATGCCATGACCTTCCTGCTCGAGAAGGACGTCAGATTGGCCTTCACCTTCTGCCACGGGGTCGGCGGCAGCTGACGGCTGGATCCGCGTGCGTAGTAGCGCTCGATGTAGAACTGGCCGACGCTGAGGACCGAGGTCATGATCAGGTACCAAGCGGCGGCGCAGAAGTACATCTCCACCGGGGCGCCTGAGGTCTGGCCGATGTCCTGGGCGTAGCGGAAGAGTTCCTGGAACTGGACGGCCGCCACGAGCGAGGTCGTCTTCAGCATGTTGATCACTTCGTTGCCCGTCGGCGGCACGATGACGCGCATCGCCTGCGGGATGACGATCCGGCGGAGCGTCTTGCCGTGGCTCATGCCCAGCGCGTGGGCCGCCTCGGTCTGGCCCTCGTCGACGGCGAGCAGGCCGGCCCGGCAGATCTCCGCCATGTACGCGGCCTCGTTCAGCCCGAGTCCGAGCAGCGCCGTCAGCAGCGGCGTCATGAAGGAGGACCAGTAGTCCTTGTAGATCGGGCCGAGGTCGATATACGTGAAGACCAGGCCCAGGTTGAACCACACGAAGAGCTGGACCAGCACCGGCGTGCCGCGGAAGAACCAGATGTAGAACCAGGCGATGGACGAGGTCACCGGGTTCTTCGACAGCCGCATCACGGCGAGGACGATGCCGCCGACGATGCCGATCAGCATGGACAGGACCGTCAGCATGAGGGTCTTGCCCACACCGGTCAGGATGCGGTTGTCGAAGAAGTAGTCCGGAACGGCCTGCCAGTTGATCCTGCCCTGGCCGAACGCGTAGATGATCGCGACGAGCACCGCGATCGCGATGACGGCGGCGACGTACCGCCCGTAGTGCCGGACCGGGATGGCCCTGACGGCCCGGGGCCCGGCCGGGGGAGTGTCCCGGCCCGACGTCTTGTCGATGTCAACAGTCACGGGTCATACCTTTCAGTGGCCGCTGCGGCGCGGTCACTTGCCGCCGTTGATGACGGACTCCTTCAGAGCGCCGTCCGCGGCGCCCCACTTCTGGAGGATCTTCTGGTACTCGCCGTTCTTGATGATCTCGTTCATCGCCGCCTGCAGGGCATCGCGCAGCTGGGTGTTCCCCTTGGCGACCGCGACGCCGTACGGGGCGGCCTCGACCTGCTCGCCGACGATCTGGAAGTCCTTGCCGCCGCCCGACGTCTTCACCGCGTACGCGGCGACCGGGAAGTCTGAGGACACCGCGTCGGCGCCACCGGAGCGCAGCCGGGTCTGGGCCAGCTGGTCGTCGTCGAAGGGCTCGATGGTGAGCTTCTTGCCGCTCGGACACTTCTTGGCCTCGGTCTTGGCCAGGTCCTCCGAGACCGTGCCGCGCTCCACCGCGACCTTCTTGCCGCACAGGTCCGACCAGCCCGTAATGCCGCCGGTGTCGCCCTTGCGCGTGTAGATGGACACGCCTGCGGACAGGTAGTCGACGAAGTCGACGCCCTCGCCGACCTTCTTGCGGGTCTGGGGGTCGACGCCCTCCTGGCGGCTCTTGTTGTCGGTCATCGCCGACATGGCGATGTCGTAGCGCTTCGAGCGGATGCCCGTGAGGAGCGCGTCGAACGTGCCGTTGTCGAACTGGAACTCCACGCCGAGCTGCTTGCCCATGGCGTCGGCCAGGTCGGGGTCGATACCTGTCGTCTTGCCTGACTTGTCCTTGAATTCGACCGGCGCGTACGCGATGTCCGAACCGACCTTGATGACGCCGGCCTGGCGGATCTCGGCCGGGAGCTTGTCGGCCAGCGGCGCGCTGTTCGAGCCCTTGTCCTTGCTCTTCGTCTGGTCGCCGCAGCCGGTGAGCAGCAGGGTGCCCGCGACCGCGATGGCGCCGACCGCAGCTATCCGGGAGCGCGTGGCGGTCATACGGCGGGTAGAGCTTGCGGTCATGGTGGTTCCTCCGGCGGGATGGGATAGCCGATGGGTCGACGAGAGCACACACCATTGGGTGTCGCGACCTCGCGTGGTTGAGGCATCTTGCCATTCGGACTTGCGCATTCAGGTGGCCTGCTATGTCAAAATCGGATAACGGGTGGCCACCGGGCCGCCAGGGATGGCCGATTGCGGCCGGGTCTTGTGCGGAATTCCCCCCTTCCGACCGGAAGATCTTCGGCACATCTCACGATGTGGTCATTCGCGTGCCGTACGTGTGATCGTGTGGGGGCATGTCGCCGCCTTGTCCACATTTCCGGGCATGACTCATCTCACCGGCGTGACCTTAGTGTTATGGACTCGTCCCGGACAGCATCCGTCCGGTAAGAAGGTTCCTTACACCCCGAATCCGGGGCTCAGGGCGCGTGTGCGGCGCGCCCGTCGCGTATGCACCCGTGCGTATCACCTCATCTGGGCCATGCGCGGTGCCCGCCCACCCCTCAACCAGGAGTGGACACCCTCAAACCATGAACATCTAAGGGGTACAAGACAGTGGCAGCGGAGATCGTCAATCCTCGCAGCGACAGCAGTACGGATCAGGACGGCGGGGCCGAGCCCCACAATTCCTTCGATCCGGCGTTCGCGCTGCACCGCGGTGGCAAGATGGCCGTGCAGGCCACCGTGCCGGTCCGCGACAAGGACGACCTGTCCCTCGCGTACACGCCCGGCGTCGCCCGGGTGTGCACAGCCATCGCGGAGCAGCCGGAGCTGGTCCACGACTACACATGGAAGTCTTCCGTGGTCGCCGTTGTGACCGACGGCACCGCGGTGCTCGGGCTCGGTGACATCGGCCCTGAGGCCTCCCTTCCCGTGATGGAGGGGAAGGCGATCCTGTTCAAGCAGTTCGGCGGGGTGGACGCGGTCCCGATCGCCCTCGACTGCACGGACGCGGACGAGATCGTCGAGACCGTGGTCCGGCTCGCGCCCTCCTTCGGGGGCGTGAACCTGGAGGACATCTCGGCGCCGCGGTGCTTCGAGATCGAGCGCCGGCTCCAGGAGCGGCTGGACATCCCGGTCTTCCATGACGACCAGCACGGCACGGCCGTGGTGACGCTGGCGGCCCTGCGCAACGCCGCGCGGCTGACCGGGAGGGGGCTCGGCGATCTGCGGGCCGTCATCTCGGGCGCGGGCGCGGCCGGGGTCGCCATCGCGAGGATGCTGGTCGAGGCGGGTATCGGCGATGTGGCGGTCGCCGACCGCAAGGGCGTCGTGTCGCTGGACCGGGACGATCTGACGCCGGTCAAGCGGGAGCTCGCGGAGTTCACGAACAAGGCGGGGCTGACCGGGTCGCTGGAGCGCGCCCTGGAGGGCGCCGACGTCTTCATCGGCGTCTCCGGTGGCACCGTCCCCGAGGGGGCCGTGGCCTCGATGGCCGAGGGCGCCTTCGTCTTCGCGATGGCCAACCCGAACCCCGAGGTGCACCCGGACGTCGCGCACAAGTACGCGGCCGTGGTGGCGACCGGGCGGTCCGACTTCCCCAACCAGATCAACAACGTGCTGGCCTTCCCCGGGATCTTCGCTGGCGCGCTGCAGGTGCGGGCGTCCCGGATCACGAAGGGGATGAAGCTCGCGGCGGCCGAGGCGCTTGCGGCGGTCGTCGGGGACGACCTGGCGGCCGACTACGTGATCCCGTCGCCCTTCGACGAGCGGGTGGCGCCGGCGGTGACGGCCGCGGTGGCCGCCGCCGCGCGGGCCGACGGAGTTGCGCGGCGCTAGCCGGCGCTCCGCGGTGGTGGGCGGGGATGTGCACCCCGCCCACCACCCACCCGCACGGGGGCTCCGGCCGGGGCGCGGTCCGCGCCCGGCCGGGGGGACGGCGGCGCGAGATCTACGAGAAGACCGCCGGTCGCGCCCGTCCCGGCGGGACGTGTGTCACAACCGGCCCTGGTTCCCTCGCCCCCCGGCGGCGCCTATGGTCAAGGTCATGTTCGCTGCCTACGCCGCCCGCATCGACCGTGACCATCCCCTCGCCGGCCTTGAGCTGGGAGAGCGCCCGGCCCCTGAGCGAAGGCCCGGATGGACGACCGTGAACGTCAAGGCCGCTTCCCTCAACCACCATGACCTCTGGTCCCTCCGGGGCGTCGGTCTCTCCGAGGACAAGCTCCCCATGATCCTCGGCTGTGACGCGGCTGGCGTCGACGAGGACGGCAACGAGGTCGTCCTCCACTCCGTCATCGGCCAGAGCGGCCATGGCGTCGGCCCCGACGAGCCCCGCTCGATCCTCACCGAGCGCTACCAGGGCACCTTCGCCGAGCAGGTCTCCGTACCTACGTGGAACGTCCTTCCCAAGCCCAGGGAACTCTCCTTCGAGGAGGCCGCCTGTCTCCCGACCGCGTGGCTGACCGCATACCGGATGCTCTTCACCAACGCGGGCGTGCGCCCCGGTGACTCCGTCCTCGTCCAGGGTGCGGGCGGCGGTGTCGCTACGGCCGCGATCGTTCTGGGCAAGGCGGCCGGTCTGCGGGTCTTCGCCACCAGCCGTGACGAGGCCAAGCGCAAGCGGGCGCTGGAACTGGGCGCTGTGGAGGCCCTGGAGTCCGGGGCGCGGCTGCCGCAGCGGGTGGACGCCGTCATCGAGACCGTCGGAGCCGCCACCTGGTCCCACTCCGTCAAGTCCCTGCGCCCCGGCGGCACGATCGTCATCTCGGGTGCCACCAGCGGCGACCGCCCCTCCCACGCGGAACTCACCCGTATCTTCTTCCTGGAGCTGAAGATCGTCGGCTCCACCATGGGGTCCAAGGACGAACTGGAGGATCTGCTCTCCTTCTGTGCCGCCGCCGGCGTGCGACCCGTCATCGACCAGGTCCTTCCGCTCGACCGCGCTCTCGAGGGCTTCGAACGACTGGAGACGGGCGACCAGTTCGGCAAGATCGTACTGACCACGAACTGACCACTCCTGGACATCCGCCCACGGCGGGCCCGGAACCTCCGGGCCCGCCGTTCGCGTTTCCGTGCCCTCGCGTGTCAATCATGGTTGACATTTTCCGGGCGTCAACCTACATTGACAGCATGACCGAAGCAACGGATCTCGCCGAGCGCGCGGGCGACCGCGATCCGCGGATCGGGCTGCGGGCCGTCGCCGCGCTGCGGCGGCTGCTGGAGCAGCTGGAGGCGGTGCAGGTGCGCAGCGCGCGCAACCAGGGCTGGTCGTGGCAGGAGATCGCCGCGGAACTCGGAGTCAGCAGGCAAGCCGTGCACAAGAAGTATGGGAGGCAGTGATGTTCGAGCGGTTCACGAAGGACGCCCGCGCGGTGGTCGTCGGCGCGGTCGGGCACTGCGAACGCAGTGGTGGGGAGTGGGTGGAGGAGGCGCATCTGCTGCTGGCCCTCCTTGACCGGGAGGGCGGCCGCGCCGCGTTCGCCCTGGCCTCGCTCGGACTCGAGGGGCGACGCGACGCGGTGGAACGGAGCCTCGCCGAGGCCCGTCGGTGCGGCGGGCTCACCCGTGCCGATGCGGACGCCCTCGCCGGGCTCGGTATCGATCTCACCGAGATCGTCTCCCGGGTCGAGGAGGCGCACGGTGAGGGTGCGTTGACGCCGGGACGGACAGCGGGAGGCGTACGGCGGCCGGGGCGCCGCCTGTTCACCCGTGGCGCCAAGGACCTTCTCAGCCAGTCCCTGCGCCTCGCCCTCGCCCACGGTGACCGGCACATCGGTGACGAGCACCTCCTCCTCGCCCTGACCGCTCGCCCCGGTGTCCCCTCCGAGGTTCTCGCCGACCATGGGGTCACTTATGCGGCCGTGGAGCGGCTGCTGTGGGGCCAGGCGGGGACGAAGGCCGGGTGAACCCCGTGGCGGTGGGGCTCGGTCGGTGGTGGGGAACTCTAGGGTGGATACCCCGGTCGTTCCGATCCTTTGGAGAACCCGTGTCCGAGAGCTCGCCGCCCGCCTCCGAGCCCCTGCCCGTGGAGTTCGCCCCCGCGGCGGCGCCTGTCCGGGAGGCGGTGACCAAGCTCGGTGGACAGCCCGTGTGGCTGGAGGGGCCGCAGTGGCCGCTGTCGCGCCGGACCGGTGAACCCATGCAGTTCCTCGGGCAGTTCACCCTTGAGGGGGGTGCGCTGGGCTATCTGTTCATGACGGGGGACGGCACCGACGGGACGTACGACCCGGAGGGCGGTGAGAACGCCCTCCTCGTCCAGCCCGGTGGCAGCATCCCGGGCTTCGTCTCCGTACGGGCCCAGGCGGAGGGGCCGACAGTCGGCGCCGACCATCTGCCGCGCCCGGCCGGGAAGGGTGGCACCGATCCGGACGGACATGCCTGGCAGTTCCTCGGCGGACCCGGGATCGAACCACGCTGGCTCCAGGGAGAGGAGCCCCCGGGTGACGACTGGCGCCTCCTGGTCCAGCTCGACTCCGGCCGCCTGCCGTTCCCCGTCAACTTCGGTGACTCCGGCGTCGGCTACGCCTTCACCTCCCCCGACGCCAAGGAGGGGCGCTTCCTGTGGCAGTGCATGTGAGCCGCGCCGACTGCCAGGCCCGGTGACGTCGGACCCCTAGGCCAAGGGCGCGACAGCCGACGTCACCGCCGTCAGGTCCGCGGTCTCACTCCCTCGGTGATCGCAGCGTCGCTCCGATGTGCGCAGCCGCGGTCGACAGGTGGCGGCGGGCTTCTCGGAGTTGCTCCTCGGTCACACCGTGGTCGCGGGCCGCGTCGCGGATGTCGTCACGGAAGCGGTCCAGCAGACGGTCGAGCGCGCGCGCCGGGTCGCCCGAGAAGTCCTCGTGTGCCCAGGAGGGTTCGTACGTTCCCGGGAAGTCCTCGGGGGTCGTCGAGAACTCCGGTTCCATGTCCGCCTTCGACGTGCCCGACGTCTCCTTGCGTCCGATACCGAAGTCCTTTCCGAACTCCTTGCCGAAGTCCTTCCCGAACTCGCCGAATTCCTTGGCCAGTTCGGTCAGTCCCTCCCGCACGCCCGTCGGCCAGTCGCCGCGTGCGAAGTGGTCCTGGACCTGCTCCTGAACCCTCCGCGCGACACGCTGCAGCTCCTCCTGCGCCTGAGCGCGAACCCGCTCCTGGGCTTCCTTGGCCTGGTGGCGTGCCCGCTGGGCCTCTTCACGGGCCCGCCGGCTCTCGTCCTTGGCGCGGCGAGTCTGTTCCTTCCACTCGTGCTTGACGCGACGCATCTCCTCCTTGGCGGCACGCCATGACTCCTTCTCGGGCTGGTTGCCGCGCTCTTCGTACCCGCCTCCGTGCTCCTTGGTACCCCGCCGGGCCTCGGTGGCCGCGGCCCGCATCTCGCGGCGCAGATCGCCCGCCGCGCCCCGGACGTCCGCCCGGATCTCGGCGGCCAGCTCCGCGACCGACTCGCGGATCTCCAGCTCCAGGTCGGCCAGCTCGCCGCTGCGGTCGGCCAGTTCGGCGCGGCCCGCGTCCGTGATCGCGTACACCTTGCGGCCGCCCTCGGTGGTGTGCGTGACCAGACCCTCGGCCTCCAGCTTGGCCAGCCGCGGGTAGACCGTGCCCGCGGACGGTGCGTACAGCCCCTGGAAGCGCTCCTCCAACAGCCGTATCACCTCGTATCCGTGGCGTGGCGCCTCGTCGAGCAGCTTCAGCAGGTAGAGCCGCAGTCGTCCATGGGCGAAGACGGGAGGCATGTCAGAGCTCCTTCCGCTCGGTCGGGCCGCCGGTCGTGCCGTCGGGGGAACGGCCGGATGTGTCGGCGGTGCCGCTGCTGGTGCCCGGGGACGCGTGTGCGGGCGGGGTGTCTCGGGGCCGGAATGTGTCCGCCGGCCCGTGGGGCTCGGGGGTGTCGCGTGGCTCGGGTATCGCGTCCCATGGCTCGTCCTCCGTGGGCGGGCGACGGAGGAGGGCGATGGAGCCGGAGACCGTGGTCGCCTGCAGTCGGCCGTTGCCCCCGCCCAGGCGGCCCGTGATCCTCTTTGCGCCCCACTGGCCGCTCATGCGCAGATCCTCGAAGGCGTTCGACACGGCGCCGCTCGCTGTGTTCGCCTCGACCTCGGCGTCCACCGGGTGGGGGAGCCGGATGGCGATCTCGCCCGAGACGTTCGTCAGGCGGGCGTCGGTGGGGCCGCTCGTGGGGTCCAGGTCCAGGATGATCGAGCCGCTCACCGAGTCCGCCTTCACGAGCGGGCAAGCGCCTTCGATGACGGTCAGATCGCCGGAGACGGAGTTGAGCCGCAGTTCGCCGGCGACGCCCTGGGCCTCCACGCTGCCCGACACCGTCGTGGCACGGATCGGGCCGGACAGGCCGACCAGGGTGGTCTCTCCCGTGACGCCCTTCACTTCGGCGCTTCCGTCGATCCCGGAGACCATGGCGTTGGCCCCGATCACGCCGACCTCCACGCGGGTGGACGCCGGGACAGCCAGGGAGACCACCGCGCTGCGGCGCCAGCCCCTGCGGTCGAGCCACTTCAGGAAGCCCTTCCAGGGGAGGTCGTCGTACGCCACGGTCAGGGTGCCGTCCTGCTGCGTCACCGTGAGCGGCGGGCCCTCCACCTCCGAGACCTCCAGGCGGGTGGAACCCTCGTCGGTGCCCACCACGTTGACCGTTCCGTTGACGATGCGCACGTGGAGTGCCGTCACGGGGGCATCGAAGGTGAGCTTCCTCGGCTCTGCGACGGACCACTCGGACATTGCTGACCTCCTCCTTGGCCGTGCGAACGCGGCGCACACAACGCGCCATATCGCGTCTTTCCTTAATCACGATATATCGCGGCTGCCGGAAGTCAAGGCACTCTTTTCGGGGAATGAATGGGAAGGAAAGTGACGAAACTGCCTGATCCGGGACAGCCTCCGGCCCGGCCTTGGCCCGAGCGGCCTTCCACTCACGGCCGGGCGCTGTGTCACCGCGGAGGCCGCTGGAGCTCTGAGGGTGTGTGTTCCTGCCGGCACACGAAGTGCCGGGCCTCGCGTACGACCGCTCGGGGCCGCGCGGCTGACGGATGTCCGTGCGACGGAGTGAGAACCGTGCGACGGAATCAGGGCTGACGCGGCTGACGGCCGACCCCGCGAGTGCGTGAGGACCGAAGGCGCGCCCGGCAGACAGCGGTGCACCGGGCTGAGCGGCCGAGAGGCGACAGCGCGGCAGAAGGCGGCCGGCTACGGCGGACAGTCAACCGCGCGATGGACAGTCGACCAGTGCGACCGACGGCCAACCACCGAGGCCCGCGCGCCGCACTCCCTGCGGCCCGCCGACCCCCGTGAGCCCCGGCCGGTCGTACCCCCGTGGGGGCCTACTCGTCGTCCTCGTCGTCCAGCCGTGCCAGCCAGGTCGCGAGCCGTTCCACCGGAACCTCGAAGTCCGGGTTGAGATCGACGAACGTACGAAGCTGCTCGGCGAGCCACTCGAAGGTGACCTCCTCCTCGCCGCGCCGCTTCTCCAGTTCCTCGATGCCGCGGTCGGTGAAGTACATGGGCTGCTCTCCTGCGTGGTACGGGCTGATGGTGCCGCCACCAGCCTACGTACTGACCGAGGGCGTCATGGGGGCGTACCGCTCGCCCTCCTCGAGCCAGGCCAGGAGCTGGCGCAGGCGCAGGCGGCGAGGGGCATGGAGGGTCTTGTCGTCGAGAAGTGCCATGACGCAGGCGGCCGCCTCCGCGGTGGCGCCGGCCGCCTCGATGTCCTCGAGTACATCGAGGTCGATGCCCGGTCCGGTGTGCGGCTGGCTCAGGATCTGCCGCCACAGCGTGATGGCGTCTTCGAGTCTGCCGAAGGCCACGCATTCGCTCGCTATCTCACGGATGTCCTTCCACGACAGCCAGGACCAGGACCGCCGAAGGGCCGAGTCGACCGCCAGGGGCACCGCATCGGCGCCCTCGATGTCGAAGAGGAACCGGAGCCCCGACATGGCAGATGTGCTGTCCGCCGTGGGCAGTGCGACGAGCGCCCGGCCCAGTTCGCGGGCGACCGGAAGGAGGCGCTCCCAGTGTTCCTGGCACGTGGGCAGTGCGGCGATCACGCCACGCAGCCACCTGCCGTCCTGGGCCAGCAGGGGTGTCGACCGCCAGATCTCCAGAAGCTGCTCGACGCCGGTGATGCCCTGGTTCTTGATGAAGATGCGCGCGGTGTTCTCATACCCCCGCTGGTAGCCGTTCGGAGTACGCAGCGCGAGTTCGGCGACTTCGTCGGCTTCGTCACGGGCTCCGGCGTCGGAGAGGGCCTCGGCCACGTCCGGCCGGTCCTCTGCCACCACGTTCCGGCCGCGCGTGGTCTGCCGCATCACGGCGGCGACCGCCGACGGACCTTCGGCCGCCAGCCAGACGGCGACGGGGTGCTCGGCGTAGTTGACGGACCAGGGTGAGCTGCCGAGGAGCTCGCGGGCCCATGAGGCCGCCTCGTCGCGTGCCCCGAGCCCGGCCAGGGCGATGTGCAGCTGGGCTGGGACTCCGAGGTACTGGCCCGTGTCGGGGGGAACTGGCGTGCAGCGCGCCCGAGATCTCGGCAACGGCCTGCTGCCCGTACACCTTGACCAGGATCGAGGCCGCCCACTTCACCGTTTCAGGGTTTACCGGGCCGGGAACGAGCAGGCGCCGGGCGACGGGGACCGCGGCCTCGTTCTCACCGAACTTCTCCAGTACCTCCCCGGCCGCCATGTGGCTCTGGCCGTCGCCGACGGGGCGTTCGAGGATCAGGGCCGCGACCGACTCTGCCACGTGCCGCCGGTTCTCCGATGCGGTGACGGTGAGCCAGGATTCCGTGATCTGCCGGACAGCGCCGGAGGGAACGGCGTGGTTGCTCAGCGCCGGGCCGGCGAGACGGTCGACGTCCTCCGTCAGGCCCAGGCGGGCCAGGGCCTTCAGCACGATTCCGGTGATCGATGGAGCGGTACTCAGGTCGTCCGTGAGTTCCAGGGCGCGGGCGCGCACCGACTTCTTCGCCTGAGGCCCGAGGGTTGAGGCGATCTCGGCCGCCTTGCCCAGCCAGCCGTAGACGGCGCCCATGACGTCGTTCAGCAGTTCCTCGGCGACCTCGGCCGTTCCGGACCGGCCGAGCCCGCGTATCGCCAGCATGCGTGGCTCGACCGGCATGCGTACCGACCGGGCTATGACCTCCAGCCGGTCGGTGACCGGGTGTGATACTGGTGAGCTCGCGTATTCAACTGTCACCAGTTCGCCGAGGGGTCCAGCCTGGCGGTGACCGCCAGTGGTCCCCAGAGACGTATCGGCTCCAGCTGCCTCCGGCCTCGGAGGCCAACTTGGCCGTGGTGACCTGGTGGTAGCTCAGAGCCTCCGCGACGACCGGGGCGGGCATCTCCAGCACGTGCTGCCGGATCGCGGCGGTGCGACCGGCGGTGGTGGGGATGCCGATGTCGTTGAGGAGCGCCGCAAGGACGTCGGGGTGGATCGGTTGCCCGGCTCGGCGGCCCGGGAACAGCCACCGGCAGGCGTGGTTGGTCGCGGTGTTCATGTTGTCCCGGCTCTCAATCCAGCGGAACAGGAGTTCCGCGAGCGGTTCGGGAACAGGGGATGGCGGCTCGCCGAGCCGGAGAAGGGTCTGCTGCTGGGTGCGGGTGATGTCTTCCAGCGTGAGGCGGACGACGCGGCTGAGCGGCTGGGCGTAAAGCAGGACGATGCACCCCGCGACCCGGACTCGCAGAGGCAGGTTCGGGTCGGTGAGAAGGCGTCCGATCAGCTCCAGGCGCTCGGTCTGCGGCATCGGTGCGGCCCGGCTGATGTGCACTGGAGGAAGCCGGAAGGGCCGGGTGAGCTTGCTGGTCGAGCACCACAGCAGGAAGTTCCGGATGGTGTTGCGGGCGTGCTGGTTGTGTTCGGCGTGCCAGGCGTCGATGCCGGTCTGGCCGCAGGTGGCGAGAGTGTGGTCCCGGTCGGCGAGCCAGTCTAGGAACGCGGTGGCCTGCTTGACCTGGTCCGCGACGCGTCTGCGGGCGGCTGGTGTGACTGGCTTCTTCTCGGCGCGGGTCCGTAGCCGTGGCAGCACTTCCCAGGTGGCGTATCGGCGGATGATCTGAGCGTGGTCGGGGTCGGGGATGCTGGCGAGGTGCTCGATGAGCCATCGTTCGAACGAGCAGATTCGTTTGTCGATGGCGGGCAAGGTGCAGCAGGTCATGAGGAGTTCCCGCAGGTGGGCGGCGGCCCGCCATGGCTGGAGATGATGGAAGGCCTCGTGGGTCAGCTCGATGTCGCCTTGAGCGAGCCGCCGTAGGAGGTCAGCGGTGGAGCCGGGCTTGCCGTTACTCCTGTTCAGCCAGGCAAGGCCGGACAGTGGGCTGTCCATGGCCAAGAGCGAGTCGGCCAGCGGGAGAAGTTCGGGGCGGATGCGGCCGGTTCCGTCGTTCAGCAGTTCGTCGAGTCGGTCGGCGATGGTGCATCGAGTGCAGAGCCGTGCGCGGTGGAGCTTGTCCTCCGTTCCGCAGCGAGAGCATCGGTAGGACATCATGAAGCCCGCGCAGTCGGAGCAGATCCGTCTGCCGTCGCCGGGCCGCAGGCCGGGAAGCGCGCGCTCGTCGCCGCAACCGGGGCAGGTGCCGCGGACTAGGACGGCCTTGTCGTGGCAGGTGCGGCATACGTGGCCATCGGGCCAGCGGGCGGCGAACCAGCCGTGCCGCTGGCAGCGGGCGCAGGTCCTCTTGTGCCAGCGCTCGCACTCTTCCGGAGTGTAGGTCGGGCTCACGCGTCAGGCAGAATCCGGGCCGGCCGGGGGCGCAGTTTCGCGACTGCCGACGGCGGGGCCGGAACGTCGCCCGTCGCGGTCTTGCGGACTCCGGCGTTCTCGGCAGTTGTCGTGACCAGGTCGGCCGGTGTGCAGGCGAAGATGTCGCAGAACGCGGCCAGTACTTGGAGGGAAAGCCGTTCGGGGGTGCCGGAGACCAGTCGGTGGATCTGAGATGCGGACAGCTCGATGCCTCGGTCGCGCAGCATCGGCACCAGTTCGGCGGTGGTGAAGATGCCGTGCGCGGCCATCACCTCACGCAGCTTCCACGTGTAGCCGACCCTGCGTTTCACGACTGCCTCCGGTTCTGGCTCTCCAGAGCGGCGGCGACGGTGCCGTCCAGGTGTCGTCGCAGGGTGCGGGTGCGGAAGTCTGAGCTGACGCAGGTGTAGATCGAGGTTGTGCTCGCGTGGTCGTGGCCGACCTGCTCCTGGACGAACCGCGGGTCCCAGCCGTCCTCGATCAGATGCGTGACGTAGGACCTGCGGAAGGAGTGGAAGTTCACCGACGTCCGGCCGCTGCCCACTCATGCACGACCTGGACCGGGTGGGAGCCGAACCGCTCTTCGCAGGTGGTGGCCCACTCGTAGAGAGGATCGGTGGCGAAGTGGCAGAAGGCGCGGACGGCTTCGGAGTACGAGCGGATCGTCGAGCGCTTCAGGTCACGCAATGAGCGCAGGTCACCAAGCCACTCGTCGACCATCGCCGGCGTCCACTGCCACGGGAATGCATTCACGTAGGCGGCGAACGCCTTCACCGTGTTCTCCCGGCCCTCGACCGTAGAGCGGGCCAGGTTCCGCGCGAGCTGCTGGTTGGCAAAGCCGCCCAGCATTGCCGTGAACACCTGCTCTTCCGGCCTCAGTAGTGCGACCCCGTCCGCCAGGTGCAGCGTCGCCGCCCCCGGCACCGTCCCTCTGAACCTCACCGGCCACCACTCTCCGTCACTCGCATCTGATGCGAGGAAACCGCATCAGATGCGAGCCGGAGCTGAAACCGCAGACCATCCACCCCCACGAGTGACAAGGGCTCGCCACTACCCCTTGCCAAGAGCTACGGTCACACTCCACTCAGACGCCCGACGCCGCTGGTCAGCCGCATAGCCGTGCATCGCCTCGGACGCGATGCGCATACCGTCGCCAGTTCGCATCCGATGCAATTGGCGGCGCTTGTAGTTGAGGTACAGGAAATCCCGGTGAGAATGATCATGGTCGTCTAGCACACGCGATCGGCCTGGTGCGGGGGTTCGGAGGAAGATCCTCGATCGCTGCCGGGGCATCGCTACCGTCCGCCGCATGCCGGTGGAATTTTTAACTGATGAGCAGGCCGAGGCGTACGGGACGTTCACCGAGGTGCCCACCCGCCCGGAACTGGAGCGGTTCTTCTTCCTCGACGATGACGACCGCGACCTGATCGCCCTGCGGCGTATGGACGCACATCGCCTGGGCATGGCCTTGCAGATCTGCACGGTCCGCTACATCGGCCGGTTCCTGGGTGAGGACCCACTCGCGGTGCCGTGGGAGGCCGTGGAGTACCTGGCCGGACAGCTCGGCATCGCTGATGCCTCGTGCGTCAAGCGGTACCCGGAGCGCCGGTCGACGGTGTACGAGCACGCGGCGGAGATCCAGAAGCGGTTCAAGTACCGGGACTTCGCGGATCGGAAGTGGGGGCGGGAGTTCCGCGGCTTCCTGTACGGGCGGGCGTGGACACATGCCGAGGGGCCGGTGGCGCTGTTCAACCACGCTGTGACGTGGCTGCGGAAGAACCGGGTGCTGCTGCCCGGCGTTTCGGTGTTGGCACGGCAGGTGTCGGAGGCCCGGAAGGTTGCCGAGCGGCGCTTGTACGAGGCGGTGGCCCGCGCCGCGTCCCAGGCTGATCCGTCGCTCGCGCGGGCGCTGGCTGAGCTGCTGGTGGTGCCGGAGGGCAAGCGGGTCTCTGAGCTGGAGCGGCTGCGTACTCCGCCGACCAAGTCGACGGGTACGGCGATGGTGCGGGCCATGGAGCGGGTGGAGGAGATCTCGGCGTTCGCGCTGGGGCGGGTGAACCTGTCCCGGGTGCCGGTGAACCGGCTGTCCACGCTGGCCCGGTACGGGCAGTTGAGCAAGGCGCAGACGATCGAGCGGGCGCCGGAGCCGCGGCGGACCGCGCTGTTGACGGCGGTGGTGCGTCAGTTGGAGGCGCAGGCGGTCGATGACGCGCTGGACCTGTTCGCGGTGCTGATGGCGAACCGGCTGATCAGCCCGGCCCGTCGGGCGTCGGACCGGGATCGTCTCGCGATGCTGCCGCAGCTGGAGAAGGCGGCCCGCATCCTGGCGAAGGCGTCGAAGATCCTGACCGAGGAGCTGGACCTGGTCGCCGAGGCCGGGACGGACCTGGACGTCGGCGCGTTGTGGGCGGCGGTTGAGGAGGCCATGCCGCGTACGGCGGTCGCGGGGGCGGTCGCGACCGTGGAGTCCCTGGTACCGGAGGACGACGGGTCGGCCGAGGCGGCCATGCGGGAGAAGCTGGCCCTGCGCTACAACACCGTCCGGCCGTTCCTGTCTCTGCTGGGTGAGTCGGACGCGCTCGGCGCGGCCCCGGCCGGGCGGCGGGTGCGCACCGCGGTGCGCCGGCTGCCCGCGCTATCGCGGCGGCGAAGGACCGGCCGCTGCTGCCCCGCGAGGTCGACGCCGAACTCGTGCCGGCGATGTGGAAGCGGGCGGTGTTCTCCAACTCGAAGCTGCCGCAGGGCGCGGTCGACCGTGACGCGTACGTGGTGTGCGTGCTGGAGCAGCTGCATCGCGCGCTGAACCGGCGGGACGTGTTCGCCTCGCCGTCGAACTGGTGGGCGGACCCGCGCGCGAGGCTGTTGGACGGGCCGCGGTGGGAGGCGATGAAGGCGGACGTGCTGGCGGGCCTGTCCCTGCCCGAAGATGCCGCCGAGCACCTGGACCAGCTGGTCCGGGGGCTGGATGCCGCGT
Organism: Streptomyces colonosanans; assembly: GCF_001866645.1. Classification (GTDB taxonomy): domain Bacteria; phylum Actinomycetota; class Actinomycetes; order Streptomycetales; family Streptomycetaceae; genus Streptomyces; species Streptomyces colonosanans. The sequence goes on from NZ_MLYP01000082.1 coordinate 41,220, forward strand.
GGCGGCAGATGGCCGACCGGCTTCAGGAGGCCGGTGACGACGCGAAGGTGGAGGTCGTCGTCCCCGAGGGCGGCGGCAGGGCCAAGTTGTCGGTGGACAAGCTGGGTGCGGTAGGTGAGCCGGAGTCGCTGACCTGGCTGAAGAACACCACGGAGGCGATGCTCCCCCGGATCGAGCTGCCAGACCTGCTGTTCGAGGTCCATTCCTGGACCGGGTTCCTCGATGCCTTCGGCCACGTCTCCGAGCGGCGCACCCGCATGGAGGGCCTGCTCATCTCCCTGGTCGCGTTGCTGGTCTCCCAGAGCTGCAGCATCGGCCTGACCCCGGTCATCGACACGGAGAACAAGGCGCTGACCCGCTCGCGACTGTCCCACGTCGACCAGAACTACGTGCGCGCCGACACCATCGCCGCGGCGAACGCCGCGCTCATCACTGCCCAGTCCCGTATCGAGCTGGCCCAGATGTGGGGCGGCGGGCTGCTCGCCTCCGTCGACGGGCTGCGCTTCGTCGTCCCGGTCAAGAGCATCAACACGGGTCCCTCGCCCAGGTATTACGGCTACAAACGGGGCGTGACCTGGCTCAATGCAGTAAACGACCAGGTGGCGGGGATCGGCGCGATGGTGGTGCGCGGCACGCCGCGCGACAGCCTGTACACGCTGGACACCCTGCTGAACCTCGACGGCGGGGTGAAGCCGGAGATGGTCGCGACCGACAACGCCTCGTACTCGGACATGGCGTTCGGCCTGTACAAGATACTCGGCTTCCGCTTCGCTCCGCGCTTCCGGGACCTGGAAGACCAGCGGTTCTGGCGGGCCGACCTGCCCGACGACGGCGGTGAGCCGGCCGGGTACGGGCCGCTGGACGACGTGGCCTGCCACAAGGTCAACCTGAAGAAGATCGCCACGCACTGGCCGGACATGCTCCGCGTGGCCGGGTCGCTCATCACCAACCAGGTCCGCGCCTACGACCGGCTGCGGATGTTTGGCCGCGAGGGCCACCCGACCCCGCTGGGGGCCGCGTTCGCCGAGTACGGGCGGATCGACAAGACCATGCACCTGCTCGCCCTGGTCGACCCGGTGGACGACACCTACCGGCGGCTGATGAACCGCCAGCTCACCGTCCAGGAGTCACGCCACCGGCTCGCCCGCGCGATCTGTCACGGCGGCCGCGGCCAGATCCGCCAGGCGTACCGCGAGGGCCAGGAGGACAAGCTGGCCGCCCTGGGCCTGGTCCTCAATGCCGTGGTGCTGTGGAACACCCGCTACCTGGATGCCGCCGTGGCCCGGCTCCGCGCCGAGGGCCACGACATCAAGGACGAGGACGCAGCTCGCCTCTCCCCGCTCAGGGACCGGCACATCAACTTCCTGGGCCGCTACCTGTTCAACATCACGGCCAGCGGCCCCGGCCAGGGCCTGCGCCCCTTCCGCGACCCCGCGGCCGAGGACGACGAGGAAGAGAACTGACCGCCGGCGCACCCAAGACGTTAGGCCGTTCGTGGTACCCCGTGCAGGCCGGGCGGCACCGCCTGGGTACCCAGCGCAAAAGTATGCTGATCGCCGAAAACCTGGCGCTCGCCGACCGACCGCGGCCCAGCCGACGAGTCGAGAGCAGGAGGCTCAGCGGGCCAGCAGGCCCCGGATCACGGCTGCGATCTCGTCGGGTGCCTCTTCGGCCATGAAGTGCCCGGCGCGGGTCAGCCGGTGGTCCAGGTCCGGCGCCCACGCCTTCCACACCCCGGCAGCGTCGTAGCCGAGCTGCGCGCCCCAGTCCTGCTGGACGACCGTCACGGGCATGGCCAGCTGCGACCCGGCGTCCAGGTCCGCTTGGTCGTGCATGACGTCGATGTCCGCCGAGGCCCGGTAGTCCGCGACGATCGACGCCACTGCCGCGGCGCTCGCGCGCAGGTATTCGGCACGTACATCCTCGGGCATGGTGGTCGGGTCGTTGGCCCAGGCGTCGAGGAAGGAGCCGAAGAACGCGTCCGCGCTGCCTGCGATCATCGTCTCCGGCAGGCCCGGCGGCTGCGCCATGAGGAAGAGGTGGTAGCCGACCGCCGCCGAGGTGCCGTGCAGGACGTTCCACATGTCGAGCGTCGGCACGATGTCGAGGATGCCCAGGTGCGTGATGGTCTCAGGGTGGTCCAGCCCCGCCCGGAAGGCGACCAGGGCGCCTCGGTCGTGGCCGACGAGGGCAAAGCGCTCGTGGCCGAGCGCCGCCGCCAGGGTCACGACGTCGGCGGCCATGGTGCGCTTGGCGTACACATCGGGGTCGGAGGCTGCCGGCTTGTCGCTGGCGCCGTAGCCCCGCAGGTCAGGACAGATCACCGTGTGCTCGTCGGCGAGCCGCTCGGCGACGTGTCGCCACATCAGGTGGGTCTGGGGAAAACCGTGCAACAGCACGACCGGGCTTCCGCTGCCGCCGACAGCTGCAGCCAGCTCCACACCGTCCGCACCGGGCAGGCGGACGTGATCGAAGCCGGGAATGGTGAGCGTCATGAGGGACCACCCTTTCGGGTCGAGGACTTGACCGGATCAGCTTGGGCGACGGCGATCAGCAGCCGATCAGTACGGTTGGGCGCAGTCGGCCCCTGGCACGGAGGATGGGGGCATGCGAATCGACGTGCTCGGTGTGGTGCGTGCCCTCCGCGACGACGGCAGCCCGGTTGACCTGGGCGGACCCCGCCATCGTGAGGTACTCGCCCGGCTCGTCGCCGCCGAGGGACGGATGGTCACCACCGACACCCTCGTCGATGACCTGTGGACCGTTCCGCCTGCCCGCGCCGTGGGTGCTTTGCGTACCTTCGTCGCCGCGCTGCGCCGTGCCCTCGAACCCGACCGGCCGCCCCGCAATCCGCCGCGCGTCATCGTCACCGAAGGTCCCGGCTACGCGCTGCGCCTGCCGCGCGAGGACGTGGACGTCCATCGGTTCCAGGACACCCTGGCCCGAGCCCGCCGCAACCCCGCCGCGGTGACCGACCTCGGCGCGGCACTCGCGGCCTGGCGAGGACCCGCCTACGCCGATGTGACCGGCTCCGCATGGGCGCAGCGCGAGCGGAACCGGCTGGAGGAATTGAGGTTGGAGGGGGTGGAACTGCGCGCCCGGATCCTTCTCGACTCCGGAGAAGGGGCCGATCTCGTTGCCGAACTGGGTGCCCATGTCGCCGAACACCCGTGGCGCGAGCCGGCCTGGGAGCTGCTTGCCCGCGCGCTGTACCGCACGGGCCGCCAGGCCGACGCGCTTGCCACCCTCCGCCGTGCCCGCGCGATGCTCGTCGACCAACTCGGACTCGACCCCGGTGGCGACCTTCAGCGCTTGGAGACGGACATCCTCAACGGGTCCGCGCCCCCCGAAGGAGCACGTACGGCGTGGACCGGCCCTGGTGTCCGGCTCGGCCCGCGCACCACCGTGGATCTGGCCCGCACCCTCGCACTGGCGGGTGGCGACGCCCTCGTCCGCTCGCGGCGCGACCGCCTCGCCGCCATCCAGGCGGCGGAACGCACGGGAAACCTCTCCCTGACCGCCCGGATCATCGGCGCCTACGACGTGCCCGCCCTCTGGAGCCGGGCCGACGACCCCGAGCAGTCCCGCGCCGTCGTCGCGGCTGCCGAGCGCACGCTCACCGGGCTCGGCCCAGACGGCCCTGCCGACCTGCGCGCCCGCCTCCTGTCCACGGTCGCCGTCGAGAGCCGCAGCGCCGATCTGTCCGGGACCGAGCTGAAGCACGCGCAGCAGGCGGCGCGTCAGGCCGAGGAGCTGGCACGGGACCTGGCCGATCCCGCCCTGCTGGCCTTCGCCCTCAACGGAGTGTTCCTTCAGTCCTTCACCCGCCCCGGGCTCGCGGCGGCACGGAACCGGATCGGCGCCGAGATCCTCGACCTGGCCACCCTGCACGACCTGCCGAACTTCGCCGTACTCGGCCGACTCGTCCGCCTGCAATCCGCCTCGGCCCTCGGCGACCTCGACGCCGCGACCTCGCACGCCAACGCGGCCGACCAGCTCGCCGCCATCACCGAGGCGCCCCTCGTCCCCGTCCTCACCGGGTGGTTCAGGGCCCGGGCCACGGCCGCCCGCAGCACCGAACCCGGCGGACCGACCGCCGCCACGGCAGCAGCGCACTACCGCGCTGCCGAGGACGCCCTCCGGACGGCCGGAATGCCGGGACTGCACCGCGGCCTGTTCCCGCTCGCCCTACTGGGACTGCGCCTGCTGCACGACCGGCCCGCGCCCACCGACCCGCACCTCGACTGGGGCCCGTACAGGCCCTGGACTCGCCCACTCGTGCTGCTCGCCCAGGACCGGGTCGAGCAGGCCCGTACCGCCCTCGCTGCGGTGCCCGAACCACCGCGTGACCACATGCAGGAGGCTATGTGGTGCCTGACCGCCCGCGCCGCCGTACGCCTCGACGAGCGCGGAATCGCCGCGCACGCTGAAGCTGCCCTGCGTGATGCCTGTGCAGAACACGCCGGCGCCGCTAGCGGAATGCTGACCCTGGGCCCGGTGGCGCGGTACCTGGCAGAGGCGGAGGCATGCGCCGGAGCAGGGTAAGCGACCGCAATCCGCGAACGCCGAGCCTGTCCGCGCTCACCCCACGGCCCCGGCGGAATCAGGTCGCCATGACGTTCAGGGGCATCCGTCGCCGACGCCAGGCAGTCGGCGACGGTCTCGACGCCAAGCGTGGTGATCCACTGCCCGTAGGCGTTCACGCAGGGCGCTGTGGCAATCTAGGCGACAGCCCTGGTGGTGGTCGCTGCTGTCAACCGCATCGTGGGGGCCAGCGGGCCGTCTGTAACGGCTTGGTGACAAGCGTGACGCTCGGCGATTCGCATAAATGACCAGTTGCGAGAGTTCTGAGAACGACCCGGGGTCGATCACGTTTCCCCAGGTCGGCGTTCGCAGAAGTCCTCTCAAAACCCGCACGTTGTGCGAGACTGTTCTGACAGACTGCCCGGGTGGATCTGACGCCCGATCAAGCTGCAAGCGCGGTAGAACGAAACGACTGTCCGAAGTGTGAGGCCCCGGCCGGAAGCCCGTGCCGCACCCGCGGCGGGAAAGCCGCCACGAAATACCACACCGCCCGCTTCATCCTCATCCCCGCACTGCGGGAGGAACTCGACGTCCTCGTCCCCGAGGACCGCGGACCCGGGCGGCCGTGGAAGCCAGGGCCGCCCGTCGAGCAGGCGCCGGCGGCACCGGTCGCGAAGCCGATCCGGATCGGGTACGCGCGCTGCTCGACCGCACAGCAGGAACTCGCCAGCCAGCTCGCCGCCCTCGAACCCGTCTGCAAGCGCATCTTCTCCGAGAAGATCTCGACCCGCGTCAAGGTCCGTCCCGAACTGGAGAAGGCGCTCAAGCTTGCGTACGACATCAAGGAGGCCGCCCCCGACCAGGAGGTCATCCTCACCGTCCACGAGCTCAAGCGACTCGCTCGCAACGCCGCGGAGCTGATGACGCTGTCCGCCCAGCTCCAGACTGCCGGCGTCCAGCTCGAACTCCTCACCGGCCCGCTCACCGGCATCTACGACCCCAACGGCATGGGTGCGATGTTCTTCGCCGTCTTGGCCGTCGCCGCCCAGCTCGACCGCAACTACATCCGGGAGAAGACCCTGGAGGGCCAGATGACCGCCGCGGCGAAGGGCAACCACGGCGGACGGCCGAAGGTTATCGACGACGACATGCTCACCTTCGCCATCGCGTTGAAGAACAAGGGCGTCCCCGTCCCGCAGATCGCGAAGAAGCTCACGATCAAGACCGGCAAGAACGCGGGCAAGCCCCCGTCCGTCGCCTCGCTGTACCGGGCGCTCGCCGAGGCCGAAGACGCCGCCGGGTCCGACGATGCACAAGTCATCGGCCCCCGCCGTCCGGTCCATGCCTGCATCACCGGGCCCGGCAGCGGCACCGACCCGGCGCTGATGGAACGGCTCACCGCGCAGGTCCTCAACGGCGACACCGTGCTGGACGACCTGGCCTGCCGGGCCGAAGGCGGCTCCGACGACCTGGGGGCCCAGCTGCTCGCGCAGGCCCGGAACGGCGACCGGTGGGGGAAGCACAGCAAGATCAATCTCACCGGGATTTCCTGTACCTCGACTACTCACACCCGGTGACCGTCGGGATGTGCCCGAGGCCGCCCAGGGTGTCGAACGCCTCGTCCTGGTCGTCCCGGTCCCCGGTACAGCAGCCGATGCGCTCCAGACGCTCGATCACCTGACGGCAGTGCGACTCGCCGAACCGGACGCCCTCGGCCAGGAGCAGCCCGGCCAGCAGAGAGCGCGAGTGGCCGCCCGCCGTCCCCGAGGACAGACGCTCCGCGAGCAGGTCGGGGGCACAATCGGGCCGACTCGCCCACAGGCACATCACGAACAGCGGAAGTGTGTGGTCGTCGCTCTGGAACACCCGCCAGAACCACGACTCCGCATTCGGGAAGTCGGCCCGGATCTCGTCGGCGTACACCTCGGCGGCGAAGTACTCGGCGAAGGAGTGGTGCAGGAACCGGAATCCGTCCTCCGCGTTGACGAGCAGCCCTGTGCCGACGAGGACATCGGGAAGACCCTCTTCCCAGTCGGGCAGTTCGTGCAGGCACGCCGGGCCCGTCACCCGTACCCAGTCCGCGGCGGCTTCGAGGAGGGGCCCTTCGTGCTCCAGCCGATGGCGGCCCAGCGCCCGGAGCAGGGCGCGCTTGTTTCGTTCGAGCCACAGATACAGCTCCAGGCGGTCCGGATCGTCCTGGAGACGGCGGCGCAGCGCGCTCTGTCTGCCGCCCGACGTTCCGGGGGAGAGCAGGCGAGCGAAGAAACGCTCGTAGAGGCTGACGCGGTGGGTGGGCAGCGGGCGGCCGGGGCTCACCGTCGCGTTCACCGCGGCGATCGTGGCCAGCAGCGGATTGCGCACGAGCTCGTGCAGGCGACTGTCCTCGGTCTCGTCGAGGAACCGGTCCGCGGCGGCCCGTGCCTGCTCGTCGGCATCGAACTGCGCGGCGAACCACCTGTCGGCGAACTCTCGCAGTTCCTCGGGACCGAACGGCTCCAGTGTGTGCTCGCCGAGCACTGCGGTGCGCAGCGGCGACAGCTCGGCGTCCGGGAGCGGTCGGCTGGTGATGACGAAGCGGTAGTCACTGTCGGCGCGCGCGTGCTGTGCGATCGCCTTGACGACGGTCCGACGTGCGTCGGCGTCGGTGATCTCGTCCAGGCCGTCCAGGAGGACCAGCCACCGGGCGCCCTGCACCCTGGACCGGAACAGCCAGGAAGCGGGGTCCGCGACCATGCTCAGCCGCATGGTGCGACGTACGGCCTGCTCCAGCGCCGCGCTCCAGGAGTCGGACTCGCTGACGAGTGCGTGCGCCGCGATCCGTACCGGCAGCACCGGTTCGGCGAGCGGTGCCGACAGGCTGGCCTCCTGACGCAGCCATATGCGTGCCAGAGTCCATGCCAGATGGCTCGTCAGCGTTGACTTTCCGGCGCCGGGTTCGCCGGTGATCAGCAGGTGCTCGTGGCGGGCGAGCGCGTCCTGGACCGGCAGCCTGGCATCGGCGCGCAGTGGTCCGGTGCCCTGAGCCGGCTCGTTGCGCGCCTCGTCGCCTCGTCGCCTCGTCGCCTCGTCGCCTCGTCGCCTCGTCGCCTCGTCGCCTCGTCGCCTCGTCGCCCCGGCGCGCCGGCGGCTCCGCCGTGGCTTCGCTCTGCACCCGCACCCGCTGCCGTACGTAGACGGCCGAAAGCGGCGGCTCCGCCACGCCCAGCATGTCGTACGGCAGTCGTTCCACCGCTCGCGCCTGTGCCTCCAGGAGGGTCTTCAACGACAGGCTTGGCTGCGGGAGTTCGGACCATGAGGTCAGCTGAGGTGCGCGCGCCTCGCGGGCGGCGTCGGCGGCCAGGTCCATGGCCTCCTTGGCACGTACCCAGACCGGTTCGACCTCCGCGGGCTCGCGGCCCAGCGCGACCGCGTACGACTTGACCTGCCGCAACGGGAAGAGCCGAGCAGCGGTGCTGATGCCGTACACCACGTTCTTGTAGGCGAGTTCGGCCCGCACGACCGCGTTGTGGGTCGGGTACCCCGCCTCCTCGATCGCCTGGTCGAACCAGTCCGCCAGCTCCTCCAGCTCCGAATGGCGTTGCCGGTCGTCCTTCGGTGGTCGTCCCCCGGCCATGACTCCCCCTTGCCGACGATCTGAGTTTCCCGGAGTTTCCACAGCGTAGAGGGAAACTCCCGTCGTCTCCCAGAGTTGGAGGCATCCTCAACACCGCCCGGATCGCTGGGAGTTGACCCCATGCCGTCGATCATCACCGCCGACCCCGTCCTCGCGCTCGTCCTCGTGTCGGTGAGTGCCTTCGCCACCCTCGCCCGCGCCTGGATCGCCCACCGCACCGCCGTACGCAGGGAGCAGGAGCACACCGAGCGGACCCGGATCGCAGTCGGTGGCTCGGCGAGCGAGCACCGTGCCGCGGTGGTACGTGCCTGCGCCGAACTCGAAGCGGCGGCACAGCCACGGCCGGTGGGACGGCGCAAGCCCCGCAGCCCGTAAGGACCGGGGGCCCGTCCGCCGGGCCCCGCGGATGCCGAAGGGCCCGGTCCCGGGAAGAATCCCCGGGACCGGGCCCTGTCGTCAGGTGGGCTCAGAGGCTCACGCCTCGAACACCTCTCGCACCAGCTGCTCCTGCTCCGCCTGGTGCCGCTTCGCGGAACCGACGGCCGGGGAGGAGCCGTGCGGGCGGGAGATGCGGCGCAGGCGCTCGCCCGGCGGGATGTCCGCGCCGACCGCCAGGTCCAGGTGGTCGATGAGGTTCAGGGCGATGAACGGCCATGCGCCCTGGTTCGCCGGCTCCTCCTGGGCCCACAGGTACTTCTCGGCGTTCGGGTACTTCTTGATCTCCTCCTGGAGCTCGGCACCCGGCAGCGGGTACAGGCGCTCGAGGCGGATGATCGCCGTGTCCGTCACGCCGCGCTTGCGGCGCTCCGCGTCGAGGTCGTAGTAGACCTTGCCGGCCGTGAAGACGACCTTGCGGACCGCGGCCGGGTCCACCGAGGCGTCGCCGATGACCGGGCGGAACTGGCCCGTCGTGAACTCCTCCGCCTTGGACGCGGCGGCCTTGAGGCGCAGCATCGACTTCGGCGTGAAGACCACCAGCGGCTTGTGGTGCGGGTTGTGCGACTGCCACCGCAGGAGGTGGAAGTAGTTTGACGGCGAGGTGGGCATGGCCACCGTCATGTTGTTCTGGGCGCACAGCTGCAGGAACCGCTCCGGGCGGGCCGAGGAGTGGTCCGGGCCCTGGCCCTCGTAGCCGTGCGGGAGCAGGAGCGTGACGCCGGACGTCTGGCCCCACTTCTGCTCCGCCGACGAGATGAACTCGTCCACGACGGTCTGCGCGCCGTTGACGAAGTCGCCGAACTGGGCCTCCCACATCACCAGCGCGTTCGGGCGGGCCAGCGAGTAGCCGTACTCGAAGCCCATCGCCGCGTACTCGGACAGCATGGAGTCGTAGACGTTGTAACGCGCCTGGTCCTCGGACAGGTACTGCAGCGGCGTGAAGTCCTCGCCCGTCTTGCGGTCGATGAGGACCGCGTGACGCTGGCCGAACGTGCCGCGGCGCGAGTCCTGGCCCGACAGGCGGACCGGGACGCCCTCGAGCAGCAGCGAACCGATCGCGAGGGTCTCGCCCATGCCCCAGTCGATCGTGCCGTCCTCGACCATCGCCGCCCGGCGCTGCAGCTGGGGCAGCAGACGCGGGTGGACGGTGATCTGGTCGGGGATGTTGACCTGGGACTCGGCGATCCGCTTGACGACCTCGGCGGAGACGGCCGTGTCGACCGCCACCGGGAAGCCGTCCTGCGGGTACTGCGCGGCGGCCTCGGCCGGCTGCGACGTGGCCTCGCGGACCTCGGTGAAGACCTTCTCCAGCTGGCCCTGGTAGTCCTGCAGGGCCTGCTCGGCCTCCTCCAGGGTGATGTCGCCCCGGCCGATCAGCGACTCGGTGTACAACTTGCGCACCGAGCGCTTCTTGTCGATCAGGTCGTACATCAGCGGCTGGGTGAAGGCCGGGTTGTCCGACTCGTTGTGACCGCGGCGGCGGTAGCAGATGAGGTCGATCACCACGTCCTTGTTGAACGCCTGGCGGAACTCGAAGGCCAGATGCGCGACGCGCACGACCGCCTCCGGGTCGTCGCCGTTCACGTGGAAGATCGGGGCCTCGATCATGCGGGCCACGTCCGTGGCGTACATCGAGGAGCGGGACGCCTCCGGGGCAGCGGTGAAGCCGACCTGGTTGTTGATGACGATGTGGACCGTGCCGCCGGTGCGGTAGCCGCGCAGCTGCGACATGTTCAGGGTCTCGGCCACCACGCCCTGGCCCGCGAAGGCCGCGTCGCCGTGGATCGCGACCGGCATGACCGTGAAGTCCGTGCCGCCCTTGTTGATGACGTCCTGCTTGGCGCGGGAGACACCCTCGAGGACCGGGTCCACCGCCTCCAGGTGCGACGGGTTCGCGACCAGGGAGACCTTGATCTGCTCGCCGTCCAGGCCGGTGAAGGTGCCGTCGGCGCCCAGGTGGTACTTCACGTCGCCGGAGCCGTGCATCGACTTCGGGTCGAGGTTGCCCTCGAACTCACGGAAGATCTGCGCGTACGACTTGCCGACGATGTTCGCGAGCACGTTCAGGCGGCCGCGGTGGGCCATGCCGACGACGACCTCGTCCAGGCGCGACTCGGCAGCGCTGTCGATCACCGCGTCGAGCAGCGGGATGACCGACTCGCCGCCCTCCAGGGAGAAGCGCTTCTGGCCGACGTACTTCGTCTGCAGGAAGGTCTCGAAGGCCTCCGCCGCGTTCAGGCGGCGCAGGATGCGCAGCTGCTCCTCGCGCTCCGGCTTGGAGTGCGGGCGCTCCACACGGTCCTGGATCCACTTGCGCTGCTTGGGGTCCTGGATGTGCATGTACTCGATGCCGGTGGTGCGGCAGTACGAGTCGCGCAGCACGCCGAGGATGTCGCGCAGCTTCATCATCGACTTGCCGGCGAAGCCGCCGACCGCGAACTCGCGCTCCAGGTCCCACAGGGTGAGGCCGTGCTCGACGATGTCCAGGTCGGGGTGCTTGCGCTGGCGGTACTCCAGCGGGTCGGTGTCGGCCATGACGTGGCCGCGGACCCGGTAGGAGTGGATCAGCTCGAAGACGCGGGCCGCCTTGGTGACGTCGTCGTCGTGCGAGGTGTCGATGTCCCTGAGCCAGCGGACGGGCTCGTACGGGATGCGCAGGGCCTTGAAGATCTCGTCGTAGAAGCCCTTCTCGCCGAGGAGGAGGTTCGCGACGACGCGCAGGAACTCGCCGGAGGCGGCGCCCTGGATCACCCGGTGGTCGTAGGTCGACGTGAGCGTCATGACCTTCGAGACGCCGAGCTTGTTCAGGGTGTCCTGGGAGGTGCCCTGGAATTCCGCCGGGTAGTCCATCGAGCCGACGCCCATGATCACCGACTGGCCGGGCATCAGACGCGGCACGGAGTGGACCGTGCCGAGGCCGCCGGGGTTGGTGAGGGAGACCGTCACACCGGTGAAGTCGTCCATCGTCAGCTTGCCGTCGCGGGCGCGGCGGACGATGTCCTCGTAGGCCTGCCAGAACTCGAAGAAGTTCAGGGACTCGGCCTTCTTGATCGCCGCGACGACGAGCTGGCGGTCACCGTTCGGCTTCACCAGGTCGATGGCGAGGCCGAGGTTGATGTGCTCGGGCTTGACGAGAGTGGGCTTGCCGTCCTTCTGCGCGAACGACCAGTTCATCGACGGCATGGCCTTGATGGCCTGGACCATCGCGTAGCCGATCAGGTGCGTGAAGGAGATCTTCCCGCCCCGGGCGCGCTTGAGGTGGTTGTTGATGACGATGCGGTTGTCGAAGAGCAGCTTCACCGGGACCGCGCGCACGGACGTGGCCGTGGGCAGCTCCAGGGAGGCGTTCATGTTCTTCGCGACGGCGGCGGCGGGGCCGCGCAGCGTCACCAGTTCGGGGCCAGCGGGGGCCTCGGCCACAGGTTCGTCCTTCTTCGGCTTGGCGGGTGCCGCGGCGGGCTTCGCTGCGGCGGGAGCGGCAGGCTTGGCCGGGGCGGGCGCGGTGGGCTGCGGAGCCGGTGCGGCCGGGGCCTGCGGTACTGCGGGAGCCGCAGGAGCGGCGGCCGGGGCGGCGGGCGTCGTCGTGGTGGACCCCGCGGCCCCCGCGGCCGCAGTACCCGCCGCAGCCGAGGGCGCAGCTGCCCCCGGCTTGTAGTCGGCGAAGAAGTCCCACCAGGCGCGGTCTACCGAATTCGGGTCCTGGAGGTACTGCTGATAGATCTCGTCGACGAGCCACTCGTTCGCACCGAACGCGGCTGCAGGGTTCTTCCCGGCCTGGTCGTCGGTCGAGACACTCGAGTTACTGGGGGACTGTGGCGACACGGCGGCAACCGCCCTCTTCCGCTTCGCAAGGTGATGGACAGCGGGGATTAAGGCTACGCCTCCCCGGCCGGGAAGGTCAGGTCGGACCGGTTCATCGTCGCGTATGTCACATCGGAAAGCGTGTTTCGGGGGTGGAATCGGCGGGAAACAAGCGTGGTTCCGGTCTGAATCGGGTACGGCGACCCCGGCCCGGCGCGGGAATGCGCGGGGCCCTTGCCTGATCGCATGCGGCTCCGCCTGCGGGGACGCGCATCGATCTTGTTGCTCCGCTTCGAACCCTACGTCAACTCGACACAGATGGCTCCCCCGGAAGAGTGACCTGGATCCGGCAGCCGCGTGGGGATTCGGCCACACCGATCCGGCCACCGTGCAGATCCACCGCCCAGCGGGCGATCGCCAGGCCCAGGCCCGTGCCGCCGTCGCTGCCCGGCCCGTGCGGCCGGCTCACGGCGCCGCGGTTGAAGCGCTCGAAGACCCGGTGCCACTCCGACTGGGGGATACCGGGACCCTCGTCCAGCACCTCCAGCTCCAGGGACTCCTGGGTGGGACCACGCCGGGCCTTCACCGTCACCCGGCCGTGCGGCGGGCTGTGCTTGACCGCGTTGTCGATCAGATTGGCGACGACCTGGTGGAGGCGCTCGGGGTCCGCGCGAGCGGTCAGCTCCGGCGGGGAGACGTCGAGGTGCAGATGGACGTCCGTTCGGCTGTGGCTGCCGGTGTCCGAGGCGATGCCCGCGCGCGCGGAGGACGCCATCTGCGCCTCTTTGAGGACGCCCGAGAGATAGGGCCACACTTCGAAGCGGCGCCGCTTCAGCAGGACGACGCCGTGGTCCAGACGCGAGAGGTCCAGCAGGGTCTCCACCAGGCGCCCCAGGCGCTCCGTCTGTTTCAGGGCCGTGCGCATCGTCTCGGGGTCGGCCTCCGTGACCCCGTCCACAATGTTCTCCAGCACCGCGCGCAGGCCCGCGATGGGTGTACGCAGTTCGTGCGAGACGTTCGCCACCAGTTCCTTGCGCTGGCGGTCCTGGGCCTCCAGCTCGTCGGCCATCAGGTTGATCGTGTGGGCCAGGTCGCCCAGCTCGTCCCGGCGGTGGTCGCGCACCCGGCGCGAGTAGTCACCGTGCGAGATCGAGCGGGCCACGGCGTTCATCTCGTCCAGCGGCGCGGTGAGCGAGTGCGCCACGAACTGCGTGATCAGCAGGGTGGCGATCATCGAGAACACCGTGATGAAGCGGAGCTCCGTCGCCGTGCGCACCGCGATCAGCAGCAGGCCCGTGGTGATCAGCACCGATATGACGACCAGCGCGCCCAGCTTGGTCTTGATGGAGAACGGGCGTACGCCGCCCCAGGGCTCCCCGGGGCTCCTCCGAGCGGGCGGCCCGCCGCTCATGGCGTCGGTGTCTCCAGCGCGTAGCCGACGCCGTGCACGGTCCGGATGCGCTCCGCGCCGATCTTCCGCCGCAGGGCCTTGATGTGACTGTCCACCGTGCGCGTACCGGAGGCGTCCGCCCAGTCCCACACCTCCGCGAGCAGCTGCTCGCGCGAGAGCACGGCGCGCGGTGTGTTGGCCAGGCATACGAGCAGGTCGAACTCGGTGGGCGTCAGATGGACGTCCTCGCTGCGCACCCGGACCCGGCGCTGCGCATGGTCGATCTCCAGCTCGCCCAGCCGCAGCATGCCGCTGCGCGGCGTCGCGGCGGCCAACGCGGCCCGCTCCACGCGGCGCAGCAGGACATGCACCCGCGCCGCCAGCTCCCGCATCGAGAACGGCTTGGTCATGTAGTCGTCGGCGCCGACGCCGAGCCCGACCAGCATGTCCGTCTCGTCGTCGCGCGCGGTGAGCATCAGCACCGGCACCGGACGCTGCGCCTGCACCCGACGGCACACTTCCAGGCCGTCGAAGCCCGGCAGCATGATGTCGAGGATCAGCAGGTCCGGCTGCCAGGCCTCGGCCGTGTCCACGGCCGCCGGGCCGTCGACGGCCGTTTGCACGAGGAATCCCTCGGCGCGCAAGCGGGCGGCGATGGCGTCGATGATCGTCGGGTCGTCCTCGACCACCAGAACCCGTCGCTGGGCGCCCGGGGTTGCCGCCGTGCCGTTGTGCGAGGTGTGTGTCTGCTCCATCGCCCGCCCCTGAGTGTGCTTTCCGGAATCCGTGGGGAGATCCCATGACTGCGCTCGACGCGTGGATGATCCGCGTCAGGGAAGCAGCGTACGGGGAGTTACCGCGAGTCGGCTATCCAGGTCTGACCGCGAGGTGCACGACATCGGGAACGCCCCGGGCAACGGGGACCTCTTCGGTGCGCACCTGCTGGAACCCGGCATTCCGTAGGGTTCCTTCGAAATCCGAAGAGGGCTGTGCGGACCACACCGCGAGTACGCCACCAGGTGTCAACACCCTTGCGCAGCTTGCGAGTCCAGAGGCCGAGTACAGGCTGTCATTGTCCTCCGTGACCGTCCAGTCGGGCCCGTTGTCGATGTCGAGGCACAGCGCGTCGTACGTGTCCGTCGTCTCATGCACGTAACGGACGAGGTCGGCTTCGAGGATGCCGGTGCGTGGGTCGGCGAGCGCTCGGGAGGAGAGGGCGGACAGCGGGCCGTCGAGGTGCCAGTCGATGATGGCGCGCTCGCGTTCGACGACGGTGATACGTCCCCAGCGCGGGTCCTCGGCGGCGTGTGCGAGCGAGAAGCCGACCCCGAGGCCGCCGATCAGCACGCTCGGCCGCGGGCGCCCGGAGAGGGCGTCGCACGCGACGTCGACGAGCAGCTGTTCCGAACGCCCGTCCGAGGTGTCCATCAGGAAACAGCCGTTGGCGATGATCTGCAGGAGCCCGCCGTGGCGCCGCAGCACGACCTCGCCATGCGGGCCCTGGCGACGGTCCAGGATCTGTGGGGTGTCGTAGGTGTCGTACGGATGAGGCATGGGTCTCATTGTGGTGACGCGGGGCCGTCGTGGACGAGGGATTTCCGGCGGTAGGAGCGTCGAACGGGTCGTGAGAGGCGCCGGCACGCACCGTGAACGGGCCGTCCGCGCCCGGGAGGTTATCCCCGAGGGCCCGCAAGCCGAGAACAGCAGTTCACCCATACGCCCCGAAGTTGCATGAAACACTTGGGGAGTTGGTGTGAATCCGCCTCTCGTGTGGCATCCGTCATGGACGGCAACCCGCGGGGCGCCAAAGGCGGGACGTGAGGGAAGGAGCGCCGCACTTGGAACGCACGGTCTCGGCGGCCGACGCCACGCTCACGGCTCCCGAGGCGGGCGTGCCGCTCCTGGACGGCATGCCGCGCCAGCGCACGGCATCGCCTCCCTGCGCACCGTCCCCGGCGCCCAGCTCGGGCCCGCGCCCCTGGCTGCTCCTGCCCACCCCCACGGGCACGCCCTTCACCTTCGGGTACTCCGCGGTCCTCGTCCTGACGTCCCTGTTCGCCGAGTACGCCGATCCGTCGCTGGTGTCCGCCCTGTACCAGGCGTCCAGCACCGACGTCGCGCACCTGATGCAGAGCCCGGCGCTGGTGCTGCTCGCCAGCGCGCTGTGGATCTCGGGCGGGGTGACCTCGTCGTTCGCGCTCGTCTTCCTGCTTGCCCTGACAGCGCTGGAGCGGCGGATAGGCGGCGCGCGCACGGCCGTCGTCTTCCTGCTCGGCCATACACTCGCGACCCTGGCCACCGAGATCCCGGTCGGCGTCCTGGTGCTGGCGGGCGAGCTGCCCCACAGCTCCCTGCACCGCCTCGACTACGGCATCAGCTTCGGCGTCGCGGCGAGCGTCGGCGCGCTGACAGGCCTGCTGCGGCCGTGGCTGCGCTGGATGGTTCTCATCGTGTCCAGCGCAGTGCTGCTCCAGGACCTGATCGAATTCGTGGACCCGATGTCGGACTGGGGCCATCTGCTGTCCCTGGCGATCGGCGTCGGGATGTGGCCGCTGGTGCGGCGCTGGCAGCGGACCGGCCCCCGTCCGTCCTCGGGGTAACGACCTGGGGAGCAAGAGGGAGTGGGTGAAGGAGCGGCGTCCGGTGCGGTCGACCGCAAGGCGCCGGAAGGTCCTCGTAGCGGAGCTACCAGGACGTTTCGGCAACGCCGTGAGCGGCCGTGCCGGACGCCGCGACGCCGCTCCCTCTTGCTCCCCAGTCGTAAGCGTGCCGTCGGCGCGCAGATGGGGTCAGGAGACCGGTGGCGTCCACACGTACGGCGTGGTCGTGGTGACCGCCCGGAAACCCAGCCGGCGCAGGATCGGGGAGCTGTCGTCGGACGCGTCCACGTGGAGGTAGCGGACTCCGCGTTCCACGGCGAGTCCGGCGCGCACCGCGACGAGGGCGCGGTAGATGCCCCGGCCCCGCCACTCGGCGAGCGTCGAGCCGCCCCACAGGCTGGCGAACTCCGTGCCCGCCCGGAACGCCAGCCAGGCCGCGGAGACCACCTCCCCGTCCGCCTCGGCGACGTAGACCGCGATCTCGTCCGGCGCGGCGGCGACCTGGCCGATCAGGTCGTCCGCGAGCCAGCCCCAGTCCTGCCCCCAGACGGCCGACTCCATGGCGGCGATACGGTGCATGTCCGCGTCGGCCGTGACACGCCGCAGCGTGACGCCCTCCGGCAGGACGGGCTGTCGCGCGGCCATCTCGTCGGCGCGGCCGACGAGCACCGTCTCCTGGTCCTCGGGGACGAACCCCGCGGCGCGCAGCCGGTCGGGGAGGTCGGCCGGGACGTCGTGCCCGCGCGTCTTCCACTCCAGCGCCGAGCTCCGGGCGGCGAAGAAGTCACGCTGACGGCTGATCAGCCGGTCCAGTTCCGCCCCGTGCACCCCGAGGTCGCGCGGCCCGCTGACGAACCCCCGGAACTGGCCGACGATCCGCAGCAGCGGGCCGTCCTGCTCGTAGGTCACGCCGAGGGGAGGAGTGGGCGGGGCGCCGCGCATCTGGTCGTCGTAGGCGGCGAGCAGGATCTCCGTGTCGGTCATGGGGGAGACCGTACGAGTGGCGGACCTGGGTGGGGCAACTGCTTTTCACCGGGCGGAGCGTGGCCGCAGGGGCTGATCGCTCACAGCGAACACCCTCCGGGGAACATTCGAATCCTTCCGCGCATTGAGTCGGCATAACTCAACTTGACTGCCGAAGGGGAGATCATGGCTTCGACGTCCGCATCGCTCACCCTGCCTGTGCTGCCGCTCGACGAGGATGTCGTGCTGCCGGGGATGGTCGTTCCGCTGGACCTGAACGACGCCGATGTGCGCGCCGCGGTGGAGGCCGCCCAGGCCGCCGCGCGCTCGGAACCAGGCAAGCCGAGGGTGCTCCTGGTCCCCCGTATCGACGGCACCTACCCGAGCACCGGTGTGCTCGGCACCGTCGAGCAGGTCGGCCGGCTGGCCGACGGCGACCCGGGCGCCCTGATCCGGGGCCGCGGCCGGGTGCGGATCGGCGCTGGGACGACCGGTCCGGGTGCGGCGCTGTGGGTGGAGGGGACGCGGATCGACGAGACCGTTCCCGACCCGCTGCCCGGCCATGTGGCCGAACTCGTCAAGGAGTACAAGGCCCTTGCCACCAGCTGGCTGAGGAAGCGGGGCGCCTGGCAGGTCGTGGACCGCGTCCAGGCCATCGACGATGTCTCCGCGCTCGCCGACAACTCCGGTTACTCGCCCTTCCTGACCACCGAGCAGAAGGTGGAACTCCTTCAGACCGCCGATCCTGTCGCCCGGCTGAAACTCGCCACCCAACAACTGCGCGACCACCTCACCGAGCAGGATGTCGCCGAGTCCATCGCCAAGGACGTCCAGGAGGGCGTCGACAAGCAGCAGCGCGAGTTCCTGCTACGCCGTCAGCTGGAGGCCGTCCGCAAGGAGCTGCGTGAGCTGAACGGCGACACCGAGGGCGGTGAGGAGTCCGACGACTACCGGGCCCGCGTGGAGGCCGCCGACCTCCCCGAGAAGGTCCGCGAGGCCGCCCTCAAGGAGGTCGACAAGCTGGAGCGGTCCTCCGACCAGTCGCCCGAGGGGTCGTGGATCCGCACGTGGCTGGACACGGTGCTCGAACTGCCGTGGAACGAGCGCACCGAGGACGCGTACGACATCCAGGGTGCCAAGGCCGTCCTCGACGCGGAGCACGCGGGTCTGGAGGACGTGAAGGAGCGGATCACCGAATACCTGGCGGTGCGCAAGCGGCGCGCCGACCGGGGTCTGGGCGTCGTCGGCGGGCGGCGCGGGGGTGCCGTGCTCGCGCTGGTCGGGCCTCCCGGTGTGGGAAAGACGAGTCTGGGCGAATCGGTCGCGCACGCCATGGGGCGGAAGTTCGTCCGGGTCGCGCTCGGCGGCGTACGCGACGAGGCCGAGATCCGCGGCCACCGGCGCACGTACGTGGGCGCGCTGCCCGGCCGGATCGTCCGTGCGATCAAGGAGGCCGGCTCGATGAACCCGGTCGTCCTGCTCGACGAGATCGACAAGGTGGGCTCCGACTTCCGCGGCGATCCGGCCGCCGCCCTCCTGGAGGTCCTGGACCCGGCACAGAACCACACCTTCCGGGATCACTATCTGGAGGTCGAACTCGACCTGTCCGACGTCGTGTTCCTCGCCACGGCGAACGTCCGCGAAGCCATCCCGGAGGCGCTGCTCGATCGTATGGAGCTGGTCCGGCTGGACGGCTACACCGAGGACGAGAAGGTCGTCATCGCCCGCGACCACCTGCTCCCGCGCCAGCTGGAGCGGGCGGGCCTGCACGGGGACGAGGTCACGATCGACGAGGGCGCGCTGCGCAAGCTCGCCGGCGAGTACACCCGGGAGGCGGGCGTACGGAACCTGGAGCGCTCGATCGCACGCCTGCTCCGCAAGGTCGCAGCGCAGCACGAACTGGGTGCCAGGGAACTGCCGTTCACTGTCCGCGACGAGGACCTGCGCGGGCTGCTCGGGCGTCCGCACCACGTGCCCGAGTCCGCCCAGGACCCGGCCGAGCGGCGTACGGCCGTCCCCGGCGTGGCGACCGGTCTCGCGGTCACCGGCGCCGGCGGTGACGTCCTGTATGTCGAGGCGTCGCTGGCCGACCCGGAGACGGGCGCGGCGGGCCTGACCCTCACCGGTCAGCTCGGTGACGTGATGAAGGAGTCGGCGCAGATCGCGCTGAGCTTCCTGCGCTCCCACGGCGCCGAACTGGAGCTCCCGGTCGGTGACCTGAAGGACCGGGGTGTGCACATCCACTTCCCGGCGGGCGCGGTTCCCAAGGACGGCCCGAGCGCGGGCATCACGATGACGACCGCGCTGGCCTCGCTCCTGTCCGGCCGCCTGGTCCGTACGGACGTGGCGATGACGGGCGAGGTGTCGCTGACGGGCCGCGTGCTGCCGATCGGCGGGGTGAAGCAGAAGCTGCTCGCCGCGCACCGGGCGGGCGTGACGACCGTCGTCATTCCGAAGCGCAACGAACCCGACCTGGACGACGTCCCTGCCGAGGTACTGGACAAGCTGGACGTCCACACCGTCACCGACGTCCGCCAGGTCCTGGAGCTGGCGCTCGCGCCGGCCGCTGATGACGCGGCGCCGGAGGTGCCGGTGGCGGCGTGACGGGCGCCACCGGAAGGGGAAGGCCCGGGTTCCGTGGGGGAGGCCCGGGCCTTCGCGCTGTCACGGTGCGTCAGCCGTTGGCGAGGGCCTGTTCCCGGTCCAGCGCCCCATTGCTGTGTTTGTCCGGGGGCAACCCCCGGACTCCCGGCCGGGTCGGTGTTGCGCTAGCCGTTGGCGAGGGCCTGTTCCCGGTCCAGCGCCCCATTGCTGTGTTTGTCCG
>NZ_MLYP01000083.1 GCF_001866645.1 Streptomyces colonosanans
GAAGAGGGCTCCCAGCCCGCTCCCGCCAACGCATCAGGGGCCCTCCAAAGAGAGCCCCTGACCTGCGGAAACTTCCGACATCACTGTCGGGACGACAGGATTTGAACCTGCGACCCCTTGACCCCCAGTCAAGTGCGCTACCAAGCTGCGCCACGTCCCGTTGCCCGTCTGACCTGGGCTTTCCCCGGTCCGAACGTGCACGGAAACAATACCGCACTCGGGACCCTGGTCGCGCACCGGTTTTGCGCGCCATTCGCCGGGGACACGCCAAAGGGCCCGTTGGTTCCTTACGAGTGCGCAGGTCAGCCGTCGGCCGGGAGGCCCAGCTCCGGATGGTGGTCGAGAAGCCGGGACGGGGCCGCCTGGCGCCAGGAGTCGGCGAGGATGTCGCGCAGTTCGCCCTCGTCCTCCAGAGCGGCAAGGCGCACCCTGATCCACGCGAACTGCGCCTCGTGACCGGCGATCCAGAATTTCCGGGGCTCGGCCAGAACCAGTTCGTCCCGCTCCTCCTTGGGACAGCGCACCGCAATGGACGTCTCGTCCTCAGGCAGCGTGGCGAACATCTTCCCCGCAACCCGGAACGTGGGCATGCTCCAGGCGATCTTCTCCGCTGTATCGGGCAGGGAGAGGGCGATACGGCGTACGTCTTCGGCATCCTGCATGTCCGGCACAGTAGCCAACGCCACCGACAACCGGCGGTCGCTCAGGGGCGGAGAGGACCCGCACCGGCAGCGCCGGCTCGGTCTCGACCTCGCTCGGCAGCCGGCACATGGTGCGGTCGTCATCGCCGCGGAGCCGGTTCGACATGGAGGCCGTCGGGCTGATCGCGGCACGTTCTGCGCGAGAGAGGGTCGAGCGACTCATCCCGCTGCGCTCCGCCTGCTCGTCCAGGAAGCCGCCGCGTGCGGCCCGCAGTCCGGCGAGACGGGCGGTGAGCCCGTCCCAGTGGGCAGGCGGCGTCGGGGCCCGGGATGTGGCGCCCTCAGTTCACCGTCGCGACCGCCGCCAGCGCGTCCAGCACGGGCCGGATCAGCGGATGCCCCTCCGCGCCGCGGCGTACGGCCGCGAACACCCGGCGTGTGGGAGCGACGCCGTCGACCGGGCGGACGACCACCCCGGTCAGGTCCATGCCGCGCAGGGCCGAGCGGGGTACCAGGGCCACGCCCGCGTCGGCCGAGGCGAGCGCGACGACGGCGCGGAAGTCGTCGGAGGAGTGTTCGAGGCGGGGCTGGAATCCGGCATGTTCGCAGGCCAGGACGACCACGTCATGGCAGGGGTTGCCGGGGTACGGGCCGATCCACGGGTCCTTGGCCAGTTCGGCGAGCGGGACCTCGTCCGCGTCGGCGAGCCGGTGGGTGACCGGGACGACCGCGTCGAAGGGCTCGGCGTACAACGGGATGTGCGTCAGCCGGGGGTCGTCGGCGCCGGGCGCACCGCGGTACTCGACGGCGACCGCCACATCGACCTGCCGGTCGAGAACCATGGGCAGGCTCGCGTCACCCTCGGCGTCCTGGACGCGGACCCGGATACCGGGCGCGCTGCGTGCCAGCCGGGCCAGCGCCGGGGCGACGACCATGCCGATCCCGGTGGCGAACGAGGCGAGCGTCACCGTGCCCGCCGAGCCCGCGCTGTATGCAGCCAACTCTGCCTCGGCGCGCTCGAGTTGGGCGAGGACGGCATGGGTGTGGCCAAGCAGGATCTCACCGGCCGGGGTCAGCCGTACCCCCTTGGCGCCGCGCTCGACGAGCCGGTGGCCGGTCTCCTGCTCCAGCGCGGTGAGCTGCTGAGAGACGGCCGAGGGGGTCAGATAGAGCGCGGCGGCAGCCGCCGTCACCGTGCGGTGGTCGGCCACCGCACGAAGGATGTGGAGCCGCCGCGCTTCGATCATGCAGTCGATTATCGCAATATGCCGGGGCTGGTCAGGTGTCCAGCTCGGCCCGGGCGGCGACGAACGCGTCGACCGCGCGGTTCACCTCCTCGGTGGAGTGCGCGGCGGACAGCTGCACGCGGATACGGGCCTGGCCCTGCGGCACCACCGGGTAGGAGAAGCCGACCACGTACACGCCGCGCTCCAGCAGCAGCTCGGCCATGCGTCCGGCCTTCGCCGCTTCGCCGATCATGACGGGGGCGATAGCGTGGTCGCCGGGCAGGATGTCGAAGCCCTCCTCCGTCATACGGCGACGGAAGAGAGCGGTGTTCCCCGCCAGCTTCTCGCGCAGGTCGCCCGCCGACTCCAGCAGGTCGATCACCTTGAGCGAGGCCGCCGCGATCACCGGGGCGAGGGTGTTCGAGAAGAGGTACGGCCGCGAGCGCTGGCGCAGCAGGGCGACGATCTCGGCACGGGCGGCGACGTAACCGCCGGACGCGCCTCCGAGCGCCTTGCCGAGGGTGCCCGTGATGATGTCGACACGGTCCATCACCCCGTGCAGCTCGGGGGTGCCACGACCGCCGGCACCGACGAAGCCGACCGCGTGCGAGTCGTCGACCATGACCATGGCGCCGTAGCGGTCGGCGAGGTCGCAGATCTCGCGCAGCGGGGCGACGTAGCCGTCCATGGAGAAGACACCGTCGGTCACGACCAGCTTGCGGCGTGCGCCCTCGGCCTCCTTCAACTGCCGTTCCAGATCGGCAAGATCACGGTTGGCGTAGCGGAAGCGGCGGGCCTTGGACAGGCGGATGCCGTCGATGATCGAGGCGTGGTTGAGGGCGTCGGAGATGACCGCGTCCTCGGGGCCGAGGAGGGTCTCGAAGACACCGCCGTTGGCGTCGAAGCAGGAGGAGTACAGGATCGTGTCCTCCTGGCCGAGGAACGCGGAGAGCCGGGCCTCCAGTTCCTTGTGCACCTCCTGCGTGCCGCAGATGAAGCGCACGGACGCCATGCCGTAGCCCCAGCGGTCCAGGGCCTCGTGGGCGGCGGCGATCACCTCGGGATGGTCGGCGAGCCCGAGGTAGTTGTTGGCGCAGAAGTTGAGCACCTCGCCCGGACGGCCGCCGGCGGTGACGTTCACTGTCGCGGACTGCGGAGTGTCGATCACGCGCTCGGGCTTGTGGAGACCGGCGGCACGGATCTCGTCGAGGGTGGCGCGGAGGTCGTCGCGCACGGAGTCGAACATGAAGGGGCTCCTAGAGAAATGTGCGGGTCGGGGACGTCGGGAAACGCTCACGCGCTCCAGTCGAGGATGACCTTGCCGCCCCGGCCGCCGGCCGCGTCCTCGAACGCGGTCTCGAAGTCGCGGTAGTCGTAGCGGCCGGTGATCACGGGAGCGAGGTCCAGGCCGCCCTCCAGCAGGACCGACATCGCGTACCACGTCTCGAACATCTCGCGGCCGTAGATGCCCTTGATCGTGATCATGGAGGTCACGATCCGCGCCCAGTCGACGGGGAATTCCTGGGACGGCAGTCCGAGCATGGCGATCCGGCCGCCGTGCGTCAGGTTCGCGATCATGTCCCGCATCGCCTCCGGGCGGCCGGACATCTCCAGGCCGATGTCGAAGCCCTCGCGCAGTCCGAGCGCACGCTGGCCGTCGGCGACGGTGGCGTCGGAGACGTTGAGCGCCAGGCTCACGCCGATCTTGCGCGCGAGTTCCAGGCGCTCCTCACTGACGTCGGTGATGACGACGTTACGGGCGCCTGCGTGCCGGGCCACGGCGGCGGCCATCAGACCGATCGGGCCCGCGCCGGTGATCAGTACGTCCTCTCCGACCAGCGGGAAGGACAGGGCGGTGTGCACGGCGTTGCCGAACGGGTCGAAGATCGCGGCGACGTCGAGGTCGACGGGGACGCGGTGCACCCACACATTGGTGGCGGGCAGGGCCACGTACTCGGCGAACGCGCCGTCACGCCCGACGCCCAGGCCGACCGTCGCGCGGCACAGATGACGGCGCCCGGCCAGGCAGTTGCGGCACTTCCCGCACACCAGGTGGCCCTCGCCGCTGACCCGGTCACCCGCCTTGACGTCCGTGACGTCCCGGCCGGTGGCGACGACCTCGCCGACGAACTCGTGCCCGACGACCAGTGGGGTCCGGATGGCCTGCTGGGCCCAGCCGTCCCAGGACCGGATGTGCAGGTCGGTGCCGCAGATCCCGGTCCTGAGGACCTTGATCAGTACGTCACCGGGGCCGATCTGCGGCTCCGGAACGTCCGTGAGCCACAGGCCGGGCTCCGCCTTCTGCTTGACCAGCGCCTTCAACGCGATGGCTCCTGTGAGTGAGGCCCCGGACGAGGGCGTGCCGAAGGAGCCCGCGCCGGGGAGAGGGGTGAGATCTCGTAGAAATCTGCCGTACGGCGGGCGTCCCGGTCCATCGAGGTTTTCTTAAGCTCGGCCGCAGCTTTCCTTCACGCCCCTGGCAGGGGTCACCGACCGCCCGACCCCTCCGCGCGTATGGCCACGCTCAAGACTTCGTCACCGGCGGCCGAAGCCGCACCCGAGATCGGACCACGGGACGCACGCCCGATACGCCTGATCGGAGCGCGTGTTCAAGAATGCCTCGCGAATCGTGACCTCCGTCACAGCCCGAGGTGATCAAGCCTGATCAACTTGGCGCATGCGTCGCGTCGCCCTCGCCCTGCCCGCTGCCATCGCCGGCGCGCTGCTGCTCCCGGCGTGCGGATCTTCCCCGGACGGCGTCAACGATCCCTCCTGCGGCAAGCCCGCCGGGACCAGCAGTTCGGCCTTGCCTGGAAACCCGTCCGACCCGAAGACGGACGGAGTCAAGATCGTCGGTGCGGCCGCCTGCCCGGCCTTCGAGGTCACCAACGAGGCAACGGAAGCCGTCACCTACACGATCACCTTCCAGTTGCTGTCGAGTTCTGGAGCGGCGCTGGAGAGTTCGAAGCAGACGGTGCCGTCCGTCAAGCCCGGTCAGACCGTGCAGCACGCAGTCGACTTGGGCGAGCTACCCGGGGGCGCACGCGGCGAGGCGCGCCGCGTGAAGATCATCAAGGTCAGGAGTGTCCCCACTGCCGAGGCACCGACTGAAGCAGGCCCCTGTCCGCCTTCGGGAGTGCGCGTGTACGTCGATGACGGCGATGCCGCCATGGGACTGCGCGCCGTCGGGCTGCACCTGACGAACTGTGGGACGGACGCCTATCGCCTCAACGGCTACCCGCAGTTGCAGCTTCTCGACGAGGGGCACGAGCTGGTCGACAGCGTGAGGATCCTCCACGGCGGCGACACCATCGCCACGGGCACCGGAGCGGACGTCAAGCCCCAGCCGCTGGTGTTGAGGCCCGGGGAGAGCGCCCGCGCCGGGCTGATCTGGCGCAACACCACCGGCATGGGGAGCGATCCCATGGATGCGCCCTATGTGAGGGTGGTGGCGAAACCCGGCGCCGATGCGGTGATGGTGACACCGGAGCTGGATCTGGGCACGACGGGGAAGGTCGGTGTCGGCGCCTGGCAGAGGGACGACACGTCCCGTCCCGCACCACCCGTTCCCAGAGAATGAGCGGGAGTTGATCCCGCCTGAACCCCTGCTCAGCCGAACGCCTCGGCAGCTTGGCTGAGCACACCGTGCCGGCACGGTCCGCCATGCGTCAGGCCGAACGCCCTCAACGCTCCTCAGCCACCAGCCGGGTGGAGGCGCGCGGCAGCAACTTGGCCGGGACAAGACGGTGTTCAGGCCTGGTTCCGGCCGGCGGCGGCTGCCGTATCACGTCGATCAGCAGCTCGGCCGCCTGTCTGCCGATCTCCTCGGGTGCCAGGTCGAGCGCGGTGAGCTCCGGGCGCGCGCTGCGCGCGAACTCGCCGTCGGCACCCACCACGATCTGTACGTCGTCGGGGACGCGGAGGCCGAGTTCGCGGCAGACGGCGAGGGTGGCGAAGCCGAACTTCTCCATCACGACGTACACGGCGTCGGGCCGGTCGGGGCGGGTGAGCAGGCGGTGCGCGGCGGCGGTGGAGTCGGTTCCGGACTCGGCCCGGTCCATGAGCACGGGGCGGCCGGTGCGCTCGCACCACTCGAGGTAGGCGGCGGCCGCGTCCTCGTCGTAGGACTGGCCGGTCGATCCGGTCAGCAGCCCGATGCGGCGGGCGCCGGTGGCGGCGAGATGGTCGAGGGCGGCGACGGCGCAGGTGGACAACTCGTTGTCGACCCAGGGGAACGCGTCCTTGCGGGACAGGTCGCGGCCCGTGGTGACGACGGGGACCCCCATGCCCGAGAGGCGGGTCAGCAGCGGATCGTCGGTGAGCGGGTCGATGACGATGGTGCCGTCCAGCGGCAATGAGTCGAAGGGGCGCCCGTCCAGCGACGGCGGGACGAGTACGAGGGAGTAGTCGTGCGCCATCGCGGTCCAGGTCGCCGCGTTCACGATCTTGACGAAGTACTCGATGTCGGTGATGCCACCCTCCACGGCGGTGCGATGGGTCAGGCCGAGCAGCCCGGTACGGGCGCCGCGCAGCCCGCGCGCGTTGGGGTTGGCGCGGTAGCCGATCTCTGCGGCGACGGCGAGGACCCGCTCGCGGGTCTCGGCGCCGACCCGGCCGACTCCGTTGAGCGCGTGCGAGGCGGTGGTGACGGAGACACCGGCCCGGCGGGCGACCTCGCGCAGCCCGCCCCCCTTGGGCGCACCCGGCGTCCGGGAGGCGGCAGCTGCTTCCCGTGACACTGCGCGGCCCGTCGGCTCTGTGACATCTGACATGGCGCTGAGCTTACCGGTTTGACTGCCAAAACGTTTAGGCATTACCGTCCAGCACGTTGCCAAAACGTTTGGGCAATGTCTTCACGGGATACCCCGGGGCGTGCCCCGGGGGTTGCCGACCCCTCGCACACCGCCGTGCACCCCTGTTCCGGCCTTGCCGGACCTCCCCGTACATCCCCGTCCCGTCCCTCCAGGCCGGGACGCGAGTCCGCAAAGGACGCCTGCCGACCATGGCCGAGGCCACCACCACCGCCCCGCCCGGATCCACCGCCGCCGCCCCACCCGGATCCACCACAACCACCCCGCCCGCCGCGTCCCCCGCGTCCGTCTTCACGGTCGAGCAACGCGGTATCGACGCCGTACCCGCCGAGGAGCGCCAGGGCGGGCCGAGCCGGCTGCTCGGGCTCTGGGCCGGAACCAACACCACCGTCTTCACGGTCGTCTACGGAGCGCTCGTCGTCTCCTTCGGCCTGTCCTTCTGGTACGCGGTCGCGCTGATCGTCGCCGGCAACGTGCTGGGCTTCGCCGTCACCGGTCTGACCAGCCTCCAGGGCCCGCGCACCGGCACCTCCACGCACTCGATCTCACGGGCCGCCTTCGGTCCGCGCGGCGGGCGCATCCCGGCGCTGCTGAGCTGGGTGATGCTGGTCGGATTCGAGGCGGGGGGCATGGTGCTGATCGTGCTCGCCGGTCTTGCACTGGTCGACCAGGCCGGAATCACCACCGGCACACCCGTGAAGCTGTTGGTCATCGCGGTCGCGGCAGGGCTTCAGATGCTGCTGCCGCTGGCCGGATACCACCTGATCATGAAGGTGCAGAAGTACTTCGCCTGGATCTTCGCCGCGATGTTCGCGGTGATGGCGGTCCTCGTCGCGCCCAAGGCCGACTTCGGCACCCACGGCCAGGCACCCTCTCTCGTCACCGTCTCCCTGGTCCTGGCCATGGTCACCGCCTCGGGCGGCCTGTCCTGGGCCGACATGGGCAGTGACTACTCGCGCTATCTGCCCGCCGAATCCGCTCCCCGCAAGGTGTTCGCGTGCGCCGCGCTCGGCGGCATGGTGCCCAACATCCTGCTGCAGATCCTCGGCGCCGCCGTCGCCACCGCGACCACCAACGCCGCGGACCCGATCTCCGGTCTCCCGGAGATCCTGCCCGGCTGGTTCAGCACCCCGTACCTGCTGCTCGCGATCGTGTCGCTGCTCGCGGTGAACACCACCGACATGTACTCCTCGGGCCTGAACCTGCTGGCCGTCGGCCTGCCGATCAAGCGCTGGATGGTCGTCTTCATCGACCTGTCGCTGTGCACCGGCATCACGCTGTGGGCGGTCTTCTCCGCCGACTTCTACACCCTGCTGTCCAACTTCCTGAGCCTGATCGTGCTGTGGCTCGGCCCGTGGGCCGCCGTCTACCTGACCGACTGGGCGCTGCGCCGGGGTCGCTACGACGTGCCGTCGCTGTTCCCCGCGGAGACCGGCCGTCGCGGCATCTACTGGCACAAGGGCGGGGTCCGCCCGGCCGGTCTGGTCGCGGTACTGCTCGGGCTTGCCGCCGCCGTGCTCTGGGTCGACTCCGCCGTGTTCGTCGGCCCGCTGTCCCGCGCCGCCGGCGGCCTGGACCTCTCGGTGTTCGCCGGATCCCTCGTAGCCGGGGTCTCGTACTGGCTGCTCGCCCGCCGCACCGTCCGGGCCGAGGCCGAACTGACACCCGGCGCCTGACCCGTCCCGCTTCCCCCTCGCACCACCTTCTGGAGCCACCCCATGAACCAGCCCAGCCTCTGCGCACTCATCGACGCCTCCGAGGGCGTCGTCAAGGCCGACCGCGTCATCAGGGGCGGACAGCTCGTCAACGTCTGCACCGGCGAGATCTACCCGGCCGATGTCGCCATCACGGGCGACCGGATCGCCGCGACCGGTGACGTCTCCGGGTACGAGGGTCCGGACACCGAGATCGTCGACGCGACCGGCAAGTACCTGACGCCGGGGCTCATCGACGGACACCTGCACCTGGAGTGCTCGAAGCTGTCGGTGACGATGTTCGCCGACGCCGCCGTCCGCTACGGCACCACCTCGGTCGTCTCCGGGCTCGACCAGTTCCTCGTGGTGGCCGGGCTCGAGGGGGTGCGCGAGGCGCTGCGCGAGGCGGAGGCGAGCCCCATGAAGATCTTCTGGGGGGCGCCGTTCAAGACGCCGTACACGCTGCCCGAGACGACGGTCGGCTTCTCCTTCGGGCCCGACGAGCACGCCGAGACTCAGGGCTGGGTGGACTGCTTCGGGGTGTGGGAGACCGTCGCCGAGTTCGTCCTCAACCGCGACGAGAAGGTGCTGCGCGCCCTCGAACTCGCCCACCGCAACCGTCTGCCGATCTTCGGCTGCGCGCCCATGGCCGCGACGACCACGATCAACGCGCTCTCGGCCGCGGGCGTCCGGCTCGACCACGAGAGCTACAGCGCCGAGGAGGCGCTGGAGAAGCTGCGCGCGGGCATGTCGCTGCTGATCCGTGAGTCGTCGGTGGCGCACTTCATGAACGAGAACGTGCGCACCGTCACCGAGTTCGGCGCCCAGTCGCGGCGCGTCGGCTTCTGCACGGACGACATGCACGTCGCCGACATCCTGCGCGAGGGCCACCTCGACAAGCTGGTGCGCATGGCGATCAAGGCGGGCGTGCGGCCGGTCGAGGCGATCCAGATGGCGACGCTCAACTGCGCGGAGATGTACCGCATCGACCACCTCGTCGGCTCGATCACGCCGGGCCGCTACGCTGACGTGCTGATCGTCGACTCCCCCGAGTCGTTCCAGGTGGAGCGGGTGTTCGCGCGCGGCAGGCTGGTCGCGCGGGACGGGCGGACCGTCGAGGCGCCGCAGGCCCCCGAGCGCTCCGCCGTCCTCTCCCCCGCCTTCCAGGTCGCCCCGGTCACCGAGGGCACGATCGGTGTCGCGGCCGAGGGCGACGAGGCCCGGGTCCTGGTCGTCGAGATGGACCGCACCGTGCCGTTCGTACGCAAGGGCGTGGAGATGACCCTGCCGGTCGTGGACGGCACCGTCCGCGCCGACCTCGCACAGGACGCCCTGTACGTCACGGTCTCCGAACGCTACGGGAAGAACGGCGGCTGCACCGTCACCGCGATGATCAACGGGTTCGGACTGCGCTCCGGCGCGATCGCCTCCTCCGCCGCCCCCGACGACAACAACATCGTCTGCGTCGGCGCCGACCGCGCCGACATGGCCCTCGCCGTGAACCACCTGGCCGAGCAGGGCGGCGGGCAGGTCGTCGTGGACGGCGGCGAGATCAAGGAGTTCCTGCCGCTGCCGGTGGCAGGCATCGTCGCCGACCTCACCCCGGAGGAGATGGCCGACGCCGAGGACCGCCTGGAGGCCGCCGCCCGTGCACTCGGCTGTGAACTTCCCTCCGCCTTCGGCTACTTGATCTTCCTGGAGATCACCGCCATCCCCGAGTACGCCGTCACCGACCTGGGCGTCGTCAACTACCACACCCAGGACGTCGTCGACATCCTGCGCCCCACCGCCAACTGACACCACCAGCCGAGGAGTTCACTCATGACCACCGCTCCCGCCACCGTGGACGCGTTCATCGCCGGCCTGCCCAAGTGTGAGCTGCACCTGCACATCGAGGGCACCCTCGAGCCCGGCCTGAAGTTCGCGCTGGCGCAGCGCAACGGCATCGAGCTGCCGTACGCCGACGAGGACGCGCTGCGCACCGCGTACGACTTCCACGACCTGCCCGGCTTTCTCTCCGTCTACTACGAGGGGATGTCCGTGCTCCGCGCCGAGCAGGACTTCTACGACCTCGCGGCGGCCTACGCGGCCAAGGCGCACTCCCAGAACGTGCGGTACGCGGAGATCTTCTTCGACCCGCAGGCGCACACCGCGCGCGGCGTCGCCTTCGACACGGTCATCCGCGGTCTGACCCGAGCCCTCGACGACGCCGAGCGCGCCACCGGTTTCAAGGGCCGCCTGGTGATGTGCTTCCTGCGCGACTTCCAGGCCGAGTTCGCGATGGCCACGCTGGTGCAGGCACTCCCCTACAAGGAGTGGATCATCGGCGTCGGCCTGGACTCGGACGAGGCGGGCAACCCGCCGGTGAAGTTCCGCGAGGTCTTCGCCCGGGCACGCGCAGAGGGTTTCCGGCTGACGATGCACTGCGACGTCGACCAGAAGAACTCGACGGAGCACATCCGCCAGGTCATCGAGGAGATCGGTGTCGACCGCATCGATCACGGGGTGAACGCCCTGGAGGACCCGTCCCTGATCGAGCGGATCCGCACGCGGGGCCTTGGCCTGACGGTGTGTCCGATCTCCAACGCCCATGTCACCGACGGCATGAAGGCCGCCGAGATCCGTGCCCTGCTCGACCAGGACGTGAAGGTGACGGTCAACTCCGACGACCCCGCGTACTTCCCGGGCTATGTGGCGGAGAACCTGGCCGCCCTGCGCGAGCCCGCGGCGCTCTGCGACGCCGACCTGGTGCGTCTGCAGCGCAACGCGATCGAGATCTCCTGGGCGGCACCGGCCGTGCGCGAGGAGTTCCTCGCGGAGCTGACGGCATACGCGGAGCGCGGCGACGCCTGACACCTCTGCGGCTGCGCAGAGCGCCCTGGCCAGGCCAGGCCTCCCCCTGCCTCCCCTCGCTCCACGACAGTGAGGACTTCGGCACCGCCCTGCGCCGCCTTGGAGTACGTCGCGCCGAGCACGCGTCGCGAAGGCGACGCAGCGCTCTGGCTCAGCAAGCGCCACGACAGGCCGGACTCACGCATCACGAGCCCGGTCCGTCATGGCGCTACGCGCGCTTCACGTGGCGGACGATCCCACGTCCATCGCCGACGCGCGGCAGTACACGGGCGTGCTCCGTGTCATCGGATTCACCAAGCCGCAGCAGATCTCCAGCGCCGTCCTGGCCGGGCTGGGACTGCGCCTGGCAGCCGAACCGTAGACGGCGATCGTGGACCCGCCCGGCGAGGGCTGCGGCCGACATGTGCGTGTCGACGCCCTGATCTTGGGAACGGCGTGATCGAGTCGCATGGCGGCGGGCCTGAGGCATGCCCGGCGGTGCCGTGTCGCGCGGGGCGGCTTCCGGGGATCTCGGCCGCGACTGTGGGCGTTGGGCGCCACACTATCCCGGGTGCAAACATATGGTATGGGCACAAAGCTGGATGCATCGGACATTCACTCGGCGATCCGGGGGCGCCACGCGCTTCTCGTGATTCCGATCGCCCTGATCGTTGCGATCACGGTAGCGGATGTCCTGACTCCGGGTGTCGAACTGGGGCCGTTGTTGGTCGTTGCCCCCGCCATCACCGCGTCTTTCGCCGGTCCGCTCCTCACGGGGCTCATGGGCACGCTTGCCGTGACATGCCAGTTCCTCGTGCCCGTCCTTCAGAACACCCCGATCACCGCGACCCTGCAAGCACAGGCCCTCGGCATTGCGGTCGTCTCCGGGTTCCTGGTCGCCCTCCGCTACGTGCGTGGCCTGCAGGAGCTGCAGCTTGCACGAACACGTTCCGTGGCGGTAGCCACGCAAGAAGTCCTGATGCGGCCTCTTCCCCGACGCTCCGGCCCCCTGCGCATCTCGACCGACTACATAGCAGCCGAGGAGGAGGCTCAGGTCGGCGGCGACCTGTACGCGGCTGTGCGCTGCGACGGCACGACTCGGCTGGTCATCGGCGATGTCCGAGGCAAGGGGCTGCCCGCCATCGAGGACACTTCCCTCCTGCTCGGGGCTTTTCACGGCTCCGCCTATCGCAACCTTCCCCTGCGGCGCATGGTGATGCATCTGGGGCACGCCATGCACTGGAAGTGGGCGCGCGATACCGACGAGGACCCCGATGGCGCGGAGTCATTCGTGACCGCTCTGGTGCTGGACATACCCGACGACGTCGGCGTGGTGGAGATGATCAGTTGCGGCCATCCGCCGCCCCTGCTGCTGCGCGAGGGCAAGGTCAGCCCGTTGGAAGCGCGCAGTCCGGGATTCCCGCTCGGTTTGATCGCACCCTCCGAGGACCAGTACGTGGTCGACACCTTCGACTTCGGGCCCGGCGACATCCTGCTCCTGTACACCGACGGAGTCATAGAAGCACGGAACCCCGAAGGCACCTTCTACCCGTTGCCCGAGCGGGTCGCCGCCTGGGACGGAAACGGCGGTCCGGAGCACCTCGTCCAGTACGTCCACAAGGACCTGCTCAGCCACGCCAAGGGCCACATCGGCGACGACGCCGCCATCATCGCCATCGAACGCCGTCCCTGAAGACCGCGCCGCCTCTGAAGACCTTATGGACGGCCGCCGCGAGCGAGGGCCGCTTTGCCCCATCCACGGTCAGCCCTCGCCCACAAGGTCGAGGTCGTCACGAGACGCCTGCGCGGTGAGCTCCGGGACGGGCCCCTTGCGGTTCAACGCCAGGGACACAGCCCGCCACCGGGGGTGCGTCGGGAGGCCCACCGACCGCCACTGATCACCGGGCCCGCCGACCTGACGGTCGGCGGGCCCACACCGTCAGGCCGTCGAACGCAACCGGTCCAATTCACTGCCGATCGCATCCCGCAGCACATCGTGCTGCGCGCCGAGCCTGAACCGCTGGTCACTCCACCGGTCACGCGGATACAGCCACACCGGCTTGCCCACCAGTTCGGCCGGCTCCCACTCGAACCGCGGCCAGACATGGGCATGCAAGAACGGATCGGCGTTCCCCAGGATCTCCAGGTTGACCCGACGGAAATCGGGGTCCAGTCGCCGACAGGCCCTCTCGACCGCTTCTGCGAGTTGGTCCATGTCGGACAGAAACGACAGCCGCTTGGCTCTCGGCAGGTCAGACAGCCGTTGAACAGCCGGCTCGTCCGTGAGGAGAACTGAGTACCCGGGCAGGAACTGAACGTCGCCGATCACCGCGAAGCCAGACTCAAGCCGCCGCAGCACAGTCGGATTCTTGCCGCGCAGAGCAGCCCCGATCCGGTCCATCCGCCAGTCCTCAGTCATGGCCCGAACCTACCCGCCGGTGATCAAGACCTGCTCTTCGCTCCCCACTCAGCTGCGGGTGGCCTGCGCGGCATGTCTTCTCGGCGACGCATCCTGCATGCGAGTCGCCCGGTGGAACAGGCCGCGGACACCGATTGACAGCGTCCACACCAAGAGGGCGAACGCCGCTACCCGCTCCATGCCTCCCATCCCGAGTCCGAGATAGCGGTGGGAGAGAAGGAGCCCGAAGGACGTGAGCGCCATTGCTCCCAGCAGACTGGTCGCCCAGCGCAGCGGACCCGGCACATCGTCCGCCAGACCGACTCCCGCCAACACGAGGCCGATGTTGCCCACGGCCATGATGAGCAGCGCACCGAGGACATGCTGATTCTCGTGGACGTCCGCAGGCGCCAGCCCGGCCAACACGAATCCCACGCCGGCACAGGCCAACAGGCACCGGGCCACGATCGCGGTCGCACCTCTGCGCCAAAGAGCCCCGGCGAAGACGACACCGACGACGAGGAGCGTCCCCAAAGCCACGAACGAGGCGTTCATCAGGCCGTGTTCGGGCGAGCAGATATAGCGTGGTTCAGGTTCCGACTGCATGGCGCAGTGTGCATTACCCAAGTCGCTGATGTTGTTCCGCGCCCAGCTGTATGGCCTGCTCCAGGCCGACTCGACGATCCCGTGGGCCACAAAGAACTGCGCTACACCTGCGACCCACGCGACGTATCCGATCCGAGCCTTCAACTTTCCGCCTTCTCTCGCACGGTTCACGTGCGAACAGAAGATCATGCACGGCTGACCTCGGACACTCCGGCAAGCCCCCGGGCACGAGGTAGGGCAGACCCTACTGGGTGGCGGCTGTGAGCAGACCCGGTGGTATGGAGGCGCGCCTCAGCACGTCGTCCAGCGACGGAGCTTCTCGGGGTTGCGTACTACCCAGATGTGCTTGATCCGGTCGCCCGCGACCTCGAACGCGAACACCGTCACGGTGACGCCGTCTTGCTCAGCCACCAGGCCGGGCTGGCCGTTGACCGAACTCTCCAGGAACGTCATGTTGCCGGGCCTCCGGCGGGCGATTTCGACCCAGGCGTGCGCGACCTGCTCGCCGCCTTCGATGGGGCGCAGGAAGGTGGTGGCGAGGCCGCCGCCATCGGCGATCGCCGTGGCGTCGGGGTCGAGCAGGCCGATGAGGGCGTCGATGTCCTTGGCTTCCCATGCCTGCTTGAAGTCCCTGACGATGCCGGCGCGCTGGGCTGCCGGAGTCGCGGAAGGCTGCGAGGTCCGGATGCGGCGGCGGGCCGAGGAGGCCAGCTGGCGGCATGCCGCCGGGGTACGGCCGACGATCTCGGCCACTTCGGCAAAGGAGTGGCAGAAGACGTCGTGCAGGATGAACGCGACGCGCTCGGCCGGGGTCATCGATTCGAGCACGACCAGGAACGCCAGGTTGACCGACTCATCCAGGGTGACCCGGTCGGCCGGGTCGGCGGTCGCACCGCCCGGCCGCCCGCTGATCCACTCCGTACGCCCGGGCAGCGGCTCAGGAATCCATTCACCCACGTAGGTCTCTCGCCGGGCCCGTGCCGAGCCGAGCAGATTGAGGCAGATGCGGCCGGCGACCGTCGTCAGCCAGGCACCGGGGGACTCGATGGCGTCCTGCTGCTGCCGGGACATGGCGTACCAGCGGGCGTACGTCTCCT
Organism: Streptomyces colonosanans; assembly: GCF_001866645.1. Classification (GTDB taxonomy): domain Bacteria; phylum Actinomycetota; class Actinomycetes; order Streptomycetales; family Streptomycetaceae; genus Streptomyces; species Streptomyces colonosanans. The sequence continues at coordinate 15,306 of NZ_MLYP01000083.1, forward strand.
GGACGGCATCCTCGGCCTCGGCCAGGGAGCCCAGAAGCCGGTACGCGAGATTGATCAGCTGACGCCGCTCGCTCATGATCGCGTCCAGGCCCGGATCGGGCCGGCCGTGTCCTGGCTCGGATCGGGTGGTCATGGTATCGACAGCTCCCTCGCTCGCATCTGCCCTCACCAGTTCGACAACACAGCGCACCGGAATGTGAGGCCGATGCGTCGCCTCACCTCCCGGGGGCTGCGTCGTCGAACTGACGAAGGCCCACCCCGCTACCCCGACTGGAAGTTGGAGAAGATCCAGAATCAGGACGCGAGAAGTCCTCAGCATCCGACAGGGCTGCACCACAGCCGCAGCGCGGCGAGCGTCGCCCTTCCGGAGCGCTCGGACCGTCGACGAGCGGCTGCCACCCCCGGAGCTTCACCTCGCTCGGCGATCGCTGTCAGAGATTCGGTCGGCCGTAACTCACCACTTATGGATCACGGACCAGTTGACGCCCGTCCTCGCCGTGCGGTGCGCCAGGTAGCCACCGGCCGTAGCGCCATTCTGTGGCCGCCTTCCTGTTGTCGCCGGCATAAGCGGCAACTGTCTGGATGCAGTCCGCGTCGCCGTTGGGTGCTGGGGCCTTGCCTCCGTCGGTCTTCTTCATCCCAGCGGACTGATAGGTCGAGGCGAACGGGAACTCGTCACAGTTGATCTCACGCCTTGCACGGCACACAGCCGGTATCTGTGTTCTTCTGCCCGCGATGACTCTCGGGGGCTCTTGGGGTTGCCAGCTGTGTGTCAGGATGCGCTGATGAACGACCTCATACGCGCCTGGGAGCACATCGAGACCTGGCTTCGAGAGCACCAATGCACCAGTGCTCTCTCCAAGCTGCACCCGCCTGCCTCCCAAGAGGCCATCCGGTCCCTCCAGGACGCCATCTCGTACCCGCTCCATCCCCATCTCGTGCAGTGGCTCGGAATCCACGGCGGCGCCCCCATGTATGACGCCCCCATCTGGCCGGGCGGCTACGTCCCGTACGACGTCGAAGCGCTCAAGGGCGGGCCGGAGTACATGGAGGAAATGCTCGACGAGTTCAATGAGCAGCGTGATGAGGATCCCGAGACCTGGATTCTGGATCCGTGGGCGGACCCGCTGTGGCTCCCGATCGCCGGCACACACACGGGGGAGAGCCTCCTCATCGACCACCGGCCCGGCGATACCTACGGCAACATCATCGAGATCGACTATGAGGACAACGAGGTCACCGCAGTCCGCTGGAAGAGCCTGGGGGAGATGATCAGGCTGATGGCCGAGTCCCTGGAGTCCGGATCCCCTATGCCCTGCTCGCCCCAGTACTCGCTCGTTCCTCAACTGGACGAAGGCCCACCCAGCTACCTCAATTGGAGGTTGGAGAAGATCCAGGATTAGGACGCGAGAGACCCCCTCCCGCAGATCAGCAGAAGGGGGTCTTCTTCTGTCTACTTGCTACGGCCTGACCAGACCGGGGACATCGATGAAGTACGCATCATTGTCCAGCATTCGCTGCTTGGTGTAGAAGCCCGAGAGGCGGGAGCCAGCACGCTCATTCTGGGCACCGGCCATGGTGGCACGGGCGCACTTCTCCGTGTACGTGGGTGCCGTGTTCGGCGCCCTCAGGTCGTCGTAGAGACGCCACTTACCGTCAGCGTCCTTACGGGCATACGCCTGCAGACACTGTGTACCGTTAGTGACATCCGCCTGCGATCCGCCGCTCTCCTTGGAGGCCGCGAAGGCGTACTCATCGCACTGAGTGTTTTTCTTGTCACCGGTCGCCAGCGGGTGCAACTTCAGTGCGTACGGACCACTGTCCGGACAGACGAGAGCGCGGTTCTGGTCTCGCTTGGCCGTGTCGAATTCACGGTGCAGCGGACTGTTGTGCTTCTTGCTGCCGGGGTGCCAGTCGAGCTTGTCGCGCATCTCCATGTAGTAGAGCGCGGCACCTTCAGCATACTTGTGCTTCAGGTTGAACATCGGCGTGTACTTGGGGAAGACACAGCCGACGGACGCCGCATTCGGCATCATCTGGTCACAGCGGATCTGTCCCCAGAACACCCAGCTCGGCTCGGTGACCTTCACCGCACCAGGAGCAGCGGACGCCTTGAAGCCGAGGAAACTGCCTCGGTCAAACTCCTGGGACGTGCCAACGGCAGCCGTCTTCCAGATGAACTTACGAGTCTGGACTTTCTGCTCGGTCACCGACGAGGTGCTGGTCCAGGAGGTCGGTCCGGTAAATTCGGGGCCGACGAACTCCTTGTCGCAGACGCTTACACCACAAGCGGCGTCCCAGTAGTCGAGCGACACAGTGCCGAGCGAACTTTGGATGTCAAGCGGAGCGATGAAGTTCCGCTGGAGCCACTCACCCTTGTTGTCCAGTTTCATCTCTTCACGGACGAGGAAGATGGCGGTGCCGATGTGCTTGGGCGGTTGATTGTTGCTGATCTGCCACCAGTCGACCACTACACCGACCTTGTGACAGCCTTCACGGCAGGTGAGCGTGTATCCGCCGACCGTCGGGTCACTGCACCAGGAGACGAGAGCATCGGTGGGCGCCGCAAGCGCCGTCGCTGCCCTTGTGATCTCGGTGTCGTACTTACGGCTCTGACACATCTCGATGTCAGGGTTATCGGTCGTGTAGCAGTTGTCCCGGCTTCCGGGCTCCGACGGAGCACCATGCGGGCTTGGCTGCTTCTCAGGAACATCCTCCGCCTCGTAGGGCTCCTCCTCCGGGATGGGGTCTTGGTCGGCACCGCCGTCCGGGATGGCAGTGTCGCCGCTGATCGGCCCCTGGCCGGTGCCGTAGTCGTAGACCTTCACCAAGCCCTTGTTGTCAGCCCGGTCGACGGCGCGGCCCTCGATACGGTTCATGCCCCGCTCATCCGGCATGCCCGTCACAGTGGTCGGCTTACCGGCAACGGCGGGCTTCTCCACAGTCCAGGCGCCACCGTTGGTACGGCTCTCAATGCCTCGGACATCACCGGCCCCAGGTGTGATGTCGAAATTGCCGGTGCCCTTGTTCGGCGTCCACGCGCCCTCGGGGTAGTCGGTGGAGGCAATCTTCGCCGGCGCCCCCGGTGGGGTGGTGAGGACGACGAACTGGGTCCAGGGAGACCAGTTGAGGTTGTAGTGGGTGCCGTCGTAGGCGTTGGTGCGGAACTTGTAGGTCTTGCCGTCCTTCAGCTGCCCGGCCGGCACGGTGACGGAGGCAGGCTTACCGGAGGCGACGAAATCCGAGACGATCAGGCCGTCGCCGGCCTGGGTGGTGATCGGGATGTTGGTGGCGGCGTCGTAGATCTGGAAGGTGCCGTTGACCTTGTCGCCGTCCGGGTCGGTGAAGGTGTCGCGCAGGGTCGGGGTGGTGGTGTTGACCGCCCACACCCCCGCGTACGACTTGAACGGCGCGCCGGCCTGACGGTCCATACCGTCGGACGGCCGGTAGTTGTACGTCACGGACAGCTTGGGCTGATTTGCCGTGGCGTTCGCCGAGTTGACCCGCTTCCACGCCTTGACGTCGTCGGTCGCGGCGCGCAGACCCATGTGGCCGCGGGTGACCTTGACCGAGGCCCAGGTCTGCACGAGAGTGTCGACGTCGGCGTTGATCCAGCCGTCGGGCTGGGTCGAGGCGCAGCCCGGGTTGCCCTTGGTCTGCGTGGAGGAATGGAACTGCTGGTGCCATGCGGGCTGAGACGTCCACCGCGACGACGTGGACGGGGACCCGGTGTTCCAGATGGTCCAGGACTGGGCACTGCAGTCGGTGTTGCCGGAGTGGAAGTTCCACAGCGACAGGTTGGTGTCGACGATTAGCGCGTCCTGGATCGGTGTGGTGTTCCAGGAGATGAACGAGCGCGCGGTGCGCGGGGTACCGTCGGCGTTCTTGGTGCCGGGGTTACCGAAGTCGAGTTCGACATCGGTGGACCAGTCGACGGTCTCGCCCTGCTGCACATAGGTGTCGAAGGTGTTCGCCAGCGCGGAGGTGGATGGGTCGACAGTGACCGGGTACTTCGTTGCCGGGTCGGCGAGAAACGCCGCCGACGGGGTGATGACCAGGTCGACCTCGCCCGCGCCCTTGTTGACGACCCTCATGTCGACGCGGGCGCGGTGGGTGTGCTCGCCGGAGACCTTGTCGACGGACGCGTCCCACATGACCGGGGCAGGCATGGTGGCCCGCGCATCGCCGGTCTTGGCGTCCCGGAAGGTGACGGAGCCGTCCTGGTCGGCCTTGGCAGTCAGCCCTTTGGCCTTGATCGGCAGGGTGTAGGAATAGGCGCCGGACGGTTGGTCACCGATCTCGACGAACTGCTCGAAGCCGGTGCGGGTGGCTTCGACGACGACGTCGGCGCCGGGCACCGCGTTCCTGTAACGGGCGCGGGTGCCGTCGAGTTCGGGTTGCGGCAGGCCGCCCTTCCACTGGAGCGTGACCTGCTGGTCGCCGCTGCCGAGGGTGACCAGGTCACGAGCTGTTTCATTCTGTGCGGCGCGCAGCGACGTAGGCAGGGTGCCGCCCCTACCGCCCAGGCGCAGCCCGCCCGGGTGCACCTTTGGGGTGATGCTGCCGTCGGCGTTCTGGGCGAGGTTGGCGTCGACCTGTTGCCACTTGCCGCCCTTCCACACTCGCTCGGGGCCGGCGGTCAGCTCGGTGGTGAAGGTGCCGTCGGGGTTGGCGACGGTGTAACTGGTGGGCGTGGTCTCGTCAGTGACGACGACCTTCTTGCCGGTCTTCTTCGCCTCGGTCAGCGCCCATGCCTTCGAACCCTTGGCGTGCTTCGCCGCCCAGGCGATGTCAGAGGCCAGGATCTCGGCCTTCGAAGGCTGCGACACCTCAGCGGCAGACCCTGCAGACGCCGCCGCGGGAGACGGCACGGCCGCTCCTGCGGTGCCAGCCGCCAGCGAAGCTTTCCGCGACCAGCAGTAATGCCGCTCCGACAGCGAGCCGCGCCCGTCTTGTGCGGCGCAGACCGGCTATTCGTGCATGCAATGTCCACACACCCTTCCTGTGATCGACAAAGACATGCATGCACCGTAGATCTTTACTATTGCTTGGGGTATTCATGGCAAAACAGATGACCGGAATCCAACGTTCCTTGCAGCCGGGGAACCTGAGATCTTGAGGTTCCTCGTTCGTAAACGTTGCGTAAGTAACACGGCATGGCCACTACCGTGGCTGAAAGAAGGGGGACGTTGTACGGGGCGGAATGGCAGGGATCCTTGCGTAAGTTGAGCCTGTCCCGGTTCGTCCCGCGAGAGGTCGTCTTCTCATGATGTTTCATCCCGAGATATGCGTTCGGGTCGGGCCAGGAGGTGGTGGCTTCGTCCGTGAGGTGGCGAGCCATCAGGCCGGTCATGACGAGATAGATCACGCTTCGGAGTGGGCGGGCAGGGTCTCGTAGTCGCACGCCAGACGGCGGTCGAACCTCGACCATCCGCAGGTCCGCTCCTGACCTCGTTCGCCGACTCCGGGGCCTGGTACACCTCTTACGCAGAATCACCGGCCACGGATCGCTGACAGCCGCCCGGCGACGCAACCGAGACTTCATGCTGCTGTGGAGCGGCCAGGTCGTCTCGACGGTGGGCATGCGGGTCACCACGCTCGCCTATCCGCTACTGGTGCTCGCGCAGACGGACTCACCGTTCCAGGCGGGGCGTGGGGTTCACCCAGACCTTGCCATTCCTGGTGCTGTACCTGCCGGCCGGGGCACTGGTCCACCGTTGGGACCGCAGGCACGTGATGCTGGCGGCCGACGGTGTCCGGGTTGTGCTGCACGGTCCCGTCGTGCTGGCGCCGGCGGTCGAAAGGCTGATTGTGGCGGCCCTGTTGGCGGTTGTCTTCCTGGACGGCGCGTGCTCCGTGTTCTTCCAGCTCGCGGAGTCCGCGGCGCTGCCGCACATCGTCCCGCGGCACCAACTGCCCACCGCGGTCGCCCAGAACCAGGCCCTCGAACTCGCCGCCGACCTGGCCGGACGCCCGCTGGGCGGTGCCCTGTTCACCGCCGGCCACATCCTGCCGTTCGTGGCGGACATGCTGTCCTACGCGCTCGGCTTTCTGGCCATGGTCTTCGTACGGCCAGGCATCCAGGACCGGAGCGACGTCGACCACCGGCGGCGGGGGCTGCTCGCCGACATCTCCGAGGGGCTGGTGCAGCAAAGGCATGCACGTGATGCACCACCAGCAGACGAAGAACCCACTGGAGGTTCTCCTGCGTCGAGAGAGTGGCCCGCCTGACGGGGCACAATTCTCGCTGTCACCGCGCTACGCGCCATTCGTGGTCACTCGCACACTCGCGCCCCTACGGCTGGCGGAGGGCAACGGCCGGAAATCCGACGCTCGTTCCTGACTCTGCCGACGCGGCGGCCCGTCGATAACTCGCAGGGCATGCTCCCGCTCGGCTTCCGACATGGTTGCAAGGACGTCCGTCACGCGCTTCAGCTCATCCACGGTCAGCGCTCGCCCACAAGGTCGAGGTCGTCACGAGACACCTCTGGGGTGATCTCCGGAACAGGCCACGTGCGGTTCAGCGGCAGGGAGACATCCCGCCACCAGGGGCGCGTGGGGAGGATTCCGGCAGGCTCGAAGGGCTCGCCCGGAACAGGGACGGCGACTGCCTGTCCGACCGCGTCGGCCGCGGCCAGCGTCCACTCCCCCGGCTCGGCCCACGGATGCGGGGCGAGATTGAAGGTTGCCCAGTGGATCGGCAGCATCACACCGTGCGACAGGCCGCCTTGAAGGTCGAGGTGGGCGGTCATACCCTCCTCGGGCGTCATATGAATATCCGGCCAGAACTCGGAATAGGCCCCGATCTGGATCATCGTGGCGTCGAACGGGCCGTGCTCGGCGCCGATCTCCTTGAAGCCCTCGAAGTAACCGGTGTCACCGCTGTGGTAAATGCGGTGCTCGTCACCGGCCACGGACCATGACGCCCACAGCGTGTGCTGCGTGTTGCGCAGGCCGCGGCCGCAGAAGTGGCGGGCGGGCGTGGCGGTCAGGGTGATGCCGCCGACCTTCGTCGACTCGTGCCAGTCCAGCTCGCGCAGCCGGTCCGCCGAGACTCCCCAGTGCTCCAGATGGGCGCCGACGCCGAGCGGAACCGCGAAGACGGTGTCCGTGTCGGCCAGGGCCTTGATGGTGGGCAGGTCGAGGTGGTCGTAGTGGTCGTGGGAGATGACGACGACATCGACGGGGCCGAGCGCGGCCAGCGGCAGGGGCACGGGGTGCAGCCGCTTGGGGCCGGCGAACTCCAACGGTGAGCAGCGCTCGCCCCATACCGGGTCGAAGAGCACCCGGTGTCCGTCGATCTCGGCGAGCACACTGGAGTGCCCTATCCACGTCAGCCGCAGCCCGCTCGCCGGGGGCCTGGCCAGGTCGGCGTAGGTCGTCGGGTGCACCGGGACGGTGCCGGCCGGGGCACGGCGGGCGCGGTCCTCCTTACGGAAGAAGACTTTCGCCAACTCGAGCGCGGATCCACCCGACGGGCGGGTCCGGGTGCCCTCCGGGTTCACGAAGGCCCCGTCCGCGAAGTGCGGCGATCTACGGATGCGTGCCAGACGCTCCCCACTCGGGTCCGCGCCGAAGGCCGCAGGCCGCATGGCGCGCAGCCCGGAGGTCAGGAAACGGGAACCAGTCACGGCACCTCCTGTGAGTCGGTCACGCCCATCATTATGGTCGGCCCCTCTGACAGCGCGGGGTCGTCCGCGTGACAGCGCGGTGATCCCGGCGTATAGCGCGTTGTGCGGGCCGGATGTCACATTCGAGGGGCGCCGGTACGTCGTCACTGTGCGGGCGCCCACGATGGAGCGCCCGGGAATGACGTACTGGAGGTGCCCCATGGCCCGTATCTCCCTAACTCCGCGCCGCACCGTCTTCTTCCGTGTGATGGAGTGGTATTCGAAACGGACGTACGGCAAGGTCCTGGACCCGGGCAAGGCGCTCGCCCATCATCCCCGTCTGCTGTGGACCGATGTGCGGCTCGAGCAGGCTGTGGCGAAATGGAACAAGCTCGACCGCGGTCTGAAGGCGCTGGCCGAGATGGCGGCGGCCGCGTCGATCGGCTGCTCCTGGTGCATGGACTTCGGCTACTGGGTGAGCCGGGAACAGGGCGTGGCCCGGGAGAAGCTGGTCGATGTGCCGCGCTGGCGGGACAGTGATGTGTACACGGAGCTGGAGCGGGACGTCATGGAGTACGCCGAGGCGATGACGGCCACACCGCCCGAGGTGGACGACGACCTCGCCGCCCGGCTCGTCGGTCGGCTGGGCGAGCCCGCCTTCGTCGAGTTGACCGCGATGGTGGCGGTGGAGAACCTGCGCTCGCGCATCAACTCGGCGCTGGGCCTGACGAGTCAGGGCTTCAAGGAATCCTGCGACGTACCGAGCACCGCCCGGCAGGCGGAAGGAAGCTCCGCCCGGTAGAAGTCCCCGCGGGGGCGACCGAGGCCGAGCGTGCCCGGTGGGCACGTAGTGTCCTGCGTGCCCACCGGGAACAGGGAGCCTGAGCCGGTGGCCTTACCCGATGGGGTCGGGCCGCTCAGACCGCCTGAGCGATCCGCTCCCGGATGTCGTCAGGCGACAGGGAGCCCTTCGCCACGACGCAATCACCGGAGGACTCGCCGCGCAGCCGTCGCCCGATCCAGGGAACCAGGTGCTCGCGCGCCCACTGGATGTCGTCGCGACGAACCTCCAGCGTGCCGCGCGGCGGCAGCGGCGGCCACGGCTGGTCCGGGTCGGCGGGCACCTCCATGCCGAGCATCTGCCCCGCCCGCAGGGCGACCCGGGTGTGTCCCTCGGGCGAGAGGTGGAGGCGGTCGTCGTCCCAGGCGCGCCGGTCCTGGACGGTCTTCAGCGACCACAGGTCGAGGACCGGGCAGCCGTACCGGTCGGCGATCGCCCGGACGTGTCCGTTGTAGGTGGCGACCTTGCCGCGCAGATGCTTGAGCAGGGGCACGCCGCGGGTGTCGAAGCCGGTGGTCACCATGACGTTGCCGGCGACGGAGGTGAGGTCGGCGACGGCCCGCTCGAAACGCTCGGCGACGTCGTCGGGGTCGGTACCGGGCCGGATGATGTCGTTGCCGCCCGCACACAAGGAGACCAGGTCGGGGGCGAGTTCGACGGCCTTCGGGACCTGGTCCGCGACAATCTGGTCGAGCAGCTTGCCGCGCACGGCGAGGTTCGTGTACGTAAAGTCGCCCTCGGGTCGCCGGTCGGCGAGGAGCACCGCGAACCGGTCGGCCCAGCCGACGAACTGCCCGTCCGGGCCGGGGTCGCCGACGCCCTCGGTGAAGCTGTCCCCCACCGCCACGTACGACCCGATCACTGATCTGTTGTCACTCTTCGAATCGTCTGCCACGTCGCCCCATGATTCACCTTCGGATGTGAGCTACGCGACCGTAGGAAGGGGTTGACGGATGGTGAGAAAAACCACTCGCCGAGGTGGCGATATCCCGGAATAGGGCTCCACTCGACCGCACCGCAGAACGCTATGCCCGCTTCATGGCATTTGTACGCCATCTCCAGGGGAGGCCATGCAGTCGCGGAAGAGCGGCGGATTCGTCACGGTTGTCCGCGCCTGGAGCCCTGGGCGAGGACAACCGTCTCGTCGCCGCGGATGTACCGGACCGCCGGTGTCCGGCCACGGATGATTGCCTGATGAACCATGTCGTATCGTCGAGGCGCGGCCCGTCGGCGAGCAGCGCCGGTGGACGGATGGGAGGAGCCCCCGTGACGCAGCACGTCCCGTCGATCGAGCCCGAGCTGGCCGGAGTGCGCAACTTCCGGGACGTGGGCGGTCTGCCGACCGTGGACGGACGGCGTGTGCGGCAGGGAGTGCTCTTCCGCAGCGGTCACCTCGCGCACGCGACGCAGGAGGATGCGACGTTCCTCGCCTCCCTCGGCCTGCACACGATCTTCGACTTCCGCAACGCGGCGGACAAGAAGCTGGAGGGGCCCGACGTCGAGCTGCCGGGCGTGCGGAACGTCAGCCTTCCGCTGACCGACCCGGCCGACGGCTCGGAGTTCTGGAAGATGGTCCGCGACGGCGATCTGGAGCAACTGCGCGCACTGCTCGCCGATGGCAAGGCCGCGAACCGCATGATCGTCTCGTATCGCACGATGGTCACGGAGCGCACGGCCGAACACTCCCAGGTGCTGCACGCGCTGATCGAGGACAGCGTGCCGGCGCTGATGCACTGCGCCGCGGGCAAGGATCGCGCGGGCCTGTCGGTCGCGGTCACGCTACTGGCCCTCGGGGTCGAGCGCGAGGCGATCGTCGCAGACTATCTGGAGTCGAACGCCAAGCACCGCCGGTACAAGGTGCACCGCAACGGCTCGTCGGCCGAAACGTACTCCCCCGAGGTGATGGAGCTGCTCAGCCCGTTCTTCGACGCACGCGCCGAATACCTCGCGGCGGCGTTCGAGACCGTGGAGGAGACCTGGGGCGGCATCGACCCCTATCTGGAGCAGGGGCTCGGGGTCACACCTGTGCAGCGGGAGCGGCTTCGCGAGCGGCTACTGGACTGAACCGCCTCCGCTCGCTGGACCGTGTCTCTCCCGCCTCGCGTCCTACTTCTGCGCGCCGAGCTCGAACAGCAGCCAGATGAAGCCGGCGAAGAGGTGACCGACGGCGATGTAGATGACGAGACGTATCCACAGGGCGCGGGGGAACTTCTCCTCCATCGACCTGCGTTCGGGGCTGGTCTGCGGGTGCTCGGTCATAGCGTTTCTCCAGGGGTGGGGCCGATGCAGAGCGCGGAGTTCGGGCTCTGCAGCAGAGTGTGGACGAAGAGCAGCTCGGCCCCGTCATGATCGACGGCCGCGATCCGGTGAGGGGTGAGCGAGTCGAAGTGCGCGCTGTCGCCCGACTCGAGGATGTGCGCGCTGTCACCGAGGCACAGCCGCAGCCGCCCCTTGAGGACGTACAGCCACTCCTCACCGGGATGGACGCGCACGATGTCGCTCTGGGTGCCGGGAGGGACGTGGACGCGCAGGGCCTGCATCCCGCGGCCCGATGCGCCGGCCTGCCAGTATGTCCAGCCGCCCGCCCTCGTGGGCTCCATCTCGGGGGCGCGCACGACCGCGTCCCGGTCGGCGACGGTCTCGCCGAGCAGTTCGGAGACTGTCGTACCGTAGATACGAGCGAGGGCGAGCAGCATCGGCAGCGAAGGCTGACGCTGACCGGTCTCCAGCCGGGACAGGTGTGCGGGCGAGAGCCCGGCGGAGCGGGCCGCGACCTCCAGAGTGAGGGAGGCACGACGACGCAGCGCTCGCAACTGAGGCGCGACGGCGGGCAGGTCCTCGGCTGGCCCGGTCTCGGAAGTGCTCATACCTCTATTCAGCCGCAAGTTTGCCTTTCAGGCAACTTTCTTGCCTCAAAGGCAAACCCGCCGGGACCTTCGGCAGCGGCTACCGGTTCGCCACCGCCTGCTTGATCAGCGTCTTCCCGAAGTCCCACATCAGCCCGCCGTCGTGCGCGTCGTCCATGACCGCGGTGAAGGCCGCCACGAACCGGTCGACGTCCTCCTCGTCGATGATCAGCGGCGGGATCAGCTTGATCACCTCCAGATGGTCCCCGGAGACCTGGGTGAGGATCCGGTGGCGCTGCAGCAGCGGGACGACGACCATCTGCGCGAACAGGCCCTTGCGGGCCGCCTGCAGCACGGTCCACCGGCTGCGCAGCTTCAGTGAGCTGGGCCGGCCGAACTCGATGCCGATCATCAGGCCGCGGCCGCGTACGTCGCTGAGCAGCTCGTACTTGTCGATGAGCGCCGACAGCCGGGACTTCAGCTGCTTCCCGACGACACGGGCGTTCGCGACGATCTGTTCGTTCTCCATGACGGACAGGACGGCGAGTCCCGCCGCCATCGCCTGTGCGTTGGACCCGAAGCTCGCGGAGTGCACGAGCACCCGGTCCATGGACGAGTAGACCTTCTTGAAGATCCACTGCTTGCCGAGGGTGGCACCGACCGGCACATAGCCGCCGGAGAGTGCCTTCGCCACACACACCAGGTCCGGTTCGACGCCGCTCTCGTGCTGGTAGGCGTAGAAATCCCCGGTACGGCCCAGACCGGTCTGCACCTCGTCCGCGATCAGCAGCGCCTTGTGCCTGTGCAGCAACTCCTGGGCCGCGGCCAGATAGCCGGGCGGGGCCTCGTGGACGCCCTTGCCCTGGATGGGCTCGACGATGAGGGCCGCCACGTCCCCCTTCTTCAGCTCCCGGGCGAGGGCGTCGAGGTCGCCGAGCGGTACCGCCGTGTCGGGCAGCAGCGGGGCGAAGCCGTCACGGAAGCCGGGCTCGCCGTTCACGGAGAGGGACCCGGCGGTCAGCCCGTGGAAGGCATGGGCGCAGTACAGGATCCGCGGTCTGCCCGTGGCGTACCGGGCGAACTTCAGCGCCGTCTCGACGGCCTCCGTCCCGCTGTTGCCGAAGAACACCCGGTCCAGATGCGGGCTGTGCGCCAGCAGCTTCTCCGCCAGCAGCCCGGGCAGCGGCTGGCAGTCGAAGCGGGTGAGGTCGGCGAGCTGTGCGTCCAGGACGTCGTGCAGCGCCTTGCGGACCACGGGGTGGTGGCGGCCCAGGCCCATCACCCCGAACCCGGCGAGCATGTCCAGGTAGTCGCCCCCGTCGGCATCCCAGAAGTGGGCGCCCTCGGCGCACTCGTAGACCTTGTCGAAGCCGATGGTGTGAAGCATGCGCGGGAGCTGGTGGTTGAGGTACTTCGCATGCAGCTCGTAGCGCTCGGCCCCGCGCTCGGCCAGGAGCGCGCCGAGATCGAACTCCCGGTTCCCGGAAGGAGTGGTCATCCCTGTGTCTCCTTGGACAGCTCGTCCTTGGCGGCCGCCGCCTCGGCAGGCATCGTCCGCCCGTCAAGGAGTTGCGTCCGGGGCGCTCCCGCACCGGCGCGCCGGCCGGAAGCCCTCGTACCGGGTGTACGCGGGCTTTCGTCCGGTGCGGCGAGAGCGGGGGTCTCCTCTGCCCGAAGAGCTTGGGGGAGCACCGGACGTGGTGACGCGGCGGATGATGGCTGCCTGGGCACCAGGCAGCCGCTGATCCGCCCCGCAACCTCGACGGGCGTGAGGCCGATGTCGGCCAGCACCTCGCCGCGCTTGGCGTGCGCGAGGAACTGCTCCGGGATCCCGAACCGCCGTACCGGCACGTCGACGTCGGCGTCGCCGAGCGCCAGCGCGACCGCGGAGCCGACACCGGCGGACCGGATGTTGTCCTCGACGACCGCTACGAGCCGGTGCTCGGCGGCCAGGCCCGGCAACACGGGGTCGACCGGCTTGACCCAGCGCGGGTCGACGACCGTGCAGCCGATACCGCGGGCCTCCAGCAGCTCGGCGGCCTGGAGGCAGACGGGTGCCATGACGCCGACGGCGACCAGGAGCACCTCGGGCCGGTCGGCCCGGTGCAGCACATCCAGGCCGCCCACCCGGTCCACCGCCGAAATCGCCGGGCCCACCGACTCCTTCGGGAACCGGATCAGCGTCGGCGCGTCGTCGACCGCGACCGCTTCGCGCAACTGCGCCCGCAGTTGGTCGGCGTCGCGCGGCGCGGCGATCCTCAGTCCCGGCACCACCTGCAGGACGGACATGTCCCACATGCCGTTGTGCGACGGTCCGTCGACGCCCGTGACCCCGGCCCGGTCCAGGACGAACGTGACCCCGCAGCGGTGCAGGGCGACGTCCATCAGAAGCTGGTCGAAGGCCCGGTTGAGGAAAGTCGCGTAGACGGCGACGACGGGGTGCAGCCCGCCGGTCGCGAGACCGGCCGCGGACACCGCCGCGTGCTGTTCCGCGATCCCCACGTCCCACACCCGGTCGGGAAACCGCTCCGCGAACTTGGTCAGACCCACCGGGTGCAGCATGGCCGCCGTGATCGCCACGACGTCCTCGCGTTCCTCGCCGATCCGCACGATCTCGTCGCCGAACACCGAGGTCCACGAGGGGCCGCCCGTCGGCGCAAGAGGTTCGCAGGTGAGCGGGTCCATCGCGCCGACGGTGTGGAAGTGGTCCTCCTTGTGGGCGAGCGCGGGCTCATAGCCGCGGCCCTTCTCGGTGAGGCAGTGGATCACTACCGGACCGTGGAAGCGCTTCGCCCGGCGCAGCGCCGATTCGACGGCCCTGAGGTCGTGCCCGTCGATCGGCCCGACGTACTTCAGGCCGAGGTCCTCGAACAGTCCCTGCGGCGCGAACGCGTCCTTGAAGCCCTTCTTCGCCCCGTGCAGTGCCTCGTAGACGGTGTGGCCGACGACGGGCGTACGCTGCAGCACGTCCTTGCCCCAGGCCAGGACCTTCTCGTAACCGTCCGTCGTCCGCAGGGTGGCGAGGTGGTTGGCGAGGCCACCGATGGTCGGCGCGTAGGAGCGTTCGTTGTCGTTGACGACGATGATCAGCGGACGGTCCTTGGCAGCGGCGATGTTGTTGAGCGCCTCCCAGGCCATGCCGCCGGTCAGCGCACCGTCCCCGATGACCGCGACGACATGGCCCTTCTCCCCCTGCACCTGCCGGGCCTTGGCGAGCCCGTCGGCCCAGCCGAGCACCGTGGAGGCGTGGCTGTTCTCGATGATGTCGTGCTCGGACTCCTCACGCGACGGATAGCCGGACAGACCGCCCTTGCCGCGCAGCTTGGAGAAGTCCTGACGCCCCGTCAATAGCTTGTGTACATAGCTCTGGTGACCGGTGTCCCACAGGATGCGGTCGACCGGCGACTCGAAGGCCCGGTGGAGAGCGATGGAGAGTTCCACCACTCCCAGATTGGGCCCCAGGTGGCCACCGGTCCTGGCGACCGCATGGACCAGGAACTCCCTGATCTCCTCGGCCAGTTGACGAAGCTCTGACTCGGACAGCGCCTTCAGGTCGCGTGGTCCCCGGATGCTCTCCAGAATCGACACGCTCGGCCCCCTCTCGGTCCCTGCTGTTCAGCTCACGGTGACGGCCGGTTCTCCGGACCCGGCGCCGTCCTTCTCCATCTGCTCGGCGATCTTCATCGCTTCCTCGATGAGCGTCTCCACGATCTTCGACTCGGGCACGGTCTTGATGACCCGGCCCTTGACGAAGATCTGGCCCTTGCCGTTGCCGGAGGCGACCCCCAGGTCCGCCTCCCGCGCCTCCCCCGGACCGTTGACCACACACCCCATGACCGCGACCCGCAGCGGCACCTCCATGCCCTCCAGGCCCGCCGTGACCTCCTCGGCCAGCTTGTACACATCGACCTGGGCGCGCCCGCACGACGGGCACGAGACGATCTCCAGGCGCCGCTGCCGCAGGCCCAGGGACTCCAGGATCTGGATGCCGACCTTGACCTCCTCGACCGGAGGCGCGGACAGCGACACCCGGATGGTGTCGCCGATGCCCTGGGAGAGCAGCGCACCGAAGGCGACGGCCGACTTGATGGTGCCCTGGAAGGCCGGCCCGGCCTCGGTGACACCCAGGTGGAGCGGGTAGTCGCACTGCTCGGCGAGCTGGCGGTAGGCGTTGACCATCACGACCGGGTCGTTGTGCTTGACCGAGATCTTGATGTCCCGGAAGCCGTGCTCCTCGAAGAGCGACGCCTCCCACAGCGCCGACTCCACGAGCGCCTCGGGCGTCGCCCTGCCGTGCTTCTGCAGCAGCCGTCTGTCCAGCGAGCCCGCGTTCACCCCGATCCGGATCGGGGTGCCGTGGTCCTTGGCCGCCTTCGCGATCTCCTTGACCTTGTCGTCGAACTGCTTGATGTTGCCGGGGTTCACCCGAACGGCCGCACAGCCCGCCTCGATCGCCGCGAACACGTACTTCGGTTGGAAGTGGATGTCCGCGATCACCGGGATCTGCGACTTGCGGGCGATCGTGCCGAGGGCGTCCGCGTCGTCCTGGGTGGGGCAGGCGACGCGGACGATCTGGCAGCCGGACGCGGTGAGCTCCGCGATCTGCTGCAACGTGGCGCCGATGTCCGACGTACGGGTCGTCGTCATCGACTGCACCGACACCGGGGCCCCGCCCCCGACCGCCACCGGCCCGACGTGGATCTGTCGCGACACGCGCCGCTGCGCCAGCGGACGGACGGGAACCTCGGGAACACCCAAGGGAATGGCGGTCATCCCGTCACCGCTGCTTTCCGCTGGTCATGGTCTCGCGCGCGGCCCGCAGCGACTCCTTCAAAGAGCCCATGGTGGCGAGCACGGCGGTCGGCTCGTACCCACAGTGCGCCATGCAGTTGGCGCAGCGCGGATCCTTGCCTCGGCCGTACTTTTCCCAGTCGGTCTCCTCCAGCAGTTGCCGGTACGTGGCCACGTACCCGTCGCTCATCAGGTAGCAGGGCCTCTGCCAGCCGAAGAGCGAATAGCTCGGGATCGCCCACGCGGTGCACGGGAAGTCGACCTTGCCCTCGAGGAAGTCCAGGAAGAGCGGGCTCTGGTTGAGCCGCCACCGCCTGCGGTTGCCGCCCGAGAAGGCCTTCTTGAACAGCTCGCGGGTCTGCTGCACGCCGAGGAAGTGCTCCTGGTCGGGGGCCTTCTCGTAGGCGTAGGCGGGCGACAGCATCATCTCGTCGACCTGCAGGTCGTCGTTGAGGAAGTTCAGCACCTCCACGATGGTCTGCGGGGTGTCGGTGTTGAAGAAGGTCGAGTTGGTGGTGACCCGGAAGCCGCGTCGCTTGGCCTCCTTGATGGCCTCCACCGCTTCGTCGAAGGTGCCTTCCTTCGCCACGGAGGCGTCGTGCCGCTCACGCAGCCCGTCGATGTGCACGGCCCAGGCGAAGTAGGGCGAGGGCTTGAACTTGTCCATCTTCTTGCGCATCAGCAGCGCGTTGGTGCACAGGAAGACGAACTTCTTCTTGGCCACCAGCTGCCGCACGATCTCGTCGATCTGCGGATGCATCAGCGGTTCTCCACCTGCGATGGACACCATCGGTGCACCGGACTCGAGAACCGCTCCCACGGCCTGTGCGACCGGCATGCGCTGCTTGAGCACGCCTGCCGGATGCTGGATCTTGCCGCAGCCCTCACACTTCAGGTTGCAGGCGAAGAGGGGTTCCAGTTCGACCAGCAGCGCGAACTTGTCCCGCCTCCTGAGTTTCTGTTCAAACAGGTACGTAGCGACCTTGATGGTCTGACGCAGCGGCATAGCCATCTGGCTCACCTCCGAGGGAGCAGCAAAGAACGGTGCCATTCGAAGAAAGCTGGGAGGACGGCACGTAGGACGCGGAAAGCCGATATTCCACCGCGCAAGGTGCCGATTCGGACGAGTTCATGTTCTGGAGCGTCCACGACCACCCGGACGGCCGCAACCGGGCGGTCCCCCGCGCGCACGGCGCTGTGGACCGTCGCGGCAGACTCCATGTCGACCGCGATGGCGCCCGTCGCAAGTAGTTCCGACCGCTCCTGACCTCGGACGACGTGGTCCGAGCCGGTGAGCGGCCCGGTGTGGACGGTGCGCCCCGGGACGGTACGCACGAGTTCCTTGACCAGTAGCTCCGTGCCCACACACGGGGTGGTGCCGCGCGGGTCCCAGGCCTCCTCGGCGACGACCAGGTCGCCGGGGTGCATACCGGGAGCGAGGCCCGCGCAGAAGCCCGTGGCGAGGACGGCCGCCCCGGCGAGCGCCGGGTCGGCCAGCGCCCGGGTGATCGAACGCTCGGCCGACCGGGGTCCCATACCCGTGCGGAGTACGGTGACGGGCCCGTCGGCGCCCGCCCGGTCGCCGCTGCGCAGCGCGAACTGCTCGATGCCGAGCGCGCAGGCGATCAGCAGCGGGGCCGCGTCGGGCTTCTTGCTCATCAGCTCCCCTTGGCCTCGGCGAACGGCTCGCCGTGGACGTAGCGGCCGAGCGCGGTGAGCGGGAAGACCTGCCGGTACAGGTGGTAGTTGATGGAGAAGTCCCAGGGGAAGCCGGTGCCGGTGAAGTACGGCTCGTCCCAGGAGCCGTCCTCGTTCTGGGTCTGGGCGAGGAACTTGATGCCGCGTTCGACGGCCTTGGAGTCGCTCTCCCCGGCCGCCAGCAGTGCAAGCAGCGCCCACCCCGTCTGCGAGGCCGTGGAGGCGCCCTGGCCGCTCAGCTCCCCGGGTTCCCGGTAGGAGCGCAGGTCCTCGCCCCAGCCGCCGTCGTCGTTCTGGACGCTCTCCAGCCAGCCCACGGCACGGCGGATCGCCGGGTGCGCGGCAGGGATCCCCGCGGCAACCAGCGCGGGCACCACCGAGCCGGTGCCGTAGACGTAGTTGACACCCCAGCGACCGAACCACGAGCCGTCGGGCTCTTGTTCGTCCAGCAGCCACGCGATGCCGCGGCGGGTGCGGGGGTCGTGGGAGAGTCCCTCGACCGCGAGCATCTCCACGACGTGACCGGTGACGTCGGCGGACGGCGGGTCGATGACCTCCCCGAAGTCGCAGAACGGCAGCCGGTTGGGGAACTGGCTGGTGTTGTCGACGTCGAAGGCACCCCATGCGCCGTTCTTCGACTGCATGCCGAGGTTCCAGCGCACCCCGCGCCCGATCGCCTTCTCGGCCCGCTCCGCGTCGGGGTGCTTGACACGGCGCAGCGCGAGGACGACCTCTGCGGTGTCGTCGATATCGGGGTAGTTGTCGTTGTGGAACTCGAACGCCCAGCCGCCCGGGAGCAGTCCGGGACGTCGCACCGACCAGTCCCCGGGCCGGACGATCTGCTCGCCGAGCATCCAGTCCGCGGCCTTCACCAGTTGCGGATGGTCAGCGGGTACGCCAGCGTCGGCGAGCGCGATGGTAGCGAGGCAGGTGTCCCACACCGGGGACTGGCAGGCCTCGATCATGCGGGCGCCGTCCTCGCGCCACACGGTGAAACGATCCAGCGACGCGAGCCCCTCGCGCATCACAGGATGCTGCAGGTCGTAGCCGAGCAGATGCAGGGCGATGATCGAGTACACCGCGGGCGGCTGGATCCCGCCCCAGCAGCCGTCGTTCTCCTGCCGCTCGATGATCCAGCGGGCGGCGGAGTTGATGGCGGCCCTGCGCAGTCGGCGCGGGGCGACTTTGCGGAACTGGTGCAGCGCCTTGTCGAGCCGCTGGAAGACGCCGTCCCAACTTGCCACGCGCGCAAGGGGATTGGCGGGCCTGGGGCCTCCCGGGTCGGTGTGCAGCTCGTCGAGCGGGAAGGGCGCGGGGCGCACCGGGCGCTTCGCGCAGACGATGGTGAGCGGCACGATGGTCTGCCGCGCCCAGCAGCCGAAGTCGTAGATGTTCAGCGGCATCCACTTGGGGAAGTAGATGATCTCCGGCGGCATTTCGGGCAGGTCCTCCCACCGCCACCAGCCGAACAGAGCGAGCCAGATCCGGGTGAAGACGCGGGAGGCGGCGATGCCGCCCCGCTCACGGACCCATGCGGACGCCTTCGCCATATGGGGCTCGTCCGGCGCGTCGCCGGCCAGGCGCAGCGCGACGTAGGCCTCGATGGTGGTGGACAGTTCGCCCGGTCCGCCGTGGAAGGTGGCCCAGGTGCCGTCGTCACGCTGCTCGCCGCGGATGAACAGCGCGGCGGCTTCGGTGGTCTTCTCGTCGCGGATTCCCAGGAACTGACGGAGCAACAGATCCTCGGCGTCCATGGTGACGTTCGTCTCGAGGGCACCCTTCCACCAGCCCTGGGCGTCCTGGCGTGACAGCAGGAAGTCCGTCGCGCGCCACATAGCGCGCTCGGCGGCGTCTCGTGTGCCGACCGTCCCGGCCGCCTGCGGGAGCGGTTCGTTGGTGTCGCTGGCCGAGGCAGCGCGGGGTGGCAGGGCCCCGGTGCTTCCGTCGGTCGTCGCTGTCATGGCTTCCCCTTCGTGCAGTCGTGCAAGTCGTCCTGCTGTGGGTCCGCCGTCGGCCGGTGCGCGTCAGCGAGGGGGTCCCTCGCTCATGGGGGTCCCCCCAGCCGAGACTGGGGGGAGACGCCAAGAGTGGGGCCGCACCGGCCGGCGACTACGCGAGATGTATTCGACCGATAGTGATCATCTCTTCCGTACGACGACGAAGTCGGCGAGCGCCGTGAACTGCGCGCGCACCTCCTGGGACATCTGGACCGAGTCCAGGGCTTCGATGGCGATCGCGTGCTGGCGACGAGCCTCCTCGGCGGTCCACTCGCGGCCGCCCGCCTCCTCGATGAGCGCGGCGCGCGCGGCGAACTCCTCCTCGGAGAAGTTCTCGAAGTCACTGCTCTTGGCGTCCTCGGCGAGGATCTCGCCGAGCCGCTGGGAGGCCGGTCCGCCCGCGGCCAGCGCGGCCACGACCGGCAGGGACTTCTTGCGCTGACGCAGATCGCTCCAGGTCTGCTTTCCGGTGGCCTCCGGGTCGCCCCAGATGCCGAGGAGGTCGTCGACGGCCTGGAACGCGAGGCCGAGGTGGTAGCCGTACTTCTCCAGGGTGTCGGCAATGCGGTCGTCGGCGCCGCCGAGGACCGCACCGATGGAGGAGGCGCAGGCCAGCAGGGCACCGGTCTTGTTGCCCTCCATCTCCAGGCACTCCGCGACACTGACGCGGTCGCGGTGCTCGTAGGAGATGTCCTGTGCCTGACCGTCGATCAACGCGCGTGTGGCGGTGGTCAGGCGCCGGGCGGCGCGCCCCGCCTCGACGGTGCCGAGTTCCAGCAGGACCTCGTTGGCCAAGGCGAACAAGGCGTCGCCGACGAGGATGGCCTGGGCGGGACCATGGACCTTCCACACGGTGTCGCGGTGGCGGCGCTGCTCGTCGCCGTCCATCAGGTCGTCGTGCAACAGGGAGAAGTTGTGCACCAGCTCGACCGCGACCGCGCCGGGCACGCCCACTTCGGGGGCCTTGCCCGCGGCCTGGGCGGAGAGCAGGGCCAGCGCGGGGCGCACGGCTTTGCCGCCGTGACCGTCCGCGGGGTTGCCTGCGGCGTCGATCCAGCCGAAGTGGTAGGCGGCGACGGTGTCCATGGGCGGCGCCAGGCGGTCGACGGCCGCCCGCAGCACCGGGGTGGCCAGGGTCCGGCCGCGCTCCAGGAGCGCGGACACGTCCACCGCGTCGGCAGCCTTCTCGGCCGGGGGCACAGTGGGCACAGTCTCTCCTCTATTTGCGATACCGGGGGTGCGGGGGCCTCTCTCGTTCGGATCGACGCTCATGCCGCCTCCTCGAAAGGGTCGGGGAGGCGGGCGCCGGACCGGCCCAGGGCATCCAGTGCGGCGCCCGCCGCACTGACGCCGCTGCGGACCGCACTCTCCATGGTC
Organism: Streptomyces colonosanans; assembly: GCF_001866645.1. Classification (GTDB taxonomy): domain Bacteria; phylum Actinomycetota; class Actinomycetes; order Streptomycetales; family Streptomycetaceae; genus Streptomyces; species Streptomyces colonosanans. Next base: position 36,466 of record NZ_MLYP01000083.1, read on the forward strand.
GCGGGCCACCCTGTGGCGGTCCACGCTCCGGCCAGACAGAGGCCGGGGGCCTTGGTGCGCGCGCCGGGCCGCAGCCGCCCGACGCCGGGGGTGGGGGCGAACGTCGCCGTACGCTCCCGGGTCACGAAGAAGTCCTTCACTTCGGCGCCGCGGGTCGCGGGCAACAGCCGCTGAAGTTCCGGTAGATAACGCTCGCGCAGCGCGGCGACGGGCTCGTCGATCTCATCCTGCGCGGTCGACTGCGACAGCGCGAGGTACTGGCCCTCGCGCAGCCCGGACGCCTCGGTGCGGTCGAAGACCCACTGCACCGGGGAACCGAGCGCGGTGAAGAACGGCCGCCCGAGCACCTTGCGGTCGTAGACGACATGGATGTTGAGGATCGGCGCGGTGCCGATCTCGAGCAGCCGCTCGGGGGCGTCGAGGGCGCCGGCGGGCAGCAGGTCGTGGGCCTCGCGCTGCGGCACGGCGAGGACCACCGCGTCGGTCTCGATCCGTTCGCCGGGAACCTGAACGCTCCAACGCCCGTTCCCGTAAGGGGAGATGGAGGTGACGCGTGTACGGACCTCGGTACGGACGCCCGCGGACTCGAGCGCCTTGCGCGCCAGCCGGTCGTGCAGTTCGCCCAGCGGGACGCAGGCCCAGCCGATGTCCGCCGCGCCCGGGTCGGACAGCAGACCCGTCTTGAACACCATCGCGGCGAGCCCCAGCGAAGCATCCGCGGCCACGGCATTGAGCGTGGCGACGCCGACCAGGTCCCACAGCGCCTCGATGGCGCGCGCCGACTGGCCGTGCGCGGCGAGCCAGCTGCCGAAGTCCTGCGTGTCGAGCGCGGGGTCCGCGAGGTCGAGTGCTCTCAGCGCCAGCGCGGCACGCCCGACCTTGGCGCGCTCGGCGAGCGAGAGATGGGGGTAGGTGGCCAGGCTGCGCCCGAGATGCAGCGGCACGGGCAGTGCGTCGCGCCGTAGTCTGCCGAGCCGTCGTCCGGGAACTGCGTTCGCGTCGAGAACGGGCACGTCGAGACGATCCTGCAGGGGCGCGAGCGCGGCCGCGTCGATGCGGTCGAGGAACCAGCGGTACGCGGTGCAGCACCGCAGATAGACATGCTGTCCGTTGTCGACGGTCAGGTCCCCGCGCTGGAAGGAGAAGGCGAGACCGCCCAGGCGTGGGCGCCCTTCCAGCAGGGTGACGCGCACCCCGGCGTCGGCGAGCGCGAGCGCGGCCGTGATTCCGGCGAGCCCCCCGCCGACGACCACGGCGGACGTCCCGGGGGCGGACGGCCTGACCGGGCGGTCCGCGGTGTCCGCGGCCGGGCCTTCGGGCCGTGTGCCGTCGCTCATCGTGCTTCCTCCCCTGCCGGTCCGCCGTGGTGCTTGAACGATGCACGGTGGGCCGTCTCGTTCAGGGACGCCGCGCCGCACCGGAGGGTTGCCTGCCGCTTTTCGCCGATGAAGTCGCCTGGGGCCGGATTCTCCATCAGGCACGCCTCCTGATGGTCCGCCGGGACACGTTCCGCGCGTCGAGGCCCGAGAGGCCGCGCACGGCGACGTACGCCTTCTCACGGCCGGGCAGCGAGACACGGCCGCGCAGCACGGCCTCCGGCTCGCGCTCGATGCGGTCCAGCAGCCGGCGGTAGATGCCGGCCATGGCGGCGACACAGGCGCCACTGCGCCGGTCGAGCATGGGCAGCAGCCGGTAGCCCTCGGCGAAGAGAGCACGGGCCCGACGCACTTCGAAGTGCACGAGGCCTGCGAAGTCCGAGCCCTCCGGTGGCGTCGGTCCGTGGAACCCGGCCGAGCAGCCGAACTTGGCGAGGTCGTCGGCGGGCAGGTAGACGCGGCCGCCCTCGGCGTCCTCACGGATGTCCCGGAGGATGTTGGTGAGTTGCAGCGCGAGCCCGAGCGTGTCCGCGTACTCCGGCCCGCGTTCGGCGCCGCGTGCCCCCGGTTCCGTGCCGAACACACCGAGCGAGAGCCGTCCGATGGCTCCGGCCACACAGCGGCAGTAGACCTTCAGGTCGTCCCAGGTCTCGTACGTCTCGCCGCGTACGTCCATGAGGACGCCGTCGATGAGTTCGTCGAGGCCGTCGAGCGGGATCGGGAAGTACCCGGCGGCATGGGTGAGGGCGACCGCGACCGGGTCGGTGTCGTCCTCGGCCACCCTGCCGTCGCGGATCCGGGCCAGCAGTGCCCGGGTCTCCTCCAGCCGCGCCCTCTTGACGTCGGCCGCCAGCGCGCCGTCACCGATGTCGTCGACCCGCCGGGAGAAGGCGTACAGCGCCGACATCGCACGGCGCTTGGCCGTCGGCAGAAGTCTGATGCCATAGGCGAAGTTACGGGCCTGCTGCCCGGTCACGGCCTCGCAGTAGCTGTACGCGGCGAGTACCGGCGGGGACACGTGCTGTTCTGACTCCACAGTCCCGATCACCCCTCTCCTCGCAGAGTCACGCCCACCTCGCGCAGCAACCGGAGCTTGCCGGGCTTGGGGGGGCCGGGAAGTACGTCGTATTCGGTGGCGACGATCGCGTCGATCGCCGCCCTGCCTCCCGCCACGAAGCCCGCAAGCAGCAGCCTCAGCCTGCCGTGGACGCTACCCACGAGGGGGGCACCTTCATTCAGGAGATCGCGGGCGCGTTCTGCTTCGTACGCAATCAGTGCGCGCACCGATGCGCCTGCTGTGTGCGTGGCGAGGTCCGCCTCCTGGACATGAAAGCGCTTCATGTCCTCGACGGGCAGATAGATGCGGTCACGGCCGAGGTCCTCGGCGACGTCCTGGAGGTGTTCCACGATCTGCAGCGCCGTGCAGATCGCGTCGGAGCGCCGGATGCGCTCGGGCGTGGACGCTCCGGTGACGGCGAGGACGAGCCGTCCGACCGGGTTGGCGGACAGTTCGCAGTACGCAAGGAGGTCGTCGTACGTCTCGTAGCGCCTGACGAGCTGGTCCTGGCGGTTGGCGGCGATCAGGCCGAGGAACGGCTCCGGAGTGAGGCCGGCGCGCTCGACCGTGGGCTGGAGGCGGGCCAGGAGGGGGTGACTCGGCGTCGACTCGAAGACCCTGTGCAGGTCCGCCTCGAAGGCGTCCAGGAGGACGAGGCGGTCCTCGGCCTCCTTCGGCGACACACCGAGGAGGCGGGCGTCGGCGCCGCCGGGGGCGAGGTCGCCGTCGCCGATGTCGTCGACGAGGCGGGCGAAGCCGTAAACGGCCATCAGATCCGCACGCCAAACCCTGGGCAAGAAGAACGGGGCCACAGGAAAGTTCTCGTCCGCGGCCTTGTCGAGGGTGTCGCGCTCCGGGTCACCGGTGCGCGCCGTCCCGGCTTCGATCACCGCTCGCCGCCCGGCGCGGAGACGGCACATGCCTCGCGGAGCCGGAGACTTTCCGTAGCCATTGCCGTCACATCTCCCGTTCTACACTGCCGACCCAATACATCCCATTTCGGACACGCCGCCTGGCTGTCCGCACAGCGCGGCAGGTGTGGGGGTGCAGGCGCATTATCGCCCCATTGCCGCGAATCAGGACCAGTACAGCTTACGTTGTACAACGCAGTGGGCTTCGTCGGGGTGTCCTGCGCATCACAACAACACACCGATTGGCGTCAAGATTCCCAAGGCCAAACAGAGTTGGCCTTTCCTTTGCAGACGCAGGGCCCCGCCGGAGCGTTCCGGCAGGGCCCTTGGCACGGGGGGCTACTTGCCCGTGAACTTCTCGTACTCCTTCAGGACCTCTTGGGTCGGGCCGTCCATGCGCAGCTCGCCGCGTTCCAGCCACAGGACACGGTCACAGGTATCACGGATCGACTTGTTGTTGTGGCTGACCAGAAACACCGTGCCGGCTTCCTTGCGCAGCTCCCTGATGCGGTCCTCTGAGCGCTTCTGGAACTTGCGGTCACCGGTGGCCAGGGCCTCGTCGATCATGAGGACGTCGTGGTCCTTGGCCGCCGCGATGGAGAACCGCAGCCGGGCCGCCATGCCGGAGGAGTAGGTACGCATGGGCAGCGTGATGAAGTCGCCTTTCTCGTTGATGCCGGAGAAGTCGACGATCTCCTGGTAGCGCTCCCTGATCTGCTCCCGCGACATACCCATGGCGAGACCGCCCAGGATGACGTTGCGCTCGCCCGTGAGGTCGTTCATCAGGGCCGCATTGACGCCGAGGAGGGAGGGCTGGCCGTCGGTGTAGACCTTGCCCCGCTCGGCCGGGAGCAGTCCGGCGATGGCGCGCAGCAGCGTGGACTTGCCGGAACCGTTGGAGCCGATGAGGCCGATGGCCTCGCCGCGGTAGGCGACGAAGGACACACCGCGGACCGCGTGCACCTTGCGCACGCCGCGCGCCGCATCGTCGGAGCCCCGCTTGAGGATACGGCTGAGGGCGGCGGTGGCGCTGCCCTTGCCGGACTTGGCGCCGTTGACGCGGTAGACGATGTGCAGTTCGTCCGCGATGACGGTGGGGATCCTCGCCCCGGTGTTCTGCTCAGCCACGGCCGTACCGCTCCTCCGCCTTCCAGAAGTACACGAACCCGCCGACGAAGACGGCGACGGCCCAGAACAGCGCGATGGCCCAGACGTGCGGCGGGAGGTTCGAGGCGCCGTAGTCCTTGATGAGCGCGAACCGCATCAGATCCATGTAGATGGCGCCCGGGTTCACCTGCAGCGCCCGCACGACCCACTCGGGTCGGTCGGCGAGCATGTGGTTGATGGAGAACATGACGCCGGACGCGTACATCCAGGTGCGCATGATGAACGGCATCAGCTGGGCGAGGTCCGGGGTCTTGGCGCCCAGTCTCGCCACGATCAGCGCGAGGCCGGTGTTGAAGAAGAACTGCAGCACCAGAGCGGGGACGATCAGCACCCAGGACAGGCTCGGATAGCTGCCGAAGCCTATCGCCACGACGAACAGCACGATCATCGAGAAGAGCAGCTGCTGGAGCTGCTGCAACGCGAACGAGATGGGCAGCGAGGCCCGCGGGAAGTGCAGGGCGCGCACCAGGCCCAGGTTGCCGGAGATCGCGCGGACGCCGGCCATGACCGAGCTCTGGGTGAAGGTGAAGACGAAGACACCGGTCACCAGGAACGGGATGTACGTGTCGAGCGACATACCCCGGCCGGCCTTCATGATCACGCCGAAGATCAGGTAGTAGACGAGCGTGTTCAGCAGCGGGGTGGCGACCTGCCACACCTGGCCGAGCTTGGCCTGGCTGTACTGGGCGGTGAGCTTCGCCTGCGAGAAGGCGAGGATGAAGTGACGACGTCCCCACAGCTGGCGGACGTAGTCGACGAGTCCGGGCCGGGCTCCGCTGACCGCGAGCCCGTACTTGGCGGCCAGCTCGGTCGGGCTCAGTCCGTCATCGGGCGACGGGCGGGTGCTCACCGCGACTCCGCCGTCATGCGTTGTCTCACTCACAGGAACACTTTCCATCTTCGGGATGCACACTCTGCTCGGGCACGGGCGGGAGCCGGGAGCTGGGTCCCGCCCGTTTGCTGTCGTCGTCGAGTGAAGAGCTTGTCAGATGACGGGAGGACGGCCCAGCCGAGTCAGGCGCCATACCGTACGCCACTTCATGGGCCGCCGGGTTCCGCACGGAGTCGTCCAGCCCTCCCGGAACCCGCCGAACCACGCCTTGAGGGCGGCCCGTGAGGGGCGGCGCAGCAGCGTGAGCAGCATCCAGACGCCCAGGTAGACCGGGACAAGGAGGGCGGGGAGGTTGCGGCGGGCCAGCCAGACGCGGTTGCGGGCGACCATGCGGTGGTAGACCGCGTGCCGCGAGGGGGCGGTCGTAGGGTGGTACAGCACCATGTCCGACCGGTAGTCGATGAGCCAGCCGGCGTTCAGGGCCCGCCAGGCCAGGTCGGTCTCCTCGTGAGCGTAGAAGAACTCGTCCGGAAGGCCGCCGACCTCGGCGAAGACCTTCGTGCGGACGGCGTTGGCGCCGCCGAGGAAGGTGGTGACCCGGGAGGACCGCATCGGGTCGGAGGCGCGCAGCCTCGGCACGTGGCGCCGCTGGGTCTCGCCGGTCTCGGGGTCGGCGATACGGAAGCTGATGATGCCGAGATCCGGGTCGGCGGCGAAGGCCGCACGGCACAGCTCGGCGGTGTCGGCGCGAGCGAGCAGGCCGTCGTCGTCCAGGAAGAGGAGGATGTCGACGTCGGTGCCGCCGGGGCCGAAGGCCTCGATGCCGACGTTGCGGCCGCCGGGGATACCGAGGTTCTCGGGCAGTTCGACCGTGCGGACGCCGTCGGGGACGTCCGGGACGGGCGAGCCGTTGCCGACCACGACGACCTCGACGGGGTCGCCGTCCTGCCGGGCCACCGAGTCCAGGAGGGCGCGGAGCTCGGCCGGACGGTTGCCCATCGTGATGATCACCGCGCCGACCCGCATGGCCGCGCTCACCGCAGCCTGCTGGAGACGAGGATGGACACCAGGTGCAGCAGCGTCTGCAGGAGCGCGATACCGGCGAGGACGGCGGTGCCGAGCCGGGTGAAGAACAGGTCGCCCCTGATCTGGTCCACGACGGCGAGCAGCAGGATCAGCAGGGACGCCTCGATCCCGAGGATCAGCCGGTGGAACTTCAGCGCCGCCGCGGCCCGGCGGACCAGCGCCATGCCGGAGGAGCGCGGCTCGGACGCGGCCTCCTTCACCGGCGGCAGACCGCCCTGGTGACGTGCGACGCCCACGAGGTCGGTCTCCGCCTTGATGAGGATCGCGCCGAGGGCGGCCAGGGTCCCCAGGAACGCCCAGAGCCAGTCGATCCGCCCGGAACCCCACAGGTCGGCGGCACGCAGGCCGAGCCCGACGAGGACCGCGGCGTCGGTGAGATAGGCACCGACCCGGTCCAGGTAGACCCCGCCGAGCGAGAACTGCTGCTTCCAGCGTGCGACCTCGCCGTCGACGCAGTCCAGGAGCAGGTACAGCTGGACCATCACCACGCCGAGCACGGCGCCCCAGATGCCTGGTACGAGCAGCGCCGGGGCCGCGAGGACTCCGCAGACGGTCATCAGGTAGGTCAGCTGATTGGGCGTGACCTTGGTGTTCACCAGGTGGCGGTCGATGCGCAGCGAGATCTCACGCATGTAGAGCCGTCCGGCCCAGTGCTCACCGCTCCGTCGGTCCTTCACGCCCGCGGGGTGAACGACCGGGCGGAGCTCAGCTACCGATGGCTTTTGCATAGTCGGCGTAAGCGTCCCTGATCTCGTCGGTGGACAGGTCGAGGTGTTCGAGGATCGTGTAGCGGCCCGGTCGGGTCTGCGGAGCGAACTCCACGACCTCGACGAACTCGTCCACGGTGAAACCGATCTCCTCCGGGAGGACCGGAAGACCGTGGCCGCGCAGCACGTCGGCCATCTGTCCCGCGGTCTCCCGGTCGCCGCGGAGGAACGTCGCGAACGCGCCCCCGAGACCGCACTGCTCACCATGGAGCGCGCTGCGCTTGGGGAAGGTCAGGTCGAAGGCATGGCTGATCTCGTGGCAGGCGCCCGAGGCGGGACGGCTGTCACCGGCAACGGACATCGAGATGCCGCACAGGACCAGGGACTCGGCCAGCGTCGTCAAGAACGCGTCGTCGTCCACGCCACCGGGGTGGCGCAGTACCGCCTCGGCGGCCTGCCGGGCCATCGCGGCGGCGAGGCCGTCGATCTGCTCGCCGGTCTCACGGTGCGAGAGCTCCCAGTCGGCGACGGCGGAGATCTTGCAGATCACGTCGCCGATGCCCGCGCGTACGAACTGGACCGGTGCCTCGCGGATCACATCGAGGTCGATGATGATGCCGATCGGGTTCGGTACGCCGTAGGAACCTCGGCCCGCGTCGTTGTCGAGCGTCGCGACGGGTGAGCACAGGCCGTCGTTGGCGAGGTTGGTGGCCACGGCGACCAGCGGCAGGCCCACGCGTGCGGCGGCGTACTTGGCGCAGTCGATGATCTTGCCGCCGCCGAGACCGATGACCGCGTCGTAGCGACCGGCCTTCTTGATCGAGTCGGCGAGCTTCACCGCGCCGTCGATGGTCCCGTCGGCGTCGTCGAACCAGTCCGCCTCCGGGAACGACGGGGCGAAGCGCTCGCGCAGTACCCGGCCGGAACCGCCGCTGATCGCGAAGGCCAACCGGCCGGAGGGCGCGATGCGCTGGTCGGACAGGATCGTCGCCAGATCATCGAGCGCCCCCGGCCGGATGTCGACAGCGACCGGCGAGGGGATCAGCCTCGTCAGTACTGGCACGCGATCTCCCGGCCCTTGGCGAGGTCGTCGTGGTTGTCGATCTCGACCCACTTCACGTCGCCGATCGGAGCCACGTCGATCTTGAAGCCGCGGTTGACCAGCTCCTGGTAGCCGTCCTCGTAGTACAGCTGCGGGTCCCGCTCGAAGGTGGTCTTCAGCGCGTCGGCCAGCTCCGCGGCGGCCTCACCCTCGATGAGGGTGACGCCGATGTACTCGCCGGTCGCCTCGGACGGCTCCATCAGCTTGGTGATCTTCTGGACGCCCTTGGCGGGGTCCACGACGACCTTCATCTCCTCGTCGGCGAGGTTCTTCACCGTGTCGAGGGCGAGGATGATCTTCTTGCCGTCGCCGCGGGCGGCCAGCAGCGTCTTCTCGACGGAGACCGGGTGGACGGTGTCGCCGTTGGCGAGGATCACGCCGTCCTTGAGGGCGTCACGGCCGCACCACAGGGAGTAGGCGTTGTTCCACTCCTCGGCCTTGTCGTTGTCGATCAGCGTGAGCTTCAGGCCGTACTTCTGCTCCAGCGCTTCCTTGCGCTCGTACACGGCCTCCTTGCGGTAGCCGACGATGATCGCGGCCTCGGTCAGGCCCACCTCGGCGAAGTTGCCGAGGGTCAGGTCGAGGACCGTGATGCCGTCCTCCTCGCCCTCGGGCCCCACCGGCACCAGCGCCTTGGGCAGGGTGTCGGTGTAGGGGCGCAGGCGCCGTCCGGCGCCGGCCGCCAGCACGAGGCCGATCATGCGGGTTCTCCTTCGTCGTGTATGGCGGGCGCGCCACCCTTGTGGGCGGCGACCCAGAAACGGATGCTCTCGACGAGCACGACCAAGGCCACGTAGACGGCGAGGACCGTGAGCGCGACCTTGAACAGTGCCGCCGTGAGCAGCGCGGCCAGGACGGTGATCAACAGCGTCCGGCCTTCGTGCCCCCCGATCGCGCGCACCAGCCAGTGCGGTGGCGCTCCGGCGTCGCCGCGGATGCGGTACACCGTGTCGTAGTGATGGTAGGCGACCGCCGCCACCAGCCCGAACGCCGCGGGGAGTACCCCGTTCGCCTCGGATCTGGCCGCCAGGATCAGGACGGTGCCGTATTCGGCGGCGCGGAAGAGCGGGGGAACCAGCCAGTCGAGGGGGCCCTTGAGGGGCTGGGACAGAGCCAGGCCGGACGCGCCCGCGTAGGCGGCGGCTCCCACTACGGCTGTCCAGGCGTCACCTGAGGTGAGGGCCGCGGCGAGGGCCGCGACGCCGAAGGCCGCCGACAGCACGGGAGTACTGGAGTGGATCCGCGTGTTCGGGCTGCGCCACTTGGCCGCGTATTCGGCGAGCGGCCCGCTGTCCGCCAGGTCCGCCAGGGCCCGCGCGGCGCGGTCGGTGCGATGCGCCTTACGGGTGAGCGAGCGCAGCACACGGCCCGCCGTCGTGTAGGTCGCGGCGAAGGCGCAGCCGATGAGCAGCGCGTAGAAGGTGATGCGCGGGGTGGTGACCGCCGTCAGGACGGCGATCATCGCCCAGCGTTCACCGATCGGCAGGACGATCATCCGGCGCACCCAGACCGTCCAGCCGACGCTGTCGAGGCGGTCCGAGAGGGCGGCGGTGGGGCTGGTGTTGGCGGTCGCGTCGTGGTTCGCCTCGTTGAAGGCGAAGTCGACGACGTGCCGGCAGGTCTGCAGGACCATCGCGCCCAGGGCGAGCGCCCAGACGTCGTCGCCACCGCGGGCCGCACCGAGGGCGAGGCCGGCGTAGTAGGCGTACTCCTTGGCGCGGTCGAAGGTGGCGTCGAGCCAGGCGCCGAGCGTGGAGTACTGCAGCGAGTAGCGGGCGAGCTGACCGTCGGTGCAGTCGAGTACGAAGGAAAGGATCAGCAGGACGCCCGCGGCCACGAAACCGCCGCGAGTGCCGGTGGCCGCACTGCCCGCCGCTATCAGGGCGGTGATCAGCGAGGCGGTGGTGACCTGGTTGGGGGTGAGGCCCCGGCGGGCGCACCAGCGGGCGATGTAGCGCGAGTACGGGCTGATGAAGTGCGTGGTGAAGAAGCCGTCGCGGGCCTTGACGGCGCTGCGCAGACGGACGGCCTCGTCATCGACGGCGGCGACCGCCTGACGGGCCTCGTTGCGTGCCTGGGGGTCCGTGGGGACGGTGGCGACCAGGGTGCCGAGTTCCGGGCGGTGGACCGGGACGCCGTCGGTGTCGAGGGCCGCGGTGATGCACTCGGCCAGGGTGTCGGCGACGGTGGCGGCACCTGCCTGCTCGCCCGGGGCCGCGGCCTTGGAGGACGGCCCGTCGATCACCGCGGACTGCCCGCCGGCCAGGGCGTGGGTGAGTGCCTGGCGAGCGGCGGGCTGGACGGTGACGGCGCCGGGCAGGGCAGCGGCCGGGAAGCGGGGGTCGGTGAGGCCGAGGCGAAGCGCGTGCAGATGACCCACGAAACGTGCGTCGACGATCGCGACCCGCTGGTCCGTCGGCACGGCGGCGAGGAGTGTCTCGGCGTCACCGGCGTCGGTGGCAACCCGCACATCGAAGCCGAGCGACCGCAGATCGCCCTCGAGCGACGATCCGGGGACCGGCTGGCCGGTGAGGATGGCGGTCGACAGACGAACTCACTCCCTGAGGCCCGGCGCGCACGAGCGCCGGTCTTGTGTGTGGTGCGGGCACCCGGGGCACAGGCCGGGCGGCATGTCGGCAGAGGCTATCGGACGCCTGAAAGCCGGTATTCACCGACCGTTCATGGGCTGATTCGACGCGGTCCGCGCGGCCGCCGCCGCGATCATCATCGGGGATCGAAGGGGCACGCCACAAACCGCGAGCCCATAACCACACATTCGCGACATCGCGCACGCTCACTAACCTCGCATTGACGGCATTACTTATGAAAAGTGGATCGATGCGGGCTGCGTGAGACAGTGGAGCCGCCCCGGCAAGACCGACTGCCGCACCACCTGGCGGCCCGTCGTGACCGACCGGCGCACGCTCCTGGCGGGCCCGGCGGAACACCTGTGACCGAAGCGCGGGAGCGGGGTTCCCCGTCCGTGACTGCGGGCACGATCAAGCGGCCGGCCGCTTTCGACGTCTGTTCCGTGAGGGCCGTGGATTCCCGTCCGTTCAGCCGGGGCGGGACATGCGGGGCGTCACGAAGTGCCGAGAGCGCCGGATGCGTACGGCAGACTTGAGGCGGAACAACCGATGCGAGGGATGGGTATGCCGATCACACCTGCCACTACGACGCACCACGCGTCGAACGGCACCGCCGAATCCATCTTGCTGGAGCTCGTCGACGAGAACGGCACCACGATCGGCACCGCGGAGAAGCTCACCGCCCATCAGCCACCGGGACAGTTGCACCGGGCGTTCTCCGTGTTCCTCTTCGACGAGCACGGCCGTCTGCTGCTGCAGCAGCGGGCGCTGGGCAAGTACCACTCCCCCGGTGTCTGGTCCAACACCTGCTGCGGCCACCCCTACCCGGGCGAGGCCCCGTTCGCGGCGGCGGCCCGGCGGACGTACGAGGAGCTGGGGACCTCCCCCTCGCTGCTGACCGAAGCGGGCACAGTCCGCTACAACCACCCGGACCCGGAGTCGGGCCTGGTGGAGCAGGAGTTCAACCACCTGTTCGTGGGGCTGGTGCAGTCCTCCGTGCGCCAGGACCCGGAAGAGGTCGCCGCGACGGCCTTCGTGACCCCCGGGGAACTGGCGGAGCGGCATGCGAAGGACACGTTCTCGTCGTGGTTCATGACGGTCCTGGACGCGGCCAGGCCGGCGATCAGGGAGCTGACGGGCCCGTCCGCGGGCTGGTGACCCGGTGGTCCGTCCGGCCCGCGCGGCTGGACGGACTCATACGGTCCATACGGGTTTGAGCGGCAGGGCCGCCCAGATCACCTTGCCGCCGCTCGCCGTGTGCTCCGCCTCGCACGCCCCACCCGCCTCCCTGGTGATCTCACGGACGAGGAGCAGTCCGCGGCCGCCGGTCCGGCCGTGGTCGGCCTCCAGGGCGCTGGGGCGGTAGGGGTGGCTGTCCTCCACCGCCACCCGCACCCACTCGGGGCCGACGGCGACCTCCACGGCGAGCATCGGCGACAGCAGCGCCGCGTGCCGGACGGCGTTGGTGACCAGCTCGGAGACGATCAGCAGCAGGGCCTGCACGATGTCGTCCGAGACGGGCACACCCTGGCGGCCGAGCAGATCACGGACGGCGTGCCGCGCCTGCGGCACCGAGGCGTCCACGGCGGCGGCGGTGAACCGCCAGACACCCTCGTACGGCAGCGGTCCCTGCGCTCTGCCGTCGTGCGGTACGTTCCCACCGCTCTCAGGGCGCGGGCCGGACCCCCGCCCTCGGTTCTCCATTGTCCGGTCGCCACCCTTGCGCTCGATTGTCACCACACGTCGAGTGTTGGGAACGCGCTGGTCCGCACCGAAAGACTGAGCACAAGTCACCAGATATCGACGACATCTGACCGTTGGCGTATGACACGGTCAATCGCGCGACCACTCCTGTCCCTGTTGCGCCACCTTCGGAACTCTTCGGGTTGTACGGCTGTGACGCCCACCCCGCCCTGTCCGCCCTGCGGCGTGCGGATAGCATCCGGCCCATGGAGCCGCAGTTGCTGCACAGCGTCACCGACGGGGTCGCGACCGTCGTCATTCACCATCCGGCCAAGCGGAACGCCATGACGGCCAACATGTGGGAGGCGCTGCCGCCCCTGCTCGACGTGCTGGCCGCCGATCCGGGCGTCCGGGCGCTGGTGCTCACCGGCGAGGGCGGGACGTTCTGCGCGGGCGCCGACATCTCCACGCTGCGGGGGTCACCGGAGCAGGCGCAGACGCTGGCCGTACGGGCCGAGGAGGCACTGGCCGCGTTCCCGAAGCCGACGCTGGCGGCGGTCCGCGGCCATTGCGTGGGCGGCGGGGCGCAGTTGGCGGCGGCGTGCGATCTGCGGTTCGCGGACCAGGGCGCGCTGTTCGGGGTGACACCGGCCAAGCTGGGGATCGTCTACCCGGCCTCCTCCACCCGGCGGCTGACGTCGCTGGTGGGCCCCGGCACCGCCAAGCACCTCCTGTTCTCGGGCGAGTTGATCGACGCCGAGCGGGCCCTGCGCACGGGGCTGGTCGACGAGGTGCTACCCGAGGGCGAACTCGACAAGCGGGTGACGGAGTTCACGCGCCTGCTGGTCTCGCGCTCCCAGCTGACCCAGGCCGCCGCCAAGGAGTTCGTGAACGGGCGGACGGACCGGGACGCGTACTGGGCCGGGCAGGCGCGCGGCAGCGGCGACGCCGAGGAGGGCGTCGCCGCGTTCCTGGAGCGCCGGCATCCGCGGTTCTCCTGGACCACGTCGGCGGAGCGACGCGGCCGAGTGGCGCCCTGATCCCCCCTCGCCGGTGCCACCTGCCACAATTGCCGCGCAACCTCAGTGGAGAAGGCGGTACGGGATCGTGACCACACCCCTCGTAGGGTCCATCGAAGGCAGGATCGCCGAGGAGCTCGGCGTACGGGAGCGGCAGGTGAGGGCCGCGGTCGAGCTGCTCGACGGCGGTTCGACGGTGCCCTTCATCGCCCGCTACCGCAAGGAAGCGACCGAGATGCTCGACGACGCGCAGCTGCGCACGATCGAGGAGCGGCTGCGCTATCTGCGAGAGCTGGAGGACCGGCGCACGGCGATCCTGGAGTCCGTGCGCGAACAGGGCAAGCTCACCGAGGAGCTGGAGGCGCAGATCCGGGGCGCGGAGACCAAGGCGCGCCTGGAGGACGTCTATCTGCCGTACAAGCCGAAGCGGCGCACGAAGGCGCAGATCGCGCGCGAGGCGGGCCTTGAGCCGCTGGCCGAGGGGCTGCTCGGCGACCCGACGGTCGAGCCACTGGCCGCGGCCGCCGCCTTCGTGGATGCCGACAAGGAAGTGGCCGACGCGCAGGCCGCCCTGGACGGCGCGCGGGCCATCCTCACCGAGCGTTTCTCCGAGGACGCCGACCTGATCGGCGAGCTGCGCGAGCGTATGTGGGTGCGCGGGCGCCTGGCCGCCAAGGTGCGGGACGGCAAGGAGGAGGCGGGCGCCAAGTTCGCCGACTACTTCGACTTCGCCGAGCCCTTCACCGAACTGCCCTCGCACCGGATCCTCGCCATGCTGCGCGGCGAGAAGGAGGAGGTCCTCGACCTCGTCCTGGAGCCGGAGGAGCCCGCTGAATCGTCCTCGGTGCCGTCGTCCTACGAGGGGATCGTGGCGCACCGCTTCGAGATCGCCGACCGCGGCCGACCCGCCGACAAGTGGCTGCTGGACACGGTCCGTTGGGCCTGGCGCACCCGTATCCTCGTCCACCTCGGCATCGACCTGCGCCTGAGGCTGCGCACGGCCGCCGAGGACGAGGCGGTGGCCGTCTTCGCGGCGAACCTGCGCGACCTGCTGCTCGCCGCCCCGGCCGGCACGCGCGCGACGCTGGGCCTGGACCCCGGGTTCCGTACGGGCGTGAAGGTCGCCGTGGTGGACGCGACCGGCAAGGTCGTCGCGACGGACGTCATCCACCCGCACGTCCCGGCCAACAAGTGGGACGAGGCCATCGCCAAGCTGGCGCGCCTGGCCAAGGAGCACGCGGTCGAACTGATCGCCATCGGCAACGGCACGGCGTCCCGCGAGACCGACAAGCTCGCCGGTGAACTGATCACAAAGCACCCGGAGTTGAAGCTCACCAAGGTGGTGGTGTCCGAGGCGGGCGCGTCCGTGTACTCGGCCTCGGCGTTCGCCTCCCAGGAGCTGCCGGACATGGACGTGTCGCTGCGCGGCGCGGTCTCCATCGCCCGTCGCCTGCAGGACCCGCTGGCCGAGCTGGTGAAGATCGACCCGAAGTCCATCGGTGTCGGCCAGTACCAGCACGACCTGTCCGAGGTGAAGCTGTCGCGCTCGCTGGACGCGGTGGTCGAAGACTGTGTGAACGGCGTGGGCGTGGACGTCAACACGGCGTCGGCCCCGCTGCTCGCCCGGGTCTCCGGCGTCTCCTCCGGGCTCGCGGAGAACATCGTGAAGCACCGTGACGCCAACGGCCCGTTCACCTCGCGCGCGGAGCTGAAGAACGTAGCCCGGCTCGGGCCCAAGGCGTACGAGCAGTGCGCGGGCTTCCTGCGCATCCAGGGCGGCACCGACCCCCTGGACGCGTCCAGCGTGCACCCGGAGGCGTACCCGGTCGTGCGGCGCATGGTGAAGACCTCCGGCCAGGAGGTGGCCTCCCTCATCGGCAACACGTCGACGCTGCGCTCGCTGAAGCCGTCCGACTTCGTGAACGAGACGTTCGGTCTGCCGACCGTGACCGACATCCTGAAGGAACTGGAGAAGCCGGGCCGCGACCCGCGGCCCGCGTTCAAGACGGCCACGTTCAAGGAGGGCGTCGAGAAGATCTCCGACCTGTCCTCGGGGATGATCCTGGAGGGCGTCGTCACGAACGTCGCCGCCTTCGGTGCCTTCGTGGACATCGGTGTCCACCAGGACGGGCTGGTCCATGTCTCCGCGATGTCCAGGACGTTCGTCAAGGACCCGCGGGACGTGGTGAAGCCGGGCGACATCGTCAAGGTGAAGGTCCTGGACGTCGACATCCCGCGCAAGCGGATCTCGCTGACGCTCCGCCTGGACGACGAGGCCGCTGCGAAGGACAAGCAGAGCGGCGGCGGGCGCCAGCAGCGTGGCGGGCGTGCCCCGCAGCAGCGGCAGGGCCGCCAGGGCGGCGGCTCCCGCCAGGCTCCCCCGCCGGCCAACAGTGCGATGGCCGACGCGCTGCGCCGCGCGGGCCTGCTCGACTCGAAGAACGGCCGACGCTGAAACCTCGGGCCTGGTCCCTCCGCGATGTCGCGGAGGGACCAGGCCCGCTTGTCCAAAGGGTGGTGCGGACCGTCGTCCGCTACCCGGAGACGGCGACGCGCCCCCGTCGTGCCTAATGCTCGGTGACCTTGCCGTCCGCGACCTCCAGTCGGCGTGTCACCCGTACCGCGTCGAGCATCCTGCGGTCGTGGGTGACCAGGAGCAGCGTGCCCTCGTAGGAGTCCAGGGCGGATTCGAGCTGCTCGATGGCCGGAAGGTCGAGATGGTTCGTCGGCTCGTCCAGGACGAGGAGGTTGACGCCCCGGCCCTGCAGCAGTGCCAGGGCGGCCCTGGTGCGCTCGCCCGGCGAGAGGGTCGCCGCCGGGCGCAGGACGTGGTCCGCCTTGAGGCCGAACTTGGCGAGCAGCGTACGGACGTCGGCCGGGTCCGTGTCCGGGACCGCCGCGCGGAACGCCTCCAGCAGGGACTCCGGGCCGTGGAACAGCTTGCGGGCCTGATCCACCTCGCCGATCAGCACGCCCGAGCCCAGGGAAGCGCGCCCCGCGTCCAGGGGGACACGGCCCAGCAGCGCGCCCAGCAGCGTCGACTTGCCCGCGCCGTTGGCTCCCGTCACCGCCACCCGGTCCGCCCAGTCGATCTGCAGGGACACCGGTCCGAACGTGAAGTCGCCGCGCCGCACTTCGGCGTCCGTCAGGGCCGCGACGACCGCGCCCGAGCGCGGGGCCGCCGCGATCTCCATGCGCAGTTCCCACTCCTTGCGGGGTTCCTCGACAGCCTCCAGGCGCTCGATCATGCGCTGGGTCTGCCGCGCCTTCGCGGCCTGCTTCTCGCTGGCCTCGCTGCGGAACTTGCGACCGATCTTGTCGTTGTCGTTGCCGGCCTTGCGCCGTGCGTTCTTCACGCCCTTGTCCATCCAGGAGCGCTGCGTCTGAGCCCGCTCCTGGAGGGCCGACTTCTTGTCGGCGTACTCCTCGTACTCCTCCCGGGCATGCCGGCGGTCCCTCTCGCGTTCCTCGAGGTAGGCCTCGTATCCGCCGCCGTAGAGGTTGATCTGCCGCTGCGCCAGGTCGAGTTCGAGGACCTTGGTGACCGTCCGGGTGAGGAACTCGCGGTCGTGGCTGACGACGACCGTCCCGGCCCGCAGGCTGCCGACGAACCGCTCCAGTCGCTCCAGGCCGTCCAGGTCCAGGTCGTTCGTCGGCTCATCGAGCAGGAAGACGTCGTAGCGGGACAGCAGCAGCGAGGCGAGCCCGGCGCGGGCCGCCTGGCCGCCGGACAGGGATGTCATCGGCTGGTCCAGGCCGACGCCGAGTCCGAGGGAGTCGGCGATGTCCTCGGCACGCTCGTCGAGGTCCGCGCCGCCGAGGCCGAGCCAGCGCTCCAGGCTCACCGCGTACGCGTCGTCGGCACCCGGTGTCCCGTCGACGAGCCCCTGGGTGGCCTCGTCCATGACGCGCTGGGCCTCGGCCACGCCCGTGCGGCGCGCCAGGAACTCCCGGACCGTCTCGCCCGGCCGCCGCTCCTGCTCCTGCGGCAGATGCCCGACCGTCGCGGTCGGCGGGGACAGGCGCAGTTCGCCCTGCTCCGGGGTGAGCAGTCCGGCGAGCAACCGCAGCAGAGTGGACTTTCCGGCGCCGTTGGCACCGACGAGCCCGATCACGTCCCCGGGCGCCACGACGAGGTCGAGCCCGGAGAAGAGCGAGCGGTCGCCGTGCCCGGCGGCGAGGTTCTTGGCGACGAGGGTGGCAGTCATCAGACCGCCGATCCTAGTGCCCCGGCAGGCGGCGTTTGCCCCTCTCAGTGGACTACTTCCGCCGCCAGCACGCTTCCCGTCGTCCGGGCCACCACGTAGGACTCCCCTTTCGTCGTCCGGGGATCGAGGGCGATGCGATGGCGGCCCGGTTCCAGGACGTCGTCGAAGACCTCGCGGGTGTGGACGCGGTGCAGGCGGTCCTGGCGGTAGAGGGTGACGCGGACCCGGCACGTAGAGGTGACCTCTATCTCCGCTGCGCCGCCGGTGGCGGCCAGATGGGTGAGGCGGCGGCGCTCCACCGGGCTGCGATCGAGGGCATGTTCGATCTGAGCGACGAGGAGGGGCACGATCGGGGCGAGCCCGTCGACGTAGGCCACGTCGGCGCCGACGCGTGCGAAGGACTGCCGTAGGGCGGCTCGTTCCGGTTCGCCGACCACCCTGCCGAAGGCCACCGCGCCATAGGTGCGCAGTTCCTCGGCGGGCACGCCGGTGGCGTCGTGCGCGATCTCCGCCCCGATGCCGATCGTGCGCAGTGCGGCGGCCAGCCGGGCCAGGACGGCGACGCGGGCACCGATCAGCAGGACCCGGCGCCGCGTCGCCGACCGGTCGTCGAGCAGGGCCGTGAGGGCGCCGCGGTACTCGTCGCCGCGGAAGCGCAACGGCCCGATCCCGCGGTAGCCGTTCAGCTCCAGATCCGCCCGAGCCTCCGTCTGCCAGGCGAAGTCACGCCACACGAAGTCGTCGCCGTCCCTCTCGATGACCGCGGTGACGGCCCCGCAGGCCAGGTCCTCGCACTCCGGGCAGCCGTAGATGATGTAACGGCCGCCCTCGAGCGGGGCGTCGGCCTCCAGCAGGAGGCTGTGCACCTGCGCGGTGAAGATCGCGGGCGGTATGTCGGCGGCGAGCGGGGAGACGGCGTCCAGGTCGGAGAGCCGGAACAGCAGCGGGTGGCCGTCGACGACGAAGTCCACGAAATCCCGGTGCACCTGGTAGTCACCGTTGGCGAGAACACCACCGGCACGGATCGCCGGTGCCAGGCCGAAGGTCGCGTACTCGAGGGACATGCTGTGAGTATTCCCACATCGTGGGTGATGTGAGCACGGCAGGACACATTCCGCTAGCGTCCCTGCGTGGACAGAGATCGAAGCGATGATGTGATCGTGGTGGGCGGCGGCGTCATCGGTCTGACGACCGCGATCGTCCTGGCGGAGAGCGGCAGACGGGTGCGGGTGTGGGTGCGGGAGCCCGCCGAGCGGACCACTTCGGCGGTCGCGGGCGCGCTGTGGTGGCCGTACCGGATCGAACCCGAGTCCCTCGTGGGCGAGTGGGCCCTTGAGACGCTCCGCGTGTACGAGGAGTTGGCCGCGCGACCCGAGGAGACGGGCGTGCGTATGGCCGAGGGCGTACACGGCGAGACGCGGCTGGACGAACTGGGACCGTGGGCCTCGGGGGTCAAGGGCCTTCGGGTCACGACGGATGCCGAGTACGCCGGGACCGGGCTGTGGGCGCGGCTTCCGCTCATCGACATGTCGACTCATCTGCCATGGCTGCGCGGCCGGTTGCTGCGGGCCGGCGGGCGGGTCGAGGAGCGTACGGTCACGGATCTGGCGGAGCCCGCTGCCGAGGCGTCCGTCGTGGTCAACTGCACGGGCATGGGCGCCCGTGAGCTGGTTCCCGATCCGCTGATGCGCCCGGTGCGCGGGCAGCTCGTCGTGGTGGAGAACCCTGGGATCACCACTTGGCTGACGTCGGTGGACCACGCGTCCGAAGCGGGCACCTACTTCTTCCCGCAGCCCGGCGGGCTGATCCTGGGCGGCACCGCCGAGGACGACGCCTGGTCGCTGACGCCCGATCCGCGCACGGCCGAGGCGATCGTGGCCCGGTGTGCAGCGGTGCGGCCGGAGATCGCCGGGGCCCGGGTCCTCGACCACCGGGTGGGACTGCGGCCGGCCCGGGAGGCCGTACGGCTGGAGCGTGAGGTGCTCCCCGGCGGTGGGACGCTGGTGCACAACTACGGGCACGGCGGAGCCGGTGTCACGGTGGCGTGGGGGTGCGCGCGGGAGGCGGCCGGGCTGGCGTGTCCGGCCGTCTGAGGGGCCGTCAACGGTCGGTACTCGGAAGGGGACCTGCTGTCACAGGTCGTCTCAGTGACCGCAGGTGCCATGGACATGCCTGGGGCTGCTGAGGCTGAATAGGCTCCGAACAGGCTTCGTGCCCCTACGACTTGGAGTTCTCGTGCATCGCAGACTCATCACGCCGGGCGCACTCGCGGCTGCTTCCCTGTTGCTGGCGATCCCGGCATCGGCGGCCGACTACCAGCCCGGAGCTCCGGGAATCGGCGACCCTTACTACCCGTACTACGGCAACGGCGGATACGACGTCTCCCACTACGACCTCAGGCTGAAGTATCAGCCCGCGACGGACGAGTTGGAGGGCACGGCGACCATCCGGGCCAAGGCCACGCAGAACCTGTCGCGCTTCGACCTGGACTTCCTGCTGGATGTGAGCGAGGTGCGGGTGAACGGCGCGAAGGCCGCCTTCGCCGCCTCCGGCCAGCACGAACTGGAGGTCACCCCGGCGAACCCCCTGCGCAAGGGCACACCGCTCACTATCGTGGTCCGCTACAGCGGGGTGCCGTCCTCGAAGAGCGCCTACGGCTTCAGCACCTGGCACCGCACCCCGGACGGCGCGATCGCCGCGGACGAGCCCGAGGCGGCCTGGTGGTGGTTCCCGAGCAACGACCACCCCAGCGACAAGGCGACATACGACGTGTCGGTGGACGTGCCGGACGGCACCCAGGCGATCTCCAACGGCACGCTGCAGCCGACGAGTTCGAAGCACGGTTGGACCAATTACACCTGGCGGCAGAACAAGCCGCAGGCGACCTATCTCACCACGCTCGCAATCGGCAAATTCGACGTCACCACGGGGAAGACGTCGAACGGCGTTCCGATCATCAACGCCTACAGCAAGGACCTCGGCGACAAGGACAAGGCCGCACGGGCGAGCCTGGAGCGCACCGGGGAGATCGTCGACTGGCTGACCGGCTACCTCGGGCACTACCCGTTCAACTCGGTCGGCGGGTACGTCCCCAACACGACCACCGGGTACGCGCTGGAGACGCAGACCCGCGTGTACTACAGCCCGAGGCAGTTCGCGAACGGCACGAACACCTCGGTCGTCGTACATGAGCTGGCCCACCAGTGGTACGGCGACTCCGTGTCGCTGAAGGGCTGGAAGGACATCTGGATCAACGAGGGCTTCGCGCGGTACGCACAGTGGCTGTGGTCGGAGCACGAGGGCAAGGGCACGACGCAGGAGCTGGCGGACTACGTGTACGCCTCGCACGCGGCCGACGACGCGTTCTGGACGGTCAGGCCCGGTGACCCCGGCCCGGACAACCAGTTCGACATCGCGGTCTACGACCGGGGCGCGCTCGCCGTCCAGGCGCTGCGCAACGAGGTCGGCGACCAGGCGTTCTTCGCCATCCTGAAGGGCTGGCCGAAGGAGCACGCGTACGGCAACGCCTCGGTCGCGGACTTCCGGGCGTACGCGGAGAAGGTGTCCGGCAAGCCGCTGGCCGCGCTCTTCGACACCTGGTTGTTCCAGCCGTCGAAGCCGGCGGCGCCCGCGGCGCACAGCGCGTCCGTCGCGAAGACCTCGGCCGCCGTGGCCCAGCCGAAGTCCTGGGAGGAGATCGCCGCGACGAACGACGTCCACGGGGGCTGAGTCCCGTCCCACCGGCGGCCCGAGGGCACTGCCCCGGGCCGCCTCACCGCGTGGCGGACTCCAGCTCGGCGGCGCGGGCCAGCAGCGTGTCCCGGTCCAGCGCGTCCGTCTGCGTGGACGGCACTGTGCAGGCGTACGCCCCGGCCACCGCTCCGTACAGGGCACACCGCCACGCGGGCTCGCCGCTCAGGCGACCGAAGAGGAAGGCGGCGGCGAAGGCGTCGCCCGCACCGTTGGAGTCCACTACCGGGGCGGGCGGCGCCGCGGTCGGTATGCGAGTCAGCTCACCGCCGGCCAGCAGATAAGCCCCCTGCGCGCCGGCCGTGGCGACGACCACCTCGGCCCGGCCCCGTTCCGCGATGCGCCGCATGGTCCGCTCGGGGTCGGTGAGGCGGGCCGTGGACAGGAAGACGATGTCCGCCGTGTAGGCGAACGGCTCGTGGTATGGGTTCTCTCCGTCCCAGTCGTGCAGGTCCGTGGAGAGGGGCACACCGGCCTCACGCAGCACGGGCAGGGCGGGGGTGCACGGGTGGGTGATCGCGACATGGGCATGCCGGCCGGCTTCGGCCAGGGCACGGAGCGTCGCTTCGGGGAACCGGTCCTCAACGTGCGAGCGGCTCGCGTCGTACAGGGACAGCCGCCGCCCGTCCGGGCCGACGAGGTTGACCGCGCGCTTCGTGCCGGCGGGCTGGGGAACCGCGGTGAGCGCGATGCCCCGGTCGCGGTGCAGTGCGCGGACCAGGTCGCCCTCGGGGTCGTCGCCGATCATGTCGAGGTGGTGTGTGCGCAGGCCCAGGGCGGTCAGGCCGAGCGCCACGAAGTCGCCGGTCTGACCGGCCCTGGTCCGGATCCCGGGCTCGATCATGTAGCTGTCGGTGTACGGGAGCGGCAGCCCCGGGACGTACACGATGGTGTCCACACCGGCCCCGCCGAGGACGAGTACGTCGATGTCGCGGTGCCGCTGCACTGTTCCCCCCGGTCGGCTCACGGCCGCCCCTCCCCCTGGTCGTACACGATCACCCGTATCCCCTGCTTGACGAGCCGCTCGGTGATCAGCGGCTCCACGCGGGACCATGTACCGCCCGCCAGGCCACACCCTATGCGCGGCATATGGACGGAGGCACCAAGATCGGCGGCCTTGCCTGCCAGCCGCTCCAGCGCCATGTCGATCGCCTCGTACCGCACCGGCGCCCCCCTGCCGCCCCGGCGTATCCCCCGCTGTCCGACCATGTTGGCCACCCACAGGGACGGCTCGACCTGGACGAACTGCGCGGCGCCCAGACCGAAGTCGTTCACCGCGCGGTCGCGGTACCAGGCGCGGTACGCCGCCTCCGGCTCGGGCCAGCGATGCGAGACGGCTCCCACGAAGCCCTGCCCCCAGCCCCCGATGTCGTTGCAGACATGGGCGATCACCTTGACGCCCCCGCCCGACGGAACGGTGGCGTCACCCCGGATATACGTGATCTCCGACATGGCGCCACCCTAGGCGCCGCCACTGACAGTGGCCCGTGACCTGCTACTTCGTGAGTTCGGTCAGCTCCTGGTCCTCGGCCTCGGAGCGCCGGCGGCGAAGCGCGAACCAGCCTCCGACGAGCAGGGCAGCGATCACGGGCAGGAGCAGCAGCGTCTTGCGGCCGATCTCGGGGTCGTTCCACATCAGGACGAGCACGGCCACCAGGAAGGCGATGGTCGCGATCTCCGTGACCGGGCTGCCGGGCAGTCGGAAGGACGGCCGGGTGACGAGGCCCGCCTTGGCGCGGCGGACGAAGACCAGATGGCAGATCATGATGATCACCCAGGTACTGATGATGCCGAGGGAGGCCACGTTCAGCACGATCTCGAAGGCCTGGCTCGGCACGAGGAAGTTCAGGCCGACGCCGAGCACGCACACCGCGCAGGTGAGCAGAATGCCGCCGTAGGGGACCTGGCTGCGGTTCATCCTCGCCGTGAACTTCGGCGCCGAGCCCGCCATCGCCATGGAGCGCAGGATGCGGCCGGTGGAGTAGAGGCCGGAGTTCAGCGAGGACATCGCGGCGGTCAGGACGACGAGGTTCATCACGTCGCCGGCCGCTGAAACGCCGATCTTCGACAGGACGGTGACGAAGGGGCTCTCGCCCGCGGAGTAGACCGAGCCCGGCAGCAGCAGCGCGAGCAGGACCACCGAGCCGACGTAGAACAGGCCGACACGCCACATGATCGAGTTCACCGCACGCGGGACGACCTTCTCCGGCGCGGCGGTCTCACCCGCGGTGACGCCGACCAGTTCCAGGGCCGCGTAGGCGAAAATCACGCCCTGCATCACGATGACCACGGGCATGACCCCGTGCGGGAAGACGCCTCCGTGGTCGGCGATCACGCTCAGGCCCGGCTTGTAACCGTCCACCGGGTGCTGCGTGACCAGCAGGAAGATACCGATCAGCATGAAGCCCACCAGCGTGGCGACCTTGACGATCGCGAACCAGAACTCCATCTCGCCGAAGATCTTCACCGAGATCAGGTTCACGGCCAGGACGACCGCGAGGGCGATCAGGGCCAGCACCCATTGCGGGATGGAGGTGAAGAAGCTCCAGTAGTGCGTGTAGAGCGCGATGGCGGTGATGTCGGCGATGCCGGTCGTCGACCAGTTGAGGAAGTACATCCAGCCGGCGACATAGGCGCCTTTCTCACCGAGGAACTCACGTGCGTACGACACGAAGGACCCGGACGACGGCCGGTACAGGACCAGCTCGCCCAGGGCACGGACGACGAAGAAGGCGAAGACGCCGCAGACCAGGTAGGCCAGCGCCAGGGCAGGACCCGCGTTGTGCAGCCGACCGCCGGCCCCGAGGAAGAGACCGGTACCGATCGCACCGCCGATCGCGATCATGTTGATATGGCGGGCCTTGAGGTCCTTGCTGTACCCGGCGTCGCCCGCGTCGGCGGGCTGTCGGGCCGCATCGGTGCGGGATGCGGCCGCTGCCGTGTTCACGACGTCCTTGCTCACGCGTGGATCTACTCTCTGGTGCGCCCTGCGCAGAAGTGCGCGGGTGTCCGATGTGCCTCGGTTCGGCCACACCGTTGTGGCACAGCTCGATGGACCACCGTCCCCCAGAGACCGCCCCCACCGCGATAACGCACGTCACATAGCGGGACTTCTCACACGTTCTCCGCATGGTCGCCAAATGTCCGGAATGCGACTTTCGGCTCATGGTCGCGTGGCCATGGAAGAGCCGGAAGAGGTTTCACACTAATGGTGGGACAGCAATACTGCTGCACATGACGACCGAGACCGAGGAGCCGACGCTCACCGTCGACGAACTGGCCGCGCGTGCGGGTGTCACGGTCCGCACCATCCGCTTCTACAGCGCCAGGGGACTGCTTCCGCCGCCCGTGATCGGCCCGCGGCGCGTGGGGCACTACGGGCCGCAGCACCTGGCCCGGCTGGCGCTCATCGACGAGTTGCAGCGCCAGGGCATGACGTTGGCCGCGATCGAGCGGTATCTGCGGCAGCTGCCGGCGGACCTGACCGCGCGCGACCTGGCGGTCCAGCGGGCCGTAGTGGCCTCCTGGGCTCCGGAGGCCGTGGAGACGGTGTCACGGGAGGAGCTGGAACGGCGCGCGGGGCGGACGCTGGACGAGGACGAACTCGAACGGCTGGCGGCACTCGGGGTCGTCGAGCGGGCGGGCGACTTTTTCCGCATGGACCCCGGGCTGCTGCGCCTCGGTGTCGAGCTGATCGGCGTCCCGCTGACCCATGAGACGGTCCTGGCCGCCCGCACCGTGCTGATCGAGCACTCCCGGGCCGCGGCGCACGAGTTGTCACGGCTGTTCCGCGACGCGGTGGCCGAGCGCGACCCCACGGCCGTGAGGTCCCTGTCCGCGCACATGCACCCGTTGGTGGTTCAGGCCCTGCTCACCACTTTCCAGCGCTCCCTGAAGGAAGAACTGCGGGAGTGGCTCGCACGGCTCGCGCAGGACCAATGACCCGGCGGGTACCCGCGGGGGCCGAAAGCCCCGGCGGGTACCCGTGGTCCCGGATCAGCGCGCGTCGGTGAACCGCTCCCCCGTCTCCGCCTTCTCCACCAGCAGCGCGGGCGG
Source organism: Streptomyces colonosanans (assembly GCF_001866645.1). Lineage (GTDB taxonomy): Bacteria > Actinomycetota > Actinomycetes > Streptomycetales > Streptomycetaceae > Streptomyces > Streptomyces colonosanans. Next base: position 62,008 of record NZ_MLYP01000083.1, read on the forward strand.
CGTGAACCGCTCGCCGTACCGCTCGGCGAGTTCCCGCGCGCGGGCCACGAAGCCGGCGAGGCCGCCGTCGTATCCGTTGATGTACTGCAGGACGCCGCCGGTCCAGCCGGGGAAGCCGATCCCGAAGATCGAGCCGATGTTGGCGTCGGCGACGGACGTCAGCACGCCTTCCTCCAGGAGCCGGACGGTGTCCAGCGCCTCGGAGAACAGCATGCGCTCCTGCATGTCCTCGAACGGGATCTCGTGGCCCGGCTTGGTGAAGTGCTCCCGCAGGCCCGGCCACAGCCGGCCGCGCTTGCCGTCCTCGCCGTACTCGTAGAAGCCGGCGCCGCCGCTGCGGCCGGTGCGGCCGAACTCGTCGACCATGCGGTCGATGACGGCCTCGGCCGGATGCGACGTCCAGGTACCGCCCGCCTCCTCGATGGCCCGCTTCGTCTCGTTCCGGATCTTGCGCGGCAGAGTGAGGGTCAGATCGTCCATCAGGGACAGCACCTTGGCCGGGTAGCCGGCCTGCGCCGCCGCCTGCTCGACGGAAGCGGGCTCGATGCCCTCGCCGACCATGGCGACACCCTCGTTGATGAATTGGCCGATGACGCGGGAGGTGAAGAAACCGCGGGAGTCGTTGACGACGATCGGAGTCTTGTTGATCTGCCGTACCAGGTCGAAGGCGCGCGCCAGCGCCTCGCCGCCGGTCCGCTCACCCTTGATGATCTCGACGAGCGGCATCTTGTCGACGGGCGAGAAGAAGTGCAGCCCGATGAAGTCGGCCTGCCGTTCCGCACCCTCGGCGAGCGCGGTGATCGGCAGGGTCGAGGTGTTGGAGCACAGCAGCGCGTCGGGCTCGACGATGTGCTCGATCTCCTGGAACACCTTGTGCTTGAGCGCCGGATCCTCGAAGACGGCCTCGATGACGGCGTCGCAGCCCGCGAGGTCGGCTGCCTCGGCGGTGGGGGTGATACGGGCGAGGAGCCCGTCCGCCTTCTCCTGCGTCGTACGCCCCTTGGCGACCGCCTTGGCGCACAGCTTCTCGGAGTAGGCCTTGCCCTTGGCGGCCGCTTCCGCGGAGACGTCCTTCAGGACGACCTCGATGCCCGCGCGGGCACACGCGTAGGCGATGCCCGCGCCCATCATCCCGGCACCGAGGACCGCGGCCTTGCGGACCTGGCGGGGCTCGATGCCCTGCGGGCGGTTGGCGCCGGAGTTGACGGCCTGGAGGTCGAAGAAGAACGCCTGGATCATGTTCTTCGCGGTCTGCCCGGTGACCAGCTCGGTGAAGTAGCGCGCCTCGATGGTCAGGGCGGTCTCGAAGTCGACCTGGGAGCCCTCGACGGCCGCCGCGAGGATGTTGCGCGGTGCCGGGTAGGGGGCGCCGTTCAACTGCTTCCTCAGGTTGGCGGGGAAGGCGGGCAGGTTGGCGGCGAACTTCGGGTTGGACGGCGTACCGCCGGGGATCTTGTAGCCCGGCTTGTCCCAGGGTTGCTGGGACTCGGGGTTGGCGTCGATGAAGGCGCGGGCCTTGTCCAGCATCTCCTCGCGGGTGCCGGCCACCTCGTGGACCAGGCCGTTCTCCAAGGCGCGCCGGGGTGAGTACTGGGTGCCCTGGAGCAGAACCTTGAGCAGGGCGTCGGTGATGCCCATCAGGCGCACGGTGCGGGTGACGCCGCCGCCCGCCGGGAGCAGACCGAGGGTGACCTCCGGGAGGCCGATCTTGGAGCCGGGGGCGTCCAGGGCGATGCGGTGGTGGGAGGCGAGGGCGATCTCGTAACCGCCGCCCAGGGCCGCGCCGTTGATGGCGGCGACGACGGGTTTGCCGAGGGTTTCGATGCGGCGCAGGGAGTTCTTGATCGCCACACCGGTCTCGAAGGCCTGCTGGGCCTCCTCCGGGCCGACCTTCATCATGTCCTTGAGGTCGCCGCCGGCGAAGAAGGTCTTCTTGGCCGAGGTGTAGATGATGCCGCGGATGGAGTCCTTCTCGGCCTCGGCACGCTCGGCGATCGCCGCGATCGACTCCTTGAACGCCTGGTTCATGGTGTTCGCGGACTGGCGGGGGTCGTCGAGGACGAGGGTGACGATGCCGGTGTCGTCCTGCTCCCAGCGGATGGTGGTGGACTCGAGTGTCATCAGGGGTGCTCCGTAGGATCCGTTGGGGAAGGTCAGACGCGCTCGACGATGGTGGCGATGCCCATGCCGCCGCCCACGCACAGCGTGGCCAGCCCGTACCGCTTGTCCTGCCGCTCGAGTTCGTCCACCAGGGTGCCGAGGATCATCGCGCCGGTCGCGCCCAGCGGGTGGCCGAGGGCGATGGCGCCGCCGTTGACATTGACCCTGTCCAGCGTGATCCCCATGTCCTTCACGAACCGCAGCACGACTGCGGCGAACGCCTCGTTGATCTCGATCAGGTCGATGTCGTCGATCGTCAGGCCCGCCTTGGCGAGCGCCTTGCGCGTGGCGGGCGCGGGCCCGGTCAGCATGATCGTCGGCTCGGAGCCGGACACCGCCGCCGAGACGATCCGGGCCCGCGGCCGCAGCCCGTACCGCTCGCCGACCTCCTTGGAACCGATCGCGACCAGCGCCGCGCCGTCCACGATGCCGGAGGAGTTGCCCGCGTGGTGGACGTGCTCGATCTGCTCGACCCAGTGGTACTTCTGCAGCGCCACCGCGTCGAAACCGCCCAGCTCGCCGATGTCCGCGAACGACGGCTTGAGCCTGGCGAGCGAGTCGGCGGTCGTACCCGGCCGCATGTGCTCGTCGTGGTCGAGGACGACGAGCCCGCTGCGGTCCTTCACGGGCACCACGGACTTCTCGAAGCGGCTCTCCTTCCAGGCGACCGCGGCGCGCTCCTGGGACAGCGCCGCGTACTCGTCCACGTCCCGCCGGGAGAAGCCCTCGATGGTGGCGATGAGGTCGGCGCCGATGCCCTGCGGCACGAAGTTGGTAGCCATGTTGGTCATCGGGTCGGCGAACCAGGCGCCGCCGTCCGAGGCCATCGGCACTCGCGACATCGACTCGACGCCGCCCGCGAGCACCAGGTCCTCCCAACCCGAACGGACCTTCACCGCGGCCAGGTTGACGGCTTCGAGACCGGACGCGCAGAAGCGGTTCTCCTGGACGCCGGCGACCGTGTCGGGCAGTCCGGCGGCGATCGCGGCGATACGGGCGATGTCGGAGCCCTGGTCGCCGACCGGGCCCACCACCCCGAGGACGATGTCGTCGATGGCGGCGGGGTCGAGGTCCGGGAACCGCCGCCGTACCTCGTGGATGAGTCCGGTCACCAGGTCGATGGGCTTGGTGCCGTGCAGGGCGCCATTGGCCTTGCCGCGCCCGCGCGGGGTGCGGATCGCGTCGTACACGTACGCTTCGGTGCTCACTGGTAAGCCTTTCGGGGAGGGTCAGCCAAGCGGGGAACGACCGATGATCTCTTCCATGATCTCGGCGGTCCTGCCATGGATGTTCTGGATGCGGCCGTCGGTGGCGGCACGGTGTTCCGGGCCCGCGGCCTCATCCGCTGCCTGCCGGGGGTGGGGGTCGGCGTGGTCGAGAAGCGTCGGGAGCCGCATCAGTCGCCGTCCTGGAGGAGCCCGGGTACGTCCCAGTCGCGCGCCACGTCCGCGGTGTGCGCGCCCGGCCGCGCCGGCCCGCTGCGTACCGACGTGGGCGTGACCGAGAAGCGGGGCGCAGGCGCCGGCTGGGTGATGCCCTCGTGGTCGGTGAAGGTGCCGCGGGCGGCGAGGTGCGGGTGCGACGGGGCCTCACGCAGCGACAAGACGGGGGCCACACACGCGTCGGAACCCTCGAAGACCCGGGTCCACTCGTCACGGGTGCGCGTCTTGAAGCGGGCCGCGACCGCCTCCCGCAGCTCACCCCAGCGGGCGGCGTCCTCACGGGCCGGGGCCTGGTCCCCGATGCCCAGCAGCTCCACGAACTCTTTGTAGAACTGCTGTTCAAGGGCGCCGACCGCCATGTACCGGCCGTCGGCGGTCTCGTACGTGCCGTAGAAGGGGCAGCCGCCGTCGAGGAGGTTGGCGCCGCGGCGGTCCTGCCAGCCGCCGGCAGCGAGCATGCCGTGGATCATCGAGGCCAGATGGGCGGCGCCGTCGACGATGGCCGCGTCCACGACCTGCCCGGCGCCCGTCACGCGCGCGTGGTGCAGGGCGGCGAGGACACCTACGACCAGGTAGAGCGCGCCGCCGGCGTAGTCGCCGACGAGATTGACGGGGACGGTGGGCGGCGCGTCGGGGTCGCCGATCATGCCGAGCGTTCCGGTGAGCGCGATGTAGGCGATGTCGTGTCCGGCGCGCGGGGCGAGGGGGCCCTCCTGGCCCCAGCCGGTCATACGACCGTAGACGAGCCCAGGGTTGCGCGCGTGGCAGGTCCCGGGGCCGACACCGAGGCGTTCGGCCACGCCGGGGCGGTAGCCCTCGATGAGGATGTCCGCACGTTCGACCAGGTCCAGGACGCGGACCGGGCCGTCCTCGGCCTTCAGGTCGACGACGACCGAACGCTTGTTGCGGTTGGTGACGTCGTACGCGGGGTCGATCCCGAGTCCCGGGCCGTCCGGCCGGTCGACGCGGACCACGTCGGCGCCGAGGTCGGCAAGGAGCATCCCGGCGAACGGGCCGGGCCCGATGCCCGCCAGCTCGACGACACGCACGCCCGCGAGCGGGCCGTGCCCGGGTGTCCCTGCCACTGCCATCAAGCCCCCAGCTCTGTGACACAACCGATGTGACATCAGTGATGTTAAGAACGTGTTGCAGTCCGGGCAATACCCCGGCGAGCAAGCGCTTAGTCCCATTCGGGCCCTCAAACCGTCTCATACCACACCGAAGGCGGTCCTGCCCCTCGCGGTCGTTGCGGCTCGTGGCGGGTGTCAGCAGTCGGCCGGTGGCGTGGGGGGCAGGCGGCGGGTGCCGCCGTCGTGGATCACGCCCCAGGTCCCGCTGAGCGCCTCGGTGGAGTCGTCGTACGTGCGCTGGGCCACGCCGACGAACAGGCAGTCGACGAGCGCCAGCTGGGCGATGCGGCTGGCGGTGGCCCCGACCCGGTAGGGGGCCTCGAGCGCGTAGGTGGTCAGCAGCAGGTCTGCGCTCTCGGCGATCGCAGAGCGCGGGAAGTTCGTCAGGGCGATCGTCGTCGCACCGCGCTCGGCCGCGGCCTGGAGCGGCGCGATGGTGTCGGCCGTGGTGCCGGAGTGGGAGATCCCGATGGCGACGTCGGCGGGACCGAGCAGCGCGGAGGCGGTGAGCGCGGCGTGGACGTCGGTCCAGATGAAGGCCATCCGGCCTATCCGGTGCAGCTTCTGGTGCAGATCCTGGCCGACGAACCCGCTCGCGCCCACCCCGAAGATGTCGATCCGCCGGGCGCCGGCCACCGCGTCGACCGCTCGTTCCAGGGTTGCCACATCGAGCTTGGCGCCGGTCTCCTCCAGGGAGCGCGCCTCGTTGTAGATGATCTTCTCGGCGATCTGCTGGAGCGAGTCGGTGGCGCTGATGTCCGTACTGGTCCAGGCACGGTCACCGCGCAGGGCGTCCTCGCGGGCAGCGGCACCGGCCAGTGCCAGCCGCAGCTGCGAGTAGCTGGCCAGGCCGATGGCCCTGCAGAACCGCATGACGGTGGTCACCGATGTCCGGGCGCGTCCGGCCAGCGCGCCGATGGAGAGCCTGGCGGCCTGGGCGGGGTCGTCGAGAACCGCCTCCGCCACGCGCTGCTCGGCCGGGGCCAGGATCGGCAGGGCGCCACGGATGTCCGCCAGGAGGTCGGCCGAGGGCGACTCGCGGATGGTTCCTGCCGAGTCGGGGGATGCCGTCGTGTGGGCCATGTGCTCCTCCGGGGCCGTACGGGACGGGTGCAGTGTAGGCGGGTGACACAGCGGCGCGTCAAAAAATAACCACGAGTAAAGCGAGACGGTTACTTATTGACATGCGCAGCTTGATCTTCTGATACTCGGCACCGCACCAGAGCACTGTCGTCTCCAGTGCCCGCTCCGTTTCCCATGTCCCGCTTCCACTTCCCCGAGAAGAGAGCGTGCCCATGACTGCTGTGCTCGCTGTGGATCTTGGCAAGACCGGGTGCCGTGCCGCGGTCTGGACCGAGGGCGCCCGTGAGCCCCGCTCTTCACGCGAGGTACCGGGAACACCGGGCCTGGCCTCTCCCGAAGGGGCTCTCGCGGCGGAGACAGCGGTACGCGACGCGGCGGACGCGGCCCTTCAGGACGCGGCGGTCGAGCGGCTGCGTGCCGTCTGTGTGGGGGCCGCCGGTGCGGCCGCCGCGCCGGATGCCGCCTGCGAGCTGGCACAGCGCCTGCTGGACACGATGCCCACCGAGGAGGTCGCGGTCACCAGTGACGCGGTGACCGCACATGCCGGGGCTCTGGGCGGGGACGCGGGTGTGGTCCTCGCCGCCGGGACCGGCGCGGTGACCGTCGCCGCCGCCGAGGGTGCCTTCGCGCTCGTCGACGGCTGGGGACCGTGGCTGGGCGATGAGGGCAGCGGTGCCTGGATCGGTCTGGCGGGACTGCGTGCGGCGCTGCGGGCTCACGACGGCCGAGGTGCCGAGACCGCGCTGCGCACCGCCGCGATCGACCAGTACGGCGCACTGGAACGACTGCCTGCCACCGTGTCGCAGGGTGGGAACCCCGCCCGGTCCGCCGCCGCCTTCGCCCCTGCCGTCTCCCGGGCCGCGGCCTGCGGAGACTCCACCGCCGCCGACATCATGCGTGCCGCCGCCATCGCCCTGGCCGACGCGGTGTTCGCCGCCGTCCGCCGGATCGGCGGCGGTCCGGTCCCGGTAGCCGTCACCGGTGGCCTGATCCACCTCGGCGCGCCGCTGCTGGATCCGCTCACCGCGGCCCTCACCGCGTCCGACCACGTCCTGGAACTCCGGTCGCCTCTGGGCGATCCGCTCGACGGTGCACGGCTGCTGGCCCTGCGGAGCAGCGGCCCGCACGAACCGTTCGTCACCCGCCTGCGGCACCGCTGATCAGCCGCTTTCCTTCCGGCCCCTACCCCCCGCCCCTCCCCCGGCGGTCTCCCCACGCCGACGCCCTTCTCACAGGAGCAAGCC
>NZ_MLYP01000084.1 GCF_001866645.1 Streptomyces colonosanans
CAGCTTCCGGCCGAGTCAGCGGACGCGCCGGGCCGCCGAACGGTCGAGGCAGGCCGAATCTGGGTTGTCGTCAACTTCCTTTAGATCTTTACCACTTGGGCCGAACGACACCGTTCCCCGGGTTGCCTGCGAGGCAACCTCAAGACTGGCTCAAGTCGCTTTACGTGGATGCTCTCCGATCGTTTACTGACCCATGACCACAACAGGCCGCCTACGGGCGTGAGTCAACAGCGTCAACTGCCGCTGCCTGCACGGAATGCGCTGCCAGCTGTAGCGACAGGCGACGCCATGCAAGGTAAAAGTTGCGACGCCATCGTCAGGCCAATCAGGCCACGGTGCCGCCGCGACTGCCGCCCAGCGCCGAAACCCCAATAACTCAGCGCAACGAAGGCAAGGGAATACCGGCCAAGCGGGCGGAAAGCGACAAACGGGGAGTTTCTGTTTTGCCTTACCCAGCGAGAGACAATCGGGGAATTACACCGGCGCGGGACTTCAGTTTCACCCCGGATACGCCTCCCACCCGAGGGGACCCCCAGGCCATCCCCTCCCTCACCCCCCGAGAACGCCAAGTCCTCGTCCTGCTCGGCTACGCCGCCGACAACCGCGAAATCAGCCACCGACTCGGCATAGCCGAACGCACCGTCAAGGCGCACCTGACCAACCTTATGACCAAGATCAAAGTAACCACTCGCACCGAAGCAGCCCTCTACGCCTACGCGCACCACCGCCGCATCGCCGGCCCGGCCGCCTGACAGGCCGCCCAGCATCCGTCTGACCACTGGCAGGAGGGGCCGTTTCGTTCCGTCCCCGCTGTTCGGCACGCCTGCTGGAGGAGACCCCCCTCGGTATAGCTGAGCAGGCAAGGAGAGGGGCCCGCTCCGGCACCATGGCGGATTCCGGGGGGCGTTGCAACACATGGTCGTGTTGATCAGGCCGTGAGCAGTCTATGCAGACGCTCGGCTGGGGTTTCCCGGCCGAGCGTCGCGTAGCGGGTTGCGCGCTCGACGAGAGTGCCGATGGCCGCGGCGCCGTCATTGCCGATGATCAGATCAGGTCACCCTCCCAGTGACCGGGCAGCGCCGGTCCTCCTCCGGGCGTGTGCTGATCATGACCATCGCGGTGGCGAACCGAGGCTGTCGGCAGGCGGCCTGGCGGTGGGGCTTTCGGCGGGTACGCAGGGCACGGGCGAGTTCACGGCCCAGCTCGGCGGCGATGGCGCGGACCGTGGCCTTCTCCCGCAGCCGGTCGGCCATGTGGATGCGATCAGCCTCGCCCAGGTAGCGGGACGGACCGGACGAAGGCGGCGCCTCCTGGTAGGTCGGAGGCGCCGCCTTCTAGTGCCGCGTCAGGCAACGTTCGCCGGTTCTTGCCCGTCCGGACGTCGATACCGACGATCCGGCAGGCTTCCCTGCTGCTGT
>NZ_MLYP01000085.1 GCF_001866645.1 Streptomyces colonosanans
CGGAAGCCCTCGTACTGGACGTACTTGGGCTTTCGGCCGGTGCGGCGAGTGGTGCTCCCCCTGCTCGAAGAGCTTGGGGGAGCGTGCCGGGCGTCGCGACGGGGCGAACGTCGCCTGCCGCGGCAGTAGTGTCGCCTGCATGATGCACGACCACGATGACCTGGCTGGTGGGACTGCCGTGACAGCGGCGTGGGACCGCATAGAGACGTGGTTGCAGGCGCACGCCCCCATGTCGCGCGCGACGCTCCGACCGCCCGCGGCCTGGGAACAGTTGGACAGCGCCGAGCAGGTCGTCGGTTGCCCCCTGCCGGACGAGCTGAAAGCGCTGTGGCTGCTGCACAACGGTACCTACGAGATGCCCGGGCACCTGACGACGTTTCAGGCTATGGTCGGGTACCAGGAGATGCTGGCGTCCTCTCTGCCTACCAGGCTGCGATGGCTGTGGGACAGGGGGGCGGAGAGCGAGCTGTACCCGGAGCCGCCAGCCCCAGCAGACTTCGGCCAGGAGCCGGATTACACGGAGATGCTCGGATCCTCGCTGCCACAACAGATCCAGTGGTTGTGGGAACGAGGTGGTCGGCCGCTGCCGGCGCTGCTGGTCGGGGACGAGGAGGAGTGGGAGGACATGAACACCTTCCTCGACAGCGAAGGGCTGCTCCAGATCGACCAGGCCCTCGCCGTGCACGCCACGATGACCTTGTCCGGTGAGTGGCCCCGTACCTGGATACCTTTCACGGCGGACAATCCGGAGGACGCGTCCGCCGGGCTCTTCCTCGACAGCGAGACGGGGAAGGTCGGCCGCTGGGGCCTGATGGACGTGCCCACGTCGGGAGGGGAAACCGTCGCCCGCTACCTCGCACGCGTGGCTGACAGGCTGGCGGCCCGCGGCTGACCACAGCGCCGGCCTGGCCCGGAGCCCGGCTCCATCGAACTTCTCGTCGACAACTTCAGCAGCGCAACGATCAACACGACGCGGTGGCCGAACAACTACGGCACCCCGGCCCCCACCCAGACCGGCGGTCGTGCGCGGGTGCCCTGCGCCACCGACTACTGCGCCTTCTCCTCGGCCTACGCGTACAAGCTCGCAGGCTCGTCGATCTTCGTCCGCATCTGGGCCCCGGCCGAGCAGTCAGCGGCTGAACAGTTCGAACACGACGGCCGGTTCTCCGCCGAACCGCGCGCTGTGTGCATGGGTGCTCGTGGTCAGGAAACGGCGTACGTACGTCTCGGGGTCCTCGTCGGTCAACGCCTCGAGGTACGCGCGATGCCGCAGCAGAGACTGCACCGCCTGCTCGAAGCCTTGGTCCGCACCCACCGCGTGCGTGGGTTCTGGCGAGTTCGCGACAGCCACCCACCGGACGCCGGTCCACGGCCGCAGCCGTTGCTGGTCCGGTGCCGGTGGTTCAGACGGCCGTGGTACTCGGGCCGGATTCAGGACAGTTCGAGCCCTCCGTCGGTCGTGCGGATCTGCCCGGTGAGGTAGGCGCCCTGCGGGTCGGCGATGCGCAGGATCCGTGGTGGCCCTCAGGCGCGGTTCGGTGCCGACTCCGGCTCGGCGAGGGGCGCCGCGGCGCGTCGGGGGAGCAGCAGCGGGGTCGCCAGCAGGAGTGCGCCGGCCAGGCCGATGGCCGTGCGCGGGCCGAGCAGGCCGCCCAGCACGCCCCATGCGGCCGTCAGGAGGGCGGTCGAGGCCTTGGTCGTCACCGACCAGGCGGTCAGCGTGCGGGTGACACGGTCGGTCGCGGTGCGTTCGAGGCGGTAGGTGGCGTAGACGGGATTGAAGACCCCGCAGCAGAAGATGAGCCCGAGCTCGACGCCCATCACCAGCAGCAGCCCTCCGATGCCCAGCCCCAGGAAGGCCAGGCCGACGGACCAGATCGCGCGCAGCGCCCCGACCGCGATCAGGACCTGGTGCTGCCCGAACCGGGTGACGAGCGGTCGGGCCAGCCGCGAACCGAGCAGCCCGCCGATCGAGGGCGCGGCGAAGGCGAGGCTGTACTGCCACGGTGCGAACCCGATTCGGCCGAGCATCAGGACGGCCATCAGCGGCTGGGTGGCCATCACCAGGCCGGAGCAAGGCGGTGTTGAAGAACAGCGGACGCAGCGTCGCGTCGGCGAGGATGTACCGCCAACCGTCGAGCAGGTCCCCGGCCCGCATGCGCGCGGCCTCCCGGCGCTCGGGCCGCGGCTCCTGGCCGCCCGTCGCGCGGATGCCCAGGGCCGAGAACAGGTAGCTGACCGCGTCGGCCACCACCGTCACCACCGGACCGAGGAGCCCGATCGCGGCACCGCCCAGCGGCGGTCCGATGATCGTGGTCGTCCAGGCCGTGGACTCGAACCGGGCGTTGGCGACGAGCAGGTCCTCGGCCGGCAGCAGCGTCTTCAGGTACGCGCCGGAGGCGGCGCGGAAGGTGATGTCGGCCGCCGCGACGACGACCGAGACCAGGAGGAGCTGGACGAAGGTGAGCGCGCCGAGCGCGAACGCGGCGGGGATCGTCAGCAGCGCCGCGAACAGGGGTGAGCCCACCGCCTGGCCGTTTCTCTCGGGGGGCCGGCCCTGTGGGCCGGCCCCCTTCCTGCTTCACCTGCCGGCGCCCAGGCTGTGTCAGCCGACCTCGCGCCACGTGCAGGTAGTCGCGGTCGACGTGCAGTGCTCGAACCCCGGAGGCGTGACGAAGGGCCCGTCACCGTCCGGCATCCGCCAGGAGGGAGCCGGGAACCCGTTGAACGCCGTCTGATTCTGCGCACTCGGGATCGCCGTACGCCCGCAACGCTCCGTACAACTCGGCCCGTTCCCCGCCGTGCGAGTGTCCTCGAGGATGCCGAAGTCCGCCGAGCCGTCGCCTCAGCCGCCGGAGCCCGAGCCGTAGAGCGCAGCGATGTCTTTGGACGTCGCCCACCGGCTGTAGGTGGGCGACTGAGGCCAGCCCTCGGGCGAGTCCTGCCATTCTTCCTGCCGCCCGTACGGTAGGACATCGATCAGCGCGAAGGTGTGACTGAGCTGCTCGACCCCCCGACCGCTGGTGTGCCAGGTGCGATAGACGGTATCGCCGTCGCGCAGGAACACGTTGACCGCGAATCCCCCGTCGGGCGGTGCGCCGACGTCGGCCCCGAATGAGCTGTTGGCAGTCGAGTACCACGCCATCTGGTTGCCGACCCGTTGCTTGTAGGCGAGCGCCTCATCGATCGGGCCCTGGGTGACGATGACGAATCGCGCATCGTAGTTGTCCAGGAACTCCAGGCGGGTGTACTGCGAGGTGAACCCCGTGCAGCCCGGGCACTGCCATTCCTTGCCCGGGAACCACATGTGGTTGTAGACGATCAGTTGCCTCTTGCCTTCGAAGACGTCCGCCAGCCGAACGAGGCCCTCCTCTCCCTCGAGGGTGTAATCGGGCATCTCGACCATCGGCAGGCGACGGCGCTCGGCGGCGATGGCGTCAAGCTCCCGTGTCGCGGCCTTCTCCCGGGCACGCAGTGCCTCGAGCCGGCGCTCCCAAGTTGCGGTGTCGACGACGGGTGGTAGTGCGTGGGTGGTCATGGTCCCCTCACAGAGCTCGTGCGCAGTTTTCGCTTACGCGGAGGTAGACCTCACCGGGCCCCGGAACTCATCGGTCGCCGACGCCGGGTGCCGACGGCGTTCCGGTGGGCGAGCCGAGGCGGTCGCGCAGCCGGACCGCAGACTCTCCTATCGCGGGGGCGGGAGCCACAGCTGCTGGCCTGGACATTGAGTGGATCCTTCGACAGGTCGCTGTTGTCGCCTCGGCTTTGCTTGCCCAGATCGGCCCAGCCGGAGCGGCCTTGGCGAAGCCGGCCGAGTATCTGCATGTCATGGATATGCGGCAGGAAGTCGAGATGCCGGAGCTCGACAGCCATGAAGCGCCGAACCTCACCCACAGTCGTAGCGGGTAGACACGGCCTGGGACCGCTTGAGCTGGTTGATCGCCCGCTTGATGGTATTCCTTTGCTTGTACCGCTCTTCGTCGAAGCCAGGCCCCGTGCGTCCTCGCGCAGCCGGTTGCCTGGCTGCCGTCCCATTGGCGACACCGTGCAGGCCCGCGGCATTCGGAAACAGTGGTTCGGGGACAGCTTCTGGCGGCGAGTGTTTCTTTCCACGAGTGGTTGCGAGGTGGCAGCGTCATGAAGCAGACCAAGAAGATTCCGGAGACGTTTCTCGGCGTCGGTTACACAAGGGACCGAGCAGGGCTGCCGCTCGAGGCGGTGCGTGTTCCCGTCCCGCGCCCGGCGGCTGACCAGGTCCTGATCCGCATCGCCGCCTCGTCGCTGAATCCACTGGAGTACAAGCTGGCCGACCTCAATTTCATGGGACGGACGCCCCCCGTCGTTCTCGGTCTTGACCTCGCGGGAGTGGTGGTCGACGTGGGCGATGGTGTGAGTGGCGTAGGCGTCGGCGACGCGGTAGCCGCCATGGCCGATTTGAACGGTGATGGCGGCTGGGTCGCAACCGGCGGGAGCGAAGGTGGTTATGCCCTCGCACACCAATTCCTCACCGTCCACAAGCCGACGTCCCTGAGCTTCCCCGATGCAGCGGTGCTTCCGATGGCCTTCCTGTCCGCTTTCGCGGGCCTTTACCGGACGGTCCAGGCCGGTGACACGGTCTATATCCCGGGCGGTGGGGGCGGCGTCGGGCACCTCGCCGTGCAGATGGCGGCGCGTCCCCTGGGGGCCGGACTGGTCATCAGCAGCGGCAGCACGCCACAATCAATCGCACTGGCCCGGCAGTCCGGCGCCCACCACGTTTTCGATTACAAGCGCGACGACATTGCCGCCGAAATCGCCAAGCTGACCGGCGGCGAGGGTGTTGACCTAGTCTTCGACGCCACCTACAGCGAGCGGGGCTTTGTCGAGACCGCGAAGACCGTCCGGCGGGGCGGCAACTGGATCGTGCTCGGCGTCGGCCCCGGCAAGACGACGCGCCTGGCCGAAACGCAAAGCCCGGTGGATGCCATCCTGGCCGAGCGCGGCGCCGAGCACGTCAACGTCAATCTGCTGCGCTACTTCTCCGAACCCGCCAGGCTCGACAGCGAGGCGCGCGCTTTTCTCCAGCGCGGGATGGCTCTGGCGATGGAGTGGGCGGCGCAGGGACTTGTGGTCCCGCACATCGACCAGACCATCGACAGCACCGTCGAGGCGATCAATGCGGGACTGCAGTCGCTGCAGGCGGGCCATGGCGTAGTGGGCAAGGTGGCGGTGATCGTGGATCGCGACCTGGCCCTGGGCGCTTCGCGCTGACCAGCAACGACGCGGGTTCACCCGGTGGATGGCGTGCCGAGTCGGGCTTACGGCCGGATCCTGCGTGACTTGTCACCGGGGCACGCCGGCGGCCGTGTCGTGGGGTACCGGAATCCTGGACGTCTTCGCGCGTTGCGTCATCTCGCTCGTGAGCGCCGAGCCGCTCGGGAGCTGGTACACGGGCGAGGTGGCATTGCCTCATCCCGGCCGGTGATCTCCTGCGATCAGTCGGCCGCGAGGACGTGCGGTACCAGGTCCGAGATGCTGGAGAGGTAAGGAACGGTGGTGTACTCGTTGCGCAGGAGCTCCCGCGCGGAGACGGACTGACGCTCCGGCGCGGGAGCGATCCACAGGATGACCGGCTCACCGAGACCTGCTGCGGTGATCCGGTGGGTCGTGTGGTACATGCCGCCTGCAGCTCCACCGCCGAGGTGATCCGGACGCCCCTGTCGAAGGCGCCCTGGCAGCGCCGCATCGGCACACACACGCCGGGACCCCGTCCGATCGAAGTGACCGGACGCGATCTCGTGAACCGCCTGCTGATCGACTCGCGAGTGGCGCTGCGTCTGCCAGGAGGTGCAGCGCTTCTTGGCAAGGTCGTCCGGGACGTGGGCCCCGCCGCCCCGGGCGGGTCGGCAAGGCTGGGAATCGGCGTTACGCAGCCGCGTTCTTCGTCACGACGCCTGCGCCCACACCACCTGTTCTCCTGCTCGCCTGCCACAGCATCCACAGCGGCCGCTCGGATCCGGCCCGATCCGCTTCCGCGTACCCCTGTAAACCTTCCCGCTTCCTCCCGCAACAAAGGAGCAACACGCCGTGCAGGCGTACGTGTTGACAAGCTGGAGGGTAGTCGTGACGACATCGCACCATTCCGATTCCCACGCCCCGCCCCATGCAGGCGGCCGACGCCGCCGGCTCCGGCAGGCGCTGGTCGCCCTGGGCGGGGCCGCTGTGCTGGTCGGCGGAGTCGGCGGGGCCTCTGCCACGGCTGATCAGAGCGGGCGGCACCGAGTACTCGCCACGTCCGACGCTCCCGCTGCCATCGGGCCCTACTCGCAGGGGATTTCCGCCGGAAGCCTCACCTTCGTCTCCGGCAGCTGCCCCTCGACCCGAAGACGGGAACCATCCCCGCCGAGGCCTCCGTCGAGGAGCAGACGCGGCAGGCGCTGCGCAATGTCGAGGCTGTGCTGAAGGCCGACCACATGTCGCTCAGTCATGTGGTCAGCACCACTGTCTATCTCGCCGATCTCGACGATTTCGCTCGTTTCAACGCCGCCTACGCCGAGTTCTTCGGCACCTCCGCCCCGCCCGCCCGGGCCACCGTCGAGGTCGCGCGAGTGCCGCGTGACGCGAAAGTCGAGATTTCCGCGATCGCCGTCCGTTGAGACCTCACCGAAGGGACATGGGAATGGCCGTGCCAAGACTGAACACCCGTAAGAACACCGGGGTTTCCCGACGCGGATTCGTCGGACTGCTGGGCGCCGGTGCCGCGTCCGTCGGTATTGGGGCGGTCGGTGCCGCCCCGGCCGTGGCCGCCCCTGCCGAGGGCGCGACGTCCGCCGCGCTGCCGCCGCCCTCCTCGCCGCAGTACTGGAGCGCTGTGAAGCGCCTGTTCGTGCTGGACAAAAAGGTGCTGTTCATGAACGTCGGCACCGTCGGGTCGCCGCCCCGTGAGGTGCTCGACACCCTCGACCGGATGCACCGGGAGGTGGCTGCCGGTGCCCTCTCCGCCTACAGCGACTTCGCCGATGTACGGGCGGTGGTGGCCCGTGGTTACGGGTGCGACCCCGACGAACTCGTCATCTCGCACAACACCAGCGACGGCATGTCGAAGATACTGGCCGGTCTCGCCCTGAAGGAGGGCGACGAGATCCTCACCACCAACCATGAGCACTCCGGCGGAAATGCGCCCATGGCGCAGGCGCGGGACCGGTACGGGGTCGTGATCAAGCGGGTGGCCATGCCGGTCGGCAACGACCAACGCGCGGAGGACTACGTCGAGTTGTTCCGCCGGGCCATCACCTCGCGTACCAAGGTTCTGCTGTTCTCCGCCCCCACCTACAAGACCGGCACCATGCTGCCCATCCCGATGCTGGCGAAGCTCGCGCAGGACCACGGGCTGATCAGCATCGTCGACGGCGCGCACATACCCGGCATGATGGCCTACAACTTCCGCGAGTTGGGGGTCGACTTCCTCGCCGGATCGGCAGCGAAGTGGCAGTGCGGGCCGGGTGGCACCGACGTCCTCTACATCCGCAACAAGGTACTGCCGCGCTACAACCCCAACCCGCTGCCCGAGTTCTGGCCCGTGGTGTCCAGCGGCTACCCCGAGGGGGGTCTGCCGCCGCGCTCGAGCGGCGGGACAGCGAGCTACGACATAGCCTCGAAGATGCAGTCCATCGGCAACAGCAGCATCGCGATCATGGCCGGTGTACGCAGCGCCTGCGAGGTCTGGGACGGTATTGGCCGTACCAGGATCCAGGACCATGTCCTCGGGCTCTCCGGCTACCTGAAGGAGCTGATCGTCGAGCGCTGGGGCGTGAACTCCCTGTACTCGCCGAAGGACGACCCTCGGCTGGTGTGCGCGCTCACCTCCTTCGCGCCATTCCGCGACCCGCGTGACGTCCACGACGCAGAGAAGGCGTCAGCGCTCGTCGCGCGGCTCAAGGACGAGTACGGGATCGTGATCCGCACCAGTGACTTCCCGGTGATCGGCTCGGCCAGGTCCCACCAGGCGGTCCGGGTGTCCACGCACCTTTTCCACCAGAAGGAGGACGTGGAGCGGGTCGTCGACGCGTTGTGGCGGCTGTCGGGCGAGATGAGCTGAGCTGAGGCTTCCGCCGGACGCCACGGGACCGCGGAGTTCGTTCCGCGGCCCCGTGGCGTCTGCGCCTCAGGGCTGGACGATCACGTCGATCCGTTCATGGCGTGGCGTCCGGTCCGGTTCGGCAAGGGAGTGCAGCGCCCAGAGCCCCACCACGTCGGCGACGGCCACGATCAGCACCGCCAGCGCGAGCATGACCAGCCGCCGGCGCCGGTCCCGGCGCTGCCACTCCGTACGGGCCCTGGCATAGGCGTCCGGGGACGGCACTACTGTCGAGGCCAGCGAGTCGAGGGTGTCGCGTAGCCGGGCCTCAGGGTCGTCCACACTCATCGATGGCTCTCCATGGCACGCGACAGCGCATGCATGCCGCGGAAGATATGCGATTTGACCGCACCCGTACTGATACCCATCGCCTCGGCTATCTCCCTCTCCTTCAGGTCCATCCAGTACCGCAGTACCAGCGCCTCCCGCTGCCGGGTAGGCAGGTTCTTCAGCGCGTCGACCACCTGCCGCTGGTCCTCGTGCAGCAGCGCGGTCGACTCGGCGGAGGCGATGTGGAACAGCTCCACATCCGCATGGCGCCGCGAGACCTGAAGGCGCCGTATGCGTATCCGCACGAGATTGCACACCACGGAACGAAGGTACGCGGGTGCCGCCTCCGGTGCACGAAGTCGGTACCAGCGGCTGTGCAGCACACAGAAAGCCTCGGCGACGACGTCCTCGGCGTCCTGCTCGGCACCCAATAGCACGGCCAAGCGGACCAGTTGGGCGTGATGGCCATCGAACAGGCGGATCATCGCCGTCTCGCGTTCCACGTCGCGCAGGTCAACGCCGGGCTCGGTACCGGCCGCAAGGGGCTGCGGCACACCGGCGGTTTCCGGCCCGGGCGAGAAGCCGGCAGCGCCCTCGGCCAGGGCGCTGCCGGCGCCTCCGGAAGTGCTCTCGACCGCCGTCGCAGGGCCGCCTGCTCGGTGCCAGGGCTTGTCGGTTCATCTCACGACCGCACCCCATCCTTGCGCACGACGTCGGCCGGCCTCAGTACTCCAGGCAGTCCGCGTGGCACGCCCAGTCGATTCAGCAGCGGGCTCGTCAGCGCCACGATCGCGAGATTGACGGCGAGGCCGACCACACCCGCGTAAACCTGGACTTCCACCGGGCCGAACGAGAGCCGTACCAGGGAGGAGAACCCTCCTTGGTTCACCAGCGCCCGACGCAAGCGCCGCGATACCGAACAGTGCGAACAGTCCGAGCATCGCCGTCCAGCCGTGCAGGGTGACGGACGACCGGCGCAGTACGCCGTCTGTGCGGGCGGAGAAGGCCACCAGCAGGACGTGTGGGAAGGCGAACAGGGCGAGCGCCGAGCCGAGGGCGAGGGAAATGTACGCCGGTGCCAGCGACGGATCCGGCACGAGCGCGACGGCACCGTCGGTCGCCGCGAACGCGGCGTCGGCACGAGCGAACACGGTCGCTGGTGACCCGAGGCGGGCGAGGACGAGGGAACCGATGGTGAGCGTCGAGCCGATGACCAGCACCGCCTTGACGACCGATACGAGTGTCGGCGCGCGCAGCCCGTACCGATAGGTGGAGATGCCGAGCACCGCGAACACGGCAGTGAGCGCCGCGTCGCCCACCAGCCCGTCCGGCCGGATGCCCAGCACACTGAGCACGGCTCGCAGGCCAAGCAGTTGCAGGGCGATGTACGGCATCGTCGCGAAGATTCCGGTGAGGGAGACGGCGAGCGCGAGCAACGGCGACCCGTATCGCACCCGCACAAAGTCCGCGATGGTGACGTGCCCGTGGGCTCGCGCCGTCGCTGCCAGACGAGGCAGGAGAACGAAGGCGATAGCGCAGATGATCACCGTGTAGGGAAGAGCGTAGAAGCCGATGCCGCCGGATGTGAAGACCGCTGCCGGCACGGCCGTGAACGTGTACGCGGTGTATATGGCGCCGCCGAGCAAGCACCAGATGAGACCGCCGCCATGCCGGCGGTCGGCCAGGGCCCAGTCCTCGAGGTCCGTGCTGACTCCGGAGCCGGTCGAGGCGAAGCGGCCACCCCACAGCGCGATCGCCGAGGCGACGAGAAGGACAGCCGCACAGGTGATCACAGGGGCGAGGTTGTTCATGACTCCTCCACGCTCGAAATGACCTGATGTCCGGTCGGCGGAGCGGTGATCCCCAACCCGGAATCGCAGCGAGGAACGCCGTCGGGTGGAAACCGGCCCTGTCGCGGTAAACCCTCGCGGGCCCATACGCAACTACCGGACGCAGACCCCATGCCGGGAGGCCGTCATCAGGCCGGACAGTCATCAGCGCGGAGAGGAACTCGCCCCTGACCGTTCATTCCAGCCAAAGAACAGAGCGGTGGCGTCGAGGTGTTCACGTCCGATGTGGGCCTACCACCTGCCCAGACAACGTTCGTGACGGGAAGAGGGGAGGCATCGGCGTGTGTCTGGAAAAAGCCCTTCGAAAACCGGGCATGTGACGGTGACTCAGGCGGTAGAGCTGCAGCACGAGTGGCCGGCCGGCTCTGCCTGGCGGCTGTGTTCTTCGGGCCATTGCCCGCGCCCCTGTACATGAGGACGGAACCGCGGCTGCTCGGCCGGCCCCTCTTTTACTGGTACCAGTTCGCATGTGTGCTGCTGGGAGCCGCAGTGTTGCTCGGTGCCTTCGCCCTCCGGCGGCTCGGGAGGAGACGGGCGCGCCCTACGGAAGCGCGGGACTGAGAGAGATTGAACATTTCCTGTCAACCAGTAGTCGGGCCACGGCAACTCCTCCTCGACCCCCACCTCCTGAGACGCCCAAAAGTCGTCCCCGAACATCTGGAGCAACCGTGTCTGTCAACGGCGCCCGCAGCGCGCTCCCCACACCGAAAACGATCCTGATATGGACGGGCGTCGCCTTGGTCGGCGCCATCGCCTGGGGCATGGTCGCTCTGGCCAGGGGCGAGAAGATCTCCGCCATCTGGCTGGTCGTGGCAGCGCTCGGCTCGTACGCGATCGCCTACCGTTTCTACTCGCGCTTCATCGCCCGCCGGGTCCTGGAACTCGACGACCGCCGGGCCACACCCGCCGAGCGCCTCGAGGACGGAATCGACTACCAGCCCACCGACCGACGCGTGCTGTTCGGCCATCACTTCGCCGCCATCGCGGGCGCCGGGCCGCTCGTCGGGCCCGTCATGGCGGCGCAGATGGGTTACCTTCCGGGCACCATCTGGATCGTGGTCGGCGTGATATTCGCCGGAGCCGTCCAGGACATGGTGGTGCTCTTCATCTCCATGCGGCGGGACGGGAAGAGCCTCGGTCAGATGGCCCGCGACGAGATCGGCCGGGTGGGCGGCACCGCGGCGCTGATAGCCGTCCTAGCCATCATGATCATCATATTGGCCGTGTTGGCCCTTGTGGTCGTCAACGCGTTGGCGGCATCGCCCTGGGGCACCTTCTCGGTGACGATGACCATCCCCATCGCCCTGTTCATGGGCTTCTACCTGCGCTACCTGAGGCCCGGCCGGGTCATCGAGTCCAGCCTCATCGGTGTCGCCCTCCTGCTGTTCGCGATCGCCGGCGGCGGATGGGTCGAGAACTCCTCCTGGGCGGAGACGTTCACCTGGGCGCCGACCACCCTGGTCTTCTGCCTCGTCGGCTACGGCTTCGTCGCCTCGGTGCTGCCGGTGTGGATGCTGCTGGCGCCGCGTGACTATCTGTCGACCTTTATGAAGATCGGCACGATCGTGCTGCTCGCGGTCGGCGTCGTGGTCACCGCGCCCATGCTGAAGAACGACGCCGTGAGCCCGTTCGCCTCCTCGGGTACCGGGCCGGTCTTCGCCGGGGCGCTGTTCCCGTTCCTGTTCATCACGATCGCCTGCGGTGCCCTGTCCGGCTTCCATGCGCTCGTGTCCTCCGGCACCACCCCCAAGCTCATCCAGAAGGAATCGCAGGTCCGGCTCATCGGCTACGGCGCAATGCTCATGGAGTCGTTCGTCGCCGTGATGGCACTCGTCGCGGCCTCCGTGCTCGACCCCGGCCTGTACTACGCGATGAACGCCCCGGCAGGATTGCTCGGCACCACGGTGGAAAGCGCCTCCCAGGCGGTCGCGCACCTCGGCTTCACCATCAGCCCGGGCGACCTGGCGGCGGCCGCCCACTCGGTCGAGGAGCAGAGCCTGATCGCCCGCACCGGCGGTGCGCCCACCCTCGCGTTCGGCATGGCGGAGATCTTCTCCGGAGTGTTCGGTGGGCACGCCATGAAGGCGTTCTGGTACCACTTCGCGATCATGTTCGAGGCGCTGTTCATCCTCACCACGGTGGACGCCGGCACCCGGGTCGGCCGCTTCATGCTCCAGGACATGCTCGGCAACGTCTGGAAGCCGATCGGCCGGGTCACCTGGAAGCCGGGCATCTGGATCACCAGCGCCGTCATCGTCGGCCTGTGGGGCTACTTCCTCTACGTCGGTGCCACGGACCCGCTCGGCGGGATCAACCAGCTCTTCCCGCTGTTCGGCATCGCCAACCAACTGCTCGCGGCCATCGCGCTGACCGTGGGTACGACCCTGCTCATCAAGGCCGGAAAACTGCGCTGGGCGTGGGTCACGGGCATCCCGCTGGTGTGGGACGTGTCCGTCACGTTCACCGCCGGCTGGCAGAAGATCTTCGACAGCAACCCGAAGATCGGCTTCTTCGCTCAGCGTCAGCTGTACGCGGACGCACTCGACGACGGGAAGATCCTCGCCCCGGCGAAGTCGCTCGACGACATGAAGACGGTGGTGCTCAACTCCACAGTGGACGGCGTCATCATGGCCGTCTTCCTCGTGCTGGTCACGTTCGTGATCGGCCACGCAGCCGTGATCTGTGTCCGGGCCGTACGGTCCGTGCAGCCGCTGCCGACGGCGGAGACCCCGTACGTGGAGTCCACGATCATCGTCCCGGCGGCCCGCTCCAAGGCGCTGGTCGGCGCGTCCACGAGCCAGGCCGAGCGGGAATGAGGGCGCAAAGCAGAGCGGCCACGCTCCTCGGCCCCCTGACCCGGCTGCTACGGGGCGTCCGCTGGTACTTTTGGGAGATCTCGGGCACGGCGGACTACGAACGCCACTGCCGACGGCACGAGGAGCAACATCCCGGCGAACCGGTGCCGACCCGGCGGGACTACGAACGCCACCGCTCCCGCCACCGCGAAGCCAACCCCCAGAGCCGCTGCTGCTGACGGAACCCTGGAGCCCCCGGGGCAAGGGCATACCGACCCTGCCCCGGGGGCGCTTCCGCCGGCCAACTGCAGTGGCCCGCTTCCGAACCGGGCCCAGCCGCGGCGGGCCGTCTTCGATCAGACGGTCGGGTCGGGCAGGATCTCGCGGACCTCTTGCGCACAGCGGCACGCGGCAGCGAGCTTGGCAGCCCACTCCAGCGCGTCCTCGCGTGAGGGCACATCGATGACCGCAAACCCGCCGAGCACCGCCTTGGTCTCCGGGTACGGGCCGTTGGTGACGGTCCCGTCGATGGCCACGACGCTCGCCTGCTGCCTTTCCAGTCCACCACCGAAGACCCACACAGCGGCGTCCTGAGCCTCACGCACCACCTTGAGTGAGGCCTCGGCCACCTCGGGCAACTCCTCCTCGGGGAAAGTCATCGCGCCGTCATCAAACGAGATCAGGTACCGCGTCATACATGGCTCCCTTGGCCGTTGGCCGCCTTCGGCCGCCTTCCACCCTACGACGAAAGCCTCCCTTCGCCAGGTCCCTCCCGGGCCACCGCCGCGAACTGCTCGGTCTCATCGATCCGGCTGCGCATCCACAGCCCTGCGATGCCCAGCAGCCCACACAGTCCGAACGCGATCCGCCACCCGTACGCGGCTAGCTGCTGATCGTTGAGCACGGTCGTGATGACCGCTGCGGTGGCCGCCGGTCTGCCACCATCTGCATGACCAAGTCGCCGACCGCTGCACACCGCACCATGGGCCACGCTGTCAGGAGGCCACCGAACCGGTGCTGTAGCCGTGGTACTTGACGGGTCAGCAGCGGCGCACGTAGCAGACGTAGGTCAGGACCAGGACGAGCGGGCCCCACAGCATCCCGGGGGCGTTGCACACACGGGCCAGTACTTCCCAGCCACCACCGCTGAACCCGGCCGAGCCACCCACACCGAACCAGCTCAGCAGCACGGGCGCCCAGAACGCGGTCGCGCCAAGGCCGCCGACGGCTGCGGGGACGATCGCCGCCCAGGGAGCGATCCGCCTCCCGCCGACTTCGGGCTGACCCGCCGGGTGGGCCAGGGCGCCTTCGCCAGCCGTGTGCAACACGCGCTGCACGGTCGACCGTGGCCGCCCGCCGCCCGCCGCGCGTCACGAGGGACGGCGCCAACCCCGGAGGCCGGAGATGCGGTGCCCGGTCAGGGAGTTCGGGTCCCGAATTACCCGCCTTCACAGTCACGCCCGAGGCGGCGTAGAGGCGTCTCGCCTCACATTCCGACGGGGTGTCTTGTCGTACTGACGAGACGAACACATCGCTCAGCGAGCAGGAGGCGCGGGCAGCACCATGACCCGCTTCTTCGTGCCCGGTGATCGCGCCGGACGGCAGCGTCTGCTCGCTATGACCTGACATGCATGATCAGCCTGGAGGCACCATGACTATCCCGGTTCCGGCAACACTGTTCATCGAACCGGCGCCCGCCGAGCGCCTGGAGCGAGTGGCCGGCGCGCTGCGGGAAAAAAATTTCGCCGTCGAGATCCTCGATGACGCCGCCGCCGCGCGGGCCCGCATCAAGGACCTGATTCCCGAGGGAACCACTGTGTTCACCGGGGCCAGCGAGACCCTCCGCCTGTCCGGTATCGATGCGGACATCAACAGCAGCGGGCGATACGACTCCGTCAAGGCACGCAGCTCGTCCATGGACCGCGCCACCCAATTGACCGAGATCTGGCGGATGCTCGCTTGCCCCGACGTCATGGTGGGCAGCGTCGCCGCGGTCACCGAGACCGGCTCCCTTGTGGCCGCCTCGGCCAGCGGAAGCCAGCTGGCCGGCTACGCGGGCGCCGCGCCCCGCGTGATCTGGGTCGTCGGAGCGCAGAAGGTGGTGCCCGACCTGAGCACCGCGCTGCAACGCATCGAAGACCACTGCGTCCCGCTGGAAAACGAGCGCTGCATGAAGGCCTACGGGGTGCCCAGTTCCCTCAACCGCATGCTCATCCTCAACGCAGAACCCCACCCGGGGCGCGGCACCGTTCTGCTGCTTCGCGAAGCCATCGGATTCTGACACCACCAGGAGCCGGCTGCGCGGCAGCTGGCTCCCCTTCAACGAGGAACAACTCTCCGCGATCACCTCATGATCAGCCTGACCGACTTCTTCAACCGCATCAACACCACGATCAAGGAACCGGCCGGCGCCACCTGGCGACCCGCCCGCCCTAACGTTCACGCGCGTCCGAGAGCCGCGACGCGAAGGCGGGGGGTCCTACCAGTACGGGCGTTCGGAGCGGACGAGGACCGACTACACCTCGCCGGTGGCGAACAGTTCCAGGTGCCCGCACTCAGGGCAGCGGTACGCCTCTATCTGCCGCCGGGGCCGGCCCATCCGCTTGGCGCCCCCTAAGATCCCCCGCTCCAACGCGCCCTCGATCCAGCGCGCGTACCCGCGCGAGTGGTCGCCGGCGTCCTCGATGAAACCCTCCATCAGACCGACGGTGCCGCAGTGGGTGCACGTGTAGTCGTTCATCCCGCGAGTGTAGGAGACGGCCCTCGGCGTCGGCGCCTGCCATCGCTCCGCGACCGCGCGCCGACGCCGGACCGGAGCGCGCTCAGCTTGCCCGGCCGGGCAAGCCCTTCGGCTCCGTGCTGTCGCCCATCACCACGACGGGGTGGAGCCTGGGATCGAGGGTGCGCAGCAGGTACTCCATGTCCGCCTTGGACTGGCCGACACACGCCGACGTGCCGCTGCCGTGATCCATGTGCAGCCAGATGCTGCCGCCCCCCGACTGCCCTTGCGGACGGGCCGGGTTGTTCGGCGCGGTGCCCTGACGCGGTTGTAGTCGATGGCGATGACGTAGTCGAAGTCGTGCCAGTAGGACTTCTTCCAGCCGGCGCCAGGACTCCGACGGGGGCAAGATCTGCTGTGCCATGGAGCTCATCCTGCCCCAGGCGGATCACGGCCCTACCGTCCGATGGTGCGAGGGCAGCCGGCAGTTTGCTGTTCCGCGCGGGCTCGGGTGGTCGCAGGGCGGTAGACACCTCACGGTGCCAAGCGGTCAAGTCGAGAGCCGTGGGTGCCTGTGTAGCCTCCCTGCTTGTTCGAATTGAGGGGGCGGGCTTGGGATCCAACTTCCAGAGGGCTCCTGGTGGGGAGGACGGCTAGTCCAGCCATGTTCCGTCGCGCATGATGACTCTGCCGCGTAGTTCCGGCGTACCGCGCCAAGCGCGCACAGTCTTCGGCACCACGCGCATATACAGGAAGGATCCCTCCTCCGTACGCGGGTCCCAGCCGAACTTGTCGGCGAATGCCTCCGCTGCATCGTTGGGCACCCCTTGGTCCGGGAAGCACTCCGCCTCACCCTGGAGAAGCACCACATCGAAGGTGTCCGGCAGTCCCAGGCGCACGCGCGGCTCTCTACGGACGTTCCGCGCAGTCACAGAGGTGGCGCTCGTGCACATCCACACCGCTCGCCCATCCCACAAGAACCACAGAGGCACCTGATGCGGCCCGTAATCGGGATGAGCCGTCGATACCCATACATCCCTCTCGGTGACAAGCCGTTCAAGAGTGTCGCGCCTGCGTTCCGTCGCCTGGCGGCGAACGATCTCCGTGTTCTGCATGAGTGTCGACCCTAGCCAGCATGCTCGATGCGCACATGAGGCCCGGGACCTACTGCCAGAGGCCTATGACTTCCTCAGCCCCACGGGCTTGGGGACGGTCGACCGGGGTGCTCAGGTGGCCAACTCAAACGCTCAGCCACACGTATTCGGCGGGCCGCCGCAGAAGCGCTCCGGCGGCGGCCCGCTCCCTTCCGCGCCACGAACGCGCGGCCGAAGACGACCACGTCCTGCCGGCCCCGGCGCAGTGCCCGCCGACCGCTCGCCCGACGCCTCGCGAGCCAGTCGACGGGGCGGCGTCAATCGTCGTCACGGTTTCACTGGGTCAGCTACGTTGGTATCTGGCCGCCATCGTGTGGAATACCTTCTTCGGTTCCCAGCGGATCTCGTCGAGCATCCGGACAACGCCGTAGGAGCCAAGGTCTTGCTCCCCGGGCCTGCTGTAGCCGGCGAAGGTGAACCAGAGCTCGATGTGCATCTCGCGTACGTTGCCGAGAACGCCGTCGTTGGTGTGAAGCTGTGTGCAGAAGTGCAGAAGTGCGGGTGGCTCGGGTGGACGGGGACGTAGCCGGGACCGTTTCGCGCAACGTCGAGGAAGTGCCGGGCGGTCTCCCGGAACACCTTCGCGCTGCCGGTGATGAACAGAGTCTCGGCGTAGAGGTGCTGATGAATGCCGGTGGCTGGTGGGGCGTGGTGGGTTCAGCCCACGCTGATCGAGTTGACGAAGGTGCCGGGGTGGGTGGCGCCGGACTGGTCCAGGATGGCGCCGCCGTAGGGCCAGTCGAGGGTGACGTGCGACGTCTCGTTGGGTGGGGTGATCAGGACCTTGCTCGGCACGAACGGCTTGGTGTCCGGGTCGTTCTTGGCGACCGGCAGGATGCTCATGGTGATCAGGGCTGTGTCGTCGCCGGGCCGCAGGGTGATGGTGCTCGGCTTGTCCGCGGAGCGGCGCAGGTCCCAGGCGTCGCCGGACTTGCTGATCAGGCGGACTCCCGGGAAGCCGCGCAGGGTGCAGGTGCGTCCACCGCTGTTCTTCAGCCGGATCGCCGCGATCTGCTGGTCGGTGGTGTCGTTCATGTCCGGGGCGCCACCGTGCGCGGAGCCCCAGCTGTAGCGCAGTTCGCCGGTGTGGCATCGCTTGCTGGTGGTGGCGGAGGAGACGTTCACGGCGTCGGTCCGCGAACCTTGCCGGGCAGTCTTCTTCACGTCGGCCGCGGAGGAGTGCTGGGCCGTGTCCTGCGAGCCGCCCTGTTGGCCGGACGACGAGTCCTTCGCCGCACCTGAGCGTGCGTCGGCGCGGGAGGAGGGCGCGTCGCATGCGGTGGCCCCGGCGCCGACGGCGATGACGGCCAGTACGGCGGCGGTGCAGCGAGCGGCGCGGTTGAGCTTGGCGGTCATGGTTCCCTCTTCTCCAGTGCCGGACCTTCGTCCGGCACTCCCTGTGTCGAGTACGACTTACGGAAAGTGAGACGCACTGCCTCAGGAGAGAGTTCTGGGATATAGGGAGAAGATTGTCCGGAATATGTAACAGTCACCATCTCACCCCGTCGCCGCAGCTCAACCGGCCGGCTCTCGCGTGAAAGTTCGAGATCGCCGAGTCCGCCTCAGCACTGCCACAGGAACAACGCTCGACAACACGGCTCGCAGGCGAACGCGTAGGCACTGCCGAGGCCGCCGAAATTCATGGCGGTGGTGTGATCCGGGCCTTCCTCGAGCTGGACGATGAACGGCATCGTGTGGGCGCATGAGGGACAGGACGGGGTTTCGTCTCCCTGAATCCAGGCGGGGCGTCCTCCAAGCTGCCCAAGTACAGACGACTCGGGGCGTTCACTTCTCGCTGCTCATGCTTCGCGGGCCAGATCGTAGTCATCCTCGGACTCGCACTTCAGGACGACGGCCCGAACCTCGCCACGCACGAGCAGCGCCTCCTTGACGCCCTCAGGCTGAGGCAGCGGTTCAAGGCCATACCGATGCCGCATTGGACGCGATGAGGGAAGCCGGACGTGTGGTAGCCCACGCCCTGGCCGCAGCCCGAGAAGCAGCCGGCGTGGGGGTGCCCCTGCAAGAACTGGACGAAGCGGCCCGGTCAGTTCTGGCCGAGGCCGGAGCCGGCTCCCCGTTCCTCGGATACCGGCCGTCCTTCGCCCCGGTCGCTTTCCCGGCCGTGATCTGCACGTCCGTCAACGACGCCGTGTCGCACGGCATCCCCACCGGCTACCGGCTGCGCGACGGCGACCTGGTGAGCATCGACTGCGGCGCCCAACTCGACGGCTGGACAGGCGACGCGGCCATCACCTTCACCGTCGGAACGCCACGCCCCGGCGACCTCGATCTGATCGACGCCACCCAGCAAGCCCTCGACGCCGGCATCGCCGCCGCCCAGGTGGGCAGTCGCATCGGCGACATCTCCCACGCCATCGACACCGTCGCCCGCAAGGCGGGCTGCGGCATGCCCGCCGATTTCGGCGGCCACGGCATCGGCCGCCGCATGCACGAAGACCCCCACGTCCCCAACCGCGGCCGCCCCGGCCGTGGCTTCCCCCTCCGCCACGGCCTGGTCCTCGCCATCGAACCCATGCTCATGGCCGGCGGGCAGAACACCTACCGCACCGATAGCGATGGCTGGACCCTGCGCACCACCGACGGCAGCAGGGTCGCCCACATCGAGCACACCGTCGCCATCACCGACCAGGGCCCCCGCGTCCTGACCCTGCCCTGACGTTCTCCCCGACGCTGCCGGATCCGGGGCCGGACCGTTCGATGCCCTACGGCACCCCCGCTGGTCACAGCGGTGAAAGGTCGCCCGGGTAGGTCGACAGCACGGTGGGGAGCATCTGCCCAGCCACGTGCCTCTTCGCGACCCGTCCACGCCGACGCTCCCCGGCGGTGCAGGCCCGCAGGCGACGTACACCGTGCAGAAGCAGATGGCGGAAGGCAGCTGCCACTACCGATACAAGCAGGGGGAGCCGCTTCCGTATCCAGCGTGCACGCCTGGCGCGCCGCAAGCCCCGCCCCCGCCCGCGGGCCGCGCTCGCCCAGTCGCGAGGAGGTGACACACGGCAGGCCGTGGCGCAGGCGGTCGGCGTGAGACGTCCGCTCACCGAGAGCCGACGGCGGCCTGGGGCTGCTCTTCCTGACCCGCGGCGCGGTCGGCGAGCATCTTCAGGGCTGCCGCGCGGGTGTTGGCGACATGTCGTCTGGCGAGGCGGGCAGCGGTCTGCGGGTCGCCCGCCTGCAGAGCATGGAACAGTTCTTCGTGCTCACCGCACATCAGTGGGCCGTCACCGGGCTCGG
This sequence comes from Streptomyces colonosanans, assembly GCF_001866645.1. Classification (GTDB taxonomy): domain Bacteria; phylum Actinomycetota; class Actinomycetes; order Streptomycetales; family Streptomycetaceae; genus Streptomyces; species Streptomyces colonosanans. Next base: position 20,157 of record NZ_MLYP01000085.1, read on the forward strand.
CCGTCAGCCGGAAGAGCCGGCGCAGCCGCCCGTCCAGCGGCTGCATGAGGTCCTGGAGCAGCGGGTTGCCGGACAGGACCACGATCTGGCGGTGGAAGTCGGCATTAAGCGCTGCGACGTCCCGGGCTCGCCCGCGCTCGGTGGCCCGGCGGGCGCGAACGAGCAGCTGCTCCAGCCGCCGCAGACCGGCCGCGTCGGTGTGCCGTGCGGCAAGGTCCGCGGCGAGCGCTTCGAGAGATTCGCGGACGTCGAAGAAGTGGGCGGCGTCCTCCACCCCTACCCGGGAGACGACTGCACCGCGGCGGGGCTGGGTGGTGAGGAAGCCCTCCGCCTCCAGCCGCTGCATGGCCTCACGCACCGGAATGCGGGAGACCTCGAACTCGGCGGCCAGATCGCGCTCGACGACCCGCCGGCCGGGCTCGAGTTCCCCTTCGATGATGCGTTCGCGCAGCGCCTCGTACACCTGGTCACGCAGGGACTTGTCCCCCGCACCGATGCTGGTGCGTCGCGTGCTCTCCGTCATTTCGCGCCTTCCGCCGGCCGCCGCTGTTCCCGCGTCATCCTAGTGCCCGCCCGGCGAACGGACCCCTTGCATGGTATTCGGTATACCAAGTAGCGTGCCGCTTCAGTCCACGGCGCAGTCGCGTCGACACAAGCCGGGACAGCCCTAGTCGCCCCTCACACCTTCGGAAAGCCGCATGCACAGCAGCCCTTCGTCCCCCGTCGTACTGACCAACGTCACGCTGCCGGACGGCCGGCGCGCGGACGTGTCCCTGCGCGACGGTCACATCGCAGCCGTCCACGAGCGCGTCACACCCGGTGACGCACCCACCGAAACGACCGGCAGCGTCGGCGACGACCGGATCGAACTGGCCGGCGCACTGTTGCTGCCCGCTTTCGTGGACGGCCACTGCCACCTGGACAAGACGTTCCTCGGAGTCCCCTGGCAGCCCCACATGGTGGGCAGCACGATCCGCGACCGGGTCACCGCCGAGCTCGACACCCGTCGGCGGCTCACCACTCCCGTCACCGAGCGCGCCCTGGAGCTGGTCCACCGCATGGTGGAGCACGGCACCGGGCATGCCCGCTCGCACGTCGACATCGACCCGCAGTCCCGCCTGGCGAACCTGCACGCATTGCTGGAGGTCAGGGAAAACGTCCGTGATCTCATCACCCTGCAGATCGTGGCCTTTCCGCAGAGTGGGGTGGTCGCCGCGCCCGGCGTCCCCGACCTGCTGGACGCGGCGCTGCGCGAAGGCGCCGACCTCGTCGGCGGCCTCGACCCCCATGGCTTCGATGGTGATGTCGAGGGGCAACTCGACGTCGTCTTCGGGCTCGCCGAGCGACACGGCGTCGGCGTCGACATCCATCTGCACGACCCCGGCGAGGTGGGAGCCGCGCAGCTGCGCGCGATCGCCGCCCGGACCAGGGCGCTCGGCATGGGCGGCCGCGTCACCGTCAGTCATGCCTACTGCCTGGGCGACGTCGAGGACGCCACTTTCGCCCGTACGGCGAAGGAGCTCGCGGGGGCGGAGGTGTCCATCCTCACCAATGGGCCGGCCGGACCCATACCGCCGGTACTGCGGCTGCGCGAGGCAGGCGTCCGCATCTTCGCCGGCTCCGACAACATCCGCGACGCCTGGTGGCCCTACGGCACCGGCGACATGCTGGAACGGGCGACCATCATCGGCCTGCGCTCCGACCTCATGACCGACGACGAATTGCACACCGCGGCCTCGCTCGTCACCACAGAGGCCGCCGCTGCCCTGGGCCTGGACCGCTACGGGCTGCGGCCGGGGAGCCGCGCGGACCTCGTCGCTGTCGCCGCAGGCAGCGTCGCCGAGGCGGTCGCCGCGCACCCCCGGCGCCTGCTCGTGACCCACGCCGGCCGGGTGGTGGCGACCGACAACTGCCCGGTGCCGGATCTGCCGGCTCCCCAGCCAGGTGTCCAGCGTGCCTGGTAGCGCCGCCGGCCGGGTGCTTCACCCGCACTCGCCCGCGTAGTTCACAGCTTTTGTGCAGGGCCGCCCCCAGCGCCGGAACGCCGCGGACCTGCCCTCCTGCCGAAGCGGTCTTCATCTTCTGCCTCCCGCAGCCACCCAGCGCATCCACCTAGGAGTCCCGTGTCCGTCATCAGCGGCTCCGGCGGTGCCCCCGCCGCGCATCCGAACACCCCCGTCCCGCAGCCCGGTGAGCCGCCTGCCCCGGGCGGCACCGTCCTCAGCAGCGCCGCCATCGGCGTTTTCGACCTGGTTTTCTTCGTGGTCGCCGCTGCTGCACCTCTGACAGCCGTGGCCGGGGTCGCCCCTGCCGCGATGGCCATGGGCGGACTCGCCACCCCCCTGGGATACGTCCTGTCCGGCGGACTGCTGGCGCTGTTCGCTGCCGGCTTCACCGCCATGAGCCTGCACGTCCGCAACGCCGGCGCCTTCTACGCCTACGTGGCACACGGCTTGGGCAAGGCCACCGGCATAGGGACGGCCTACGTCGCCGTCGTCTCCTACAACCTGGTGGAGATCGGGCTCGTCGCCTGCTTCGGCTTCTTCGCCTCGAGCGGGGTGAAGGACCTCACCGGGTTCGGTGCGCCCTGGTGGCTCTGGTCGGCGGTCTGTATCGCCGCCGTCGGCGTCCTCGGCTGGCTCCGGGTCACCCTCAGCGCCAAGGTGTTGGGACTCGCGCTGGTGCTGGAGGTCGTGGTCCTGCTGATCCTGGAGGGCGGGGTGCTGAACCATCGCGGCACCGCCGCCCTCGACCCCGCGGTCCTGAACCCGGCATCGCTGGGCGGCGCGGGAGTGGCGGGCATGTTCGTCCTGGCCATCGGCGCCTTCACCGGGTTCGAGGCGACCGCGATCTACGCCGAGGAGGCGCGGGAGCCGAAGCGCACGGTGCCGCGGGCCACGTTCATCGCCGTCGGCTTCCTCGCCGTCTTCTACGCCTTTGCCGTGTGGGTGGTGATGGGTGCCTTCGGCGCCGCAGACGCCGTGCGAGTCGCGCGCGGCGGCAACGGCCCCGACATGGTGTTCAGTGCGGCTGACCGCTTCGTCGGCCCATGGCTCTCCGACAGCATGCATCTGCTGATCATCACCAGTGCCTTCGCTGCCACCCTCGCCTTTCACAACGCTGCCGCCCGATATATGTACGCCCTCGGCCGTGAGGGGCTGCTGCCCCGCCCGCTGGCCCGAGTCTCGCCCCGCAGCGGCTCCCCGGGCACCGCCGTGGTGGTCCAGAGCCTCCTCGCGGCGGCCTTCATCGCCGCCGGGGCCCTCAGTGATGCCGACCCGTACGCGGTGGTCTTCCTATGGCCGAACGGCACCGGAGTCCTGGGCATCATGGCCATGCAGGCGCTCGCCGCCCTGGCCGTGTACGGGTTCTTCCGCCGCGACCGCCGGGGGGTTTCCAGCTTCCGGGCGCAGTGGGCGCCTTTGCTCTCCTTCCTCGGCCTGTGCGTGCTCACCGTCCTCGCGGCCCTGCGGTTCGACCTGCTCACCGGGGCATCCAGTGCGGTCAACATCGGACTGCTCGTCCCGCTGCCCGTGGTGTTCTGCATCGGGCTCATCGTGGCTCGCTACATCCGGCGCACGGATCCGCAGCGGTATGCCCAGCTGACCACCGTCGACGTGGAACGCGACTGACCCCGGGGACCCGGGCGGGCGGCCGCAGCGAACCAGTGCGCCGGCCACCCGTCCGATGACCCCGGCAGGCTGCCGTTGTCGGATGGGCACCCACTGACGACGTCGACCCCGCCTGGCAGAAGGGCGGCCGGGTCCACGCCGGCCCGGCCGGACACCCTTTCTGCCTCCCCTCAGCGTGAACTGCATCGCGTGTTCGCGCCTGCTGTTGTGTGCTGCCGCTCAGCCCGGGCTGGCAGCGGAGAGCAGCAGCGTCCGGCGCTCGGCCCTACGGTGTGGTGGCAGTGTTCTCGCTGCGGGTCAGCTGCCGGATACCGGTCCGCGTGCCGGCCGGGCCGGCCACGGATTCGCGGATCGCTCCGCGACGCGCGATGTCTGCCGCCCGGCCACCGGGCTGGCCCGCCCTTGACCTCGCCCTCACCGGGCTCGCTGCGGATCTCGCGCATGCTGCCAGGGGCAACCGTCCCGGCGCGTCCGCCAGGCGGCGGCCGCCACGGCTGCCGCTCTCGGCCTCGCCGGGCATCAGCCGGGGCATCCCTCACCCACCCCAACTACGGCGTGTTGTGAAAGTGGCGGTCACAGACACTCGTTGAGGACTGTGACCAGCACGGTCGCCGCTGGGGCGGCAAGTGGCCGGTCAGTGCACCAGCAGGTCGATCACGCCCGTCAGGCTCTCCTCGCCGCTGCCCTCGGCCAGGCGTCGGCGCATCAACTCGAAGTACGGGCTGAGCAGTTCCGGGCTGACACCCTGCTGCTCGGCGGTGCTCAGGAAGGTCGGTGTGCCGGCCACCTGCATGGCGAGATTGGAGACGACACCCTTGGTGTAGTCGCCGCTCCGCAACTGGTCGGCGGTCTGGTGAACTGCCGGTGCCATCGCGACGAGCCAGTCGGCGAGCAGCGGGGCGAGCGCCGCGGGGTCGATGTCCTCCTTGCGGATCAGGGCAAAGGCGTGCGCGGCCCCGGCGAACATCCCGTACATGGCGCTGAGCAGGGCCACGTCGTGCAGGGCCGCGAAGCCTGCGTCCTCGCCGACGTAGGTAGTGCCGACCGGGACGCCCAGGGTCTCCTGGTGCCGCTCGAACAGGTCCCGCGAGCCGCTGTAGAAGACGTAGCCGCCCGCTTCCGGGATGCCGATCATCGGAGGGACAGCCATGATCCCGCCGTCCAGATAGCGGGCGCCGCGCTCGCGGGCCCACTCGGCGCGGGCGCGGGCCTGGGCAGGGGTGCTGGTGGTCAGGTTGACCAGGTCCCTGCCGGCCAGGTCGGTACCGTCCAGCACCTCGTCGACCGCGGTGTCGTCCAACAGGCAAACGATTACCAGGGTGTTCGCTGCGACCGCCTCAGTGGCGCTGTCCGCGACCCTTGCACCCTCGGCGGCGAGCGCCACGGCGCGGGCCGGGGTGCGGTTCCAGACGGTGAGCGGGTGGCCGGCGGCAAGCCAGGTACGGGCCAGCGCGGTGCCCATCTCGCCGAGACCCAGCATCGTGACGGAGGTCTTCTCAACATTGTTCTGTGTCATGCCGATTAGGCTGCTCACAGGCCCGGAGGTGATCAAGTACGCACTTCGGAGTGGGTGCTTACCCCGGGGTAAGCGAGCACGTCAGAAAGGTGGGGCATGACGACTTTGAACCGGCCGGGTGCACCAGACGGACACGCCTGCGGGATCGACACTGCGATGGAGGTGATCGGCGGCAAGTGGAAGGTGCTGATCCTCTGGGCGCTCCACGAGCACCCCTGCCGCCGCTTCGGCGAGCTACGACGACTGCTTCCGGGGATCACCGAGAAGGTGCTGGCCTCGCACCTACGTGAGATGGAAGCGGACGGCGTCGTACACCGTGTCTCCTACGACGAGGTGCCGCCCCGCGTCGAATACGCGCTGACCGAGGACGGCGTGCGCCTCAACGACGCACTCCAGCCCCTGGCCGCCTGGGGACGCGAGCGGCCGACGGCTCGAGGGCTGGAGGAGAAGGCGGGCTAGTATTCCAGTGCGACTTTGTGATCTACGTGTGTGAGGGAGTGTGCCAGCGGCCAGCTCGGATTCTGCGAGGACGGCCAGTTGAGGCATCACTCTTCGTGATCGGCACGTTGGCCTCTCAGGAGATCACTCACCCGGCAGGGGGAGGCGGATCGTCCGGGCGGCCTGCGGAGGTTACATCTGCTTCGAGGACGAGGCAGGCCGACGGCACCCACCATGTCTCCCAGGCCATGCGTGAGTTGATCGCCGAGCGTGAGTGGCTGACGGTGTTTCTGCTGCCCGCCCACTCGCCCGATCTCAACCCCGTCGAGTGGGTATGGGTGCACGTCAGGCGCAGCCTGGCCAACCTCGCCGTGGTCGCCCTCGACCGGCTCGAGCCCTCGTACGCAACCGGCTCAATCGACTTCAGTACCGGCCCGACACCCTTGCCGGGTTCATGGCGGGCACCGGCCTGACCCTCGACACCCCAGCGTGACCCTAACCAGCCGAAGTCAGTAGTTCCGCAGCGCGGCCCGTGCCAGTGGTACCGATGCGCTCGGTACCACTGGCTTCTGGCCACCGACATGTTGCTTTTGAAGGTCGCCCGGTGCGGACGGTCAGAGGCGCCCTGCCACGAAGTCGGCCACCTGTGTGCCGAGTTGCTCGCCCGCGCGGTTGTCGATCGAGGTGTGCTGGCCGGACCAGATTCGGCTGAGCCACGCTTCGGTGGCGACGTCCTGGAAGCCGGAGAAGGTTCGGGTGACGCCCTTCGACGTCACCGCGAGGTGATGCCGAGCCCCGTAGACCCCGGCGAGCGCCGTTGCGGCCGCCTGGCCGAGGGCGGCGTGACCTCCGGGATCGGACGGATCCGGGGCGGTCGGCAGCAGGGGGGTCCAGTTGGGATCGCCGACGATGCGCGGGTTGTAGTGCGTACCGCCGAGCCGGATGGCGGTCACGGGCCGCCATACGAGGAAGGTGTACTTGGCGTCGTACATCGCGATCGCGGTGTCGGCGAGGGACAGGTCGAGCCGGGCGAAAACCTTCACCGCCTTGTCCAGGCTCGCTTTCTGGGAGGTGACAAGGCCCTGTGCGACCTCGTTCCAGACGATCCAGAGGGGCGCCGCCCAGAACTTCGCGGCCGCGGTCTGATCGGGGGTGCGGGCGGTGCTGGTCTTGCTCCCCAGGCGCTTGACTTCGTTCAAGGCGGTGGCGTAAGCGGCGGTGCTCACGGCCGGCGGCACCGCCGGGCGGAACTGGCGTCCGCGGGCCAGCACGAAGGGCTTGACCGAGCCCCAGTTGGTGAACACGGGTGCGGGGAAGTCGGGAGGGGTGGGCCGGTATTCACCGGGCTTGTCGCCGGGGCGGAACGGCGGCGGCTTCGCCGAGGACCCGTCGTGGGACCGCAGGCTGATCAGCCGACGGGCGACCTCGGCTCCCACAGCCATGCCCGCCTGCTTGCCCGGGCCGTTGGGAATTGCGGACAACTGGCTGCTCAGCCGCTGGTCCACGCCGGCGCGCTTGGCCGGGTACAGGGCGACCAGCACATCGTGGGCTGCCTGGTCCGCTGCGGCATCCGCACGAGCGCCTCGCGGCGCCGACACCGAGAACAAGTAGGCGGGGCCGGACCGGGTGATCGATACCACCGCGTCGTACTCGGCAGCCTGGAGGAGCGCGAAGCTGCGCGTGGGGTGGACGGTGGCCGGCTGTGCCTTCGGATCGCTGAGGATGGTGATGAGCTCGCGGTTCCATTCCACGACCGACGTCCCCGACCCCGTGGTCGCGGTGGGCAGGGCCGGCGAGTGAGCGGCGCTGGATCCGAAGGCGGGGCTGGTGAGTCCGGCTGCCAGCGCGGTTCCGGTCAGTATGGCGAGTGTCTTCTGTATTCCACCCATGTTCTGGGGCTCCTTGTCGCTGATGGTGGGCTGTGGCAGCCGTGGTCGTACACGTCGCCCATCTGGGCCACGGCTGACCACACGGTCAGCGGACATCACGGGTCGAGCGGAAAGTCCGCAGCGCGTGCCACAAAGAAGCACTCCGGACATTTACTCCGGAATAGGACGGGGATTGCCGAGCCGGTTCCCGTCCGTCGGATACCAGTGGTGGGGACGGTCGTTGACGAATCACGACTGGACTCACCGGGAGACCGGCTCATGAGGCGGCACGCGTCACCCACACCAACGTTTCGGAGGGCTGACCGGGCGCGCATGCTCCTGCAACCCGATCACCTCTTCACGTCATCAAGGTCGCTTGCCAGGTACAGCCTGCAAGGAGCCGATGCACGCCGCAACTCCGGCATCGTGGGCACCAGGGGGCGCGACATTGTTGAGCGGCCCCAGCATGTTGGTCTCGAACGGCCACGCCTCGCGCAGATTTCGTGTTGATGAGACGCCTTGAAGCGGCCCCGGGGATTGGCTTGTGCTGGGACCGGCAAGGCTGCCGGTCGAGCATGGAAGCCGTTCGCAGGCGGCATCATCGGGGCGGTAGCGTGCGGGGCCATGCCGTTTCCGGATGAGCAGGGCCAGGTCACCGTTACTGACTTGGGCTCGGCAGGGTGATCCTCCTCCAAGTCACTGATGGCTTGGACGTTGGTTGTATTTCCCGGTGTGTGAGGTGTGCGGATGGGAGCGGGCTGACCGCTGCGGGACGTCAGCGCCGTGGCCGGCGTGGGCACACCCTGGTCGTGACGGTGAGCGGGCGGCGCTCGGGTCGGCTATCGGTCGCCGGGCTGATCGCCATGCGGCCCGGGTCCCGCACCCGACTGTGCCACCGGCTGCGCACCCACCCCGCGGGCAAGGGCAAGCGCCGCAGCATAGGCGAGCGCGACTTCATCGCTCTGGTCGACGGCGTCCACCAGCTCGTCAGGGCGCCGATCGTGCTGGTGTGAGACCGGTTGAGCACCCATGTCTTCTGCATGATGCGGCAGTTGATGGCCGATCGGTAGTGGCTGACGGTGGTCCTGCTGCCCGCCTGCTCGCCCGACCTCAACCTGGTCGAGGGCGTGTGGGTGCACGTCGAACGCAGTTTGGCCAACCTCGCCGTTGTCGCCCTCGACCGCCTGGAGACGCTCGTCCGCAACAGGCTCGAACGCCTCCAGTACCGGCCCGAGGTCCTCGACGGCTTCATCGCCGGAACCGGCCTGGCCCTCGACGACTCGACGTCACCCTGACGAGCCAAAGTCAGGTAAGCGGGGACCTCACCAATGGAGCAGCACTGCCCGGGCGGACCAGTTGGAGTGGACAGGACCCGAGCACCCGGGGCCAACTGGGAGAAGAGGTCCGCTGGGGTCGTTTTCCGCGGCTGCCTGGATGCGCAGGTTCGACACCATGGAGCGCTCATGAAAGGAATGGCCGTGGCGACGGTGCCGGCAGTTTCGGCCGTGCCGCTTGCTGCCGCAAGCGGATGTCCCAGCCGGACGAGCTCGTCCGCCTGCGCCAGGCCCACATCTGGAGCGCTGTCAGCGGGCATCCCCGTATACATCGGCTCGGCCGCACCCGGCAGCGCGGCCACCGCCACTGGCACGGCCAAGGCGGCCCCGTTTGCCAGGGGCAACCTGATCAGCACCTCGAAACGCTCCAACGGCATCACTCAAGTGACCTACACCGGGCACCCGCTGCACTGCTTCGCGGGTGGCACGACGGCCGGTGACATCAGCGGCGAGGAAACCAGCGCGTCCGGCGCCGCAGTGGTCCGTCGTAAACGCGTCCCGCAACAAGGTCGAGCGCGATTGATTGGGGACTGATGACCAGGCACACGGCAGCACGGATGCCGCGTCCCGCACGAAAGGTGGCGGGCTTTTTGGCTGCGTTGCTGCCGGTCGCGGTCGCGGTGGGGGTGTATGCGTTCGGCCGCGCGCACACACCCGACTACACCAGCGGCTTTTTCGGGCGGCACGGCCGCGTCGCCGTCAACGATCTCAAGGCGCGCCTGGGTAGCGCTCTGATGGCACTCGCGGTCGTCCAGCTGCTGCTCGGGCTGTGGATGTACCGGCGCCTACCGGGAGCGGGGGCCGCGCCGCACCGGGTGCACCCCACACACCGGCTCATCGGCCTCCTTGCCTTTCTGCTCTCGCTGCCCATCGCCTACCATTGCGTCACCGCCTACGGAGTTGAGTTCACGAACAGCCGAGTGGCGGTGCACTCCATCACGGGCTGCGTCCTGTACGGCGCGTTCGTCGCCAAGGTTCTGGTGGTACACAGCCGCCGACTGCCCGGTTGGGCGCTTCCGGCCGCCGGCGGCGCCCTGGTCACCGCCATCGCACTGATGTGGTACACAGCCGCCTTGTGGTTCTTCACCCGCTCCGCCCCCGGCTTCTGACCGTGCTATCACCGAGGCCCGCCATGGCCTGCATGGCAGCCCTGTTGCAGATCGGACATCGCGTTGCCCCGTGCCATCGCCTCTCTCGGCCGCATCGGCCGCTTGCACGGCCACGGGCGTCCCCTTGGCAGCTGGGACGAGCCGGCCGCGAAACTCGTGGCCGGCCTGCACGACAGGGGTGGCGACCACACGGAGAGGTAGGACCGAGATGATGGCAAAGCCCACTTTCGTGATCGTCGGGGCGAGCCTGGCCGGCGCCAAGGCCGCCGAAGCGCTGCGCGAGCGCGGCTTCGACGGCCGTATCGTGCTCTTCGGGGACGAGCCGGAGCCGCCGTACGAGCGGCCGCCGCTGTCCAAGGGGTACCTGATGGGCAAGCAGGACCGCGAGGCGATCTTCGTGCACCCTTCGCAGTGGTACACCGACCACGAGATCGATCTGCGCCTGGACACCACAGTCACCACGATCGACCGCGAAGGGCACGCGGTCACCGCCTCCGGTGGTGAGACGACCGGCTACGACAAACTGCTGCTGGCCACCGGCGCCTCCCCACGCCGCCTTGACGTTCCCGGCGCCGACCTGGACGGTGTGCTCTATCTGCGCCGCGTCGAAGACTGCGAACGCATCAAGCACACCTTCCAGCACTCCTCCCGCATGGTGTTCGTCGGCGGGGGCTGGATCGGCCTTGAGGCGGCCGCCGCTGCCCGCGAGGCGGGCGTCCAGGCCACCATCCTCGAGCCGGGCGAGCTACCGTTGCTGCGGTTGCTGGGCCCGCAGGTCGCACCCGTCTTCGCCGACCTGCACCGAGAGCACGGCGTGGACCTGCGGCTTACCGCACAGGTCACCGAGATTGTGAACAGTGGCGGCGGAAAGGCCGCCGGGGTGCGGCTCGCGGACGGCTCCCTGATCGACGCCGACGCGGTCGTGGTCGGCATCGGCGCCATCCCCAACACCGCCTTGGCCGCTGATGCCGGGCTCCAGGTGAACAAGGGCGTCGTCGTCGACGCGGCACTGCGCACCTCGGACCCGGACATCTGCGCGGCCGGGGATGTGGCCAATGCCTTCCACCCGATGCTGGGTAAACACATCCGCGTGGAGCACTGGGCTAACGCCCTCCACCAGCCCACGGTGGCCGCGCGGTCGATGCTGGGCGAGCGCGCGTTCTACGACCGGGTGCCGTACTTCTTCACCGACCAGTACGACCTCGGCATGGAGTACGCGGGCTACATCCAGCCCGGCGGGTACGACCACGTGGTCGTACGAGGTGACTTGGGGCGCCGCGAGTTCATCGCGTTCTGGCTGGCCGAGGGCCGCGTGCTGGCTGGGATGAACGTCAACGTCTGGGATGTCAACGATGTCATCCAGCAGTTGGTCCGCTCAGGCGGCCAGGTCGACCGCGGCGCGCTCGCCGACCCGGACACGCCTCTCGACCAGCTCGTCACCGGCTGACCCGGCTTCGGCTGGTGGGAGTCAGTGGTCCGGGGTGCGGGCGTCCTTCGGGTGGCCGAGTGAGTTGGCTGCCTGAACCGGCTGGCCGCGCTTACCGAAGGCCGACGCGGCCGTCGGCGGGTACGAACCAGCGCGAACGCCACCAGGACCGGGGCCAGGGCCCCGGTCCTGGTGGCGTTCGCATCAGGCAGGCAGCAGGGACACGGACAGTTCCGTGACGGTCTGGAATGCGGACAACGGCAACAAGCTAAGGACCATTGCCCAGCACGACTCGGAAGGCGGGGGCGACAACATCAATGCCGTATCCAACGATGGCCGCGCTCTGCTGACTGGCGAGGGAACCTTGATACCCACCACCGGGCACAGCCGGCAACGGCCGATGGGGAACTGCTCGTGCATCAGCGCCTTGAGCCCGGACGGCAGCCGCGCCGCCTTCGCGGACATCGAGGGAGGCATCACCTTGTGGGACGCCAGTCCCGGTACCTCGCTGGGCGTACTGTCCGGCGGCTTTTTCCCCCGACGGCACCACGCTGGCCGCGTCGGGAGAATACGGCACGCTGCGGCTGTGGGATGTCGCCTCCCGCCAGCAACTGGGCACCAACCTGCCCACCGCCGACGACCAGATCATGTCTCTCGCCTTCAACCGCGACGGGGGCAGCCTGTACGCAGCGGGCACACATGTGCGCGTGCAACACCTCGATCTGGAACCGGCACACGTGTCCGGCACAGTGTGTCAACCTCGTGGCGGCGCCCTCTCACCGACCGAGTGGCGCATGCACCTGGTGGATATCCCTTATCAGAAAGTCTGTTGATACTCCAGCCGGACTCCGCCCAGGGAGCGGTTCCCGCATGCGGTGCTGGGCTCGATGGTGGAGGCGGTCGCCGTATGCGGCCCGGTAGATTGGGTGTGCGAGGAAGGAGCGTGAGGTGCCGGAACACAACATCGAGTTCGGGAAGTACGGTGCCCGGGGCGTCAGGGGCCACGAGGCCGTGGCACGCCAACTCGACGCGCTCGCCGGCTTCATCGCTACCCCGGTCACGACACGGCGCGGGCTGCTTGCTCGCCTGCACTACCTCACCCGTACCGACCACGCTCGCCAGGCGGCCCGCGAGGTCGGTCTGGCGGTCACCGATCGGACATTGAAGGCGTGGTTGGAGGGTAAGCGCAATCCGTCGAGGAAGAGTTTGCAGCAGGTCGAGACGGTCTACCGTACGGTGCGTCGGCACAACGTCGCCCGCTACCTGCTCGCGCGTCTCAACCGCGAAGGCCGCGGTACGAGGGTGGAGTTCCACCCGCTCAACCAGTCCCAGGTCGACCGGCCCCGCCAGCGTGTTGTGGATTACCGCTCTCTGAACGTCCGGCACTGGGACCGGATCGTCGAGGCCTGGGCTGCCGACGACGACCAGGCTCTCGACGATGCCTGGGTCAGCGACGCCGTGGTCGACCTGGGCTCGCAGTGGGGCCAGTACGAGTACGTCACCAACATCGGTTTCGCCGCCTGAGTAATCCAGTTGCTGAACACCCGGCGCAGCCGTGGTCCGCAGAAGGAGCGGCGAGCGGACGACGCGCGTGCCGCTGTCGTGGCGCTCCGCTCGCTGCTCGGAAGCGGCCGGTTACTCTACGGGGCGGCAGAACCGTCCCTCGACCAGATGCGGGAGGTCTGCGAAGCCAGCGGGGATCTCCGGGAAGGGGGCCTCACAGCGCACGGCTCGGTGCTCGATGAGGCCCTCGATGCGGAACGTACCGAAGAGGGGGCCTTCTTCGGGTGCTCCGTGGAAGGCCCTGCAGTCTCGTCCCAGAGCCCGGGGCCCTTCGGCGTGCAGCAGCACGCACCGGTACGTGGGCTCGTTCTCCTGCGCCTGAGCAGCTGTCGCGGTCGCCCATGCCGTTCCGGCCAGCGCCACCGCTGCTGCGGTGGCTGCTGCCCATCGGCCTGCCGCCGTCCAGCCTCTCCGTGTCTTCATTCAGTCCTCCAGTTGTGGTGGTCGCCGAGGTGGCTGAACTCGTCCGGCTGCCTGGCGTGCTGGGCAGACGGACGAGTTCGGTGTGAGTGCACCAAGGCTTCCTGCAGCGGGCCAAGGGTGCAGGGAAGACGTCACTCGCCAGAAACGCCCAAACCACTCTCGTTGGTGTAGCCGCGGCTTCCCGTCAAGCAGCGCTCCCCGGCGCGTGCCCCGGTCCTCTCGCCGAGAGCTGGCGCAGGCAGTGAACGAGCTCCCGCCCCGGGTGGGCGGGGGTGGTAGGGGAGAGGCTCCATGTCCACGTCCACACCTGCGCCGTGGCTCGCATTACCTGGCCTTCGTGGCGTCGTGCCATGACGGGGCGAGAGAAGCGCATGCCGCTTATGCGGACAAAGGGGGCATATTTGTATGCGACGGAAGGGGGGGAGGGCGGCGGTGGGCATGGACCTGGAGAGCATCGCCGGCGAGCTGTACGCGCTGCATCCGACCCAGTTCGTCAAGGCGCGAACGGTGCGCACGAACGAGGCACTCACAGCCGGGAGGGCCGTGCTGGCTGCCCAGATCGGCGCGCTGCGCCGCCCCACGTTGTCGGGGTGGGCCAGCAACCTGCTGGTCCAGTGGAAGCCCGATCAGGTCACCCGGCTGCTCCGCCTGGGTGAAGGCCTGCGCCAGGCCCGCCACACCCTTGACCGCGCGAAGCTGAAGAGACTGAATCGGCAGCAGCACGCCCTGGTCGACGCGCTGTCACGGCAGGCTCGCGATCTGGCTGCAGCGGCCGGACATCCCATCGGTGAGGCCGCGCAGCGAAAGGCCGAAGAGACCTTGCACGCGGCTCTCGCGGATCCGGAAGCGGCACGCGTATGGGCCTCCGGTCGGCTCGTCAAAGCCCTCGTCCCTCCCGTCGGGTTCACCGCTGCTGCAGCCGATGCACCCGCCGGCCCAGCCGCTGCACCGCACAAGGCGAGCGGACGTACGACACCGCCGAGGTCGGCCGGAACCGGGCAGCGGGCCCCTCGGTTGAAGGAGGAACACGATCAGGCTCAAGCGGCCGTCGAGCGGGCCACAGCGGCGTTGAGGGAACTCGAAGAACGAGTAACCGAACTGGCCCGGCAACTTCACGCCACGGTGGAACTGCGCCGCCGAGTCCGAAACGATCTCGCCGACGCACGCAAGCGAGTCGTGGAATCAGACCGTGCCGCACAGCAGGCACGGTCCCGACACCGCTGAGACGCGCATGGGACCGTGCCGAACGTTCGCGGGCCTGCCGGTTCCCTGATTCCGCCCGGTATCGGCAGGCCGTCGGCCTGCTGATGGGATCGCTGGCGGCGTACGCTAAACTTGATCTTGAGCTGGTCACCCGCAACTCGGGTCGGCTGGTGCTGCGTCGGTGGTCCAAGGAAAGGCGCCCCGCTTCCTGCGGGGAGATGCAGGTGCAAGACCTGCCCGGCGCTCTGATCCGAGCCCCATCCCACCCCAGGCGGGGTGGGGCCCGTGCATTGACACTGACGGCACCTGCGCACGGCGTTCGTGCACCTTCACGCCGGGGGCCCATGCAGTGGGCCGACAGCACGGTGGGGAGCATCTGCCCAGCCACTTGCTCGTCCAGGCCCCGGAGTCCTGGCGGTGAGGTCGCCGATGTACTCGCGCTCCATTCCGGACATGGCCGCGAGCACGGTGAACATGACGCCGGAGGGGTCGTGTGAGCGCGCCAACCGCGCACACGCCGAACCACTGCTCGGGGCCACCACGTCTGTAATCCTGATGGTGCGCACCGCCGTTGACGCCACTGGCCGCGTGGTCGAGATCAGCGAGATGACCACGAACGCGTCGCGATACATCCTCGAGTACGACTTCACCTCATAGCCTCAGCGCTGCCATAAACCCCTGCCGAACTGTCCGGCAGGGACTCACGGGTGCCGCCAGAAGCATCCAAAGCCGACCGCACTCAGCGTGCGGTCGGCCTCGGGGCTGTCCCTGTCGGCAACGGTCAATGGAGCAGCAGACCGGACAGAGGACAGGGGCAGGATCTCATCCGTCCGTCACAGCGCGCCGTACTCCCCGACCCGGCGGCCCGCGACCCACGTCTGGAGGACGTTCGTCTGCCACAGCGCACGTCCGCGCGGCAGGTCGAACGGGTCCGTGTCGACAAGGATGAAGTCCGCCCACTTGCCGGGCTCGAGGCTGCCGAGGACCTTCTCCTGGTGGGCCGCGTACGCCGCGTCGAGCGTGAAGGACCGCAGCGCCTCGACCGGGGTCATCGCCTGCTGCGGGTACCACCCGCCCGCCGGACTGCCGTCGCGGTCGGTGCGGGTGACCGCGGCATGCAGGCCGTCGAACGGGTTCGAGGACGAGACCGGGAAGTCCGAGCCCGACGCGACGACCGTCCCCTGGTCGAGCATCGTGCGCCAGGCGTATGCGCCCTTGATGCGCTCGGAGCCGACACGGGTCTCGGCCATGTTCATGTCGTCTGTGGCGTGCACCGGCTGCATGGAGGCGATGATCCCCAGCCGCTTGAAACGAGGAATGTCGTCCAGCGCGACGACCTGGGCGTGTTCGATGCGGTGCCGCAGCTTCTTGTCTCCCACGGTACGGAACCCGTTCTCATAGGCATCCAGCACGACGCGGTTGCCCAGGTCTCCGATGGCGTGCACCGCGACCTGGTAGCCGCCGCGCAGGACCCGCTCCACCCGCCGGTTCAGTTCGGCGGGCTCCATCTGGAGCAGCCCCTTGGTCGACGGCATGTCGCTGTACGGGGTGATCAGGGCCGCACCGTGGCTGCCCAGAGCGCCGTCGATGTACAGCTTGACCGTGCGCACGCGCAACATGTCGCGTGCGTACGAGTCGGTGCGTGCGTCCGCACCGACCTCGGTGAAGGCGTCGAAGTCGAGGAAAGCGTTCACCCGGAGGGTGAGCATCCCTTCGTCGGCGAGCTGCCGCAGAACCACGATGCCGTCCGCGCTTGTGCCGGCGTCCGAGACGGAGGTGAGACCGACGGCGCCCAGCCGTGTCTGTGCGGCCAGGGCGCGCATCCGGACGTCGTCCAAGGTGGGCACGGGCAGCTTGGAGGTGATGAACTCCTGTGCCGCGTCGACCAGTACGCCCGTCGGGTTGCCGGATGCGTCGCGCTCGACGTGGCCGCCCGACGGATCGGGGGTGTCGGCGGTGACGCCCGCAATCTGCAGCGCCTTGGTGTTGGCCACGCCCGCGTGGCCGTCGATCCGCACCAGCCATACGGGGCGGTCGGAGACCACGGCATCCAGGTCCTGGGCGGTGGGCAACCGCCCCAGACCCCAGATCACCTCGTTCCAGCCCCGGCCCTGGATCCAGGTCATCTCCGGGTGGGCCGTGGCGTAGGCGGCGAGCCGGTCCATGGCCTCCTGGAGGGACTTCGTCCCCGTGAGGTCGAGTTGGACGGCGAGCTCTCCGAGACCCCAGAGGTGCCCGTGGGCGTCATGCAGACCGGGCAGGAGTACGCGTCCCCGGCCGTCGAGACGGCGGGCGCCGCGCGCCGCGCCCGGGTCGAGGGCGGCGACCTGGCCGCTGGGGGTGACCAGCATGCTGGAGAACCGGCGCAGGCGGCCGTTGGCGATCGTGTATCCGCGTATGTTGTCCACGACCAGGGCACCGCCCTCCGTGGCCGCGCTGCGGGTCGCGGCGGCTGCAGTTCCCGCAAGCGCCGCCGGCGCGGCAGCCGCTGCGGCACCGGCGCCGAGCAGCTTGAGGAACTGGGCCCGGTCGATACGGGGGCCGGGCGGGATCGGGCAGCAAGCGTTGCACATGAGTGACTCCCAGGGGGCTGAGCATGACCGGGGGGTGGCTGCCGAACGCTCAATGATCAAAAACTAGTGAGCGAAAATCCGTCCGGTCAAGGTGTGTGCACGCTGAAAGAAACGTCTTGTCACACCGTCAAATCTGCCGATCCGGTGGCTCCCCACAGTTGATGTCCCCCACTGCCGCAGGCCGAACTCCCGTCCTGGTACGTGGCGCTGAACACTCCGGCTGTCGGTGACGCGCTGCCGTCATCGCCGCCCGCTTCACCAGCGCGGTCGGCGAGCCGCCGCTCACATATCTCACTGGCTGGCGGATGGCCCTGGCCGCGGACCTGCTGCGCGACACGGAGGACACCGTCGCCGCGGTGGCGCGCGAGGTGGGATACGAGGACGCATTCGCGTTCAGCGTGGCGTTCAAGCGGGCACGCGGGGTCAGCCCGACGGACTGCGAAGTACACGCCGGTGGCCGCCGCGACCGAGCACACCTGCTCGATCGACCCGGTCAACAACCGGCTGATCGTCCGCTACCACCTCAGCGACGGCAAGCACGTCGCGGTCTACGACCTCGCCGCCGCGACGAACGGCGACTTCTCCTCGCCGCTCGCCGACTTCAAGCAGCCGAGCCTGCCGGCGCTGTCGATGACGCTCCAGGGCTACGCAGCCTACGGCCAGTATCTGTACCTGCTCACCGGGACGTCCTACGACGCCAGCGGCGGTGTGGTGAACTCCGAGGTCACCTGTGTCGACATGAACACAGCCAAGATCGCGCAGGGCCCGGTCCTCACCAAGGCGGGCTCGACCCTCGTCTTCCGTGAGCCGGAAGGCCTAGGCATCTATCAGACGGCGGCCGGCGAGGTCCGGCTGTTCCTCGGCTTCGCCTCAGGCAACGTCGGCGACCGCCGCTCGAACCTGTTTTACAAAACGCACTCGTCTAGGGTCCGTCTTCAAAGTGATCTTGCCCAGGGCAGGAACGACGCCAGGCAGACCGCTGCTTCGTATGAGGTGGCGGTCTTGTCGTACCTGTCCGCAAGTGCCGTGGCAGGCAGCGTTTGCCCGTTGAGGAGCGGCGTCGTGGGGGCACCTCCCGCTCTGGGGGTCCCCCCGCTCGAGCGGAGCCGAGAGTGGGGGAGAAGCCGAGAGTGGGGGAGCGTGCTCTGGGGGTCCCCCCTGCTCGCGCACGTAGGGATTCCGGTCGGCGCGACCCCAGGGCCTGATGCCGACCGGTCCTGCGGCTCTCGTGGGTGTCGCGCACGATCGCAGGCGGGGCGGCTCGCTTGCCGCCCCGCCTGCGGTGAAGGGGGGTCAGGCGAGGTAATCGGCGACCAGCGCGGCGAACTCGTCCTCGGTGAGTACCCTCGTGCCGAGTTGCTCGGCCTTGGCCAGCTTGGACCCGGCACCCTCGCCGGCGACAAGGATGGTCGTCTTCTTCGACACGCTGCTGGAGGCCGTCCCGGCCGCGCGCTCGATGAGTTCGTTCATTTCGTTGCGGTTGCGTCCGGCCAGAGGCCCGTGCATGCCACCCGTGACGACGACCGTCTCGCCCGCCAGCGGCTTGCTTACCGTGTCCGCATCGTCGGCGGCGGGCTCGACCATGTTCACTCCGGCCTTGGCCAGCTTGTCGATGACCGGTCCCAGTGTGGCGACGTGAGCCGCGATCTTCGGGGCGTTGGCCCCCGGAAGCTTGTTGACCTCGGCCAGCTCATCCGCCGTGGCAGCCCGGATGGCGTCCATCGTGCCGAAGTGACGGGCGATCTCCCGCGAGAGCGTTCGGCCGGTCCGCACCACACCCAGCGCGCAGAACACCCTGCTCAGCGGCTGCTTCTTGGCCTTGGCGAGCTGGACCAGCAGCGAGTCGGCGCGCTTGTCGCTTCCGGTCGCCTCGGCGAGCTGCTCCCGGGTGAGGAAGAACAGATCGGCGACGTCGTCGACCAGACCGGCCTCGACGAGAGCCTCCAGATAGGTCACGCCCAGACCGTCGATATCGAGCTGGTCGCGGCCCACGGCGTACCTCAAGGACGGGATCTTTCCGCACCCGCCGCTCGCCCCGCCCGCGCATTCCCACCGTTCACCGGACTTGTCGATGTCCCCGCCGCATCCCGGGCACGCCTCGGGCAGGACGATGTCGGTCTCCTCGCCCGTACGCAGAGTCACCACGGGCGCTTCGACGCGCGGGATGATGTCGCCCGCTTTGTAGAGCAGGACGGTGTCGCCCACCTTCAGGTCGCTGTTGCGGATGAAGGCGGGGTTGTGCAGTGTCGCGTAGGTGACGGTGCTGCCGTCGACCTCCACCGGCTCCAGCACGGCGCGCGGGGCGATGTGTCCGGTGCGGCCTATGTTCCACTCGACCGCGAGGAGCTTGGTCTGCGCCTCCACGGGCGGCAGCTTGTAGGCGATGGCCCAGTGCGGGTGACGCGTGCCGAAACCGGCAGCCTGCTGCTCGGCGTAGTCGTTGGCCTTGATCACCACTCCGTCGATCCCGAACGGCAACTCGGGGCGCAGCTGCTGTATCTCCTCGACGCGGGCCTGCGCCTGGGCCAGCGTGGCGTACACGCGCAGCCCGATGTCGGTGGCGGAGGTGGTCTGCACACCCAGGGCGGCGACCTGACTCATGACGGCCTCGTGGCTGGTGCCGGTGAGGAAGCCGGCGCCGTCCAGCTCCAACGCCCCGTAGGCGAAGAAGGTGGTCTTGATGGTGTACGGCCGGTCCTTGGCTCGCAGAGTTCCGGCCGTGCCGTTGCGCGGGTTGGAGAAGACCTTCGCGTGGTGCGCGGCGCGGATCTCGTTCGCCTTCTCGAACTGGTCCCGGGTCAGCAGGACCTCACCGCGGATCTCCACGGTGGCGCCGCCGGGCACCTGGGCGGGAAGGCCGATGATCGAGCCGATCGCGTGGCTGAGGTCCTCACCATGCGTGCCGTTCCCCCGTCCGACGAGCTGCACCAGGCGCCCGTCGCGGTAGCGCGCCGCCATCGCAGCCCCGTCCAGCTTCGGCTCCACCGCGTAGCCACCCTCCACCGGGTGGTCGATCCGGCGGGCCAGGGACGCGTCCCATTTCACCAGGCCCTCGGCGTCGAAGACGTTGTCGAGGGAGAGCATGGCCACGGTGTGCGCCACATCGCCCACGCCGCCGCTGACCTTCCCGGTGGGGGAGTCCGCCCGGACGTGGTCGGGGTGCGCCAGTTCGTAGGCGGCGATGCCGCGGGCGAGGACGTCATAGGAGGCGTCGTCGAGGGTGGTGTCCCCGTCCCCGTAGTACGCCGCGCTCGCGGCGAGGGCCTGCTCGACCGCGTGGTCGTAGGAGGCGCGGTCGGTCAGCGAAAGGGCAGGTGCGGCAGTCGTCATGCGGTGATCCTTGCGTAGGGGTCTGACAATCGGGTTCCGCACGCTCGTGAAAGGCGCTATGACAGAAGCCGGGCAGCGCTGAGAACGCCCGGTCTCCGGCGCCACGCCGGTGCCCGATTCCACCGCGTCACACCGCTGCCGCCACCACCCACCTCCGAGTACCTACTTGGCCAGACCGGTCAAGTAGGTACTCATTCACAGCACCGGGCGGGCGAGGCCAGGAGCCCGGCCACCGAA
The DNA here is from genome assembly GCF_001866645.1 of Streptomyces colonosanans. Taxonomy (GTDB): domain Bacteria; phylum Actinomycetota; class Actinomycetes; order Streptomycetales; family Streptomycetaceae; genus Streptomyces; species Streptomyces colonosanans. The sequence goes on from NZ_MLYP01000085.1 coordinate 40,809, forward strand.
GTTCGACAAAACCGACTGCCGCGAGCGCCACGCCGTCGAATGCGGGATCAACCGCCACAAGCGACCGGGCCGTAGCTACGAGGTACGACAGCTTGCGGTCCGTTATGAGGCGAGCGTGCTGGTCGCGGTCCTCAACGAGTGGCTGTGAGCCGGCACCGTCCTCGTGGCGCGGGAAGTTCAGCGGTGGCTCAGAACGTTGACCACGCGGCCGTTGGGGTCGCGGACGAAGAACCGCCGTACGCCCCACTCCTCGTCCTGCAGGGGGTGAATGATCTCCGCGCCGCTGTCCCGCATGATGGTGTAAGCCGCCTCGACGTCGTCGACTTCGACGCTCACATCAGGGGTGACCGGGGCGGTTTTGTCGCCGGTCACAACGCTGACCTGGGCCGCCGGGTTGGATGGCGAGGCAAGCGTCATAATCCAGCCGAGATTCATGACTTCTTCAAAGCCCAGCAGGCCATAGAACTCCCGGCTCTCCTTCGCAGCCTCTGACTGAATGATGGGCATGACACGGCGAACGGCCATTGACGACTCCTGAAGAGAACACACACGGATCCAACACTGTCCAGGGGTACTACGGTCCGTCCGTCGCCGCACGCACTTTCGCGACACGGCTTTTAGCGGGATGAGCCGTCCAGGACGTGCCCGTAGACGGTGGCGTTGCCCGCCCGATCAAGCGCCGTCGATGCGGTCGAGCAGCGCCCGGGCCTCGGCGGTGCGGCGGTGGTCCGGGCCGAAGGCGGCAAGACAGGTGTCGTGGGCAGCCGCGGCCCGGGTGCGGGCCTCGGTACCGTGGCCCAGCCCCAGGAGGGCGGTGGCCATTGCCAGTTCGACCGCACCGGAATCCGGGCGGTGCTGCTCCTTGGGCAGGCTCCGGTGCAGCTCGTCGGCGCGTTCCGCCTCGACAAGAGCCTCACCGTGGCGGGCTTGGGCGTTGAGACTGCGGGCCAGGCCGAGCTGCAGAACCAGGGTGAACCGGTCCGGTACGCGATGGGTGGCGATGGCTTCACGGGCGAGCGCCTCGGCCTCCGGGTGGCGGCCCTGCGCGTTGAGCGCGTACACCAGTCCGTTGCGGGCGGCCGCCGCTATGAATGGCATCTCCGGCCCCGTGCCGCGGGCCGCGGCACGGGCGACAGCGGCGCACTCTTCCTCGCATTCGACGTGCCGGGCGAGCGCGCTCAGTGTCTGGGCGCGGTTCGAGCGCAGTTGCAGGGTCTGCGGGTGTTCGACGCCGAAGATCCTGCCGAAGACCGGCAGCAGTGCGTCATATGTGGAAGCGGCCTCAGCATGGCGGCCCTGGGCGTCCGTCGCGAGCGCGGCGATGCTCAGCGCCAACGGTGCGTACGGGTCGTCGCGCGGCCGGGACCGGGCCGCGGCCACGGCGCGGGCCTCGGCCTCCGCCTCGGCATAATCCCCGGCTTGGTACAAGGCTGTGGCCTGCGTCAACGGCGATCTCGTCTTTCGCCCGGCGTCGTTTCGGCCGCGCGACCCGAAGAGTTTCATCGGCAACTCCTTGCGTGGAAACCCCGGCTTCAGCCGGGGGAGGAAACGCCCCGGCCACGGTGCCGGGTAGTGGTGAAGTGTGCCCCACCGGCGATCCAACGCATCATGCGGGAGTCCTCCCGGACAACGCGATCGCTGGTGGGCGTGGAGTGCCACCGGACCGGGCAGGGGGCCGACCTGGCAGTCGCCCAGCACCGTGAAACTCAGAACGAAGGTCACTCGCGGGGCCGACAGCGCGGCTGCGGCCCTGGGTAAGGTGTTCAAGCCGGCCGAGTCCAGCCAGGCCCGCTGGCGCGCGATCACGGCCCCCATCGCGTCGCCCTCGTCCCGCAACGGCACCCGCTTCAAGAACGGTCACCTCGTCGAACGCCCCGCGGTCACCGCAGTCCGAACAACCGCGCTGATCGGTAACGACAATCACTCACCAGGAAGGCACCTCGGCATGACCACCAAATACGACGTCAAGCGCGAGCTCAAGAAGTGCTACTCACCCAAGAACACTGACTGGGAGCTTGTCGACATCCCCGAGCTCCATTTCCTCGCCATCGACGGGCACGGCGACCCGAACACCAGCGCCGCGTACGGCCGCGCGGTCGAGGCGCTCTACGCGGTTGCCTATACCGTTAAGTTCGCGAGTAAAGGCGAGCTCGACAAGGACTTTGTCGTGGGCCCACTTGAGGGACTGTGGTGGGCGGACGACATGGACGACTTCCTGGCCAGGCTCAAGGACAACTGGCGTTGGAGACTGCTCATCAACGTCCCTGACTGGATCACTGGCGACATGATCGAAGACGCCAGGCACACCGCCCTAATCAAGAAGAACCTTCCGGTCATTGCGGACGTTCGGTCAGAGACGCTACACGAGGGCACCAGCGCCCAGGTCCTCCACATCGGCCCTTACGACGACGAGACACCGATCCTGACCAGGCTCCACCACGAGTACCTCCCCGCCAACAACCTGCGGGAGGCGGGGCTGCACCACGAGATCTACCTCAGCGACCCACGCAGGACTGACCCCGCCAAGCTCAGGACGATCCTGCGGCAACCCGTAGAAGCGCAATCCGGTTGAGCGGCGTCGACGTGTCAGCGGAGGCCGATGCCCGCTGGCGAGGTTGGACAACAGTGCTCGTCGAACGACCAGAAGAAATCTCGGTCTGACCGGCGAAGAGCAGGCCGGGCACGTCCTGGTCCTGGAACCGGACGGACCCCATCGGCACGAGGCGGTCCTGTACGTGCGGCACCACTTGCCGCGCACCGACGGCGGCGTCTACCGGGACCGGCGCTACGGCGAGTTCTGGGTCGGCCGGCGCCCCGGCCTCGACGAGACCGAGCGCATGACCGGCATCCGCTGCGCCCGGCCTCGGTGACCAGGGAATGCTGCCGCCGGGCCGCGACGCCACGGTCGATGCGGAACTCTCCGTGGTCCTGAACGAGTTGAGGCTGATCGAGGGTGCCTGGGAAGTGGGTCAACTGCAGTTCGCCGCGGATCACACCGTCGCCGGTTTCGAAGACGTGGTGCGTGATCTGCCGCGCGTCCTCGCCCACCCGCGCGGCGAGGCGGAGATCTGTCTGGACGGGGTGTCGGAGGAGGGGCGGGTGCTGACGGTCGAGCCCGGCCTCTACCTCCAGCCCGACGACGACACGCTGCCCGACCAACTGCTGGGCATCGGCGTGCGCATCGAGGACGACCTGGTCAACACCCCCGAAGGAGCTCGGTTGACGTCAGGTGCCCTGGCGCGCACTCCGGACGTGATCGAGGCGTGGTTGGGGGAGCTGATCGAGAGTCGCTGAGCCTCTTGGCAAGGGTAGTGCAATGTGAAATATTACTTCGCGTGCCCACGAGAAGCTCTGCGGATCTCATCGTCATCGGGGCGGGTGTGGTCGGCGCGGCCTGCGCCTACTACGCGGCCCGCTCCGGCATCTCCGTCACCGTGATTGACCGTGGTGCCGTCGCGGGTGGGACCACGGGAGCCGGTGAGGGCAATCTGCTGGTCTCCGACAAGGAACCCGGCCCCGAGCTCGAACTGGCCCTGCTGTCCGTACGGTTGTGGCGTGAGCTGTCCGACCTTCTGCCACCCCGGATCGAGTACGAGGCCAAGGGCGGGCTGGTTGTCGCTTCCGACGAGGCGTCCATGGCAGCCCTGCGGGGCTTCGCCGCCCGGCAGGAACGCGCGGGCGTGAAGGCGGAGCAGGCCACGGTCGACCAGCTCCGTGACCTGGAACCACACCTCGCCCCGGACCTGGCGGGCGGCTTCCACTACCCGCAGGACGCCCAGGTGCAGCCCGCACTCGCCGCAGCGCATCTGCTGCGCGCCGCGGGCGGGCAGGGCTCCGGCGGGGTGCGCCTGCGGCTCGGTGAGGAGGTGATTGGCGTCCTGACGGGTGCGAACGGGGAGGTACGGGGCGTACGCACGGCGAGCGGTGACGTGCGCGCTCCGTACATCGTGAACGCCGCCGGGAGCTGGGGCGGTGAACTCGCCCGGCTTGCCGGCGTGGGCCTGCCCGTGCTGCCCCGGCGCGGCTTCGTCCTGGTCACCGAGCCGCTGCCGCGCGTAGTGCGGCGCAAGGTGTACGCGGCCGACTATGTCGCCGATGTCGCCAGCGGATCGGCGGCGCTGCAGACTTCCGCCGTCGTCGAGGGCACCCCGTCGGGACCGGTCCTGATCGGTGCGAGCAGGGAACGGGTCGGCTTCGACCGCACGCTGTCGGTGGAGGCGCTGCGCCGCCTCGCGGCCCAGGCCACACGGCTGTTCCCGGTGCTCGCCGGGGTGCGCGCGATGCGGACGTACGCCGGATTCCGCCCGTACCTGCCCGACCATCTGCCCGCGATCGGCCCGGACCCCCGCGTTCCCGGACTGCTGCACGCCTGCGGCCACGAGGGTGCGGGGATCGGACTCGCCCCCGCAACCGGGCTGATCGTCGCCCGAGTTCTGTCCGGTGGCCAACTCCCGCTGGACATCGAGCCGTTCAGACCGCACCGGTTCGATGCAGCGGGATGACGCCCAGGACACCGGTCGGGTCTGTCTCCGACGGTGCGTCGACCGGACACCTGTCCTGCATGCCCTTACCTGAAAAGGAGCCGCTCCATGGCGCGAGACCGAACCCCCGCCGGGCTTGTCGGTGCGGCACCCGAAGCCCCCTTCGAGATCACCTTCGACAGGCGCACGCTCACCGCGCTGCCTGGACAGACCATCGCCGCCGCTCTCTGGTCGGCAGGCGTCCTCGCCTGGCGCACCACACGCCGCGACGGCCGTCCGAGCGGAGTCTTCTGCGGCATCGGTCAGTGCTACGACTGTCTCGCCACGATCAATGATCTGCCCAATAGACGGGCCTGTCTGGTCCCCGCTCGCCCCGGCGACGTGATCACCACCCAGGAAGGGCACGGCCATGCCGAACTCTCCGTCTGACGAGGCGACCGATGACAGATACAGCGCGCTGTACGACCTCGCGGTGATCGGCGCGGGCTGCGCGGGCCTCGCGGGTGCCGTCGCGGCATCCGAACGGGGGCTGTCCGTAGCCCTGTTGGACGCGGCCGGACAGATCGGCGGCCAGTTCTACCGCCACCCCGCCCCGCCCCTCGGTGCGGTGCGCCCTCAGGCCCTGCACCATGACTGGTCCCTCTTCGCCGGCTTGCGCCGCCGCCTCGAGGCGAGCGACATCGTCCACCTCGCCGGGCACCATGTCTGGACCGTGGTGCGAGAGGGCGAAGGGGAGTGGGCGGTGCACGCGGTCACGGCTGCGGACGGCACAGGCGAACGCCCCGCCCGCGTGCGGGCCCGCACGGTCCTCCTCGCAACCGGGGCGTACGAACGCCACCTCCCCTTCCCCGGCTGGACGCTGCCGGGCGTCGTGGCTGCCGGCGGAGCGCAGGCGATGCTGAAGTCCGGGCTCGTGCTGCCCGGCAGGCGCGTCGTCGTGGCGGGCAGCGGCCCGCTGCTGCTCGCCGTCGCTGCGTCACTCTCCGCCGCCGGGGCGCGCGTTCCCGCGGTGGTCGAGGCGTCCGGCTATACGGGGTACGCCCGCCGCCCCGGCGTGCTCGCCGCGAACCCGCACAAGCTGATGGAGGCCGTGATCCATGCTACGGGGCTTGTACGGCGCGGCGTGCGCCTGCGCACCCGCAGCGCGGTGACCCAAGTCCACGGCACCGACCGGGTGGAGGCGGTCACCGTCTCCCGCATCGACCGCGACTGGCGGCCCCTGCCTGGGACGGGCCGCCGGATTGCCTGCGACGCGCTCGCGGTGGGGCACGGTCTCGTCCCGCAAGTGGAACTCGCCACGAGCCTCGGGTGCGCGACGCGGCGGACCGAGGATGGCACGTACGCCCTCGCATTGGACGCGCTGCAGGAGACCTCCGTGCGAGGCCTGTGGGCGGCGGGCGAGACCGGCGGCATCGGCGGTGCGGACCTCGCCCGCACCGAGGGCGAGCTCGCGGGCATCGCAGTGGCCGCCCGAACGCGCGGCCGTCCCGAGCTCGCCCGCGGTGGGCGCGTGCGAGAGCTTCAACGCCGCCGCGACGGCATGCGGGACTTCGCCGACGCGATGGCCGCCGTGCACGCGCCGGGCTCGGGCTGGGTGCACTGGCTCGACGACGCGACGGACGTATGCCGCTGTGAGGAGGTGAGCGCCGGCGCCATCCGCGAGGCCCTCGCCGACTACGGCGCCCGTGACGCGCGCACCGTCAAACTCCTCACCCGCGCGGGCATGGGCTGGTGCCAGGGCAGGATGTGCGGGGCGGCCGTGGCCTGCCTCGCGGCGGGAGCGGGCGCCGAATCCGCACCGGCGTCTCCCGAGCGTCGGCCCCTCGCGGTGCCCGTACCACTGGGAGTGCTCGGCTCACTCGAGCCGAGCGAACCGACCGCCACGCCCACCGGCCCGTCCGGGCAGCCCGACGCGGCCGGTCCGGACGAGCCCGGCCGGCCCGTCGACGGACGAACTCGGCCATCGACTGCCGGACCCTGCAAGCCCGCCGACTGATGGACCGGGCACCACCTGCGGGTGCCGCTCACAACTCAGTGAAATGTCACAGAAGAGGCTCTTTCATGACCGACACCACCACGTCCACCGCCTCCGACGCCATCTGGAACGCCGACCGCCCGTGGCGCGGCATCATGGTCGCCACCGCACTACCCCTGCGCGACAACCTTGCCGTCGACTACGACGCCTACGCCGAGCACGTCCGCTGGCTCATCGACAACGGCTGCGACGGGGTGGTGCCCAACGGCTCCCTCGGCGAGTACCAGACACTCACCGACGACGAGCGTGCCCGTGTGGTCCGCACCGCCGTCGAGGCCGCGGGGGACGGCGCGCGCGTGATGCCGGGCGTCTCCGCCTACGGCAGCGCGGAGTCCCGCCGCTGGGCCGAGCAGGCCGCTGAGCAGGGCTGCGGGAGCGTCCTGCTGCTCCCGCCGAACGCCTACCGCGCCGACGAGGAGGCGGTACGCGCCCACTACGCGGACGTCGCGCGGGCCGGGCTGCCCGTCGTGGGCTACAACAATCCCATCGACACCAAGGTCGATCTCACCCCCGCACTCCTCACCCAACTCCACGGCGATGGCAGCATCGTGGCCGTGAAGGAGTTCAGCGGCGATGTCCGCAGGGCCTACGAGATCGCCGAACTCGTCCCAGAACTCGACTTGTTGATCGGCGCGGACGACGTCCTGCTCGAACTTGCCCTGGCGGGCGCGGTCGGCTGGATCGCCGGCTACCCGAACGCCTTCCCCGCCACCTGCGCCGAGCTGTACCACGCCGCCGCCGCCGGCTGCCTCGACACCGCGCTCCCGCTGTACAAGTCCCTGCACTCGCTGCTGCGCTGGGACTCCAGGACCGAGTTCGTGCAGGCCATCAAGCTGTCCATGGACCTGGTCGGCCGCCGCGGTGGCCCCACTCGCCCGCCGCGCATGCCGCTGCCCGCCGCGACGGAGACCTTGGTCCGCACGGCGACCGAGAAGGCCGTTGCCCACGGCCTCCGCTGACCCCGATCGGCCTTAAAGGAAGGGACGTTCATTGCGTACCCGTCACGTCTTTCACGCCGTCGACTCGCACACCGAAGGCATGCCCACCCGCGTGATCACCGGAGGTGTCGGGGTGATCCCCGGCGCCACGATGGCGGAGCGCAGGCTCCACTTCATCGAGCACATGGACCACCTGCGCACGCTCCTGATGTACGAGCCACGCGGTCACGCCTCCATGAGCGGCGCGATCCTCCAGCCACCCACGCGCCCCGACGCCGATTACGGAGTGCTGTACATCGAGGTCTCCGGCGTGCTGCCGATGTGCGGACACGGCACCATCGGCGTGGCCACCGTCCTCGTCGAGACCGGCATGGTTCCCGTCGCCGAAACCACGACCGTCCGCCTCGACACCCCGGCCGGACTCGTCACCGTCGACGTACACGTCGAGGACGGCGCGGCGAAGTCGGCCACGCTCACCAACGTCCCCGCCTACTGTGTCGGCCTGGACCGCAAGGCGGACGTGCCGGGGTACGGGACGGTGACCTACGACCTCGCCTTCGGCGGTAACTTCTACGCCTTCGTCGAACTGGACGCGTTGGGGCTGCCGTTCGACCGGTCCCGCAAGGACGACCTGCTCACGGCCGGGCTGGCCATCATGGACGCGATCAACGCATCGCCGGACCGCCCCGTCCACCCGGAGCAGCCCGAGATCGCCGGGGTCAAGCATGTCTACCTCGCCGCCCCCGGCTCCGACGCACACCGTTCACGCCACGCCATGGCCATCAACCCGGGCTGGTTCGACCGCTCGCCGTGCGGCACCGGCACCTCGGCACGGATGGCGCAGCTGCACGCCCGCGGCGCGCTGCCGCTGCACCGCGACTTCGTCAATGAGTCCTTCATCGGTACCGAGTTCACCGGCCGTCTCGTAGCGGAGACCGAGGTCGGCGGGATGCCCGCCGTCGTTCCCCGCATCACCGGGCGCGCCTGGATCACGGGCACCGCCCAGTACTTCCTCGACCCGGACGACCCCTTCCCCGGAGGCTTCCTCCTGTGACCACCGCCCTGGCCCCGATTGTCTCGCGCAACCCGGCCGATCCTTCCGACGTCCTGGTCCGCGCCCCCGCTCCGGGGGCCTTCACCGCGGTCCACGCCGTGGAACGGGCTCGTGTCGCCCAGCCCGGCTGGTTCGCGGCCGGCGCGGCTGCCCGCTCGGCGGCGCTGGGCGCGGTCGCCGCTGCCGTGGAGGCCGCCGCGGACGAACTGGCAGCCCTCGCCGTACGCGAGGTGGGCAAGCCGCTCACCGAAGCACGCGCCGAAGTGGCCCGCACCGCCGCGATCTGGCGGTACTACGCCCAGGCTTCCTTCGAGCCCAACGGTGCGGTCCACGAACCGGCCGCCGGTGGGGGGTTGCTGCTCACCCGCCGTCGCCCGCATGGAGTCGCGGGTCTGATCACCCCGTGGAACTTCCCCTTCGCCATCCCCAGTTGGAAGGCGGCCCCGGCGCTCGCGACCGGCAACACCATCGTCCTGAAGCCCGCGCCGGAAGCGACCGCGTGCGCCCAGCGCCTGGCCGAGATCGTCCACCACGCCGTACCTTCCCGGGTGTTCACCGTGCTGCCCGGTGGCCCCATCGAGGGGAACGCCGTCGTTTCCGCTGCCGACGTGGTCTCCTTCACCGGCTCCACGGCGGTTGGCCGGAAGGTCGTCCGCACCGCCACCGCGCGAGGCATCCCGGTCCAGGCCGAGATGGGCGGGCTGAACGCGGCGATCGTCCTACCCGACGCGGATATCGCCCGGGCCGCCGCGCACATCGCCGACGCGATCGCCGGATACGCGGGGCAGAAGTGCACCGCCACCAGCCGCGTCATCGCCGTCGGCGCCGCCTTCGACCCGCTGCGCGAGGCTCTCACCGAGGCGCTGCGAGCGCGTCCAGCGGGCGACCCCGCTCATCCCGCAACGGTGTGCGGACCGGTCATCAGCCAGCAGGCCCGCGATCGCGTGATCCAGGCGAGACAAGGCCTGCCCGAACTCGCGGGCGCCGCCGTCCTCGAGGAGACGAACGGCTGGTACGCGGCCCCGGCCCTGGTCGAGAAGGTACCACCGGGCCACCGACTGCTGAGCGAGGAGGTCTTCGGGCCACTGGCAGCACTGCTGCCCGCCGACGATCTGGGTCACGCGGTACGGATCACGAACTCCGTCCCGTACGGCCTGGTCACCTCTGTGCACACCGCCTCGCTCGATGCGGCGCTGCACGGGCTCGACCACCTCGACACTGGCATGATCCGCGTCAACGCCCCATCCACGGGCGTCGACTTCCATCTGCCCTTCGGTGGGGCCAAGGCCTCCAGCCACGGCCCACGCGAACAAGGACATGACGCCCTGGCGTTCTACACCAGTGGCCGCACCTACACACTGGCACCCGCACATCCGTAGGCCCCCGCGAGAACAACATGACATTGTACTCTGGTGATTCGCTCGGCCGCGAGGGCACGGGGCACGAAGGGAACACCACCGTCATGGGCCACCTCAAGCAGCGCAACCTCATCACCACCAGGGAGCGGCTGCGCGACCAGGTCGCCCACGCCCTGCGCGCCGCGCTGATCTCCGGCGAACTGCGCCCCGGCGAGGTCTACTCGGCGCCCGGCCTGGCCGAGGACTTCGGCATCTCCGCGACGCCGGTACGCGAGGCGATGCTCGACCTGGCACGCGAGGGCCTCGTCGAGCCGGTACGCAACAAGGGCTTCCGCGTCACCGAGGTCAACGAACGCGACCTCGACCAGTACACCGAGATCCGCACCCTGATCGAGGTCCCCATGATCGGCCGGATCACCCGCAGCGCCGCCCGCGAGGACCTGGAGGCGCTGCGTCCGGTGGCCGAGGACATCGTGCGCGCCGCGCGCGAGCACGACCTCATCGGCTATTTGGAGGCCGACCGTCAGTTCCATCTCTCCCTGCTCGCGCTCGCCGGAAACGACCGGCTCGTCGAAACCGTCGGCGACCTGCGTAAACGCTCACGCCTGTACGGACTGACCGCTCTGGACGAGCGCGACCAGCTGATCCCGTCCGCCGAAGAGCACATCGAGCTCCTTGACCTGATGGTCGCAGGTGACGCGAAGGGCGCCGAGAAGTGCGTCGCCCGCCACCTTGGGCACGTGCGTTCGCTATGGGCCATGGGCGAGCAGGAGCCGGAGCCGGCCGGGCGCACACCCAAGAGAAAGCTGAGCGCGGCCCGCTGAGCCCGGTCCGGGGACGGGGGCAGAGGCTGTGTACAGGCGCACCCCGCCCTTGCGCGTGCCTCTTGGGGCGACGGCGTAGGCCATGGCCTCGTCCAGGAAGCCGACCTTGAGCCCGTCCAGGTCGTACTCCTCGACCAGGGCGCGGCGGTGTCCACCACGTGTTCGCGCACCTCGCGGGGGCGCGGGTCCAGGAGGCGGCAGCCCGGATGCCGCACCTCGTGCGGTGCGAAGCGGGATCGGTTCCGGTACGCGACGGCGACGTCGTCACCGCGTACCGGAACTGGGCCCGCGGGTGGACGGTGACGAGCCGCGAGGGCGAGCCGGCCCCCGGGGGCGGCGGTGTGCGGGTGGCTCGCCGGATCAGGCGCCGTTCTCAGGAGGCTCGTCGGGCCGTTCGGGACGTGCGCCGCTCACGCGGTGAACGCCTTGCCGTCCAGGGTCCAGTGCGGATCGGGGGTGATCCCCAGCGCGGCGTAGGCGTGGGCGGCAATGTCGGCGTGGCGGACTGCCGTCGGCGCCGAGTCGGAGGTGATGCCGGGCCCGCTGGCGGCCACCCAGGCGGTACGTTCCAGTTCGCTCCGGCCGCCGTGGCCCCCTTCGTCGCGGTGGCCGTGGTCGGTCACCACGATGATCGTCCACTCTTCGTCCGCGTGGCCGGGCCGGTCGCCCCGGTGTCCTCGGAGGGCGGCTTCGTCCTGGACAACGGCCTGGTCCGGGTCGAGATCGACAGCCGCGGCCTCATCACCTCCGCGTACGACATCGGGGCCGGCCGCGAAGCCCTCGCCCCCGACGCCTGCGCCAACCTGCTCCAGCTCCACCAGGACTTCCCCAACGAGTACGACGCCTGGGACATCGACGCCTTCTACCGCAACACGGTCCACAACCTCCTCGACGCCGAGTCCGTGAACGCCACGGCCACCGGCGTGAGGATCGTACGGACCTTCGGCAACTCAAGGATCGAGCAGCTGATTTCGCTGCGCGAAGGCTCCCGGCGCCTGGACATCGACGCCGAGATCGACTGGCACGAGAAGGAGAAACTCCTCAAAGCCGCCTTCCCCCTGGACGTACGGGCCGATCACTCCAGCGCCGAGATCCCCTTCGGACACGTTCAGCGGCCCACCCACACCAACACCAGCTGGGACGCCGCCAAGTTCGAGATCTGCGCACACCGCTTCCTGCACCTCGGTGAACGGGGATGGGGCGCGGCGGTGGTCAATGACTCGACGTACGGACACGAGGTCACCCGCGACGTACGCGCAGACGGCGGCACCACCACCACCGTCCGGCTCTCCCTGCTCCGAGCCCCCCGCTTCCCCGACCCGGAGGCCGATCAGGGCCACCACCGGCTGCGGTACGGCTTCGTGGTCGGAGCCGACATCGCCGACGCCGTGCGCGAGGGCTACCATTTCAACCTGCCGGAACGAGCTGTCCCCGGTTCGGCGGAGGTCGCACCACTGGTCGCCACGGACAGCGAGGCGGTCGTCATCGAGGCGGTCAAGCTCGCCGACAACCGGTCGGGAGATGTCGTCGTACGCCTCTACGAAGCCCACGGTGGACGCGCACAGGCACTGCTGACCACCGGTTTCCCGGTGGAGTCGGTGGTGGTCACCGACCTGCTGGAACGCGCGTCGGAAGGGCACGAGAACACGGATGCGGTGCAGTCGGGAGCCCGGCACGTGCGCCTGACGCTGCGCCCGTTCCAGATCCTGACCCTCCGGCTGACGCCCCAGACCGGACATTGACCGGGGCGCCGCCACGCAGGAATCCGCAGGGGCGGCCGGACCATTGCGGAGTCAAGGGCCCGATGGCCATTCGGGCACTGGATGTCCGATGTGGAATGGCGAGAGGGTGTATTGCCTGTTCCGATGCTCGGGGGGTGGCGGGTTCAAGAGAACGCGCGCGGCGAGTTTGTCGGGGGTGAGTTCGGCGTGCCTCGACTTCGTGTGGCCGAGCTCAGAGGACCTGAGGTGGTTGCCGCAGGCCCGGTGCGCCACTTCGCACCGGACCTGCGGCTCGGTCTCACCTCGTTGAGACCGTCACCCCTCCGGCTTCTGCGAGTCCACGCCCGAGCGTGCCTTCTCCCACAGGCCCCGGGTGAAATCGGGGATCGGCTGGGGCGTGCCGTTCGCCTTGATCGATGCATGGCTGAGCGGCACCGGCGATGTCCAGGTCGCCGCGTCGTACACATCGAAGTCGGGCACCAGGCCGAGCCGCATGCACTGCATCAGGCGGAACACCATGATGTAGTCCATACCACCGTGCCCGCCGGGCGGGTTGGAGTGCTCCTTCCACAGCCAGTGATCCCAGTCAGCGTACTTCGAGAAGTCGCCCCAGTTGTCGTTGGTGTGGTCTGGCTCTATATAGATGCGCTCGGGGTAGTCCTCGAAGACACCCTTCGTGCCGCCGAGGCTGTTGATCCGCGAGTAGGGGTGTGGTGTGGAGACATCGTGCTCCAGCCGGATCACGCGCCCCTTCGCCGTCTGGACGAGGCTGATCGTGCGGTCGCTCTCGATGTACGTCTCCTTCCAGCTCGGGTCGCCGTGCGGCATCTTGGCCTCGCGGTACTCGGCGAGCCCCAACGAGGGCGTCCCGAAGCTGGAGATGTGCGTGACGCGGTCACCACGGTTGATGTCCATGTAGTTGGCGACCGGGCCGAACCCGTGATTCGGGTAGAGGTCGCCGCGCAGCCGTGTGTGCCACAGCCGCCGCCACGGACCCTCGTAGTAGTGCGGATCGAACATCAGACCGCGCAGATCGTGGATGTACGCGCCGGCGCCGTGCAGCAGCCGCCCGAACTTCCCGGCGTGCGCCATGCGCAGCACCCGCATCTCATTGCGGCCGTAGCAGCAGTTCTCCAACTGCATGCAGTGCCGTCGCGTGCGCTCGGACAGGTCGACCAGCTCCCACAGCTGATCGAGCCGGAGGGCGATTGGGCACTCCACACCGACGTGCTTTCCGTTCAGCATCGCCGTCTTCGCCATCTCGAAGTGCCAGTCCCACGGCGTCGCCACGTACACGAAGTCGATGTCGCCGCGCTTGCACAGATTCTCGAAGTCGTCTTCGCCCTTCGTGTACGTCGCGGGCGCAGGCTGGCCCGCGTCCGACACCTTCTTCGCGGCTCTCGCGGTCTTCTCCTTGACCGGATCGCACAGAGCGACGACCTGGACGCCGGGCATCGCCAGAAACAGGTCGACCATGCCGTCGCCGCGGTTGCCGAGCCCGATCATGCCGACCCGCACGGTTCCGCGTCGTTCGAACGGCACCCCGATCATCGTCTCGCCCTTGCGAGCGGGTGCCGCGTCGGTGGCCTGGCCGGCGGCGGGAGAGGCCGCACCCCCGGCGCGGTCGGCGGCGTCGGCGTGTGCCGTACCACCGGTCAACGCGCCGAGGCCGAGGCCCGCTCCGGCGACGCCGACACCACGCAGCATCGCGCGCCGGGAGTAGCCGTCGGCGGAGTCATCAGGGACCGGTGTCGCGTTCTCGTCGTGCATCGGACCTCCGTCGCTGGATGGGTTCGCTGCAAACGGTTGCCACCCTGCGGGAGGTACGACGGATACTCAAGAGGTAGGACCGTTGTACTTTCAGGCCTCGTCGCCTAGTGCGTGGTGGTCGGGCAGTGCCGAGTGGTGCTGTGGAGATGTCGAGATCTCACCGTTGGTTCCGACTCTCGGGTGAACGGTGCCCACAAGCGCCGCAGCCAAAGATCGAGAGGGCATGAACATCATGCAGAAGCTTGTACAACAGGCCATTGACCAGCTGGTGGAGTCGGGCGCCGAGCTGGGTGTCCAGGTCGCGGTGTACCAGCACGGTGAGCTGGTGGTGGACGCGGTGGCGGGCGTCGCCGATCCGGACAGCGGCCGTCCGGTCACCCCGGACATCCCGTTCTACAGCGCCTCCACCGGCAAGGGTGTGACTGCGACGGTGGTGCACGCCCTCGCAGACCGCGGCGCCCTTGACTATGACACGCCGATCGTGGAGCTCTGGCCCGAGTTCGGCGCCCACGGCAAGAACAAGGCGACCATCCGCCACGCGCTGACCCACTCCATCGGCGTCCCGGCAGTGCCGTCCGACCTCACGGTGCAGGACCTGGCTGATTGGGACAGGATGTGTGCCCTGATCGCCGGCTCCGAGCCCTGGTGGGAGCCCGGGACCAAGACCGGCTACCACGCGATGACCTGGGGCTTCGTGATGGGCGAAATCGTCCGCCGGGCCACCGACAAGCCGATCTCGCAAGTACTCAGGCAGGAGGTGGCGGCTCCGCTGGGCATCGTCGACGAGCTGTTCTTCGGCGTCCCGGAGTCCGAGCTCGGCCGGCTCGCCCGACTCGAGGAGGCGCCCGGTACCGCCGCGATGATGGCAGCGGTGCCCGCCGACATGCCGATGCTCAAGGCCACGCCGCCCGCCGTGACCCCCAGCGCCAAATACGGCAACAACCCCGTGGTGCTGACTTCGGACATTCCCTCGGGCGGCACGATGTCCGCCCGCGCGGTGGCCAGGATGTACGCCGCGCTGCTTGGTGAGGTGGATGGTGTCCGGCTGGTCTCGGACGAGCGGTTGCGTGAGGTCACAGCCCTGGCCACGGCCGATGTCGACCAAATGGTCGGCTTCCCGATGCCGCGCGCGCTGGGCTACAACCTCGGCCGGCCCGGAGCCAACCCGCAGGAGACGCTGAGCGTTTTCGGCATGCCCGGCATGGGAGGCAGCGCGGCGTATGCCGACACTGCGACCGGCATTTCCTTCGCGCTGACCAAGAACCGTTTCTTCCCTGGTCCTTCCGCCGCGGTCGATCAGATCAGCGAGCTGGTCGCGAAGGCCGCCACCGGCTGAGACTCTCCGGTCGGGCCCGGCTGCGGCCAGGCGGTGCGGGCACGGCCGGTCAGCCTCTGGGGCAGTGAGGTCTAGGTGGACTCGGCAGGTGTGGGCATGGCAGGCATCCTGCCCGATCTGGATGACGTGTCCGGTGGATGGGCTGTTCGCGGTGGCCGTCGTGGATACGGAAGCCTGCCGCTGTCCTGATCCACTTCTTGCGATCGGCCTGTCTGCCATGCCCGTTGCCGCCGCCCGCTCGATCTCTGTGACCGCTGCCCAACGCAAGTCGAAGAAGGCGGCCTGGGGCCACCGAAGTGAGTACCGGGCGCGGGTGCGCGCGCAGATCGTGCGGCTGGCCGCACGCGGCTGGGCCAACGCGCGCACCGCCCGGCAGGTCGGGGTGCACCTGGACACCGTGCGGATGGGGCGAGGCCGGTTCGCCGAGCACCGGCCGGCCGGGTTGGCAGATCGCCGCCGCTCGGGACGCCCGAGCGCCATCACGCCGCTGCAGCGGGCTCAGGTCACCGCGAGGACCTGCCAGTTGCCCGCCGAGAGCGGCGTGCCCCTCAACGCCGGGCATGGCGGATCTTCAATCGTCCGAATCCCATGGTCCCAGAGATTCGGATCTTCGGCCCGCCGGCGCGGGAATGCCGCGGGGTCTTGTAGTGCAGGTCCTTCCACCCAGTGCGCAAACCCTCGACGTCAACGACCGCGTCGCGGGGCACCGTGATTCCGGCCCCGCCGGTTCCGAGTTGCAGCTCTATGTCGATGACCGGATGCTCGATGATCGCCCGGGACAGATCCAGGCGCACCCTTCCAAAGGCGGACTCGGCCTTGAGGACTCGAGGTACCCGCCATACGCCGCGCCGCTGGATCCGTCCGCTGGCGGCGGCAATGGTCGACGTGGTGTCCGGGCGCTCCTCTGGGAGTGAGGCCAGAGCCGACACGAGCTCGCCATGTGCCTTGGCAGTGAGCACCTGGTGGAGACGTTCGTCCAACTCCTCGTGCGAGATGAGCCGTTCGGCGTACGCCTCCTGCAGGCGCTGCACGGCCGTATCGCGGTCGTCTTCGCCGATCAGTGGCGGCGAGTCTTCCGGTAAGGGGGTCACCGTTTCACCCTACTGCCGGCTGGCGATACGAACGCGCCAAGGCCCGTAGCGGGCAAGGCAGGCATCCGATGGGGAGGCCGACCGCTCGTCATCATGGCCTTGATCGTCCAACCCCGCGAAGGGCTTTTCGCTGTCGACGTGCCGGGCCTGCGGGACTCCGGTGAACTGCGCGGACCGTCCGCCGGGGCCTGCCGCGTCGACCGCTCCGCAGCCGCTCGAGACTCCTCCGCCTTGTCGACCGCGTCTACCGGCAGGGCTCGTACAGCGGTCAAGGATTCAGCCTGTTCTTGCGAGCAACCCCGGGCGTTCACGCCCGGGAGGAATCGCATCTGGTGGTGGCGGTGCGGAGCACCGCGGATTCGGGCCGGAGGCGAGACAGGGCCGCGAAGCGGCCAGGTGACGGCCCGGCGGAGCCGGGCCGCGCTGGCGCTGTGGCCGTGGGACGGGGGCTGGTCGCTCGTTCGGGTGAGGGGAGGGCAACGCGTGGTGGCTGTCCGTACGGGTGTGTACGTTCATGGTCATGAAGTTGGTGGTGCGCATCAAACTCCTGCCGACGCCCGTGCAGGCGGCGGCACTTGAGGCGACCCTGTATGCCTGCAACGAGGCCGCCACCTGGGCCGCCCATGTCGCCTTCGATGAGAAGACGGCCAAGCCCCTGGCTCTGCGCAAGCACACCTACCAGCAGATCAAGACCCGGTGGAATCTGGGTGCGCAGGCCGCCCAGCATGCGATCAAGAAGACCTGCGACGCCTACATCACGCTGCGCGCCAACCTCCGTAACGGAAACTACGGCAAGCCCGGCTCCCAGCGGTACGAGAAGGCGGCCGGCAAGCCGGTCACCTTCCGAGCGGACGCTGCGCAGCCCTATGACGACCGGATGCTGTCCTGGCAGCACGAGCAGCGTACGGTGTCGATCTGGACCACGGTCGGGCGGATGAAGAACGTCGCGTTCACCGGCGAGCCGGGGCAGCTTGCGGTGGTGGCCGCGCACCGCAAAGGTGAGTCCGATCTGCTGTGCCGGGGCGGGCAGTGGTATCTGCTGGTGACCTGCGACATCGCCGAGGCCGATGGGAACGCACGCCCGGTGGGGTTCGTCGGGGTGGACCTGGGCATCGTCAACATCGCCACCACCTCCACCGGCAAGCGGCACTGCGGGCGCCGCCTGAACCGGCGCCGTGAAGCGGACCGGAAGCTGCGCACCAAGCTGCAGAAGAAGAACACCAAGTCCGCCAAGCGGCGGGCGAAGAAGCATGCGGGCAAGGAGAAACGGCGGGCCCGCGACATCAACCACAAGATCAGCAAGCGCATCGTGACGGAGGCTCAACGCATCGGTCGCGGGATCGCCCTGGAGGATCTGGTCGGTATTCGTGAGCGGGCACGGCTGAGAAAGCCCCAGCGCGTCACGCTGCACTCCTGGTCGTTTCACCAGCTCGGCGCGTTCATCGCCTACAAGGCGAAACGCGCCGGGGTCCCCGTAGTGTATGTCAATCCGGCGTACACCAGCCGGGAATGCTCCTGCTGTCACCACATCGAGAAAGCCAATCGGCCCTCTCAGGCCGTGTTCGTGTGCCGGTCGTGCGGCTTTGCTGAGCACGCCGACCGCAACTCGTCCCACAACATCAGCCACCGCGGCTGGTACGCGTGGGTCCGCGGGGCCGAGTCACAGGCCCCTGCCCTCACCCTCATCGCCTGACGGCGACACCTCGAGATGTGAGAGCTGGACGCGGCCGGGTTCACCGAAGCCATCGGTGAACCCGAGCAGCAAGCCCGGGAATTCATTCCCGGGTAGTTGACCTGAGACCGAGGTGGGCGCTCCACAGCAAGCCAGCTCGGCTGGCAGCTTCGGCTATGAGGGCCGCCAGCTCGGGCCTGTCGGGCACAGGGAAAGAGACGTACGCGCCGCGACCGCCGGCAGTCGGCCTGCCATATGCCTTCGCCGCAAGATGCCCGTCCGCGAGAAGTCGGACGTTGATCGTGGTGAGAGTGAACTCCTCACCGCGCCGGGTGTCCGTCCAACGGAGAGCCTCCGGGATCGAGACGTTGATGGCCAGGGCACTTACGTCAACGGTCACTTCGCTGCTCATGGCGGCATGATCCCACGAAGCTACGTCCGCTTCTGCTGAGTAAGAAGACCCAAAGTACCTGCATCTGGCATTCCACACCTGCCGCAAGGGGTTGAGGACGGCTCACGGGCCACACGAAAGCCCGGACATCGCGGGGAACGGTGGTCGGGGGTTGGTCAGTCGACTCCACCAGCTACTCAGCCGTCGCATCTCTCGAATGGCATGGCTACATGACGGTCGGCGCCGTCACTGTGCTGCGCATGAACGGACGCTGACTCCGCTCGCTCCGGCCGCAGAGCGCCATTCGGTCCTGTTCTCGTACGGCTGTCCGCTACCTGAACGACCGTCAGGTTCTGCTCTATCAGCGCCGGCTGACTGAACACGCTGGGCGGGAACTCCGGCGGTCGGCATGCGCGCCACACCGCCTGGCATTTTCCTCGCCGGCAACCTTGATGCCTTCCGGCGGCAGACCACGCGGTGTGGCGACGGGTATCCCCTTGGCACCGGGTAGCACCGCCGGCGGCGCCCGCCGTGTGCCGCTCAGCGGCCCGGGCGCCTGGCTTCTGCGCGCTCGGACGGTCGAGTGGGGGTACGGCCGCCACCTGTGACCAGCAGCACCCCATCGGCATCCGCATCCGGGCCGCGCTCATCCTCGGCCGCGGCGCCCTCAACCGGCGCATCGAACTCGCCGGCCTCTGACGCCGGAGGTCAGCTTTGACGCTGTCTCTCCGGATCTCGAATATCCCGCAGTTCAGGAAAGT
Organism: Streptomyces colonosanans; assembly: GCF_001866645.1. Taxonomy (GTDB): domain Bacteria; phylum Actinomycetota; class Actinomycetes; order Streptomycetales; family Streptomycetaceae; genus Streptomyces; species Streptomyces colonosanans. The sequence continues at coordinate 60,241 of NZ_MLYP01000085.1, forward strand.
TGAGGATAAAGCGCCGTTTTGGATCAACCAAAGGATGGACATGCCCCCCAGTTGGTGCACGGCTTAGTCTCTGCGCTGACCGCCTGAGGTGAACCGGGAGTGAGGCGCGGATGAGGATTGGGCAACTCGGAGGGGTGGCGTACGCCATGCCGCCGGCGCTGCGGCTAGCGTTGAACGGCTTGCTCGTGTCCTCGCTCGTTCTGGCCCTTGCGGTCGTGGTCGGTCCGGGGACGACTGTGGCGAGGCAGGACGCGTCCATCGTCGTCGCCTTGTGCGTGCTCTTCGCCGCCACGTACGCGGCCGGTTTCGCCGGTCCTGCCAGGCCTGCCGGCGCTCGCCGTCGTGAGGATCGCGCCGAGTCCGTCGACATGGGCGGGCAGAATCTCGGCCGTGCGGTGCGCTGGCTCGGCGCGATGACTGTGGTGTGGGTCTGCCTCATGGCATTCCATGCGGGGTTCAGCTGGCTGGCGTTCCCGTTGATTGTGCTGTATGTCCAACTGCTGCCACTGCGGCTGGCAATACCGGCCGTCACCGTGGCTACCGCCATCGTGGTTGCCGCCAAGGGAGTTCAGACCGGCACGCTGGATATCCCGCATGTGGCCGGGCCGGTGATGGGCGCGCTGGCCTCCACCTTGATGGTGTTCGGGTATCGGTCGGTGCACCGGGAGCGCCAGGCCCGCCATGCGCTCATCGGTGAGCTGGTTGTCGCCCGGTACGCGCTGGCGGAGTCGCAGCGGGAGGCCGGCCGACTTGCCGAACGCCAGCGGCTGGCCCGGGAGATCCACGACACGGTCGCGCAGGGCCTGTCGAGTGTGATCATGTTGTTGCGTGCCGCCGCCGCCGCGCTGCCGCCGGACGCATCCGTGGCGCGGGAGCGGACCGCGGCGGCCACCGAGGTCGCCACGGCGAACCTCGCCGAGTGCCGGCACTTCGTGTGCGAGCTGAGCCCGCCGCCCCTGGTCGAGACGCCCCTGCCCGAGGCGTTGCGCCGGCTGGTCGACCGAAGTGCCGACGACCGTCTCAGCACCGCGTTCCATCTGCACGGGGATCTGTACCCGCTGGGTGCCGAGTGCGATGTGGCGCTGCTGCGGCTGACCCAGGAGGCGCTGGCCAATGTGCGCGGGCACGCGCACGCTGCCCATTGTGTGGTGAGCCTGTCCTACCTGGACGACCGGGTCACCCTCGACGTCTTCGACGACGGCAAGGGGTTCGATCCTCAACTGCCCAGGCAGGATGCCCGCGGCGGCTTCGGACTGCACGGGATGCGCCAGCGGATAGAGGAGCTGGGCGGCGCGCTCACCGTCGAGTCCGCGATGGGTGAGGGGACGGCGGTCGCCGCCAGTCTGCCGATGCCGCAAGGGGGGACGTCGTGACCGGGCCGCACACCGACCCCGAGCGGCAGAACTCGGCCGGACCGCCCCCCGCGGCGCGGGTGCGCGTGCTGATCGTCGACGACCACCCGGTGGTGCGCCGTGGCCTGCGCGCGCTGCTCGAGGACGTGCCCGAGGTCGTGGTGGCGGGTGAGGCGGGGGACGGCGCCGAGGCGCTGCGCATGGTCGCCGGGTCTGTGGCGGTCGATGTGGTCCTCATGGACCTGCGCATGGGCGGCGGTATCGACGGGATGTCAGGCGCCGCCACCGATGCGGCCGGCAGCGGGGGAGACGGCGGCGAGCGCATGGACGGTGTCGAGGCCACCCGCCGGATCAGGGCCCTGCCCAAACCGCCCCGGGTGCTGATCCTCACCACCTACAGGACCGATGCCGAGATCTTCGCCGCCGTCGAGGCGGGTGCGACCGGTTACCTCCTCAAGGACGCACCGGTAAAGGAGTTGATCTCCGCGATACGGGCCACCGCGATCGGCGAGACCGTGCTGGCTCCGCCCGTTGCCACCCGGCTGCTCGGCCGCACGCGAGCACCGCAGCACAGGCTGACACCACGCGAGATAGAGATCCTCACCCACCTCGCAAGGGGACTGTCGAACCGGCAGGTGTCACGAGCCCTGTTCATCAGCGAGGCAACGGTGAAGACCCACCTGGTCCACGTCTTCGGCAAGCTCGGGGTGGACAGCCGCACCGGCGCCGTGACGGCGGCACTGGCCCGTGGCCTGATCCCCGAGCCGCAGCCAGGCCCCACGTCGCCGACCGCACGACCGAATCCGGCGGACCCGTCCAACCCGCCCGACCGGCCCGACTTTCCGGATCCCGCAGCGCAGCGAGATTCACGTGCCTGACATATCGGCGGCGCCCGGCCGCCGCATCAACACGGCACGCGGTCCGCCGACCTTGTGCTGCTGCATCGCTCGCACTTCAAAGCAGCACAACCACACACCACAACCGACGCGTTGTTCCGCCGCGGCGCCGAATGATTGCGACCGCGTGGCTTTCGCGCGCCCTTGTGCCCCGTAGAGAAGGTCATTGCCTTAATGAGACAGTCACGACCGGCTGAGTCGACCAGATCCTCAGCCAGCCCGACCACCCCCATAGCCTACCGGCTGACACGCCGTCCAGTGCGGACGGCCCTGGGGGTGCTGACCGCGGCCTGTGTGGCCGGCACACTCGTCACCCTGCCAGCCGCCGCCGCAGCAACACCGGCCGCGTCAGTCGCCCAGGCCGCCCAGCCACGGCAGGACGGCCCGGTTGTCGCCACGCACAAGGTCACCCTCGTCACAGGCGAGGTGGTGACGCTGGAGCGCCACGCAGGCGGCTTCCAGGCAGCAACGGTCGCGCCCACGTCTGCCGGTACCCCAGCGGCGTTCTCCACCTTGCGGGTGCGCGATGAGGTCTATGTCATCCCGGATGAGGCACAGCCGTACCTCGCCGCGAACAAGCTCGACCGCGAGCTGTTCAACGTCACCAAACTGGTTGAGTACGGCTACGACGACGCGCACCGCCCCGCCGTGCCGCTGATCGCGACCTACGCCGGCGCGCCGGGCAAGGCGGGCAAGGCGCTCAAGCAGGACGCGCCGGCCGGTTCGGTGAAGGAGCACGTGCTGCCCAGCGCCAACGCGGTGGCGTTGCATGCCAGCAAGAAGAAGGCGGCGACGTTCTGGGAGGCCGTCGACGACGACACTGCCGCCGCGACGACCAGTCCGAAGCTTGCCGGTGGCATCAAGAAGCTCTGGCTCGACCGGCCGGTGAACGTGACGCTGGACCGAAGTGTGCCGCAGATCGGCGCGCCGACCGCGTGGGCGGCCGGCTACGACGGCACGGGCACCAAGGTGGCCGTTCTCGACACCGGTATCGACCCCAACCACCCCGATGTGGCGGGTCGAGTGAAGAAGGCGCGGAACTTCACCGACGATCCCGACGCGGTCGACCATCACGGTCACGGCACGCATGTCGCCTCGACCATCGCCGGCTCGGGTGCCGCGTCGGGCGGCAAGTACAAGGGTGTGGCGCCGGGCGCCGACCTGTACATCGGCAAGGTCCTCAACAAGGCCGGTGTCGGCCTCGAGTCGGGGGTCATCGCCAGCATGGAATGGGCGGTCGCCGAGGGTGCGGACGTTGTCAACATGAGCCTGGGTTCGGACGTGCCCAGCGACGGCGCCGACCCGTTGAGCCAGGCCGTCAACCAGCTCACCGCGTCCTCCGGCACGCTGTTTGTCATCGCGGCCGGAAACGAGGGCTCGGCCAAGTCGACCGTGGGTTCACCGGGTGCCGCCGACGCCGCGCTGACGGTGGGCGCGGTGTCCAAGTCGGAGGTGCTCGCGGGCTTCTCCAGCCGCGGCCCGCGCAAGGGCGACTTCGCGGTCAAGCCGGAGATCACCGCACCGGGGGTGGGAATCGTCGCCGCACGCGCCGCCGGCACCTCGATGGGTAGCCCGGTCGACGCCAACTACACCTCGGCCAGCGGCACCTCCATGGCCACCCCGCACATGGCCGGCGCCGCGGCGATCCTCGCCCAACGCCACCCGGACTGGACCGCGGACCGGCTCAAGCAGACGCTGGTCAGCACCGCCAAGCCCGCTTCGTACACCGCCTACCAGCAGGGCGGCGGCCGGGTCGACGTACCCAAGGCGATCGACGCCACGGTCTACTCCAGCCCCGCCGTCGTGAGCATGGGCAAGTCGACAGCCGAGAGCGCGCCGGTCACCAGGACGATCAGTTACGTCAACACCTCCGCAGCGGACACCACGCTGTCGCTCCGCCTGGCCGGCTCCGGGGAGACCGGGCCCGCACCGGACGGCACGTTCACGCTCAGCGCCAACAGTGTGACAGTCCCGGCGAACTCCACCGCGAGCGTGACGGTGACCTACCACCCCGAACTCTGCGCCCTGGGTGACTACACGGGTGTCGTCACCGCCACCGCGCCCGGCGGCACCGCGATCCACACCACCGTCGGCGCGACGAAGGGGGTGCCGACCGTCGACCTCACCGTCAACGCGATCGACCGGAACGGAAACCCGGCGGAGGGTACCGACGTGGCCGTGTTCGACCTGGACGAGGACGAGGTCATCCAGCCCTACCTGCGGGACGGAACGACGACTGTCGCAGTGCCGCTGGGACGCTACTCGGTCATGGGTGTCGTCTACACGCGGGACAAGGCCGGAGTCGAGATCCTGAACGGTACCCTCGCCGGTGATCCCATGGTGGAGCTGAAGGCGGACAAGACGATCACGCTGGATGCCCGGCTGGGCAAGGAGGTCAAGGTCGCGACGCCCAAGGAGTCGGAGCCGAACGGCTACAAGCTCGGGTACCGTCAGAAGCTCCCCGGCAATTACGGGTTCGACTTCATGAAGTTCATGGTCAGCCCGATCTGGGACCACGCCTACGTGGTGCCCACCGAGCCGGTGAAGCTCGGCACGTTCGAGTTCGACTTCCAGCAGCGCAGGTACGCCCCGGCGATCCGGGCGTCCATTGCCGGGCAGGGCGGCGCGCTCCCGCTCGAGCCGGTGTTCAATGCGGTCCGGCTGGACGGCCCCAGCACGCTCCGGGCGGTCGACGCCGGCAAGGGACGGCCCGAGGACCTGGCCGGCACGGACGTCAGTGGCACGCTCGCGGTCGTCACCCGCGATGCCACGCGGACGGCTGCCGACCAGATCGCCGCCGTGGCCGAGGCCGGCGCGAAGGCAGCGATCATTGTCGGCGACCAGCCGGGTACCTTCAACGCCAATGTGCCGTTCGCCGCCCGCACGGCCATCCCGGCCTGGACCCTCAACCAGGACGAAGGCGCGGTCCTCTTCGACCGGATGGCCGGCGGTCCCACGCAGGTCAACCTGCACGGCATCGCCAGCAGCCCGTATGTGTACAACATCGCACTGATGGTTCCCGGTGGAATTCCGGCCGACCCCGTCGACGCGGTCACCGCGGAGAACTCGGCCGTGGTGAAGTCCCACTACCGCGGCACCAAGGGCGCCAGACTCGGCGAGGCCGACTCGGTGGTCCGCCCGGGGGAGCGCCTCATCGTCCAGATCGTGGAGTTCGTCGACGGGCCGCTGGACCGCGAGGAGTGGTCCTCCACCGGCAGCAAGTGGCCGACTCTGAAGGACATGCGCTGGTCCCGCGCGGTCTTCCCGAACGCCCCCAACATCCTCCGTCGCCTGGATGGCGTACTCCGCACCTACAGCCCGGGCGAGCGGCATGAGGAGACCTGGCTGGGCGCGGCGAACGGCCCGGCCGGACCGGCGAACACCCTCGCGGTCCGCGAGGGCGACGACATGACCCTCATCGTCCCGGAGATGGGCGACAGCGAACCGGGGCACTTCGGTTGGTTCGGCGCGGACGCCGACAAGGCGAAGGTGCGGGTGTACCAGGACGGGAAGCTCCTCGCCGAGACGACGCGCGCGCTGATGATGCTGTCGGTCAGCCCCGACCCGGCGACCTACCGGATCACCATGGACACATCGCACCCGGCGTGGTTCCCGCTGTCCACCGAGACCAGCACCGCGTGGACGTTCAAGTCCGCCCGGCCGGCGAGCGGGGAGGAGAACCTGGCGCTGCTCTGGCCGAAGTACGGCTTCGACCTGGACGCGGAGAACACCGCCAAGGGTGGAAACACCTACGACTTCGACCTGTCGTTCGCACTCCAGACCGGCACCACCCCGGACATCGACGGGGTCGAGGTGGAGATGTCCACCGACGACGGTGCCACCTGGAGCCCCGCGAAGGTGAAGAGCAAGAGCGACGGCCACCACAAGGTGTCCGTCCGCAATCCGGCAAAGGGGTACGTGTCCCTGCGCGTCAAGGCACAGGACACCAACGGCAGCAAGATCGAGCAGACCCTGATCAAGGCCTACGCCGTGCGCTGACTCCTACGGCAGACCCTTCCCTCCCTGACCGCGCCCGTGGTGCAAGGCACGCCCTTGCGCCACGGGCGCAGCCCTCCGGTCAGCCTGGGCGCACGACGGCGCCTCCACGGAACCGGACGCCCTCCCGGCAGCTCGGTGATCCGGATGTCGCCGTTCGCGGTGCTGATCTCCGCGGGGCCGCCCAGCCGGCCGACTTCGACGTTCGAGGGCAGCCGGGGCAACCGCGATCCCGCCTGGCGAGGTTCGCTGCCCGCTCCCTCCAGGCGGGCCGTTCAGAGGACGGAGTGTCCTGCCAGGGCGCATCCAGCCGGATCACGGTCCAACCGGTGGGCTGTCGGCCCCATCTGCCGCCGCTGATCGCGCGTAGAACCGCTCCCAGGGCGTGCCTGCCCGGTCGGCTACCAGGTGGTCTGCGGCCCAACGTCCGGCCGTGCCAGACAATACGGTCCGGGTCGAGCTGGCGCTGAAAACTGATTAAACACACGTCTTGTACAAGCGTATAAGACGTGTGTATGTTCTCCGTGTCGAACCGATCGAAGGAGTGCACGATGAACGTCCTGATCTCCGGAGCCAGCGTCGCCGGCATCACGCTCGCCCACTGGCTGCGCCGCCACGGCTACAGCGTGACCGTCGTCGAGCGCGCCCCGGCGGTCCGCCCCGGCGGCTACAAGGTCGACATCCGGGGTGCAGCGCTGAAGGTCATCGAGCGCATGGCCCTCCTCGACGCGGTCCGCGCGGCGCGGACCGACGTGCGCAGCGGTTCGGTCGTCGACGCGAGCGGCAAGCGCGTGGCCAGCATGGACGGCGACACCTTCGGCGGGCGTCGGCACGACGACGCCGAGCTGCTGCGAGGCGATCTGACCGGGCTGCTGTACGAGGCGACCCGCGACGGTGTGACGTACCTCTTCGACGACTCGATGGCCAAGCTGTCCGAGCACGCCGACGGCGTGGACGTGGTGTTCGCCTCCGGGCGCACCGGCACCTACGACCTGATCGTCGGCGCGGACGGACTGCACTCCAACACCCGCGCGCTGGCCTTCGGCCCGGCGCAGCAGTACGTGCGCGACCTCGGGTACTACGTATCGATCTCCACCGTGCCCAACCACCTGGGGCTGGACCGCGAGGAGTTGACGTACGTCGGGCCGGGCCGCACCGCCCTGACGTACAGCACGGCCGGCGAAACCACCGCCAAGGCGATGTTCCTTTTCTCCTCGGAGCCGCTGTCCTACGACCGCCATGACCGCGCCGCCCAGCAGCGGCTGCTCGCGGATGCGTACACCGGTGAGGGCTGGGAGGTGCCGCGCCTGATCGAAGGTGCCCAGGCCGCCCCGGACCTGTACTTCGACTCGCTGTCGAAGGTGCACATGGAGCGCTGGTCGACCGGCCGGACGGTGCTCATCGGCGACGCCGCGTACTGCGCTTCGCCCGCCTCCGGGCAGGGCACCAGCCTGGCCCTGGTCGGCGCGTACGTACTGGCCGGCGAACTGGCCTCCGCGGCCGGCGACCACGCCGCCGGCTTCGCCGCCTACGAGCGCGAGATGCGGCCGTTCGTCAATGCCAACCAGGACCTCGGCCCGGCCAACATCAAGCGGATGGTGATGCGCACCAAGGGCCAGGTCCGGATCTCGATGATGATGCTGGCGCTGCTCAACCGGATGCCGGGCAAGGAACGCATGATGGCCAAGGCGATCGAGCCGATCCACAAGGCCGCCAACGCTATCGCGCTGAAGGAGTACTGAGGACGCGCCGTCGACCTGCCCGAGTCGGCGAATGACCGTGGCTCGGGCGTCGCGTGGACCGATCATTCGCCTCGTCCGCCTGCCGGTCCATCACCGCCTCCTTCGCCAGCGCTGCTCACGGGTTGCCCGTGTGCCGTCGGAACCACCACGCGGCCGGCTGTCCTCGGTCCCACAGGAACAGCGGAGCCGGCCAGGATGCTCACGGGGCGGCGCCGGCCGGCGCCGCCCCCTCCGGGGTGCAGCTGCGCTTCCCACCGGCCGGCTCGTCGCCGGCTCTTGCGTGAGGTTGCGAGCTCGCGGTTCACGCGAGGGCAGGCTCGCCGGACGGCGGCCCTGCCGTTGGCCCGGTTCTCGATGTGCTCAGCCCGCGAACCGGGCCATCCACGCCTCGACCTCATCCGCAGACCGTGGCAGGCCCGCCGACAGATTCTCGTGACCACCGGCGGTGACGAGCAAGTCGTCCTCGATGCGTACGCCGATGCCGCGCCACTCCTGCGGCACGGTCAGATCGTCCGGCTGGAAGTACAGGCCGGGCTCGACGGTGAGCACCATGCCCGGCTTCAGTACGCCGTCGACGTACTCCTCAGCCCGGGCCTGCGCGCAGTCGTGGACGTCCAGGCCGAGCATGTGACCGGTACCGGCCATCGTGAAACGGCGCTGGAGGCCCAGCTCGTACGCGCGGTCGGCAGGCCCTTCGATGAAACCCCACTCGACCAGCCGCGCCGCCAGGGAACGCTGGGCCGCCTCATGAAAGTCCCGATACGCGGCGCCCGGCTTGACGGCCGCCATGCCCGCCTCCTGGGCCTCGTACACCGCGTCGTAGACCCTGCGCTGGACGGGGGTGAAGGTGCCGCTGATCGGCAGAGTGCGCGTGACGTCGGCGGTGTACAGGGTGCGCGACTCCACGCCCGCGTCGAGCAGGAGCAGTTCCCCGGGGCGCACCGGTCCGTCGTTATCGGTCCAGTGCATGATCGTGGCGTGCTCGCCCGCGGCGCAGATCGTGCCATAGCCCACGGCGTTGCCCTCAAGGCGGGCGCGACGGAAGAAGGTGCCCTCGATCCACCGCTCGGACGACGCGATCGCCCGCGACAGCTCACCGACGACGTCCGTGAATCCGCGCACCGTGGAGTCCACCGCCGAGCGGATCTCCTTGATCTCCCACTCGTCCTTCACGCTGCGCAGATCGCTGAGGGCCTCTTCCAGCCCCGCGTCGCGCTCCGCCTCGGTTACGACGGCGGCCTCCAGGGACGGGTCGATACCGCGGACGATGCGGGTCGGTGTGCCGGAGGCGGCTGCCAGCTCGCCGGCCGCCGTGCGGACGTCCCGGCACGGCAGGCCGAGCACGCGCTCCGCCTCGGCGAGGGAGCGGCGCCGGCCCATCCACAGCTCTGCTGTGGCACCGGTCCAGAACTCGTTGTTCTCCCTGCTGTCCCGCGGGAGCTGGTAGCAGTAGGCGTCGTGGCCACCGTCCGCACGGGGTTCGAGGACAAGGGCACCGTCCCGGGCCTGGTCGCCGGTCATGTGCACATAGCCCGAGTACGGCCGGAACGGGTAGGTGTCGTCGTTCGAACGGACCTTGAGGTTCCCCGAAGGGATCACGAGCCGTTCACCCGGGAAGCGCGCGGAGAGCGCGGCCCGGCGCGCGGCCGCGTACGGGGCCTGCTCCTCGAGCGTCAGCTCACGCCTCTCGGTGTCCGCCCACCCCGTCCGCATCAGCGCGGACAGTTCCTCGGAGATACCTGAGTACAAACCGTTCTTGCGGCCTTCCGCCACTGTGTCCGCCTTCCTTGGAGTCGAGCGCCGCCACGTACCGACGGCTCGGCGACGTTATCCCGCGACGCCCACGCATGGTGCCCAGTGGTGCCACTGGCACAGATCGGCCACGCCTGGCCGGCCACGGCCGTCGATAATGCGGCTCATGACGAACGTGAATCTCGACGAGGCACTGCGGCTCCTGGGCATCGGTCAGGCGGCGGCCCGGGTCTATCTCACCCTGCTGGAGCTGGCTCCTGCGCCGCTGAGCGAGATCGCCGCCGCGGCCGGTCTGGACGGCCCCGGCCTGGTCACGGCGTACGGCGAGCTCGTCGACGCCGGCCTGGCCGCTGCCGCCGAGAGGGACGAGGACGTGGTGGCGCCGGTGGCGCCAGCGGCCGGTCTCGAGGTCCTCGCCCGGCGTCGTGTGACCGGGGTCGAGAAATCCCGCATCGCGGTCGCGGGCGCCTTCGATTCGTTCCGGCGCCAGCGGCTCGCGGCCCACAACGACCACCTCGTCGAGATCGTCACCGGCGACGCCATCGGCCCCAGGATGCGCCAAGCCTGGGCCAGCGCCCGCCACCAGATCCGGCAGCTCGAGTCGCCCCCCTACTTCCCTGTGGCCAGTGCCACCGACGACGCACTGGCCACGCTGGCCCGCGGGGTCACGCAACGCGTCGTGTACTCCCGCGAGTCGCTGGAACGCCCGGACCACCTCGAACAATTCATCGAACCGTGCATCAACGCCGGTGAACAGGCCAGAGTGCTGCCGTCCGTCCCTGTCAAACTCCTGATCATCGACGAGGCATACGCCCTGGTGTCACTGTCGATCAAAGAGGCCGACGTGCACAACACCATGCTGGTCGTACAGCCGTGCGGTCTGCTCTCCGCCCTCATCGCGCTGTTCGAGCAGTCGTGGCAGCACGCTCTGCCCTTCCACGGCGGCACGACCCGCCCAGGCGGTCTGCCCCCCGCCGACCGCCGCCTCCTGTGGCTCCTGGCCGGCGGCACGAGCGACGACGTCATCGCCCGCGAACTGGGAATCAGCCGCCGCACGCTCTTCCGCCGCCTGCAGGTCATGATGGCCCGGCTGGGCGCCACGAACCGCTTCCAGCTGGCCCTGCAGGCCCAGCGCAACGGATGGTTGTGACCAAGATCTTGCGCGCAAGCCCCGTCCTGCGCTCGGCGAAGCGTTCAGCGTCTCCGCCCGTCCGGCGGCGACGATCAGGTTCTCCCTGCTCGAACGCGGCACCGCCAGCGTTCAGTGCGGCCTGTGTGATGGATCCCTCACCGCGCCCCTTACGGAAAAGGTAGATCCACCCTCTCACCAAGGCCGATCGTGGGCGGCATGAACGATCACCGCATGGCACCGGTCAACTCTGCCAGCCTCGCCACCCCCGCTCACGGCCCATCGGACGAAGTCGGGTCGCTGAGGTCGAGCGCAGCCACAGAGTCCACGAGTGACGTGGCTTTGGGGGAGGAGGCTCGTGAGGTCCGCCGTTTCTGGGGCCGGCTCGGTCTTCCCGGGTTGGTCGACGTCCACACCCACTTCATGCCCGAGCGCGTCCTGCACAAGGTCTGGGACTACTTCGATGCCCACGGGCCGCTGATCGGTGGGCTCGAGTGGCCGATCACCTACCGGAAGATGGAGGCGGAGCGGGCGGAGCTTCTCCGGGAGTTCGGCGTCCAGGCCTTCACCGCGATGCTCTACCCACATAAACCCGGCATGGCTCAGTGGCTGAACGGATGGGCGGCCGACTTCGCCCGCCGCACCCCCGACTGCCTGCACACCGCCACCTTCTACCCCGAGCCGGACGTCGAGACATACGTCCGCGAGGCCGTCGAAGCAGGGGCGCGCGTGTTCAAGGCCCATGTACAGGTAGGAGCGTACGATCCGGCCGACGAACTTCTCCAGCAGACATGGGGGATGCTGGCCGAGGCCCGGATCCCCGTGGTGATGCACTGCGGCTCCGGGCCCGCGCCCGGCAAGCACACCGGCCCCGAGCCCATCGCACGGGTGCTCGCGCGGCACCCGAAGCTGCGGCTGATCGTCGCGCACATGGGCATGCCCGAGTACGAGGAGTTCTTCGACCTCGCCGAGCGATACGACCAGGTGCGGCTGGACACGACGATGGCGTTTACCGACTTCATCGAGGAATTCATGCCGTTCCCCCGCCGGGCTCTGCCCCGGCTCGCCGCACTCGGCGACCGTATCCTGCTCGGCTCCGACTTTCCCAACATCCCCTACCCCTACGTGCACCAACTCCACGCCCTGGAACGGATGGGGCTCGGACAGGAGTGGCTGAAGGCTGTGTGCCACGACAACGCGGCGAACCTGTTCGGCCTGTAAGCCTGATGCCACCAGCGGTCCATGTCTGCCGGCGCGGCACCGGCGGCCGAGGCCCGCCGCCAGACGGGTTTCGGGTCGCGGTCGCCCGGCAGGCGCACCGAAACCCACACAACCAGGCCCTGGACGGAGGAACGCGAAAACAAGGGGCTTGGTATGACGCGGCGGCGGTCCCCGCACCGGACCGTGATCATGAAAGCGCTGCTTTCTCTTGCCTCACCGTGAATACTCAATGTTCCGAACTTCCCTCACGATGAGGCAACATGACCGTCACCAAGCTACTGATACCCGCCCTCGCCGCCACGCTCCTGGCCTCGGTCACCGCCTGCGGCGCCTCGTCCGTGGCGGACGTCCCGGCGGGCACCTCGACCGGCTCGGGACCGGCTGAGACGCGCCGCTCGGCGAACCCCCAGCCGGTCACCGCCGTCATGCCCGACGCTATAGGTGGCAACGCCAGGCGTGCGGACGAGCAGATGGGCTCCGAACTCGAGATGGTCTTCAAGGACGCGAGCGGACAGGGCCGTCCGGTAGACGACCCGGCCGAGTGGAAGATCTGCAACTCTCAGCCGGGCCCGAACCAACAGATCACCCACTACCCGGTGGTCTTCGGAGTGGTGAAAGTTTCGGAGAGCTGCAAAAACACGGTGCCGAAGCCACCACCTCGGGGCCGAAGTCCAGCAGAGTCAGTCGGTCTTGCTCCAGCCACGACTCATAACCCCCACCGGTCGTGACCGCGTAGTACCAGCCCGGGAAGCTGCGGTCGCCCTCGTTCCAGCGGACCGCTCGTCCGCACCCGCGGTGCGCAGATGCCAGACACGGGCGGGTGGCAGATTGGCCCAGACCGTTCGGCAGTCGGCGCTGTCGTGGGACTGCCGCCAGTGGTCGAGCATGTCGAGGACCGCGCGGTGCCGGGCGGTCGCTCGCCGGGTGTGCAGCAGGGTACGGGCGCGGCTGGTGCCCCGGTAGGCGAAGTAGGTGAGGTGCCCGCCGGGATTGAGCGCCGCGCGGTAGAACGCGAGCACATCGGCGACTTCACCGGGCAGGAAGTTGGCGAAGGGCAGACCGGACACGATCACGTCGTAGCGGCCGACGCCGGTCCTGCCGTTCTCCAACTCGGCGACCGGCCGCTCGATCAGCCGGATCCGTTTCCCGTCGACGGCCAGCCGCCGGTCGGTGCGGAGCCTGTCGGCGAAGCGGGGGTTCGACTCGACCAGGTCCAGGGTGTCTCCCGGGCGGAGCCGGTCGGCGAGCACCCGCGAGACCGCGCCGGTCCCGGCTCCCACCTCCAGCACCGCCACAGGTCGCCCGTCGGAGCGCCGGGTCAGGAGCGGAGCCGCCAGGGCGAGGGAGAGACGGCCGCTGCTCGGGGCGACGGCTCCGGTGGTGTGGAACGTGCGCGCCGTCTCGGTAAGGAACAGTGCGGCGTCGGCCGCGCGACGCGGCCAAGTCCTTGACGACGGAGAAGAGTTCGGACGCTTCATGCGGTCAGGCTCGCAACCCGGTGGAGCGCGGGGATCGGCTGTTGTACGAGCCGCAACCCCTACGAAAGTCGGGGTCGAGTACAACCGTCGGGCCCTGGTGGGTGCGGTCGGCCGACGCCTACGATCGGTCGGTGGACGCAGACGCCGGATCGGATCGCGGCTTCCCGCACCGCCATGGGCGGTTGTGGGCCGAGTGGCTGCTGGTGTCCGTAAGCCTCGCCCTCGTGGTGCAGCAGGTGTACGCGACCCGGGGTGGTGCCGCGCTGCCGCTCAGGGCATCGGTGGCCGTCGGGGCGGCACTGGCGCTGGCGGTCCGTCAGCGGTACCCGCTCTGGGTGGGCGTGTCTGCGCTGGCGGCGATGACGGTGCAGGGTGCGTTGGTGCCGATGGCGGTGCTGCTGTTCCATCTGGCCGCGCGGGGCCTTACCCGGACAGCCGCGGTCTGCTGGACGCTGGCCGCGCTGGCGCCCTGGATATGGCGCCCGCCGCTGCACGGCCCCGTCGAGCCCAGGTATTCTCCCGGGCTGGTCTTCGCGCTCGCCATCGTGGCCGGACTGTGGACGGCCAGCCGACGCCGACTCGCCGACAGCCGGGCAGCCCAGGCCGAACTGTACGCCGAGCGGGCCCGGTTGGCGGAGCGGGCCCGTATCTCCGCCGAGATGCACGACGTGCTGGCCCACCGGCTGAGTCTGCTCGCCCTGCACTCCGGCGTCGTGGCGATGCACGCCGACGCTCTGCCTCCGCCCGCCGCCGAGCGGATCGCGCTGCTGCGCGCCACCGCCACGCAGGCGCTGGCAGACCTGCGCGATCTGCTGGGGGCACTGCGCATGGACTTTCCCGACGATTCCCGCGACAACCGTGCCCCGGCGGTGCCGGAACTCTCCGTGCTGCTGGCCGAGGCGGGTGCCGCCGGGCAGCGGATCGAGGCAGAGATAGTCGGCGAAGCCGGATCCGCCCCGGCCAGCCACCGGCTCGCTGTGCACCGGCTGGTGCAGGAAGGGCTCACCAACGCTCGCAAGCACGCCGTCGGCGCGCCGGTGCGGCTGCGTGTGCACTACGGCGACCAGGCCACATCCGTCGACCTCGTCAACGGACCCGGCCGTTCGTCCGCCGTGTCGTCCACGACCGGTGGCTATGGACTGGTCGGTCTGTCCGAACGGGTCGGCGGTCTGAGCGGCCGGCTCGACCACGGGCCGTCACCTGACGGCGGCTGGCGGCTCACGGCCCGTCTTCCCCTGCCGGCGGATCAGGTGTGCACCCCGCGACAGCGGCCGGGCGCCGCGACGGAGGCATCGTGATCAATGTGCTGGTCGTGGACGACGACGCCCTGGTCCGGTGGGGCCTCGCCGATCTGATCGGCACCGACCCGGGCCTGCTGCTCGTCGCCGAGGCGGCCGACGGTCTGGAAGCGGTCGAGCAGGCCACTCGTCACCAGGTCGACGTGGCCCTGGTCGACGTGCGGATGCCCCGGGTCGACGGCATCGCCGCGGTTCGCCTGCTGCGTGCCCAGCCCAGTCCCCCGCGAATCGTCATGCTGACGACGTTCGACCTCGACGAGTACGTCTACGACGCTCTCGCCGCCGGCGCCGACGGCTTCCTGCTGAAGGACACCGAGCCCAGGGACATCCTGCGCGCCGTGCATGTCGTCGCGGTCGGACACGGCATGCTGCACCCCTCGGCCGCCCGCCGCTTGATCGACCGCTACCACCGCACGGCGCGCCCCGATGCCCGTGCCGCCCGCAAACGACTGGCACGGCTCACCCCACGCGAGACCCAGGTCCTGGCCCGCCTCGCGGAGGGCGACACCAACGCCGAGATCGCCACCGCCCTCGGTATGCGCGAAAGTACCGTCAAGGCCCATGTCAGCCGCATCCTCACCGCCCTCGAGGCCAGCAACCGCGTCCAGGCCGCCCTACTCGCGCGTGACGCCGGTTTCCCCCGGTGAAGCCTCCGGCCACGCGGAGCCATCCGCCGATCGCTCGGGGCGAAGCACGGCTGGCCCCGCGACTGACCGCTGTGGCGGACCGCCTCTTCACCACGGGCGTGAAACGGATCACGGCCACCTGCGACGCCCGCAACAAGGCGTCCGCGCGGCTCCTCCGACGAGCGGGCTTGCGGCCTTCCTGGTGGTGTCTCTCCGCCGAGAAGGCCGCCGCCTTCGACGGGAAGGGCTCGCCGTGGGGCGACCACGCGGCGGGGCCCGCCGGTGGGTTCAGGGCTTCGCAGTTCTGTGCTGAGGGTGCCTGGGCCCGGGCAGGTCTGTCGTCCGGTGGGGTGTCAGACTGGCGGTCCGGGGCAGGGTGTGTGGCCAGGGAAGGAGAACCGGGTTGGGCTTGGTGATCGAGAGCCGACCGTCGGAGCTGCCGTACATCGAGCGGGTGTGGCGCAGCCGTAGCTACGACGTCAGCCGGATGATGTCGGTCGCGACGTCGCGCTGGGAGCTGGTGTTCTGGGAACACCGCGGTCAGGTGCAGGCGGCTGTGCTGGGTCCGGAGGCGAAGGCGTCCCGCGCCCCGGTCCCCGGGGACGCTGACTTCTTCGGGATCAGTTTCGCGCTGGGTACGTCGATGCCGCATATCCCGGTCAGCCGGCTGGTGGGCGGCAATGCGGCGATCCCCGACGTGACGCGGCGTTCGCTGTGGCTGAAGGGGTCGGCCTGGCACGTTCCCGACTACGACAACGCCGAGGCGTTCGTGCTACGGATGGTGCGCGAGGGCATCGTGGACTTGGACCCGGTCGTACCCGCTGTGCTCGACGGCGCCTGCCCGGATGCCTCCGATCGCACTCTGCAGCGGCGCTTTGTCGCGGCGACCGGCCTGACCCAAGGCGCCATCCGGCAGATCCAGCGCGCCCGCCAGGCGGCGGTGTTGGTCCAGGAGGGGGTGCCGGCCCAGGAGGTCGTGCACCGGCTGGGGTACTTCGACCAGCCGCACCTGGCGCGGTCCTTGAGGCGGTACGTGGGGCGGACCGCCACTCAGCTGAGCGCGCCGGACGCGGCGGAGCCGCTGTCGCTTCTGTACAAGACCTGACCCTTTGCGCCTGTCTAGTGTTCATGACGTAGCCGCCGGGGTCGGCTTGTCCGGGCCGGAGTACCGTCCGGGCCGGGGCGAGGGCAAGACTCCGCACTCATCATGGAGGAATCATGCGCAAGGTTGTTTCGAGTCTGTTCGTCTCGCTCGACGGTGTCGCCCAGTCGCCCAACGAGTGGCAGTTCGAGTTCGACGAGGAGATGGGTGCGGCGCTGACCCACGCGCTGGAGACGGCCGACACGATCCTGCTGGGTGGGGTGACGTTCACCGAGTGGGCCGGATACTGGCCGACGGTGACCAGCGGTGAGGACGCCGGTTTCGCGAAGTGGATCAATAAATCGCCCAAGTACGTCGTCTCCTCGACGCTGGACAGCGTTGAGGACTGGGAGAACAGCACGCTGATCAAGGGCGATCTGGTGGCTGCGGTCAACGAGCTCAAGGCGGACGAGGGCAAGGACATCACCATCGCGGGCAGCCCGACGCTGGTGCGCTCGCTGCTGGAGCTGGACCTGCTGGACGAGCTGGTGCTGCTGATCCACCCGGTGGTGGCCGGCGAGGGTCGCAAGAAGCTGTTCGCCGATGACGCCGCGCTGAAGAAGCTGCAGCTGGTGAGTGCCCAGCCGACCAGCAGTGGGGTGATCATCGCGACCTACCGCCAGGCGCGCTGAGCCGGCGCGAACCAGGCGAGGGCGTCGACCTCGCGCTCCACCACGGCCGGGTGGTGCGGCCGGCCGATGCGCCGCAGCGATGAGCACGCCCCTGGTGCTTTCCAGCTGGTATGCCATCCAGGTGCGCGAGGTCCTCCACGATCCCGGCTCGGTTGTGGGCAGCGTAGGCGCCCAGGTCGGATGCGAGAGGACAACTCGCGTCTGAGCGGATGCCCTACAGGTAGGTAGCCGGCAGGCCATCACGGCGGGATCGCATCGATCACGTCTCTCAGGCGCTGCAGCACAGTCCCGAGTTCGTCCCGGGGTGGCGTGGCGAGCGCCAGTCGGAGTGCTCGGGGGCGGTGAGTGCCGGTGGCGAAGGCGTCTGCGGTGGACACGAGGATGCCTGCCTCGGCGAGTAGAGCCGCGACGTGGTCAGGGCGTTGGTGCGGTTCCAGGCTGAGCCAGACCATGTACGAGATCGGATGCGCCGTGAGGTGCATCCCGGCGAGTGCAGCGCGGGCGATGTCCTGCCGGGCGGCCGCGTCGCCTCGGCGGTCCTCCTCCCAGCGGGCGACCGTGCCATCGGCCAGCCAGCCGGTGGCGAGCGCGGTGATGAGTCCCGGAGCACCCCAGGCCGCCATGCGGAGGCTCCGGGTGACGGTCTCCACATGGTGGCCGGGCAGTACGGCGAAGCCGAACCGCAGGCCGGGAGCCACGTTCTTGGACAGTCCGGCGATGTAGCAGGTGCGTTCGGGGGCGAGGGTCCGCAGGGGAGGAGGCGGTGACGACTCGAGGAACGCGTAGGTGCCGTCCTCGACGATCAGGCAGTCGTGTGAACGGGCGATGCTGACAAGGCGGTCGCGCCGTTCCTGATCGAGGACCCAGCCGAGCGGGTTGTGCAGGGTGGGGATCGCATAGATGGCGCGGACGGGGCGTGTGCAGCACAGGCGGTCGAGCGCGGCGAGGTCGGGCCCCGTCGCCATGACCGGGATCGGGGCCAGGTCGAGCCCGTGGGCCGAGGCGAGCAGCTTGATGCCGGGGTAGCTGAGTGCGTCGACCGCGAGGACGTCACCGGGCCTGGTGAGGGAGCGCAGCACGGAGTCGAGCGCCTGCTGGGCGCCGCTCGTGAGCAGGACGTTCGCCGGCGCTGTGTCGATGCCTCGTTCCAGCAGGTAGGTGGCCACGGCCGCCCGCTCGTGCAGGCGCCCGCCCGGCGGGTCCTGACGGAGCAGCGCCTCGATCTCACCCGAGACGGAGAGCGCATGCAGTGCCTGCCGCAGCCGGTCGGCCTGGCCCTCGCCCAGCGGTTGATTGAACGACAGGTCTGCGACCCGCGGCACCGGCAGGGCGCGCGACGGCTCGAGGCCGTCGTAGCCGGACTGTACCCGCACGAACATCCCGCGCCCCCGTTCCCCCACCACCAGGCCCATGGCGGCGAGTTCGGCGTAGACCCGGGTGGCAGTGGCCAGTGCGATCCGCCGTTCGCGGGCGAGATCGCGGTGCGTCGGGAGCCGGGTGCCCGCCGGGAGTGTGCCAGCCCTGATCGACGCGGCGAACTCCTCGACGACGGCCTTGTAGGACGGTGGCCGCATGTGGCACCTGTATCCGTCTGTATCTAGGACAATAAATGGATCGTCACAGGTTACGGCTCCTAGCCTCGGTGCGTCCAAGCCCAGGCGAAACGGAGCAGACAGCATGACCGTACACATCGACCGGGATGAGCACGTCGTCACGGTCACCATCGACAGGGAACGGAAGCTCAACGCCCTCGACTACCCGACGATCGATGCGTTGCTCGCGAGCCTCGATCGCATCGACTCCGACGACTCCGTCCGGGCGATCATCCTGACCGGCGCGGGGCGCAGGGCGTTCAGTGCGGGCGCGGACATTCCGTCCCTGGCGCAGAGCATCGCCGGTGGGCCCGAACGTGCCCTCCGCGAGGTCGTCCGACGGGGACACACGCTGACCCGGCGGATCGAGGAATTTCCCAAGCCTGTGATCGTCGCCGTCAACGGGCTTGCGTACGGCGGTGGTTGCGAGATCACGGAGGCCGCTCCGCTGGCGATCGCCGCCGAGCACGCCACGTTCGCCAAGCCCGAGATCTCCCTCGGTTTCCCGCCGCCCTTCGGCGGCTCCCAGCGGCTGCCGCGGCACGTCGGCCGCAAGCGCGGCCTTGAGATGATCCTGACCGGCGACCCGGTTCCGGCCGCGCGGGCCGCAGAGATCGGCCTCGTCAACACCGTCGTACCGGCCGACGAACTCCTGGACGCCGCACATCACCTGGCCCACCGGATCATCCGGCACGCACCGACGGCCGTAGCGGCCTGCCTGCGCGCGGTCACCCGCGGCATCAACCTGCCCGTCGATGAAGGACTCGCGGTCGAGGCGAGCTGCTTCGCCGCCACCGTGCCCACCGACGGCGTGCGAACCGGGCTGCGGCGGTTCCTCGACCGCACGGTTGAGTCCCGCTGAAGGACTCCGTTCCCGGACACCCGCCCGGAGAAGGAGACCCTGCGCCCTCTGGAGCAACTGCGTGTGTGGTGGCGCGCGTCCGTGATCTGGCGCTTCGGGGCAGTAGTCGGTCGACGGGCTCCTGGAGTGCTGCCGGGCGGCCGGGGCAGCGATCCGGGCCCGGGTGAGCCCTCCGGTGGACACCGTGCTCGCCGCCGACGTCGCTGCGGTCGGTTACGCCGTGCGGCATGTCTTCGCCCGCCGCCACGTCCTGGCCGAAGCGCGCCGGCACCTCGCGCAGACTCTGTGTGGCCGCGCCTTCCTGCCCGGCCTGGACGACTACATCGCCGACCGGGCCCTGTCCCGCCACGGACGCCAGCTCACCGTGCCCCAGCCCGGCCGCCGAACCCCGGCGGCGGATCAGACCACCTACAGCGCTGACTTCGCCTGGCCCGCCCGCTGGTGGATCGCCGGCACGATGGGAAGCCGCCGCGGGCGTCGCCTCAGGTCGCCAGCCTCGTTCTGCAGAATGTGATCCGCGCCGCTCGCACCGCACCCGCTCCTGCGCGGGACGGAGTCCCGGCGGCGAGAACAAGGGCACGATGGCTCCGGAATCAGAGGAGTCAAGGGTGCTGTGTGCGCTGTCGTCGCGCGACGCGGACCCCGTCCCGTAGCCGGGCAGCCGGGAATGGCACCCTCGCAGACGTCGGGAACTTCCACGTGCGTGTAGAAGTTCTCCACGACGTAGGAGTTCCGCAGAGCCGGCGATGGCTGGCTTCGAGTGAACAAACGGTGATCTACACAGGCGCACACGGTGCAGAAGGAAGGCGATGCAGCCGATCCACAGCATCACCGGCTTGAGCCAGCCGGTGTGCAAATCGGGCGGCACGGTACGATCCGGATGTAGATCGTAAGGCTGGATCAGGGCCGTGTGTGCCGCGACCAGCCCTAAGAGTGACCGCCACAGCGAAGACGGCGATGAAGTTGCGGAGCCGGCGGCGCACCTGGGGCACGGTGCATTCTTACGTGGGGGCAGCGGGAGCCCGAAGCGGCCGCCGCGCCAGGTGTGACATCAACTGACGCAAGTGCGGGCTGATGGTGCACCAGTGAACACTCAGCGCCCCCAGACCCATGTACTACACGTCGTAGAGTCCCGATGCGGTTCAGTTCCCGCCGGGATGCAGACCGTTACCGCGCGGACGCGGTAGAGAGAGGAACGGGGCATGCAGGCGATTACCGATTGGCTCGTCGGGCTGTCCGGACCCGTCATCTATGCCGTCGTCGCGGCCCTGGTCTTCTGTGAGGATGCGCTGTTCATCGGCTTTGTCCTGCCGGGGGAGACGGCTGTTGTTCTGGGCGGGGTGCTGGCCAGTCAAGGTCAGGTTTCGGTGTACTGGCTGGCCCTCGCTGCCGTGGCAGCCGCGATCGTCGGAGACTCCGTCGGCTACGAGGTCGGCCGCCACTTCGGGCCCGCGATTCTTCGCGTCCGTCCGCTGCGACGGCACCAGGACAGCATCTCCCGCGCCCAGGATCTGATCCGCCGCCGCGGACCGGTGGCTGTGTTCCTCGGCCGGTTCATCGCTTTCTTCCGGGCCATGATGCCCGCGCTGGCCGGCGTATCGCGTATGCACTACCGAACGTTTTTGCTGTTCAACGCGCTGGGCGGCCTTCTGTGGGGCGTCGGGTTCACCTTGCTCGGGTACTTCGCCGGAACCGCCTACGCGCAGGTTGAGCATGCTGTTGGCCGGGCCCTGGCGATCGTTGTGGCCGCCGTCGTCATCGCCGCCCTGGCGGTCTGGCATCTACGCCGCCGCCGCGCCCACCACAGCACGGACGGTGCTTCCAGCAGCGCGGAGGACATCACACCGGCCCCTGACGTCCGGTAGCCGCCGACGGCTTTGGGCTCATTTCCTCTGTTGCCGACCACGGAGGCAGTACGGGCGATCCGGGCCCGATTGCCGTTGGATCGCGGCGGCCGCGCACGGGCCTTGACCCCGGATCTTGGACACTTGAGACGTGGATCTTGAGGATCTGAGAACGGACATCTTGTGGTCATGAAGCACTACCCGCCGGAGTTCAAGGCGAACGCGGTCGCATTGTATGAGTCGCGGCCGGGAGCGACGATCAGGTCGGTCGCCGCTGATCTGGGAGTGAACCCGGAGACGCTGCGCAACTGGGTTCGGGCGGCCGGAGCGAGTCGGCCCCGGGGACGTCGGGCGGAGGTGCCGACGGAGCCGCCCACGCCGCTGGAGGCGGAGAACGCCGCTCTGCGTAAGAAGGTCCTCGAGTTGGAGGAGGAACGCGAGATCCTGCGGAAGGCCGCGAAGTATTTCGCCGGGGAGACGCGCTGGTGAACCGCTTCCAGTTCGTCGCCGACCACCAGCGCCGGTTCGGCGTGAAGCGGCTGTGCAACGTCCTCGGCATCGCCCGCTCCAGCTTCTACTACTGGCGCCAAACGGCCGCGGACCGAGCCGATCGGCAGGCGGCCGACGCCCGGCTTACCGCCCGGATACGGGCCGTGCACCGTGAATCGGACGGCACCTACGGTGTCCCCAGGATCACCGCCGAGCTCCGCGAGACAGGCGAGCGCGTCAATCACAAGCGGATCGCGCGGGTGATGCGGAGCATCAATAACCCGTGTCCAGGATTCAGGGTTAAGGCCCCACTGCCAGAGCCGATGACAGGCCGGGGTCTTTAATTGTTGCTCTTCAAAGTCGAGTGAGTGAGGGTAACTATGTGTGAGTGAGTGTCGTTGTCGGAGTATGAATCTCACGGAATGGGCGAAGACGCAGGGTGTGCATCCGCAGACCGCGTATCGCTGGTTCCGTGAGGGGACGCTGCCGGTACCGGCTCAGCGGGTCGGTCCGCGCACGATCCTCGTGAACGTTGGGGTCAACGCCGTGCCCGGGGCGATCGGCGGGCTGGGCCTGTATGCCCGGGTCTCCTGCCATGACCAGAAGGCCGATCTGGAGCGGCAGGTCGCCCGGTTGTCCCGGTGGGCGGCGCAGGCCGGCCACCGGGTGGTGCGCGTGGAGGTGGAGAGCGCATCCGGTATGAACGGTGCCCGCCCCAAAGCCAAGCGGCTGCTGGCCGATCCGGTTGTGACCGCGGTGGTGGTCGAGCACAAGGACCGGCTGGGCCGGATGAACACCGAACTTGTCGAAGCCGCCCTGTCCGCACATGGGTGCCGCCTCGTGGTCCTTGATGACGGCGAGGCCGAAGACGACCGTGTGCGCGACATGGTGGAGGTGCTGACCTCGTTCTGTGCTTGCCTGTACGGTCGCCGGTCGGCGAAGAACCG
>NZ_MLYP01000086.1 GCF_001866645.1 Streptomyces colonosanans
GGATCGATCGGCAGATACGCGGCTCCCGCCTTCATCACTGCGAGCGCTGCCACCACCAGTTCCGCCGAGCGTGGCAGCACCAACGCCACGACCTGCTCCGGACCCACACCCCGCCCGATCAGCTCATGTGCGAACCGGTTCGCCCGCCTGTTCAACTCTCGGTAGGTGAGTTGCGTTTCGCCGGCCACCAGGGCCACTGCGTCCGGTGTCGCCCGCACCTGTGCTGCGAAGGCCGCCGGCAGCGGGTCACCGGAGACGGGAACCGCGGTGTCGTTGGAGTCGACCAGCACCTGCTGCCGTTCTTCGGGGGACAGCACGTCGATCGCACCGATCGGCCGCTCCGGATCGGCGACCAC
>NZ_MLYP01000087.1 GCF_001866645.1 Streptomyces colonosanans
CACCGATCGGCCGCTCCGGATCGGCGACCACAGCCTCCAGCAGCCGCGTCCAACGAGCGAACAGCGTCTCCACCGTGCCACGGTCGAACAGATCGGTGGCGTACTCGACCGCCCCGGAGATGCCGGCGGGCGCACCGCCGTCGCCGGAGCGCTCGAAGAGGCTGATGCCAAGGTCGAACTTCGCGGTACCGGTGGGCGCCGCTACGTGCGAAACCCGCAGACCCGGCAGGTCGAAGTCGCCCATGGGTGCGTTCTGCAGGGCGAACATGACTTGGAAGAGAGGGTGGTGGGCCAGCGACCGGGTGGGGTTGACCACCTCCACCAGGTGCTCGAAGGGCACGTCCTGGTGCGCGAACGCCTCCAGCGCGGTCTCCCGTACCCGGCCCAGCACCTCCGTGAACGAAGGGTCACCGGACAGATCGGTTCGCATGACGAGGGTGTTGACGAAGAACCCGACCAGATCGTCCAGGGCCTCGTCGGTGCGCCCCGCAATAGGGCTGCCGACGGCGATGTCGGTGCCCGCGCCGAGCCGGCCCAGCAGCGCCGCCAGCGCGGCCTGGAGGACCATGAACATGCTGGCGCCCGAACGGCGGGCCAGCTCGGCCAGCCCGGCGTGCAGATCGGTGCCCACCTCGACGAGGAGAAGCCCGCCCCGGTACGAGGCGACAGCGGGGCGCGGCCGGTCCGTCGGCAGCGCGATCCGCTCGGGCAGGTCGGTCAGCTGCTCGGTCCAATACGACAGTTGGCGGGCGAAGACGCTCTTCTCGTCGCCGGGGTCGCCGAGCAGGTCCCGCTGCCACAGGGTGTAGTCCGCGTACTGCACCGGCAACGGTGGCCAGTCCGGCTTGCCTCCCTCGCAGCGGGCCGTGTAGGCCGTCGCGAGGTTCTGGGAGAGCGGACCGGTCGACCACCCGTCACCGGCGATGTGGTGGATCACGACCAGCAGCACGTGCTCGTTCCGCGTCAGTTCGAACAGCTCGGCGCGCAGCGGAGGTTCGCTCGCCAGATCGAACGGGCGCCGGGCGGCCTCTGCGAGCCGGTCGGGCAGAGCATCATGACTGGTCACGGTCAGTCGTACCCGCGGTCGGGCCTCGTCGGCGTCCAGCACCCGCTGGTACGGCACCCCGTCGCTCTCGGCGAATACCGTCCGCAGGCTCTCGTGACGGGCCACCACATCGGCCAGTGCGCCGCGCAGCGCCTGCTGGTCGAGGTCGCCCGTGAGCCGCAACGCGAGCGGAATGTTGTACGTGGCGCTCGCGCCCTCCATGCGGTGCAGGAACCACAGGCGGCGCTGCGCGAAGGAGAGCGGGACCCGCTCGGGGCGCTCGGCGGCGGTCAGCGCGGGACGCGCCTGCCCCGCGTCGTCGAGCGCCGCGGCGAGCCCTGCCACGGTCGGCGCCTCGAACAGGGTGCGCAGGCTGAGCTCGGCACCGAGGACCGTACGGACACGGGCGGCCAGCCGGGTGGCCAGCAAGGAGTGGCCGCCCAGGTCGAAGAAGCCGTCGTCCACACCGACGTCGGATGCCCCGAGCATTTCGGCGAAGAGTTCGCACAGGATCTGCTCCCGAGGTGTGCGGGGCGCCCGCCCGGATCCGGCCCCGCCGAACTCCGGCTCGGGGAGGGCGGCGTGGTCGAGCTTGCCGTTGGGCGTCAGCGGCAGGGCGTCGAGCGTGACGATCGCCGACGGCACCATGTAATCCGGGAGCCGCTCGCGCAGGTAGGCACGCAACCGCTCGGGCTCTTCGGTCGTGGACACCGCATAGGCCACCAGCCGGTCCTGGCGAGCGACCACCGCGGTCTGTGCGACCTGCGGGTGGCTGGTCAGTGCGGCCTCGATCTCGCCGGGTTCGATGCGGAAGCCGCGGATCTTGACCTGCTGGTCGGCACGGCCGACGTACTCGAGGTTGCCGTCGGTGCGTCGGCGTACGAGGTCGCCGGTGCGGTACATGCGGCTGCCTGCCGGGCCGTACGGGTCCGCGACGAACCGTTCGGCGGTGAGGCCTGGGCGGCCCAGGTAGCCGCGGGCGAGTCCGGCCCCGGCCACGTACAGTTCGCCGGGGACACCGGGCGGAACCGGTTGCAGTCGTTCGTCGAGGACGTGGACCCGGGTGTTGGCGATGGGGCGGCCGATGGGTGGTACCTGGCCGCAGGGGGTCAGGGGCTCGCTCATCGTCGCGCACACCGTGGTCTCGGTCGGGCCGTACGCGTTGATCATGCGGCGGCCGGGCGCCCACCGCTCGACCAGCTCGGGAGAGCACGCCTCACCCGCGACGACCAGCGTCGACGGCGTCAGGTCGGTCGCGCCGAACGTGGCCAGGGCCGAGGGCGGCAGGGTGACGTGGGTGACGCCGAGGTCACGGTCCGCGAGAGCCCTCAGGGGTTCCTCGGCAGGTGCCAGTACCAGGGCCCCACCGGTCAGCAGGGCGCTGCACAGGTCCCAGAACGAGGCGTCGAAACTGGGCGAGGAGACCTGGAGCACCCGGCTTTTCCCGTCGAGCCCGAGGCGTTCCACCTGTGCCGCGACGAGGCTGGAGACGCCCGCGTGGCTGACGGCGACGCCCTTGGGGCGGCCGGTCGAGCCGGAGGTGTAGATCACGTATGCGGGATGGCGCACGTCGAGCCTCACGGCCGGGTCGGTGTCGGGATTGCCATGGGCGGTGACCATGGCGGGGTCGTCCACGACCAGCACAGGCTCGGCGTCGTCCAGCATGAACGCGATCCGCGAGTGCGGATATCCGGGATCGATCGGCAGATACGCGGCTCCCGCCT
>NZ_MLYP01000088.1 GCF_001866645.1 Streptomyces colonosanans
CGGAGCCACCTGTCCTGCGGCGCCGTGCGGCATGGGGGTCCCCCCTGCTCGAGCGAAGCCGAGAGCATGGGGGAGTGCGTGCCGGGCGTCGGGGCGCAGCCAGGGAACTCAGAACAGGCCCTCAGGCCGGTCGTCAGGGCCCTTGTCCCGCCGCCGCAGCGAGCACGGAGGAATCCGGGGCGAAGGCCATCGACCAGACGGTGCTGTCATGGCCGGGGAGGCCTAGCCGATGTGCCGGCGGGCGGCGGGACCGTTGCCTTGTCACACGTCCGACGGCGCCCCGGCGTCCTCCTTGGCGGGGAGGCTGTCCATGAACGAGCTGACGGAGAACACCGCGCGCCCGGGCCCGGGCGGACCGTAGCCGGGAGGCGAGGAGAGCCCGAAATCGTCCATCGTGGCGCGGTAGGCCTCCAGCAGGCGGATGTGGTACTCCAGCGGCGCGCCCTGCGGGTTGGCCTTGCCGAGCGGGGTCGTCGGCTCCGGACACCAGGTGGTGAAGCGGGGCGTGATGCCCTGCGACATGAAGAAGCGCAGTCCCTCGGTGGTCGAGGCGATCGCCTCGTCGACCGTGGTGAAGCCGAAGGGCTCGGCCATCTCCACGCCCGCCACGAAGTTGGGGATCACGTTGCGCGCCCCGAAGACGTCCGCCGAGTCCAGGATGCGCCGGTGCCACTCGTCACGGCCGACGTACCGCTCCTTGCCGGGGCAGTACAGCTCGAACAGGCGCCGGTCCCACACCTCGAAGTTGGGGTGGTAGATCTGCACCCCGTAGTCCTTGAACCGCTGTACGTCGTCCTTCGGCAGGGCCTGTGCGACGACCTTGCCGATCCACCGTCCGGGGAAGCGCTCCTCGATGGCCTTGGCATAGTGCCCGTAGAAGTCCGCCTCGTCGCGGCCGGCGACCTTGGAGGTGATCGCGCCGCCGGTGAGTGTGTAGGCGGTGGAGGCCTTCTGGGTGTCGTACCGGTCGATGATCTCCAGTGCCTCGAGGATCTCCTCGACGTCCTTCACACCGGTGTAGGGCCGCCCGGCCGCCTTGTGCTGGCGCCAGTTGTGGTTGATGTCGCAGTACTGGCACTCCTCCTTGGCACCGAAGTACTGGCAGACGCGGAAGACAGTGAGGTAGATCAGATAGCCCCACTGAATGGTCGGGGCCACCTCCATCACGGACTTCCCGTTGGACAGGGTGTGCCGGTAGTACTCGGGCATGGGCGGGACGCCGACGTCCGCGATCCGTCGGCCGTCGAGGTAGAGCCCGAGCATTCCCTCCTCGTCGGCGGCCACCCGGTAGGGCGAGGACGGGTTGACGCGTACCGAGACGACGGTCCGCCGCAGGTCGTACGGGCCGCCCGTGAGGATGATCTCCTCGGGCGGGCGCCGCAGCGCCGCCTCACCCAGTTCGGGCAGGGTGCCATGGTCGAAGGAAAAGATGAAGTACGACTTCGGCTTGACCTCGCCGCTCTCGTTGTCACTGAGCGCGGAGGCGTCGAAAGCCACACCCCCGCGCAGCAGGTCCTCTTTGAAGACGGCTTCCCGCGGTACGTGCGGGAACCGCTCCATCAGATCCTCGACCAGTGCGGTGCGCCTGCCCATCCCGTATCTCCTCCCGGCTCAGGCGTTCAACACCTCACGGTATGCCCCTGCCCGCGCGTCAGCCGTGCCGGGTCCCTTCGCGTCGCGCGATGTGTGCCGGTACGGGGATGTCCGGCGGCAGCAGCGGGTCGGGCTCGGGGGCGCCCCAGGTGGCGGTGAGCGGCAGGGTTCCGGCCCAGACACCCAGGTCGGCGTCAGGTCCGTCGCCGTCGTCGGGGGCGCCCGTACGGATCTTGACCGAGGCCTCTTCGAGGGAGAGGGCGAGCAGGGTCGTGGCGGCGAGTTCCTTCCGGTTCGGCTGCCGGGCGTACGACCACTGCCCCGGCGTCGCGTGCTCGGTGAGCCGGCGAAGGCCCTCCAGCTTCTCGTCGGGGTCGGTGACCTTGCGGACGGTGCCGTGGATGACCGCGCTGCGGTAGTTCACACCGTGCTCGAACACCGACCGCGCGAGGACGAGGCCGTCGACCTGCGTGACGGTGACGCACACCGGTGTTCCGCCCGCCATGCTCCGGCTGGCCACCGAGCCGTGCACGTACAGCACTCGCTCGTCCCGCCCGTACACCGTGGGCACCACCAGGGGCCGTCCTTCGACGATCACGCCGAGGTGGCAGACGAATCCCGCGTCGAGGATGGCGTCGAGATCGGCCCGCCGGAAGCTGCCCTGCTCACGCAGGCGACGGTGCCGGGTGAGTTCGGTCTGCGGGAGGACGGAGGAGTGCGAGGGCTGTGACATGAACCGGACGCTACCGATTTCGCGTCATCCTGGCTACGGACATACGAAAGCAGTTGATTACAGAAGGTCATTCGACTGTATTCGCATCATTCGCCCGTCATCACGACGGCGGCTCTCCCGGTCGTCGGTCTCGTCCGCGTCCGACCGGTGCGCCTTGGCCCAGGAGGCGGTGCGCGCAAGTCCGGGCGCACCCTTGCGGACTGCGTGCAGGATGGTCCCTGATCCAGTGCGCCAGGGTGCCCGCCACCGACACGCCGATCTCGCCCAGGAGACCGATGCCGATGTCCATCCGCACCGCTACCGACTACATCGAAGATGTCGCACCGGGCAGCGGGGTCCTGCCGCCGCGCGCCTGGTACGCGTCCTCGGACGCGGCGTCCCTCTCGCTGAACGGCAGGTGGCGCTTCAGGCTGTCCGCGACGGCCGATGCCGAGGACGACTCGTTCGCCGAACCCGGATTCGACGCGGGAAACTGGGCGGAGGTCCCGGTCCCCGGCCACTGGGTCCTCCAGGGCCACGGCTCCCCCGTCTACACCAACGTTCACTACCCCTTCCCGGTCGACCCCCCGCGGGTGCCGACCGAGAACCCGACCGGTGACCATCTGCGCGTCTTCGACCTGCCGGAGGACTGGCCGCCGGACGACGCAGCGGTCCTCCGCTTCGACGGTGTCGAGTCCTGCGCCCGGGTCTGGCTGAACGGCACGGACCTCGGCGAGTTCAAGGGCTCGCGGCTGCCGCACGAGTTCGCGGTCGGGCACCTGCTCAGGCCGGCCGGCAATGTGCTCGCGGTCCGGGTCCACCAGTGGTCGGCGGGCTCCTACCTGGAGGACCAGGACCAGTGGTGGCTGCCGGGCATCTTCCGGGACGTCACCTTGTTGCACCGCCCCGCGGGCGGCGTCCTCGACTTCTTCGTGCACGCCTCCTACGACCACGTCAGGGGCGAGGGCACGCTGAAGGTCGACTCGGACGTGGAGGGCCGGGTCACCGTACCCGCGCTCGGCGTCGATGTCTCCACCGGCGAGCCCGTGACCGTGCCCGTCGAACCGTGGACCGCGGAGACCCCGACGCTGTACGACGGCGTGCTGGCCACCGAGGGTGAACGCGTGCCGCTCAGGATCGGCTTCCGTACGGTCGCCCTCGAGGACGGCCTGATCAAGGTCAATGGGAAGCCGCTCCTCCTCAAGGGCGTCAACCGCCATGAATGGCACCCGGAGAAGGGCCGCGCCCTCGACTCGGAGACCATGCGCGAGGACGTGCTGCTGATGAAGCGGCACAACATCAACGCAGTGCGTACCTCGCACTACCCGCCGCACCCGGCCTTCCTCGGCCTGTGCGACGAGCTGGGCCTGTGGGTCGTCGACGAGTGCGACCTGGAGACCCACGGCTTCGTCGAACAGGCCTGGCGCGACAACCCGGTCGACGACGACCGCTGGACCCCGGCACTCCTGGACCGCGCCGCCCGCATGGTCGAACGGGACAAGAACCACCCCTCGGTGATCCTGTGGTCCCTCGGCAACGAGGCGGGCACCGGGCGGGGCCTGACGGCGATGGCCGAGTGGATCCACGGCCGGGACACCTCGCGGCTCGTGCACTACGAGGGCGACATCAACTGCCGTGACACGGACGTGTACTCACGGATGTACGCGTACCACGGCGAGGTCGAGCGGATCGGCCGGCGCCTGGACGGCGGCGACCACAAGCGTCGCGAACTTCCTTTCTTCCTCTGCGAGTACGGCCACGCCATGGGCAACGGCCCCGGCGGTATCGCCGACTACCAGCGGCTCTTCGAGACGCACGACCGGCTCCAGGGCGGCTTCATCTGGGAGTGGATCGACCACGGCATCAGGGACGAACGCTACGGCTTCGCCTACGGAGGCGACTTCGGCGAGGAGTTGCACGACGGGAACTTCGTCTGCGACGGACTGCTGTTCCCGGACCGGACACCGTCGCCCGGGCTCGTCGAGTACCAGAAGGTGATCGAGCCGGTCCGCTTCGAAAGCGACGGTGCGGACGGGACCGTGCGGGTCCGCAACATGTACGACTTCGTGGACCTGTCGGCGCTCGCCTTCGAATGGTCCTGCCAAGTCGACGGCGAGACATTGGAGTCGGGCCCGCTGTCGGTGCCGGTTCTCGCGCCCGGGGAGTCGGCCGTCGTGAAGCTGCCGCAGCCGCCGCCGGACGCGCGGGGCGGTGAGACGCAGTGGACGGTACGGGCGCTGCTGGCGGCCGACACGGCGTGGGGCGCCCAGGGACACACGGTGGCATGGGGCCAGTTCCGCGTCTGGGCACGGCCGGCCGTCCGGGTCGCTCCGAGCGCGGCCCCCGTGCCCGGCGACGGCCGGATCACTCTCGGCCCGGCCTCCTTCGATGCTCGCACAGGCGCGCTGAGGACCATCGGCGGAGTCGACGTGACCGGACTGCACCTGGACGTGTGGCGGGCTCCGACCGACAACGACATGGGCGCGGAGTGGCAGAGCGACGTCCGCTACGGCCAACTGTGGCGCGAGCTGGGCCTGCACCGCATGCGGCACCGCCTGGACGCGGTCGAGGCGGGTGACGACGCGCTGACCGTACGGACCCGGGTGGCGCCCGCGGCCCGGGAGATGGGCTTGGCCACGGTGTACCGGTGGACCTCCGACGGCACCCGGCTGAACCTGACGGTGTCCGTCGCACCCCGGGGCAACTGGACGGTGCCCCTGCCACGGCTCGGCATCCGCTTGGGCCTTCCCGGCTCGGTGAACCGCGTGCGCTGGTTCGGCGGCGGTCCCGGTGAGGCATACCCGGACACCACGTCGGCTTCTCTGCTGGGTCGTTGGGACTCCACGGTCGACGAACTGCAGACGCCGTACGTCCGCCCGCAGGAGAACGGCGCCCGCGCCGATGTCCGCTGGGCGGAGATCGGCGGCCTCAGGATCGAGGGCGACCCGGAGTTCTGGTTCAGCGCACGACGCTGGACGAACGAGCAACTGGACGCCGCCGCGCACCTCACCGACCTCACGCCCGGCGACACGGTGTGGGTCAACCTCGACCACGGCCAGCACGGCATCGGTTCGCAGTCGTGCGGTCCGGGGCCGCTGCCGCGGTACTTCCTGTGGGCCGCGCCCGCGGAGTTCTCCTTCGTCTTCTCGGAGACTGGTTGACGGTCGCCGTCATGAGGTCGTCCGCCCCCGGACCGGCACACGGGACGGACGAAACGATGCAATGCCCGCACTGGTCGGCGCCAGCACCACCGACTGGTCGGACTGGTCAATCGCGGCGCGGTAGCAGCCACCTTCCATTCCTGGGGCGGGCGCCGGTCCGGCACCGGCGCCCGCCCCTCACCCGTCAGAAGAGAACTGATATGGCGTCCGGCGGCGAGGACACCCGCGAAGTCGCGGACCACGGATACGATCCGCCGGGACCGGACGCGGAGCGAAAGCGGGGAACCAGTGTGCCCACAACCGTTCGGGGCACATGGCTGAGCACGAGCCCTGGCAACAGGACTCACTCCCGCTCAGTCCCTAGGAACCGTTGATGGTGTGTTCGGTGAACTGGCCGCAGGAGCGGAATCCCAGGCGACGGTAGACGGGCTCGCCGTCGGTGGACGCCTGCAGGACCGCGATGTGGTGGTTTCGGTCGCGGGCCGTGTGCAGTGCGGCGAGTGTGATGGCACCGCCGTAGCCGCGTCGGCGGTGGGCGGCCAGGGTGCAGATGTTGTAGATCCCGGCAACCCCCGCGTGATGAAACACTTCGGCCGAGCAGACCGGACGGCCGTCTACGTAGCCGACCAGGTAACGGGCCGGACAGTGGGCGGCCAGGGCCTGCGGGGCGGCCTGGGTGAAGAAGCGGCGGACGGTGTCAGCGGGCGGGGTCCAGTTCGCGGCGAGAACCGCGGCGTAGTCGGCGAGCTGTTCGGGCGTGACCACCGTCTGGATGTCCAGTCCTGGGGCGGCGGGCAGCGGCAGGGTGTCGTCCAGCTCGGCCCACATCGCCGTTTCGCGTTCGGAGGCCGGCAGACCAGCCGCCGTCAGGCGGGCGGTGAGGTCTGGTGGCCTTGAGGCGGGCCCCACCCACCAGGAGAAGCGGCGGCCGGTGCGAGCCAGTGTCCGGGCGGTCTCGGTGATACGTGCCTTAGCGGTGGTGACGGTGAAGCGGGCCGCGGCAACGATGTTGAAAGTGTCGTCGTCCAGGCCGCTGTCGGCGACTAGGAGGTCATCAGTCTCTGTAACGGTCGCACCACTCATGCTCCGGTGCAGGTGACAGGCATGTTCCGCCAGATTCTGCTCCATCCTGTCCGTCAAGTCGGCGTCATTGAGAAAATGGACATTCACAACGAATGATCCCAGCATGATCGGGCGCAGGTTGCACGTGATTTTGGATCACTCGCCGACGGTGTCACGTCGGCGGCAAGCACATTCGATACACGTCCTGGCACTCCGAGGCGACATCGGTGTCAGTGGGCAGTGGCAGGATGCTCGGGCCAGGCCACATCCCGAGACCAACAAGGATCCGTCATGCCCGGAAACACCTCCGTGACCATGAACTTCGTTGAGCAGGGAGCCGGTCTCCCCGTGCTGGCCCTGCACGGATGGACGCCCGACCACCGGTTGATGCTCGGCTGCCTGGAACCAGTCTTCGCGCAGCGAGACGGGTATCGCCGGCTGTACCCAGACCTCCCCGGGATGGGCAAGTCGCCCGCACCGCAGTCCATAGCGAGCTCCGACGCCGAGTAGCGTCGGTCTGCCAGCACGCAGGTGACCGCCCCCTTCGCAGCATCATCCGACTCGGCGGACCGCCGAGCAGTACCGGCGGTCGGCGACACCGAGCGTGCCGAGGTCGACGTGTCCGGTGCACGTGCCGTCCTCACCGACCGAGGCCCGACCGCACGCAAGGGTCACTCGTCTGCACCGTCGGGGGCGACGGCGAGAAGCCGTTCGCTGAAGCTGGGAACGGAAACAGGCGCGGCGCACCGCCGGCGTGAGCGGCGATGCCCACCAGGCGCGGCAGTCGCCCCGCGCCAAGGATGCGTGACCGACGGCCCACGTGCTCGCACCTGGTAGTCGAACTCGCCGCCACCGCAAGGCTTCTGTCCCGGTCAGCCGCGTTCTGCTCGGCTGTCGCCCGGCCCGCCCTCCACGTTGCGGGTCATCCGTTCCAGGACGGTAACGGCATTCCGGTACTCGTCGCGGGTAATGCCGACCAGCGACAACTCCCGGAAGGCAGCGACCTGTTCCACGGCTCCGGCGAGGCGGGCGCGGCCGATGTCAGTCAGGGCGAGGCGTCCGGGTGCAGGGCGGATCACCCAGCCGTCGGCGAGGAGCGTTTCGACGGCGGCGGTCAGGTCGGCGGCGTCGGCGTTGGCGGCCAGGACGGTCAACACCTCGGTGTCGGTGACCTCCGGGGTGCCCTTGACGACGTTGAGGGCCTGCCAAGCGAGGCGGGTGAGGCCAGACTCCGCCAGCAGGCTGTTCATCGCGGTGGTGAGGGCCTTGTCGGTGCGGTTGACCCAGTAGCCGATGGGCTTCATGGAAGTACTCCTGAACTGCCGGCGGTCGGAACGCGCGGCGGACGGGCTCAGTGCCGGGCGAAGGCGGTGGCGTTCTCGGCGGCCCACTGCCGGAAGGTGCGGGCAGGGCGGCCGAGCAGGGTCCAGGTGGTGTCGTGGACGGTGGCGGGGCCTTGCTCGGCGGCCTCCCAGTAGTTGAGCAGTGAGGCGACCAATGGCGCGGGCATGTGGCGGCCCAGCTGCTGCTCGGCCTCGGCCCGGGTGATCCGCTCGAATGGGATCTCCCGGCCGAGCGCGTCGGCGAGGACGGCGAGCTGCTCGCGGAAGGTGAGCGATTCGGCACCGGTCGGGACGACCGACCGGCCGGTGAGCGAGCCGCCGGTCAGGGCCTCGACGGCGATGTCGGCGATGTCCTCGGGATGGATGGGCGCGATGCTCGCGTCCGGGTAGGCGAGCTGGACCGGCAGCGAGCCGGCGATCGACCGGGCCCAGCCGAACGCGTTGCTGGCGAAGGCACCCGCGCGCAGGAACGTACAGGGGAGATCCGAGTCGGCGAGGGCACGCTCGACCTGGAGGTTGTGACTCGCGAGCGGGTCGTCGGCGGCGTCGGGGCCGAGGACGGAGGCCGAGGAGAGCAGGACAACGTGCTCGACGCCCGCGGTCTCGGCGGCCTTGACGAACTCGTGGATCCCGGCGGGCTGGGGATAAAGGAAGACCTGACGGACCCCGTGGAGTGCGGCGTCAAAGGTCTCGGGCCGGTCGAGGGCCAGCTCGGCGCCCTCGACACCCGCCGGCACGGTCAGCTCGGCGGGGTGGGCGCTGGCGGCGCGGACGGTGTGGCCTGCGGCGTGTAAGCGGCCGATGACGGCCTGGCCGACCTTGCCGCGGGCACCGGTGACGAGAGTGGTCATGGAACGGCTCCGTTCGGTGTGGTTGACAGATGGATCAGCACTCGGATCATTGCCGGACAACACATACATGCTCACGTGCATCTAATTGAGAGTCAACACATATATTCGACGGGTCATCCATGTCAGTACGATGCGGGCATGACGAAGCGCGAGCCGATGACTCAGGACGAACTACTGGACGCCGTGGGTCCGGCCTTCGGGAGGTTGCGGCGCTCCTCACTCCTGGAGGTCGAGAACCCGATCTCGCAAAAGGACCTCACCCGCACGCTGGTGCTCAGGATCGTCCAGGACGCCGAGTTCGAGGACGCCGACGAGGTCACCGTCGGCGCGGTAGCCCAGCACCTGGGTGTGGACCCGTCGGTTGCCAGCCGTATGGTCTCCGACTCCATCGCCGCCGGCTATCTGATCCGCGCCGCCTCCCAGCGCGACGGCCGCCGCACCGTCCTCCACCTCAGCACCCAGGGACGCGAGTTGATGGCCCGCTTTGCCCGCCATCAGCGTTCGGCCTTCGAGTCCGTCACCGCCGACTGGACCGCGCGCGACCGCCTCGAATTCGCCCGCCTCATGCTCAAGTACGTCGACTCCCAGGACGCGTTGCGCGACCGCCGCCCCCACTGAGCCGCCCCAGGATGTCCGGCCCGCCCTGAACTGCTCGACCAGACCGGGCAGTCGTCCGCCTACAGCTCGATCAATGGTCGATGGTGCCGCCCAGGAGGAGAAGGAGCGGGACCAGGAGGCTCAAGATGCCCATGAGGGTGAGTGCCGCAACGGTGATCAACAGGAGGATCACCGTGAGTGTCCACCCAACACGGCTACTGGTCTCGTGAAGCCTGCCTCGTACCGAGCCTTTGTCAGCCACTGAACCTCCTGCAGGACTCTACCGAGCGGTCGGCGTAACAACTTTGGCCGGGAGCTGCGTGGCGCAAGTGATCACGGCCCCGTACGCCGACCCGCCCAGGGCGCCGCGGTTATGTTGCGAGTCCCGTGCGGCAAGATCAAGAGGGTGTGATGAGGCGGCCGTTGCTGTATGGGGTTGTCAGTGGCAGGTACTAACGTGCCCGCAACGTCCCGTCGATCTTTGTACGCTCGAGGAGCCACGATGCCCGGAGACACACCCGAGCTGCCCGCGAAGGATCTGCACACCCTGATACCGGAGTACGCGGGCCTTGCCCGGGAAGCCACCCTCCTCGACCCGGAGCCCGGCGAACCCGGCGTGCGGGACAGTTCGCTGGGAGGCGAGCTGCTGTGGCCCGCGGACGAGCCGTGGCCGTACTGCGCGCAGGAAGACCACTGGACGTACGGGTCCGACTGGCGCAACGCCACCCCGATTGTCCCGGACGCGGTGCCGATGGTGCCGATCCTCCAACTGTTCGCCCGGGATGTGCCGGGGTTGGAGTTCCCGGAGGGCAAGGACCTGCTCCAGCTGGTGTGGTGCGCGCTGACGCATGAGCAGGATCCCGGGCCGGTGATGCCGCAGCTGTACTGGCGCAACGAGGCGGAGGTCGTGGCTGGAGGGCTGCTGCCCGAGATGCCCGGGGTGAGCGAGGGGGAGTACGACGAGGACCACATGCCGGTACCGTCCACGTTGTCCCCGACTACCGCAGAGGACTTTCCGAGGTGGCTCGATCTGCCCAAGGACATGTGGGGGACATGGGAACCTCGTTTCCGGTTGCCGACGGGTGGCTCCATGTGGCCACCCGACTCCAACATCATCGGGACGAAGGTCGGCGGCTGGCCCGCCTGGACGCAGCCTGCCAAATGGCCGGACTGCGAGGCCGGACACCGCATGGAGCACCTTCTGACCATCACCGGCGACATACAGTTGGGCGACTGCGGCGGCGTCTACTTCTTCCATTGCCGTCAGTGCCCCGGCCTCCCGTGGGACTGGCGCTTCGACTGCCACTGACAGTACGGATGGCGATGGAACAGCCGCGGATACACCTCGGCAACGATGATGCGCGGCTGGCACTGACCCGGACCGGTGAGGACAGTTGGCAGGTCACCGCGGATCAGTACTTCTGTCTGACAGCCGAATTCACCGCGGCCGTCAGCGTGGCGGAGTCCGTAGCGTGAACGTTCGGCCTCGCGGGCCGGGACCGGTAGGACACCGTGCCAGTCCGGGTCAGAGTGCAGCGGAAGGCGATTCGGTCGGCAATGGACGCGCAGCGCCGGGGCTCGCTGCAGATCGCTTCCCATCTGCGGACATGGTGTAGGGCGGCTGTCCGCCGGGGGGACAGCCGCAGGTGGTGACACATCTTCCGGATGTGTCACACCCAAGCCGGTACACCACCGCCGTGGACGCGGCCCCGAAGACCCGTTCCTCTCGCTACGCGAACCCGCCAGTTGATCATTCGTCACGCACGGCCAAGGCCGGCCCGCGGACCATGAGATTCGCCGTGATCCGGTTGGCGTGTCATCCCGTGAAGCCTCTGAGAAGGAACTGGGTACGACCCCGTCCGTCGAAGCAGGACAGGTCGGCCCTGAGCGGGCAGTCGATCGCACAGGGCGCCTGAGCGGACGTCTTACCTGCTGTGCACGATCTGGATCAGGTTCCCGCAGGTGTCGTCCAGAACTGCAGTGGTGACCGGGCCCATCTCCAGCGGCTCCTGGGTGAAGTGCACCCCGAGCGCGCGCAGCCGGTTGAACTCCGCTGGTACGTCGTCCACGGCGAAAGAGGCGGCCGGGATGCCGTCCTGGACCAGGGCCGTCTTGTACGGCTGCACCGCGGGATGCCCGGAGGGCTCGAGCAGCAGTTCGGTCCCGTCGGGAGCTTCCGGCGAGACCACGGTCAGCCACCGGTCCGTACCCACCGGGACGTCGTGCTTCTTCACGAAACCCAGCACGTCGGTGTAGAAGCGCAGGGCTTTGTCCTGGTCGTCGACGAAGACGCTGGTGAGGTGGATCTTCATGGGGTGCTCTCCGGTGCATCGGGCCTGAGTCATCGGGTCACGACGTGCTCAAGGGGGTCGTTGTGCAGGTCGTGGAATTTTTGACTTGCTCCTCGGGCTGAAGCCCGAGGATTCTGGCCGTCCCACGGGTTGCTGTGCCGCTACGCGGCACGGTTTCCGTGTGGGATTCCCTGGCTTCCTGTTTCTTCACGCTGTGCCAGAACGGGTTCTGGTCTTACCGGCGCTCCGCAGGCTGTCACCGCCAGTCCGGCGGCCGATTTCACGTTCTTCGCGGCATTGTGGTCCCGGTCGTGGACCGTGCCGCAGGCGGTGCACGTCCATCCCCGCACGTGCAGGGGTTTGGGGCCGTCGCGGTGGCCGCAGATGGAGCACACCTGGCTGGTGGGCTCGAACCGTCCGACCTTTACGAAGGTCCGCCCGTACCGCTTCGCCTTGTACTCCAACATGTTCACGAACTGGGACCAGCCCGCGTCGTGGACGCTCTTGGCCAGCCGGGTGCGCGCCAGACCGCCCACCGCCAGGTCCTCCACGGCGACCGCTTGGTTCTCGCAGATCAGCCGGGTGGAGAGCTGGTGGTGGAAGTCGCGGCGTGCGTC
>NZ_MLYP01000089.1 GCF_001866645.1 Streptomyces colonosanans
GCCCCCGCCCCGGGGCGGGGGCAGAAACGGTTCTCCTGTGGGGGGAGCGAGCATTTTTCACGTCAACAGAGCTACGGGGAAAGCGGCGAAGACGGCTGCTGCGGCCTGCGTCATGATGCTGACCGCTTCCTGTACCTCGCAGAGCAGCCACCACGAAAGCAAGGAACCGGTCTACTTCCAGAGCCTTGTCAGCCAGGTCAACGGCCTGTATTACCACCCCTTCCTGCGGGAGGAGCGTGGCAGTGCAGAAGCCCAGTTCTACGCGCTGCGCACCCTGGAGGAGACCGGCGCGAAACCGAGGGTCACGGTGGGAGCCGAGACCGTCGCAGCGCTGCGCTCCGATGCGGTCGAAGCGTCCGCACTGTGGGGAAGGTACTGGCTTGTCCCTCTGCACGACGCCGGGGTGTCGGGGGTACTGGGACCGGGCGATACGCGGAACGTGGAGAAACTGCGGACCGGCGGCGGATGGTATGAAGACCCCTCTCTCGACAGGGAGAGCGACGAAGGGCGTCTGAGCGCCACCTGGGCGGCGCTGGAGGTGGAGGCGGCCACCGGCTCTCTGGGGAAGCTTCCGGCGGCCGAAAAAGCGGCTACGGTCGGCTGGTTGGGTCGACTGGCAGGCGGCAGGCGGCCATTGGACAACGCCGCTGCCCTGGCACGCTGCCTTCACCTGCTCGGCGAGCCCGTCCCCGCCTCCCTGACGTCGGTGGCGGCTCCGGACGCGAGCGGGTTCACCACGCGGTCGGGCGAGGAACGCGCCGCCCTGCTGGAGGACACCTACAACTATGTACTCCTTCAGGAGTCGGCCGGCAAGAAGCCGCACCTGGACCGTGGGACATGGCAGCAGGCCTTGACCCACAACGCGGAAAGCCTCGACTACGAGCAGCTCTACGACCTGGTGCACATTCTGCGTGCCGCCGGCAGCCCCAAGGGGGCGTTCTCCGCGGTCACCGGCCGTCTTGAGCGGGAGCGTATGCAGGATGGAACGGTCCGCGACCCGTCCTCCTACCTGGGCACGCCCGACGCGTCGCTGTTCGTGCAGCGACTGCGAGACGTGGCCGGATGGCGTGTGCGGGACAAGCGTCTCCTGCGCGCCGTCGAGGAGCAGGCCAACACCCCGGATGCGCCCCGCGATGGCGCTGCGCGGCTG
The DNA here is from genome assembly GCF_001866645.1 of Streptomyces colonosanans. Taxonomy (GTDB): domain Bacteria; phylum Actinomycetota; class Actinomycetes; order Streptomycetales; family Streptomycetaceae; genus Streptomyces; species Streptomyces colonosanans. The sequence continues at coordinate 1,151 of NZ_MLYP01000089.1, forward strand.
AGCATGGCCGCGCTGAAGCACAGCGCCGGCGGTGCGGCCCTCTCCGATCAGGAGGCCGCACTGTGCAGGGATCCGTCGACGGTGCCGGATACGGTCACCGCTGACAACGTGGTGAACTGGCAGCGTGCAGTCTGGAACTGCGCGGAGTCCGGCGTGCCGACAAAAGCTCCCTCCGTCAATCGCTGGAGCGTTGATGACCTGGAGAACGCGCAGGCGACTGCCACGCTGGTGGTCGGCCTCCATCAGGCCGGTCAGGAGGATCAGATACCTGGCTGGCTGACCGCGGATGCGCTCAGGCGATGGGTAGACAACCCGGGCCCCCGTGCAAACGTCTATGATCACGCGCTGATCGTCCGCGCATATCTGCTGCTCGGCGGCCACGCCGACGAGTCCGTCGTGAAACAACTGGCCCGTCAGTTCAGGGCACACCGGGGCTGTCCGGGGCTTCCCGGCCTGTACCGGCCCGACAGCGAGCCGGCCTGCGACCTGAAGACGACGTGGGCGGTGTGGGAACTGGACAAGGCACTGGACAGGAAGCTGGGAGCCCTCCCCTCGTAGGGCTGGGATCCCTGAGACAGAAAGTGAGCGGAACCTCCTTGAGCACACTGCTGACGGCAAGCGGGGTGGGCAAGTCCTATACCCTGCGCGGCCAGCGGGTCGACGTCCTCAAAGACATCGATCTCGCTGTCGTGCCAGGGTGTGTCACTGCGCTCGTCGGACACTCGGGATCGGGCAAGTCCACCCTCTTACACATTCTCGGGCTGCTGACGAAACCCGACGTCGGCCGTGTGGTCTTGGAGGGCCGCGATACCAGTGGCCTTGCGGACAGCGCGCTTGCGGACCTGCGGCGCCGACGTCTGGGGTTCGTCTTCCAGTCATACAACCTGCTGCCGCAGCACAGCGCGCTGCGCAACGTCCTGCTTCCGTTCACCGGCAAGCGCAGGGAGGGAGAGGCGCGGGCACGCAGCCTGCTGGAGCGTGTGGGGTTGGCAGACCGGTGCGAGCACCGGCCCAGTGAGCTGTCCGGTGGCGAACAGCAGCGTGTGGCGCTGGCCCGAGCGCTGGTCAACGATCCACCGCTCCTGCTGGCCGACGAACCCACCGGAAACCTGGACACCGAGAGCGAGGCCCTGCTGCTGGGTCTGTTCAGGGAGTTGGCGGATGACGGGCGGGGGGTGCTGGTCGTCACGCACAACCAGGCAGTGGCCGATGCGGCCGACGTCGTTCACCGACTGGGACAGGGCGCGGCTCTTTCGACACAGGACGACACGAACGGCCGCACCTGGGCGCGCACCCAGGGTTCGCAGGAGGGCAAGCTGTGAACCTGCTTCGGATGGCGTGGTGGAACGTGCAGGCGCTGCGCGGGCGGCTTCTGGGCCTGGTGACCATGGTCGCGGTCGCCGGCGCGGTGTGCATGAGCGCGATCGGGATCGCCTCGAATGCTCAGGGGTCGACGACCAGCCAGGTCGGGGAGTCGACGGCGAACCGGTCCGTCACCGTCGACTCGCCGGGCGAGCGTCCTGATGCGGCCCAGCTCACAGAGGCGACGGAAAAGCGCCTGGCGAAGATCGCTCACGTGGAGTCGGTCCAGCACAGGCTTCAGGTGTCCATGCCGGTACGGGACAACCCCGAGGGCGCCGATCTGCTGTATGCGACGACCTACCGCGAGGCGCTGGCGCCCCCGGTGGTCAAGTCGGTCCGCAAGCATCTGTTCCCGCTGCGCCGTGGAGAAGTGGTCTTTCCCGCCTCCACACACGGGGTGGACCTGTCGTCGATGATGGGCAGGACAGTGACGGTGGACGCGCACCGGTATGTGCGGCCCGGCGTGGGGGACACGGTCAGTGACCGGGTGAAGGTCGTGGGTCTGTACAACCCGAGCTGGCAGTTCGACGGCCCGGACACCGCATACGCGGACGATGCGAGCGTAGTGAAATGGGCAGCGGCTGCGGCCGGTAAGACGACCGGCGACTACCTGCGCACTTCGGGCTGGAACCAACTGACGGTCGTGGTCGACAGTGCCTCTCACGTGCCGGGCGTGCTCGAGGCCGTACAGGACATGAACTATCCGGCCGTCACCTTGCAGCAGCAGCTTCAGGCCCTTCCCGGAGTGCTGGAGCTGGTCAGACTGACCGGGAACGTACTGCTCGGCGTTCTGGGTGTGCTGGCCTTCACAGGTGCGGTCACGGTGACGGGTGCGCTGGGACGGCAGCGGGCCCAGGAGGTGGGCATCCTCAAGGCAGTCGGTTTCCGTTCCCGGTCGGTGATGGGGATGCTCGTGGCGGAAATGGCGATCGCCGGGGTAGTGGCGGCTGCGGTCGGTCTGGTACTGGCGGTGGGCGCCTCGGGTGCGGCGGCGGCCGGTCTTCGGCGTATCGGCGACGTCGCCCCGTATGTGCACGACACGGTGCCGCTTCCGGGAGCGTCGACTCTGATCCTCCTGTCGCTGGCGACCGTTGTCGTCGTGGCAGCCGGAGCCGTGCTCCCGGCGCGCCGTGCCGCGCGCATGTCCCCTACTGATGCAATGAAGGACTGGTGATCCCTGTGATGCGGCGCAGGACGTCGTACGTCGCGCTCGCGCTGTCTGCCGCCCTTGTGGCGTCCTGTTCCAGTTCCGACGATGTGAAGCTGGGAACGGACTGGAAGGGATCGCAGACCTTTGTGACCGCGAGCGTGTCCGGGAAAACCGTGGTGGTCGGCATCAATCCGGAAGCCCACCACGCTCAGGCGCTGGCCGTGGTGCCGAAGAAGGACGGTGACGACGACGTGCTGGCGCCTCAGCTCGTGCGGTTCGCCGACGGAAGGTGGTGGCTGTCGACGCCCCGCAAGGGGGAGAGTCCGGACCGGTTGTTCATGCTGAACACCGCCCAGCACACCCTGGACGACAAGGGCGACACGGATCGACTGCGTGAACTCGTGCCGGGTAAGAGCCTGGTCGCGGCCGTCTACGGTGCCTCCGGAAGCGACCAGGACGCTGCCACGACGGGCAGGCAGTCCACCAGCGTGCTGGTACGGGATGCGAAGACCTGGAAGAAAGTCCGCGAGGTACGGGTACCGCAAGCCGTCACGCTGACGGCGTCCGATCCGTCCAGCGACACAGTGTGCCTGGCCACCGGACAGGGATCCGGCACGAAGGTGAGCGTGCTCGACCTCACCACCGGCAGGACCAGGCCGGTCGGCGGCACCGGTGGCGTGCAGGTGCAGCAGATGGCATGCCCGGCAGGCACCCCGGTCCTGGCCGGCGCCCCCGCCGGGGGCAGCCAGGGATCCACGGTGAAGGTGACCCTCAAACACGCGGACAAGGCGACAGTGGTGAGCGCAGTCGGCGGACGGGTCGATGCGGTGGACGCGACCCAGGACACCGTCGTGGTCGCGGTGAACCGCGGGCAGGACAGCGATCTGATCGAGCTGGATCGCGCCAGCGGGCGTGAACTGCGGCGCGTGGCAGTCAAGGGCATGGACAACTCGTTCCTGCTGC
>NZ_MLYP01000009.1 GCF_001866645.1 Streptomyces colonosanans
CCCCTGCTCGAAGAGCTTGGGGAAGCGTGCCGGGCGTCGCGACGGGGCGAACATTGCCTGCCGCGGCACCAGCAGCGCCCCCTCCCCGCCGGCCAGGTTGCGGCCAGGCCCGACCCATAGAACGTGAACGATAGTTCATGTTACGGTGCGGCCCACCTTGGACGGCATGCCCCGGCCACGAACAGATGCCCCCCAGGCTGCCGTTGGGGCGCGAAGAGCGGCCGTCGGCAGAATTCCAGAGCCGCGCGCGGGCGGTCGCACCTGGGCGACTCGCGCATCACCGATGAAGGCAGGCGCCAGTGACGACGAGCTCCACCGATGCCACCCGACTCCCCCGGTTCCCGGCCGACTTCGCTTGGGGCGCGTCGACCGCCGCGTACCAGATCGAGGGCGCGGCCGACGAGGACGGCAAGGGAGCGTCCATCTGGGACACCTTCGTACGGCGCCCCGGGGCCGTACGCGACGGCCACACCGGCGACGTCGCCTGCGACCACCACCACAGGTTCGACGAGGATGTCACGCTGATGCGCCGACTCGGGCTCGACGCGTACCGCTTCTCGGTCTCCTGGCCTCGCATCCTGCCGACCGGCGCGGGCAAGGTCGAGCCGCGCGGACTGGACTTCTACGACCGCCTGGTCGACGCGCTGCTCGACGCCGGGATCGAGCCCACACCCACCCTGTTCCATTGGGACCTGCCGCAGGCCCTGGAGGACGAGGGCGGATGGCTGAACCGCGAGACCGTCGATCGGTTCGCACAGTACGCGGCCGTGGTCGCGGAACGGCTGGGCGACCGGGTCAAGCGGTGGATCACCCTGAACGAGCCCTTCGTTCACATGTCTTTCGGCTACGGCTTCGGCGTCCACGCCCCAGGCCGCGCACTGATGCTGGACGCACTGCCCGTCGCACATCACCAGCTGCTCGCCCATGGCCTTGCGACCGCGGCGCTGCGGGCCACCGTTGCAGGTGGGCAGATACTGATCGCCAACAACTGCACGCCCGTCCGTCTGCACTCCGACGCCCAGCAGGACAAGGACGTGGCGGCGGCCTCTGCCTATGACGCCCTGCACAACCGGCTCTTCAACGACCCCCTGCTGCTGGGGAGTTATCCCGACCTGTCGGCCTACGGCATGACCGACCCGAGCTGGGGAGGAGTGGTGCGCGACGGCGATCTCGCCACCATCGCCGCACCGCTGGACGGGCTGGGCGTCAACTACTACAACCCCACCTGGGTCACCGCCCCGGCCGATCCCGCCGCCGCGCTGCCCTTCGACCTGACCGAGCCCGCGGAGCCGTACGAGCGAACCGCGTTCGACTGGCCGGTGGTCCCCGACGGGCTCACGGAGCTGCTCACCGGCCTCAAGGCCCGCTACGGCGAAGACCTTCCGCCGGTGTGGATCACCGAGAACGGCTGCTCGCAGCCGGCCGGGCTGCACGACCAGGCGCGCATCGAGTACCTCGCCGGACACATCGCCGCGGTCGCCCGCGCCATGTCCCGCGGGGTGGACGTGCGCGGCTACTTCACCTGGTCGTTGCTCGACAACTTCGAGTGGGCCGAGGGGTATCACCAGCGCTTCGGTCTGGTCGAGGTCGACTTCGCCACCCGACGTCGCACGCCCCGGGCGAGCTTCGAGTGGTACCGCGACCTGATCGCCTCCCAGCGGTCCTGAGCGACGGAATCGTCATGTCCCACGCCTCCGCGGCGGACGACGCCGCCGTCCTCGCCGAGCCCACCGTCGCGGTCAGGGCCGACTGGACGGCAAACCTCTCGCTGGCCACGCTCGCCGTCTTCATGGCGTTCATGACACCCATTCAGATCCTGCTGCCACTCCAGTTGGAGCACATCGACCCGCACGGCAAGAACGATGCGCTCTCGCTCGTCACCGGCCTCGGCGCGCTTGTCGCGGTGCTGGCCAACCCGCTCGCCGGCGCATGGTCGGACCGCACCACGAGCCGGTTCGGCCGCCGCCGGCCCTGGATTCTCGGCGGCGCCCTCGCCGGGGCAGCGGGGTTGTCGGTCACCGCCACCCAGCACACCGTGGCCGGGGTCGCCGTCGGCTGGTGCCTCGCGCAGGCAGGCCTGAACGCGATGCTGGCCGGGGTCACCACCCCGATCGCCGACCGTGTACCGCTCACCCAACGCGCTCAGGTCTCCGGCTGGACCGGCCTCATGCAGTCCTTCGGCCTCGTCCTCGGCGCCCTGATCACCACACTGCTGATCACCGGTGTCCGCTCCGGCTACGGCACCCTCGCCGTGCTCACCGTCGCACTCGCCCTCCCCTTCGTGCTGCGCCACTCCGAGCCGCCCCTGCCCCGGGCACTGCGCCCCGCCTTCGACGCCCGCGCCTTCGCCCGCTCGCTCTGGGTGAGTCCCCGGCAGCACCCCGACTTCGGCTGGGCCTGGCTCACCCGATTCCTGATCAACCTCGGCAACGCCCTCGGCACCCTCTACCTGTTCTACTTCCTCGCCGACGCCGTCCACTACGGCGACCCCGGCACCGGCGTACTGATCCTCACGGTGATCTACACCCTCTGCGCCGCACTCACGGCCGTCCCCGCCGGTGTCCTGTCCGACCGCGTTGGACGCCGCAAGGTCTTCGTCGTCCTCTGTTCGCTGGTCATGGCCGCAGCAGCAGTACTGCTCGCCCTGCTCCACACCTGGCCGTCCGCCCTCGCCGCCGCGGCCGTCCTCGGCGCGGGTTACGGCATCTACCTCGCCGTCGACCAGGCCCTGGTCACCCAAGTCCTGCCCGAGGCCGCCGACCGCGCAAAAGACCTCGGCGTCATCAACATCGCCAACTCCGGCCCGCAGGTCCTCGCCCCCGCCCTCGCCTCACCGATCATCACCCACCTCGGCGGCTACACCGGCCTCTACACCACCGCGGCCCTGGTCATCCTCATCGGCGGCCTCCTCGTCAACCGCATCCGCAGCGTGGCCTGAAGTTGGCCGGACGGGCGGGCCTGTCCGACCGGGCCACCCGACTCTCGACACTCGACACTCGATCAATCATCAACTGACCGCAGATGAGCACGAGTTCACCAAAGTTGAGAAATCCTCATCTTTTTAGGCCCAGGCCGTTGACTCCGTCGACGGTGGTCGCGATTCTGAAAACTCGTCAGTAACTTGAGCGTACATGTCAATCAAGGTGAGTGATGACCATGGTTCTACCTCCGCGCCGCAGACTCAGATCCCTCACGGTGGTGTCACTGCTCCTCGCCGTGATGGCCCTGGTGCTCGGCCCGATGCCCAGCTCCGCGGCGGAGCCCGACCCCGGCTGGTGGACCCCGACCGCGCGGCCCACGCCCGACGCGCAGATCGACGTCACGGGCGAGCCCTTCAAGGGCACCGACGCCCAGGGCCGGGTAAGAGGCTTCGTCGACGCCCACGACCACATCATGGCCAACGAGGGCTTCGGCGGCCGGCTGATCTGCGGCAAGCCGTTCTCGGAGCAGGGTGTCGCTGATGCGCTCAAGGACTGCCCCGAGCACTACCCCGACGGCTCGCTCGCCATCTTCGACTTCGTCACCAAGGGCGGCGACGGCAAGCACGACCCCACTGGGTGGCCCACCTTCAAGGACTGGCCCGCCCACGACTCGCTGACCCACCAGCAGAACTACTACGCCGGAATCGAACGGGCATGGCGCGGCGGCCAGCGGGTGCTGGTCAACGACCTGGTCACCAACGGCGTGATCTGCTCGGTCTACTTCTTCAAGGACCGCAGCTGCGACGAGATGACCGCCATCCGTCTTGAGGCGAAGAAGTCGTACGACATGCAGGCCTTCATCGACAAGATGTACGGCGGCCCGGGCAAGGGCTGGTTCCGGATCGTCACCGACAGCGCGCAGGCCCGGGAAGTCATCGAGCAGGGCAAGCTGGCCGTCGTCCTGGGGGTCGAGACTTCCGAGCCGTTCGGCTGCAAGCAAATCCTGGACATCGCGCAGTGCAGCAAGGAGGACATCGACCGCGGCCTGGACGAGCTGCACGAACTGGGCGTGAGCAGCATGTTCCTGTGCCACAAGTTCGACAACGCCCTGTGCGGGGTGCGCTTCGACTCCGGCGCCCTCGGAACGGCGATCAACGTGGGCCAGTTCCTGTCGACCGGCACCTTCTGGAAGACGGAGACCTGCCCCGGCCCGCAGCACGACAACCCCATCGGCAACGCGGTGGCGGCGGAGGCGGAGAAGCAACTGCCGAAGGGGGTGACCGTCCCCTCGTATGCCTCGGGCGCGCAGTGCAACACCCGCGGTCTGACCAGCCTGGGTGAGTACGCGGTGCGCGGGCTGATGAAGCGCCACATGATGCTGGAGGTCGACCACATGAGCGTCAAGGCCGCGGGTCAGGCCTTCGACCTCCTCGAGTCCGAGTCGTACCCGGGCGTCATCTCCTCGCACAGCTGGATGGACCTGGGGTGGACCGAGCGGCTCTACAAGCTCGGCGGGTTCGCCGCCCAGTACATGAACGGCTCCGCGGCGTTCAGCGCGGAGGCCGGGCGCACGGACGCTCTGCGCGAGAAGTACCAGGTCGGCTACGGCTACGGCACCGACATGAACGGCGTCGGCGGCTGGCCGGGCCCGCGGGGCGGGGACACCCCCAACCCGGTGAAGTACCCCTTCCGCAGCACGGACGGCGGCTCGGTGATCGACAAGCAGATCACCGGCGAGCGCACGTGGGACATCAACACCGATGGCGCGGCGCACTACGGCATGGTCCCGGACTGGATCGAGGACATCCGGATCGTCGGCGGCCAGAAGGTCGTGGACGACCTCTTCACGGGTGCCGAGTCCTACCTGCGCACCTGGGGGAACGCCGAGAAGTACAAGTCCGGGGTGAATCTGGCCTCGGGCGCGGCCGCCTCGGCGTCCACGTCGGAGTGGTGGAACCCGTTCGTCAGCTTCGCTCCCGACAAGGCCGTGGACGGAGACAAGGGCACCCGCTGGGCCAGCGAGTGGGAGGACGACCAGTGGCTGCAGATCGACCTCGGATCCGCGAAGCCGGTCAAGCGCGTCACCCTCGACTGGGAGGCGGCATACGCGAAGTCGTACCGCATCGAGCTGTCGCAGGACGGCAAGAACTGGCAGACGGCATGGTCCACGACCGCTGGTGACGGCGGCCTGGACACAGCGTGGTTCGCCCGAACTGTGGCGCGCTACGTACGAATCCACGGCCTGGAGCGCGGCACCAAGTGGGGCTACTCACTCCAAGAGGTCGGCGTCTACAGCGACTGACGGCACCGGCGGCGGTGTCCCGGGCCGGGACCGGCCGGATCAACTCTCCCGATCCGGCCGGCCTGACGTCCCGGCACACCACGAAGAGCGCAGGCGCCCTGCCGGTGCCGGCGCCTGGGCGAGTGCGTAAGCCGGGACCGTGCGATCCCAACGTCGAGTCACGCATCCAGTTGTGCACGGATGAGCGTGACGACGAGATGGGCGACGGCGACGACCGAGTGGAGCCCTCATCGAGATGACTGGATCTCCTCAGCCCCGACACGGGGTTGTCCAGCGGGAACGGACGGGCTGACCGGCTAGTCGGCCACTCCCGCCCAGCGGGCCGTCCTCGTTGCCGCCATCAACGAGTGGTTGTGACGTACTGGTCCGACGACAACTCGAACACCCGTACTCGCCGACCGCAGGTGGGATTGACGGTCTCACGGACCGGATGCATCCCCAGTTTGGTCATGATCCGTTCGGAGGCGTCGTTGCCCACTTGAGCGATGCTGACGATCCGCTCCAGCCCTCGCTCTTCGAACCCGAACCGTACAGCGGCCGCAGCGGCCTCGGTGGCCAAGCCCTGCCCCCAGTGGGAACGTCCCAGCCGCCAGCCGACCTCAACCGCCGGCAGTACCTCCGGCAAGAAGTCGGGCACCGAAAGGCCGGTGAACCCGGCCAGCTCGCCAGTGGACCGGATCTCCACGGCGAACAGGCCGAAGCCCTGCGACTCCCACTCGCTCTCCCATGCCTGGACCGCGCCGCGAGTCTGCTGCTCGTCACGGACGCTGCCGTCACGGATCCACCGCATGACCTCGGGGTCGGCATTGACGGCAGCCATGGGCGCAACGTCTTCCTCGCGCCAGCGACGCAGGATCAAACGGGGAGTCTCAAGCGCGACCATCCAATCATTCTGGATCACAAATGGGCTCTCCGCCATCCACTTTCGATACACGCCCTGGGTCGGACTGGCTAAACGTGCGGAGGTCTGCGCCCTTGGGGAAGTACCGCTGTAGAAGCCGGTTGGTGTTCTCCCCGGCAACCGTCTGCCTGACCGTTCTCTCCCATGTGCAGCCACGCACGGTGCCTCATGCCCCTACCCGCGCGCTGCGTAGGCCGCCAGACGCTCTCCCTCTCCGGTCAGGCAGCAGCTGGTGCACCGGACGGCTTCGCTGCTCGTGTAGTAGAGGCAGCAGGTGCGGCGCAGATACACGAGCCGGGTCCGGCCGTCGCTCGCCCGTCGGACCCGGGCGACGCGGCCGAGCGCGGCGAGTCCACCGGGCGCGTGTCCGACGAAGAGGTTCCAGCGCTCCTCGAGCAGGTCCGGGTCCGCGTCCGACGCGCACAGGGCGGTAGCGCAGCCGTGGGCGATGCCGCCCCTGAGCTGGCGCAGGCCCGCTCGGGTGCGCCGGTGCAGAGCGTCGGCGAGCGGCAGCAGATGTCGCTCGAGGACGACGCCGTACAACTGGCGCACGGTGGCGCCGCGCTGGGGCAGGGTGCGCGGGTGCAGGACGCGTACGCCCTTGATGCCGTGGCCGTCCGGGGCGACAAGGACGTTCGATGCGGACAGGTCGAGGACCTGGTCGTGCAGTGCCCAGTGCAGCAGTGCCGCCGCGGTGACATGGCCCGCGTACACCGCCATGACGGTCAGGGCGGTGGCGTGAGCGGTGCGGTGGCCCGCGGCCGCGTGCTCGTAGGCGAGCAGCCGGCCGAGTTCGGGGCCTGCGGGGTCCAGGAGCCGGTCGGCCGCGAGCCAGCTCTCCGCCTGCGCGGCGGGCGGCGGGCCCTCCTCGACGTGCCAGCGTGATCGCCTGCCCGCAGAGCCGCTCAACGCTCCGTCTCCGGCGGAATGTAGACGATGTGCGGGGCGCTGGTCGTCGGATGGGTGCCGATGCGAGCGCGCACGCCGTAGACGCTGTCCAGGAGTTCTTCGGTGATGACGTCGGCGGGCGGACCGGAGGCGACGACGCGGCCCGCGTCCAGGACGTGGAGGCGGTCGCAGTACGAGGCGGCGAGGTTGAGGTCGTGGAGGACGACCAGCTTGGTGGCGGGCAGCGTGCGCAGCAGGGAGAGGAGCTCCAGCTGGTGGCGGATGTCGAGGTGGTTGGTGGGTTCGTCGAGGGCGAGGAGCCCCGGCTCCTGCACCAACGCCCTTGCTACCAGGGCTCGTTGTCGTTCGCCACCGGAGAGCTGCTCGAAGGGGCGGTGGGCGAGGTCGGCGGAGCCGACGCGGGTGAGGGCTTCGGTGACGCGGCGGGTGTCGTCCTTGGTGTCCTGTTCCCAGAAGCGTTTGTGGGGGCTGCGTCCCATGGCGACCACCTCGGCGACGGTGAGGCCGAAGGCCCCGGGGGCGTCCTGCGGGACGACGGCGACACGGCGGGCGCGTTCCTTGACGGTGAGCGCGAAGGAGTCGGTGCCGTCGATGCTGATGCTGCCCGCGGTGGGGCGCAGGGTGCCGTAGATGCAGCGCAGCAGGGTGGTCTTGCCGCTGCCGTTCGGGCCGACCAGGCCGACCGTCTCGCCGGGCACGGCGTCGAGGTCGACGTCCCGTATGAGGGATGTGCCGTCGGCGGTCGTGTGGCCGAGGCCGGTGACGGTGAGGGCTGCCGGGTGTGGTGTCATGCCATCAGCCCTTCCGTCCGCGTGTGGCGGCGCAGGAGCCACAGGAAGTAGGGGCCTCCGGTGAGCGCGGTGACCACTCCGACGGGGATCTCCTGTGGGGCGGCGACTGTGCGGGCCACCAGGTCGGCGAGGAGGAGGAACACGGCGCCGCCGAGCGCGGCGACGGGCAGGAGCCTGCGGTGTCCGGCCCCGGTGATCATGCGGGCCACATGCGGCACCATCAGTCCTACGAAGCCGATCGCGCCGCTGTACGCGACGAGGACGCCGATGACGAGCGAGGTCAGCACGAAGACGGCGGCCCGGAACCGGTTGGTGTCCAGGCCGAGGACCTGGGCGCTCTCCTCCCCCGCGAGCAGCAGGTCGAGCGGACGGGCGAGCGCGACCAGCAGCACTGTGCCGAGAGTCAGCACAATGGCGGGCAGGGCGAGTTGATCCCAGCGGGCGCCGCCGAGCCCGCCCAGCGTCCAGAACATGATGGCCCGCGCGTGCTCGGCCTTTGCCGACAGTACGAGGACGAGGCTGGTGAACGCGGCCAGGATGTACTGCACGGCGACCCCGGCGAGCACGAGCCGCCCGGCGGTCATGATGCCGCCGCGCCGCGCGAGCGCGTACACGACGACGAGCGCGCCCATGGAGCCGAGGAACGCGGCGACGGGCAGGGCGACGGTGCTGGCGGTGCCCGCGCCCACGCCGAGCACGATGACGAGGACCGCGCCCAAGGAGGCTCCCGATGAGGCGCCGAGCAGGTACGGGTCGGCGAGCGGGTTGCGGACGACGGCCTGCAGCACGGTGCCTGCGACGGCGAGTCCCGCTCCGACGACGACGGCGAGGATCACGCGTGGCATCCGTACGTCCCACACGATCGATGCGAACGCTCCCGTGTGCTCCCCGGAGAACAGGATCCCCACCACCTGTCCCGGCGGGATCCGGACCGCGCCGATCGCGAGGCCCGCGACGGCGGCCGCGCCGACCGCGAGGCTCAGCGCGGCGACGAGCAGGGGGAAGGAGCGTATGCGGGTGCTCACTTCGCCTCGGGGTGCAGCTGCGCGGCGAGGTCGTCGACGGCGTCGGCCGCGCGCACCCCCAGCACGGCCGAGGACAGCGGCAGGACGGCGAACCGCTTGTGCCGGATGGCCGGGACGTCCTTGAGGGCCGGGTCGGTCAGCAGCCGCTTCCTCTTCGCGGCGACGCTGGTGCCGCCGTAGTCGTAGATCACGACGACGTCGGGCTTGCGGGCGATGACCCGCTCCCAGGAGACGTCGGCGAAGGACTTGTGGACGTCGGAGAAGACGTTGCGGCCGCCCGCGCGGCGGATGATGTCGTTGCCGAGTCCCTGGCCGCCGGCGGTGAACGCGCTGGAGTCTCCGGAGTCGTACACGAACACGGAGACCGGCTTGCCGCCCTTGAGGCGAGCAGCGACGGAGTCGAGGCCCTGCTGCTCCCGCTCGATGAGCTTCTTGCCGCGCTCAGGAACACCGAAGATCCGCGCCACCTGCGTGATCTCCGTCTTGAGGTCGTCGACGCCGATCGGACCGCCGGCACAACTCTCGATGTTCAGGCGGGTGTTGATCCCGGCTTTCTGGAGCCCGTCGCGGTCGCGGCCCTCGCCCTTGTCGAAGGCACTGGCGTAACCGCCGTACACGAAGTCCGGGTCGGCGCCGAGCAGGGCCTCCCTCGACGGGTACTCCCGGGCGAGCACCCTCACCGAGCCGTATGCCTTCTGGTAAGCGGGCTGGATCTTGTCGTCCAGGTAGGCGGTTCCCGCCATGCGGTCCTGCAGGCCGAGGGCGAGCAGGATCTCGGTAGCGTGCTGGTTGAGCGTCACAGCGCGCTTCGGCGGCTGCTCGAACGTCGTCTTCACACCGCAGTTGGTGACCGTGTACGGGAAACCGGCGGCCGTGGCGCCCGCCTTGTCGTCGTCCTTGCCGCCGGATGCGCCGCACGCGGCGAGCGGGAGCAGGAGCAGAGTCGTCACGAGCGTGCGCGAGGCCGCGCCGATGCGGAACATACGGAAGCCTTTCCGGAGGATCCTCGTCCCCGGTCGGAACGGAAAGGCGGCCCGGCAGTATCTGGCTTCCAGCCGACTCCAGGGGAGCACGGCAGGTCACAGTGGCGGGACCGCACCGGAATCACACCGGCTTCCTGGCCCTGGCCGCCTTGGTTGGGTGAGCACAGTGTGCCAGACGGACGACCAGACCCGATGCTCCGCCCCTGTCCCTCTCACGGGAGGGACCACACCGTCCGGCCGGCGGGGCCGCGACAACTCCCGCTGCGCCTTGGCCAGGCGGGCACGGTCCCGGCGCTCATGCCGGGGGACGGGTCCGGCACTCAGGGCCTGTTCTGAGTTCCCCGTCTGCGCCCCGACGCCCGGCACGCACGCTCGCCAGAATAGGCCCTAGTCGGCGAGGCAGCAGTCCCCGCACTTCCCGCCACCGGGCACGCGGTAGTAGAGGCAGCAGCTGCGGCGGCGGAACGTCAGGTCCGGGCCCGTGATGCGGCCCGTACCCACGAGGCGGCCCGTGCCGAGCAGTTCAGTGGTCAGCCGGGTCAGGGCCGCACGCGTCCCGGGACGGGCCCGCAGCAGCACAGCGGCCGATCCGGCCAAAGCGGAGGCGACGTTTCCGTCCAGGAGCCGCGGCGCGATCCTCACGTCGAGCGTGCTTTCCACTTCCGCCAACAGCGAGGCGACCTGCTCGTACACCGCGTCGACGACACACGGCAGCTGCTCGACCCTGCGGCCCACCGGACGCCGCAGCCGTACCGATGAGCTGTCGTCGGCCCACTCCACGCCGCTCAGGTCGGGCACGATCCCGTGCAGCACCGTGCACGCCAGAAGAGGTGACCACAGACGGGCCGACAACCCCAGATGAACGAGGGACACCCCGATACGGGCTTCCTTCGTCGCATACCGGCGGCTCACCTCACGTGCCCGGTGGGCGAACCCTTCCGCCAGCGGTGTCGGGCTCGCGGCTTCTTCAGGCAGGACGAAAAAGCCGCCCAGCGCGGACACGTCTCGAAGTGCAACGTCCGCCGAGGCGGCGGGCGCACCCCCCGTGCTCTCCTCCACGACCTCAACTCCCCTCCTTGCGCGGCGGTTCAGCACGGCCCGGCGACCGGTCACGACGCGTCGGGTCGCCGTGGAGCAGCGATGACGTACAGGTCGAGAATCTCGGGCATCGGCGCCGCACCGGGACCACCCGCCCGCACCCAGGTGATGACGTCCTCAGTTGCGTCGGTGTCGTTGACCAGGCCGAGCCACACCGGCCGCGCTCCGGCGCGGCGTGCGGCGGCCGACGGCTGGACGACGATGACGTTGGCCTGCTCGCACACATCCAGGCACTCGGAGATGCGCACAGGGACCGTGGCGCGCAGCCGCGCCGACTGGGCCGCGTGATCGCCCGGCACCTTCACGGTGCCGCAGCAGCAGTCCCGGCACACCACGACCCGGCTCGGAGCCGAGCCTCTCGCACCCTGGGCCGCTGCCGTGCCGGTCGCTGTTCCTGTCATACCGCACGCTGCCTCTCACCGGGGAGATCCGCCCCGGAATCCGTCGAGGAGGCGACAGCGTGAGTCTCCTGGCTCTCGGGTCGCCGCCGATCCCGGCCTTCCCGCCCTCACGGGCAGTGGCCTGTCGGGATCGACTCGCCGATCACAGTGGCGGGACCGCGCCGGAATCACACCGGCTTCCTCTGCCCGCCGTCGCCCAGAACGCCGGCCATCCTCTCACGCTGCTCGCGCGCCTGCTCAGCGATGAAGACGAGGGCTTCGTCGTCCAGACGGCCACCACGCGCCCGACCACGCTCGGGCAGCCGCTGGCCTTGCCGCACGGTGAGGATCTTGGCGACGGGATCGGCCGCCGGCCGGACGCGGCACGGCTCAGCCGGGTGTCGCCGTGAGGCGGTTCGCCGCGGTCTGGTGCAGGGGCCCGGTGAGACGCTCGGCCATCAGGCGATAGCCCTCCGGGCCGGGGTGGAGGCCGTCGGGAAGAAGGCCGGCGTCCTTCGCGCCCAGAACGGTGCGACCGTCGATCACATGGAGGCGGCGGTCGCCGAGCCGCTGCAGGGCGCGGGCGACCGAGGCGACCGTTTCCCGGACGTCGGCGAGGGTCATGCCGACGGCGTTGGGCTTGTCCTCGCGCGCCGGGGAGACGATCGGCGAGATCACGGCGAGGGGCGTGTCCGGATGGCGCTCGCGGATGTCGCCGATGAACGCGGCGACCCGCCCGGGAAGCGTCCGCGGACCGTAGCTCGCCTCGCCGTAGATGTTGATGCCGAGGCACAGGGAGACGAGGTCGGCTTCGGCCTCGGCGATCGTGCGCACGGCCACGGCGTCCATGTGGCACTGACCGGCCACCCCCAGGCAGGTGAGGTCCCAGCCGAGTGCGCGCGCCACCAGCGCCGGCCAGGTCTCGCTGGGCCCGGGGGCGGCGTCGCAGTGCGTGATCGAGCTGCCGTAGGTGATCCAGCGCGGCCGGGGACCTGGTGCGGCCGGCGGCTCCAGGGTGCCGTCCAGGGTCAGCGGGCCGACGGTGATCTCGCCGAACTGCGGCAGCCACAACTCGACGTCCTTGCTCCCGGCCGGCAGGCGCACGCGGTGCACGTTCGAGCCGGCGTGCTGCGGCCGTCGCACCCACAGCGCGCCGTCGACCAGCACGTCCAGCGGCGAGACCCTGTCGTCGACCGCCGTGATCTCGAGGGTCAGCTTCTCGGCGTCGGTGCGCACCGCCGCGCGGACACCGGCCGCCATCCGGGCGATCCTGCCGAGAGCCGGGGCGAACGCGGTGTCGAGCCGGGCGGGCGGCAGACGCCACGGCTGCCAGGCGCAACCCACCGGCGTCCACGCGACGCATCCGCGCCAGACGCCCGATGCGTCGTCCGGCGTCACGCGCAGGCTTCTTCTGTGGTCCATGGCCCAGTCTCCCATCCGTCGTTCACCGCGTGAGCGGCGTTCGGCACGCCGCGGCCGCCGCCTCGCGGTCGAAGCGGCGGCGCTCCCGTGCCCGGACGGTGTGCCAGGACGTTCCTGCCGTCGCCTGCGGGCTTACAAGACACGGCGGTTGGGTCTACCAGTTGATGAACGCGCCGTCAGCGGTGCGCAGATGGGGCCGTTCGTCGGCCACCGCCTGGTAGCGCCGGGCTTCCTTGCGGTCGATGTCCACCCCGATGCCGGGTACCGCGTTGCGCTCGATCCGGCCCGGCAGCACGGTCGGGCGGACGGTGAACAGCCCGGCCACGACCGCCTCCGGTTCGGCCTGGTGCTCCTGGACGGCGACGTTGGGGCAGGTCAGGTTGAGCTGGAGGGAGGAGGCGGCCGTGACCGGGCCCAGCGGGTTGTGCGTGGCGAGTCTGATGCAGTGCGTCTCGGCCATGGCGGCGATCTTCTTGGCTTCCGTCAGGCCCGCCACCACTCCCACGTCGAGGCGGGTGTAGTCGATCAGCTCCTCCTCGATGAGCTGCCGGAACTCGCTTTTGGAGCCGAACTGCTCGCCCGCGGCCAGCGGCACCCCGGTACGGGCCCGCAGCATCCGGTAGCTGTCGGGGTTCTCGCTGCGCAGCGGGTCCTCGACGAAGTAGGGCCGGGCGGCTTCGATCTCCCGGCACAGGGCCCGGTCAAGTACGTCCCCCCGTCCTTCGCCAAAGACATCACGCAGACGTCCATCCCCGAGCGCCGGATCATCAAGGCCGGCGACAACGGCTGCGCCTACTGGTGGATCGAGTTCGGCGGCGAGCTGGACACCGTCCACGACAACGAGCGCATCCGGGACGAACTCTGGTCGGTGATCTACGGCAGTGCTCGCGCTGTTCGCCGAGGAGGGAGTCGAGGTCAACGCCCTGGTGCTTGAGGACCCCGGCGACCTGCCCGCCCGCCTGGTGGTGAAGGGCGACGCCGCCGATCCGGCCACCGTGCGGCAGGCGCTGGCCGGCGTGGACGCGGTGGTCCACCTCGCGGCCATCCCCACACCCCGCAGGCACCCGGCGCGCGAGGTCTTCGCGGTCAACACGCTGTCCACCTTCACGGTTCTGGAGGAGGCCGGCCGCGCGGGCATCCGCCATGCGGTGCTGGGTGGCGGCGGTGGCGTCCACGTCAAGATCAGCGGGACGCCGAAGCGATCGCCACCCGGAGCTCGCGCGCCAGTCGATCGACGTGGGGCTCGACGACGAGCGTGACGTGGTCGCCGGGGAGCTCCCGGACGCGCGGCGGCTGCGTCGAGACTTCTTCCCAGCCTCCCGTGGCGGTCTCGCACAGCGCGGAGTCGTAGGCGCGAAAGAACGAGATCGGGCCCGTGTAGACATCCTTGGGAGCGTACCCGGCGCGACAGATGCGAGCGCCGAGATCCGCGACACGGCTCACGCGGTGGTCGGGCTCGTCCGGTGTGAACATGCTGCGCTCCCTGGCGAGCTCCATGACGAACGCCGATCGTCGCTCCGGCTCGACGGCGAGCAGCGTCTCGCGCTTCAGCGGGAGCTCCTGGCTGAACCAGGACTTGAACCCTCTCCCGAAGAAAATCAGGGCCTCGAAAGGGTCCTGGACGATTTCCGTGATCTCGTCGCGGAAGAAGGGGGCGGGCGCGAGGCCGTCAATGGCGGCGAGCAAGGCCACGCGTTCCCCGCGGCGCTGCAGCTGCAGGGCCATCTCCAGGGCGACCATGGCGCCGACGCAGTGACCTCCCAGGAGATACGGCCCGCGCGGCTGCACGGAGCGCATGGACTCGATGTGGTCCTCCGCCATGTCCTCTACGTGGTCGAACGGCGGTTCAGCACCATGGAGCCCTCGGGTCTGGAGGGCGTGGAAGGGTTGGTCCGGCGCCATCCGGCGCGCGAGCGCGTGGAAGTAGTAGACGTTTCCCTCCCCACTCGGCAGGAAGAAGAACGGGCATTTCGAGCCGTGCGGCTGGAGCGACACGACGGGCTGCTCGCAGAGCTTCCTCGATCGCGCGCGCAGGCGGCAGCCGATGCGCTCGATCGTCGGCGCCTCGAGGAACGTCTTCATCGAGAGCGGCGGAGCGTCGAGTTGCGCCGCCATCGTGTCAAGGACGGCCTCCGCCTTGGCGTGGTCGCCACCGAGGGTGAAGAAGTCGTCCTTCACCCCGATGTCGTCCACGTGGAGGAGGTCTGACCAGATCTGCCAGAGCCGCAGTTCGTAGATGTCTCGGGGGGTCACAGGTCGCGGGGGCATGTCCTTCTTCCTCAGCCGTGCCCGGGAATGGGGGCGCGTGCGCGTCGCTCGTGCTCAAGCGGACCCGGACGCATTCCACTGTGGCGTCCTTGGCTTGCGCCGGGCGGTTCGTGACGGACCGGGAGTTCCTGGTCGCGCACCCGGCGCTTGACCTGCATCGGCAACGCGCCAAAGACCGCCTCGCGCGCGAGCACGCTCGCGATGAGATGCGCGACGCGCGACCAGTCGCAGTACCCGTCGATCGCTGCCCGCTGGCGCGACTGGACGTCCGGCTCCACCGCACGGCGCAGCGTGATCAGTGCCTTCTGCTGATCGTCGCCGAGCGTGTCCACGAGGACCGGCAGCGGCGAGTCGAGGTGTTTGGCGCACTGGGTGGCATAGAGCCGCTCGAGCTGGAACGCATAGACCGCGCGCTCCATGGCCACCTCCGCCGTGATCGCATCCACGGTTCCGTCCGGTCCCGTCAGCGGATCGGGCGACATGAGGAGCGGGGGGATGCCGTTCGCAAGCGCGGCGCCGATGCTGCTCAGGCCCGGGCGGCAGACGAAAGTCGCCCGCGGTTTGGCGCGGAGGGCTCGGAGGAACGTGCTCCAGTGCTCGTTGATCCATCCGAGGGGCGTCACGTTCGCCCGTGGCCGGCGCTCGAGCTCGAGGGCCAGCCACGCGCGATCCTCCGCGCTCCCGCCCGCGAACAGAAACTGCGTCTCCTCCATCCGTGCCGCCAGCGCCAGCATCGTGCGCCAGTGTTGGCGGCTGCGGGCGGAGAAGCCGTTGCCCTGCGACACGAGCGCGACGCCGCGTGAATCTCGCGGGGTGAAGAGGTACCGGAGCGCCGCCCAGTGCTGGGCCAGGACGGCGCCGGCCCGCTCTGCGGCCTGTTCCGGGCAGAGCTCGCTGGCTTGGCCGAGCGGCGGGACGACCACATAGGGCTGCTTGCCCGACTCCAGCGACAGCCAGTCACGCCAGTTGACGGCTTGATACCAGATCGTGCCGCTCTGAGGCAGGCGGGCCATGATCTCCCGGCTGGCGGCCTCGAAGTCGGCCGAGGGCTTGCGCCGCGGATCGGTCCCTGACGCATGCAGCGCGTCCTGGAGTTCGCGCCGCGTGTGGATGGCCGGGGCGGACGCGGCCAGGAGCTCGGCCACTCCCGTCGCCGGCTTCGACGATCGGGCCTGGCCCGCCAGCTGCCTCAGGCACGAGAACTCCTCGAACGCATAGCGCACGGCATGCAGAGGGACTTCCTTTTGCTGCGCGTGCTCGGCGAGCTGGTGCAGGATCCAGGTCTCCGGCCGGCAGTCATTGACGATGGCGGCCGCGCCCGCGCCGGCCTGGGCGAGCTCGAGGTTGTCCGCGATCCAAAGGAGAGCGGCCTCGCGGTTCAGGAGCTCCGGTCGCGAGAGGTTGGCTACATCGGAGGGTGTGATCGTCGCCGACTCCGAGTCGCTGTAATAGAGCGGAATCACGTGGAGCCCCGCTGGGCTCTCGGCTTTGCGGCGAGCGTGGGCCGCGTCCTCCTGCCGCCGGATCGCGGCGGTGAAAGGGATCGGTTCCGGGAGCCTGGCGAGGGCTCCGTGCACGGCTGGTACCCAGCCCGTCGTGTGCCCGAAGGCTTGGGCAACGTACAGCGCACCCGTACAAGCGGACGCGCCGTGGACCGTCACACGGAAGTGACCCGCGCGCCGGGGATCCGGTCTCGTGGCATAGAGCGAGGCCTGCGCCTCCAGCAGCGACGAGCCGTCGCATGGGACGAGCACCGCCAGCCTCTCGTCGCGATCCGAGACGAGGATGCTGTCAGATCCGGCCGCCAGGGCGAACGCCGCCCCGTCCTGGGCCGGCGGCGCGTCCTCGATCGGCAGCGGCTGCCCGGCGACGGCGATCCGCGGCAACTGTCCGGGGACGAGGTACCTCACCTCGACGCGCCCGAGCGAGAGCATCACGGCGTTGCCACGGAGCGCGCGGAACGGCTCATCCGGCGGCGGATACGCGAACATCGAAGAGGCTGTCATCGGGTGGCCTCGTTCGCGTGGAGGTCCCTGGCGATCATGTCCTCGTAGGTCTCCGGGCGACGGATGAGCGTCTCGCGGCCCTGGTCCAGGACCACGATGCCCGGCTGTGGAAAGCAGAAGGAGTTCGAGAAGGAGACCAGATAGGCCCCCGCGTCCATGATCGCGAGCGTGTCTCCGACCCGGAGTGGGGGGAGCTCGACGGTTTGACGCAGGCAGTCCATCGGGCTGCAGGTAGGGCCGTCGAGGGTGTAGGCCTCGCTCCGGGATTGGCCCCACCGCTCGGCATGGAAGATCTCGTGATACTCGCGGTGCAGGATGTGGGCGATGTTCTCGCCGGCATCCAGGATCGCGTGCGCGGGCCCCGCTCCGGGCGCGTTGAGGCTGTTGACCCGGC
Organism: Streptomyces colonosanans; assembly: GCF_001866645.1. Taxonomy (GTDB): domain Bacteria; phylum Actinomycetota; class Actinomycetes; order Streptomycetales; family Streptomycetaceae; genus Streptomyces; species Streptomyces colonosanans. Next base: position 17,401 of record NZ_MLYP01000009.1, read on the forward strand.
AGAGCAGTATCTGGGTGTTCCCGGTCAGCGCGCGTCCGGGCTCCAGCAGGACGCGAGGCGCCGGTCGGCCGGCGCGACGGAAGTGATCCTCGACCTGCTCGACGAGCAACGCCAGGTAGCGTTCGATGGAAAGCCTGCGGCCCACCCGCTCGGCGAGCGGGAGCGGCGAGGTATCGAGCGGCAGCACCGTCGGGACCGCCAGGCTCCCACCGAGGTCGAGCAGCTCCACGCCGAGGCCGAGCCGGGCGTGGAGCGCATCGCAGAACTCCAGCACCTCGCGGACGAAGCGCTCCAACGTGTCCGCATCCTCGATGGCCACGCCGCGGTGCGCGTGCAACCCGACGACCCGCAGCGAGGGATGTGCCAGGGCCTCCTCGTAGGCCGCCAGGGCCTGCCCTCCGGCGATCGGGACGCCGAACTTGCCCGACCAGCTGTCGGAGGTGGCCACGCGCAGGCCCACGTCGGTGCGCTTGCCGAACTCCGCGGCGGCCTGTGCGACGAGCGCGATTTCCTCGCGATGATTCAGATGGGTGAGCAGCAGATCGCTCTGGACCAACGTGCGCACGACACTCGGGGTCTTGCCCGGGCCGTTGTAGATGATCCTTCCGGGCTCGACCCCGAGCCGCAGGGCGAGCCACAGCTCGTACGGAGAGACCACCTCGGCTCCGACGCCGAGCTGCGAGAGCCTCTGGAGCACGGCCGGAATCGGATTGGTCTTGTAGGAGTAGAAGACTTCGACACCCAGTGACCGGCCCCGCGGCACCTGTTGGAAGCGCCGGACGTTCTCGGCGAGCCGGGCGCCGTGGACGACGAAGAGAGGGCTCCCCCAGCGATCCGCCAGGCTCGAGAGCGTCTTCCCCTCCAGGCACAGCGCTCCTTCGGCGCGCGTCAGGCCCCATGTCTCGGGATGAAGGGACTGCGACGCCTCGGCCGATGGGTTCGGGCACCTTTCGGGAGTAACGACACAGTGTGCGGACAACGCCGCACTGTCGGAGCCGGTCCCGGCTTCGTTGAGGGAGAGGCGTTCGAGCGAGGTGCGGGGGATGGACACGAACTCGGCGATCCGCCGCGGCACCGCATTCGGTTCGGCGTTGTCGGCGCTGGTCGTACCGGGAAGCCGGCCGGCGCCGCTCAGCTCCTGTCGCCGCCACGTGTAGATCGTCTGGTCGCCGATGTCGAGATCCGCAGCGATCTGTGCGACACGACGGCCCGCAGCGATCAGGTCGAGCACCTTCCGCCGGAACTCCGGCGGGTATTGCTTGGGCATGGGGAGCGGCCCTCCGTGCAACTGGGATCAGTAATCCTCCAGCAACCTGACTCCGAGTAACAGCGGGAACATCAGTTTGGCGCCGGGGCCGGCGGCCACCGGTACGCCCAGGGCGGCGACGCCGCCTCCCGAACCTGCTGGCCATTCAACTGATGCACCATCAGGCCTCGGACGCCGCACAGCTCGGCGCGGGTGAGGTCGGCGTTGGGGAGTTCGGCGCCGGTGACGTCGGCGCGGGTGACGTTCGCGTGGCGGAGGTGAGCGCGGGTAGGTCGGCGCCGGTGACGTCGGCGTCGCGCACGTCAGCCTCATGGGTCCGGACTCCGACCAGGGGATTGACACGGCCGGTCTCGGTCAGCGGTGCATTACGGTGAGGCATGAGGGCCTTTCCGGTCGCCGGGTAGATGTCGCAATCCACACCGCGCCAGAAGGCCCTCACCCATGCCAAGGTCCCTCAGCCGAGACCTGCATCACCTGTCCACAACCTCCCGGGACAGAACACCTAGCGGGCGGTCAACAGCAGTTCGAGGGCCCTGAGCGCGGCGGCGGCGGCGCGTTCCGGGGGCCAAGAGGCCGGGTCCTCGATGGTGGCGACGAAGAAGCCCCGGATGATCAGAAACAGCACGTCGGCGGCGACGGTGTCGGTGACGCCGGCATCGGCCATCGCACCGGCGATGGTGGCATAGGCGTCGCGCGCCTGCGCGTGGGCCGAGGCGGTGAGGTCGGCCGGCAGGGTCTGCACGGTGGCGAGCATCTCGACCCACAGCCGACGCAGTACGTCGTCGTCGCCGGTGCTGGTGCAGTGCCACTCGACCAGGGCGCGCAGCCGGGGGATCCCGGTCAGACCGCGCACATGCTGTTCCAGATCGTCCTGCCAGAGCTGTTGGTTGACCTGGAAGGCGTTGAACATCAGGGCGGCGCGGCTGGGCAGGTAGTTGGTGATCACCGCCGTGGAGCCGCCAAGCTCCTTGGCGACCGCGCGGATGGTCACCGACCGGGGCCCACTCTCTTCGGCAACCCGGACAGTCGCGGCTGCGATCTCCTGAAGCCGCTGGGTTTCATCGACGTCAATCGGCATTCAAGCAATCTACTGCAGAGCCTTGACGAGCATTATCGCGAGATGCAACGTTGTTGCACAACAGCGTTGTATTACGTCGGCTCCTGGCCGGCGGGACAGATCTTTCCGCGCGTCACGCGCCCTATCGGCAGGGGAATCATGTCCTTGGAGTTCCGTTGCATCGAGGCCGAGCCGGTCCCGCCGACCGCGCAGCAGCACATGGTGCGCATGCGCGACGGCATCCGGCTGGCCACCGACGTCTATGCCCCCGCGGGTGGCGGTCCGGCGCCGGCCGTGCTGGTCCGGCTGCCGTACGACAAGAACAGCCGGTACGTCTTCATGGACAAGGTGGCCGAACGGTTCACTGCCCGCGGCTATGTGCTCATTGTCCAGGACGTGCGGGGCAAGTTCCGCTCCGAGGGCGCGACCACGGCCTGGACCGGTGAGGTCAACGACGGCTATGACTCCATCGAGTGGATCGTCAACCAGGAGTGGTCGGACGGGGTCGTCGGGATGTTCGGCGACTCCTACTACGGCTTCGCCCAGTGGTCGGCGGTCGCGAGCCAGCACCCGGCGCTGCGCGCCATCGTCCCCCGCGTCACCTCCACGGGCTTCGCACCCAGCGTGATGAACCCGGGCGACCCGTCGATCCGCCGGGTGCCGTGGATGGAGGGGGCCATCTACCTGGCCACTCACTGGGTGGACAACCACACCTACGACTACAAGCCGGACTACTCCGTGAGGCCACTGCGCAATGCCTTCGAGCAGGCATTCGAGATGGTCGGTTCCCGTTCGACCGCCTTCGACCTCACGGTGCCCAGCCCGATCGCGCTGGACGCCTACAACGCCACCCACCCCTACGACGCGCGCCCGGTACCGGTGCTGCACTGCGTGGGCTGGTTCGACAACATCGGCTCCGCTCACATGTACGACTACACGCAGCTGGCCAAGCGGCCCGGCTGGGCGGCCGTGCAGTACCTGTGGGCCGACTCCATCGACCACGAGAACAACTTCCTCCACGAAGCGCCCCTGCGGGATGACGACGACCACAGTGCCAACGACGAGGCGCTGGAACGCATGCTGGACTCCTACACCGGCCCGGCGCTGGACTTTTACGACATCTTCCTGAAGGGGCTCAAGGACCCCGGCAGCCTGCCCCGGGTGCGCTGGCACCTGGGCCATGTCGGCTGGCAGACCTCCGAGGTGTGGCCGCCGACAGACGCGCAGACGTACTCCCTCTTCCTCGCCGATGTCGAGGCCGCCACCGGAACCGCCCCCGGAGGCTCGCTGAGCGAGCAGGCCGGGACCGGCAGGGTCGACTGGCGCTACGACCCGGACGACCTGGTCCCCTCCGCCGTTCCCAACACCTGGGAGTTCCTGCGCCGCTACCCGGACGAGAGTGCCACCGCCGACCGCGGCGATGTGCTGCTGTTCAGCGGCGCAGTGCTGGAGGAGCCGCTCGACCTGACCGGTCCGGTCGAGCTGCGGCTGGAGGTGGAGAGCACCGCACCCACCTTCGACGTCCTCGCCAAGCTGGTCGACGTCGGTCCCGACGGAGCCACTCACCTGATCGTTCGCGGCAACGCTCAGGGCACCTGCCGTGGCGAACTGCGCCTGGACCTCGGCCACACCGGCTACCGTCTCCGGCCCGGCCACCGGCTGGCCCTGATGATCGCCAGCAGCGATTTCCCACTGTACGTCCCCAACTCCGGGACTGACGAGAGCCCGTGGCTGACCGTCGCACCCAAACCGAGCACCCAGACTCTGCACTCCGGAGTCCTCAGCCTCACCGTGACCAGATAACTCTCTTCTGCCTCAAGGGACATCTCATGCGGACATCGACCAGACACTGCCTCGTGTCCATCGCAGCCGGGGGGCTCCTTGCGACGACCGCAGCCTGTGGGGGAGCCTCGGCCGACTCCGGCAAGGAGGCCGACCGGATCACACCGACCGTCATCACCTCCGCCGCGTCCGGGAAGCTCGACGAGATCACCTGGAACCTGCCGATGGGTGAGCCGACCACGCTGGACCCGGCCAAGGTCGGCGACTACTCGCCCAGCACCGTGGAGGCCAACCTCTGCGACTCGCTGCTGCGCCTCAAGCCGGACTACTCCTACGGCCCGGGCCTGGCGAAATCCTGGACGGCTCCAGACCCCAGGACCCTGATCCTCAACCTGCGACCGGACATCACCTTCTGGGACGGCAAGCCGATGACGGCCGACGACGTCGTCCACAGCCTGACCCGCCAGCAGGACCCCAAGTCCGGGTCGATCAGCACCGCCCTTTTTGCGAACGTGTCCTCCATCGCCAAGAGCGGGCCGTTGCAGGTGACCGTCAGGTTCTCCAAGCCGGACGAGCTGTTCCTCAAACTGCTGTCGACCGAGGTGGGCGCGGTCAGCCAGAAGGCGTACGCCACCAAGGCCGGGAAGAACTACGGCCAGGTGGCCGGCGGCCTGATGTGCACCGGGCCCTTCAAGCTGGACTCCTGGAAGTCGGGCCAGTCCATCACCATCACCCGCAACCCCGCCTACTGGGACCCCACGCTGCAGCCCAAGGCCGACAAGGTGGTGTTCAAGTTCATCACCGACGGCAACACCCTCTCCAGTGCGCTGCTGTCCGGCCAGATCGACGGTTCCTACGAGGTGCCGCTGCAGACAATGCGGGCGGTGGCCGGGAGCCAGACCGGCAACCGTCACTACGGCATCGCCACCCAGTCGGTCACCCTTCTCGTCGCCTCCGACAAGTCCCCGCTGGCCGACAAGCGCCTCACCGACGCGCTCAGCCTGGTCCTGGACCGCAGCGCCATCATCAAGAACGTGTTCGGCGGGCTGGCGTCCGCGGAGAAGACCTTCATCCCGCCGGCCGTCTGGCAGAGCTCGCAGGCCCACAAGACCTACCGGCAAGGATTCGACGCCCTGCCCGACGTCCCCGCCGTCGATGTCGCGGCGGCCAAGAAGCTGGTCGCAGAGGCCGATCCCGCCCGGCGCACACTGGTCGTCGCCACCCCGGCCGGGGACCAGATGAGCATGCAGATCCTCACCTTCCTCCAGGCCGGAGCCAAGGAGATCGGCCTGGACCTGCAGATCAAGCAGATGCAGATGGTCGACTACTCCAACCTCTTCTACGTGCCTACCGGGCGCGCCGGGATCGACCTGATGATCGCATTCGGCTACATCGAGGTCCCCGATCCGCTCTCCTACGCGCCCGCCTTCGTCGCGCCGGGAGGCCTGTTCAACTGGTCGGGGTACAGCGACCCCCAGGTCACCAAGCTGCTGGAGGAGGCCCAGTCCACCCTGGACCCGGTCCGGTCGGCGAAGCTCTTCAACCAGGCCCAGGCCCGGTACACCGCCACGCACCCGGTCGTGTCGGTGGCAGCGCCCTATGAGCGCATGTTCATGAACAAGCGGATCAGCGGCGCTCCGGCCTCCTTCGCCTACATCAACATCCCGTGGGCGGCCATGATCGGCGGCACCGGACGATGAGCCGGTTCCTGCTCACCCGGGTGGCCGGGCTGGTGATCATCCTGGCCGTCGCCAGCGTGGCCATCTACGGGTCGATGCTGCTGGCGCCGGGCGATCCGGCGACGCTGCTGGTCGGCGGCGGGAAGCCGCCCAACCCCGAGCTCATTGCCTCCATCCACCGCGAGTACCACCTGGACGACCCCTTCGCGGTCCGTTACTGGCGGTGGCTGACCGGCGTGCTCCAGGGGGACTTCGGGCCCTCGCTGGCCTACCGCGACAGCGTGAACCACCTGTTGGCGGAGCGGATCTCCAACACGCTGACGCTCGTGGGGTACGCCTCGGCGATCATCCTGCTGGTCGGCATCACCCTTGGCACAGCGGGCGCGCTGCGGGGCGGCCGGTTCGAGACGTCCGCGACCGCGATCTCAGCAGGCGCCATGGCGGTTCCGACGTTTGTGATCGGCGCGCTGCTGGCTTATGTCTTCGGAGTCCGGCTGTCCTGGTTCGCGCCTTCGGGCAGCGGCAGCGGCATCTCCGGCGCCTTCCGCTACCTCACCCTTCCGGCTGTCGCGCTGGCGTTCTCCTGGATCGGCTACGTGGCCCAGATCACCCGCACCTCCGTCCGCGCCGAACTCCGCTCCGAACACGTGGAAACCGCCGACAGCCGTGGCATCCCGCGCCCGGGCGTCATCCGTCGCCATGTGCTGCGCAACGCCTCGGGTCCGATCTTCGCGGTCTCCGGCATCGCGATCGCCGGGCTGACCGCCACCACCGCCGTGGTCGAGAAGGCGTTCGGCATCAGCGGCATCGGCGCGCTGCTCGTCGACGCCGCCGCCAAGCAGGATCTGGCCACCGTGCAGGCCATCTCGCTGATCATGGTGGCCTCGTTCGTCGTCCTCAACACACTGGTCGACCTGGTCACCGCCCTGCTCGACCCCCGCGTCCTCAAGGGGAGGCCCTCATGAGCACCTATCAGATCGCCGGTGCCCTGCGCGGGGGCAGGCGACGGGTCGCGGTCGCCGACCCGGTGATGACGGCCGCCGGCTGTGTGGTCGCACTCGTGGTCCTGGTGGCTCTGCTCGCCCCGCTCATCGCGCCGTACGACCCCAACGCCGTCGACCCCGCCGCGGTCTACGCGGGCCCCTCCGGAGCGCACTGGCTCGGCACCGACGACACCGGACGTGACATCCTGTCACGTCTCATCCACGGCGCCCGGCCCAGCCTCATCGCCCCCGCAGCGGTGGTCCTGCTGGCCACCGCAGCCGGCACCACGCTGGCCATCGCCGCCGCATGGGCCGGCGGCTGGGTGGACCGGGTCATCTCCGGCGTCCTCGACGTCATCTTCGGCTTCCCCGGCCTCATCATGGCCGTGGTCGCCGCGACGATCTTCGGCCCGGGGCTGCTCGTGCCGGTGCTGGCCATGTCGATCGCATATGTGCCGTTGATCGCGCGAGTGCTGCGGAACTCCGCGCTGAAGGAGCGCAACCTCCCCTACATCGCCGCACTGCAACTCCTCGGAACCCCGACCTGGCGGATCTGGTTGCGCCACCTGCTGCCCAACCTGCTGCCGATCGTCACCGTCCAGGCCACCGTCGGCTTCGGCTATGCGCTGCTGGACATCGCCGCGATCTCCTTCATCGGGCTCGGCGCGCAGCCGCCGCAGGCCGAGTGGGGCCTCATGGTATCCAGCGGCTATCCGGGCATCCTGTCCGGCCAGGCAGGCCAGGTCCTCTACTCCGGGATCACCATCGTGGTCATCGTGATCGCCTTCAATCTGCTCGGGTCGGGACTATCGCGCAAACTGCTCGGGGAGGGCCTGTGAGTTCGCCGCTGCTGTCGCTGGAAGGGCTCGGCCTGGAGCTGCGGGTCGACGGGTCCTACCGGAGCGTGATCCACCAGGTCGATCTGACGGTCGGTCGGGGCGAGGCGGTCGGGCTCGTCGGGGAGTCGGGGTCGGGCAAGTCGCTGACCGCGCGCAGCGTGCTCCGGCTGCTGCCGCCCGGCGCGCGGCTGCGCGGAGACATCCGTTTCGACGGCATGCCCGTGCCCCAGAGCGGCTCGTCCGCGCTGCGCACCTTCCGATCCACCGAGATCGCGATGATCTTCCAGGACCCCCGGGCCCACATCAACCCGGTCCGCTCCATCGGCGACTTCCTCACCGAGGGCCTGGTCACCACCCGAGGCCTGCCACGCAGACAGGCCGAGGCGAAGGTGGTCGCGCTGCTCCAGGAGGTCGGCGTCGCCGACGCCGCCCGCCGGATGCGCCAGCACCCGCACGAATTGTCCGGCGGACTGCTGCAGCGCGTCATGATCGCCGCTGCGCTGGCCGCCGAACCCAAGCTGCTGCTGGCCGACGAACCCACCACCGCCCTGGACGTGACCACCCAGGCCGAGGTCATGGCCATCATCGACGAGGCCCGCGCCGAACGGGGCCTCGCGATGCTCTTCATCACCCACGATCTGGAACTCGCCGCTGCCGTCTGCGACCGCATCGCCGTGATGTACGCGGGCTCCGTCGTAGAGGATCTGCCGGCCGGCGCCCTGCACGACCGCTCAGCCCATCCCTACACCCGGGCCCTTCTGGCCTCCCGCCCCAGCATCGGCGAACGCGGCGGCAGCCTCCGGGCGATCCCCGGACGCCCGCTGTCGGCCTTCGAGGTCGGTGCCGGCTGCGCCTTCGCGCCCCGCTGCTCCCGGGCCCAGGAGACCTGCCGTACCCAGCGGCCCTCCCTGTCGCCCGCGGGCAAGGGAAGCGCCGCCTGCCTGTTCCCCGGATCGGAGGCACCGAGTGTCTGAGCCCGCACTGGAGGTCGTCGGCCTCCGCAAGACGTTCGGCGACTTCGTGGCTGTGGACGACGTGTCCTTCGCGGTACCGCCCGGCGGGTCGCTGGCGATCGTGGGGGAGTCGGGGTCCGGCAAGACCACCACCGCCCGCATGATCGTGGGGCTGGAGAGGCCCACCTCCGGCACGCTGGCGATCGGCGGCGCTCCGCCCTCGCACGACAGGCTGGGCAGGGCACGCCAGATCCAGATGGTCTTCCAGGACCCCTACTCCTCACTGGACCGCCGGCAGAAAGTCCGCGACTGCATCGCCGAGGCCCTGCGCCTGCACTCCCGCCTGCGAGGCGCGGCGTTCCAGGAGCGGGTGGACGAACTGCTCGACATGGTCGGCCTGGACGAACGCCAAGGCCGTGCCCTTCCCAGGGCCCTGTCCGGGGGCCAACGGCAGCGCGTCGCCATCGCCCGCTCGCTGGCGGCCTCGCCGAAGATCCTCGTACTGGACGAGGCCGTGGCGGCGCTGGACGTCTCCATCCAGGCACAGATCCTCACCCTGCTCTCGGCCATACGCCGCGAGACCGGGGTGACCCTGCTGTTCATCACCCACGACCTGGCCGTGGTCCCGCACATCAGCGACGAGATCCTGGTCATGCGGCACGGCCAGGTCGTGGAACACGGCCCGGTGGACGCCGTCCTCGACTACCCGGCCGACCCCTACACCCGGCGGCTCGTGGACGCGATTCCGCGCCCCGGCTGGGTCCCCAGGCGAGCGACCGCATTCTCCGTCCTGCCGACAGAAGCCGGTGAGCTGCGCTCACCTTGACCGGCTCAGGGCCGCTTCCGCACGTCGGCCTTCCACAAAGCGACTGTCCATGGCGACGCCCGTACCGCCGGCAGCACATGCTGCGCGTTGCCGTGCCCCCATCGATGAAGCTGAGGAGAATCCCTTGAAGGATTTCGACGAGTACGATGCCACCGGCCTCGCGCAACTGGTCGCGTCCGGTCAGGTCAGCCCCCGCGAACTGGTGGAGGCCGCGATCAGCCGGATCGAGGAGCGCAACCCGAGGATCAACGCGCTGTCCTCGCGCCATTTCGACAAGGCCCTCGCGGCTGCGGACCAGCCGGTGAGCGGGCCGTTCGCCGGAGTGCCGTTCCTGGCCAAGGACGCGGGAGCGGCGATCAAGGGCGAGCCGCATCACTTCGGGTGCAAGGTGCTGCAAGACTCTGGCTACGTGGCCGAGAACGACAGCCACCTCGGCATCAGGTTCCGGGAGGCCGGGTTCATCAGCCTCGGCCGGACGACCACACCCGAGTTCGCGGTCAGCGTTGTCACCGAATCGAGCGCCACCGGCATCACCCGCAACCCCTGGGACCTGGACCGGATCACCGGAGGGTCGTCCGGCGGCGCGGCCGCCGCGGTGGCCGCCCGGATCGTCCCGGCAGCCCACGGCAACGACGGTGCCGGGTCCATTCGCATGCCCGCCTCCATCAACGGCTGCGTGGGCCTGAAATCCACCCGTGCCCGAGTCTCCAACGGGCCCGATGCCGGCGAAATCTGGCAGGGGCTGGCCCACCAGGGCGCCATCACCCGGTCCGTCCGTGACACGGCTGCCATCCTGGACGCCATCTCCGGCCCGTTCCCCGGCGACCCCTACGTGTGCCCGCCGCCGGCCCGGCCCTTCGCCCAGGAGGTCGGAGCTCCCACAGGCAGGCTGCGCATCGGCGTCCTGACGTCGATGCCAGGGTTCACCACCCACCCCGACTGCGTGACCGCGGTGGAGGACACCGCACGCATGCTCGAAGCACTCGGACACGATGTCATCGACGCCTACCCGACAGCGGTCGGAGGCTGGGCGGACATGCTGCCGACCTTCACCGACCTCATCTCCTGCTATGTGGCGGCCGACCTCAGGCTGATCGACATGCTGGTGGGCCGTAGGGTCGACATCGCCGAATACGACCCCATGACCAGGCACTACGCCCACCGAGGCCTCAAGGCGTCCCCCAGTGACTTCATCGAGGCCATCGACCGACTCCAGCGGTGGGGCCGCGACGTGGCCTCCTGGTGGCAGGAGGGCGTCCACGACATCCTGCTCACCCCGACCCTCAGCGGTCCGCCGGCACTGGTCGGCGAACTCGACCTCGACGAGCGCAACCCCGACGAGTCGCTGCACAAGCACTACTCCTACTTCCCCTACACCCCCGCCTTCAACGTGACGGGGCAGCCCGCGATCTCGCTGCCTCTGCACCGCAACGCCCAAGGCCTCCCTATCGGCGTCCAACTCGCCGCCGCATACGGCCGCGACGACCTGCTCATCCGCCTGGCCTCCCAGCTCGAGGAGGCACACCCGTGGGGCTCTGACCGGCCCGCCTGGCTCTAGCTAGTGCCGCAACAGGCAACGTTTGCCCCGTCGCGACGCCCGGCACGCCTCCCCCAAGCTCTTCGAGCAGGGGGTACCCCCACTCGCCGCACCGACCGAAAGCCCAAGTACGTCCAGTACGAGGGCTTCCGGCCGGCACGCCGAGAGCACGCTCCCCCACTCTCGGCTTCGCTCGAGCGGGAGGTGCCCCCACGACGCCGCTCCTGAACGGGCAAACGTTGCCTGCCGCGGCACTGGCTAGGACCTGTCCTGACTGATCGCCGGGGAACGCTCGGCAGCCGCCACCCCCTGGACCGCGGCGCCGCCCTCTGCGCGATACGGGCGGGCCGCCGCGCCTGCGGAGATCCACACGGCCCGGGTTCTGCGGACCTACGTGGGTGGAGCGCTGGTGTACTCCGCCTCCTGCCGGCCGCGTCGTCGGAGCGCGGCACCGCCTGCGGGCTCGCCGCCGCGCTCCGACGACGTCCGGATCTCCAGCCTCGTCCGCACCAGCGCGCCCGTCGGCTCCAGGCTCCCGCTCTCCAGGGCCGCGACGAGCAGCTCGACGCCCTTCTCGGCCACGCTCACCGGCTGGAGGCTCAGGGTCGTGACGGGCGGGTCGGCGTGGGCGGCCGAGGTGTCCTCGCTCGCGCACACCAGCAGCAGGTCTGCGGGGACCGACAGGCCCAGGCGGCGTGCGGCATCGAGCACCAGTGGCGGATTGGCCTCGGTCAGCATGAAGAGCGCGTCGGGCCGGTCGGGCGTGGTGAGGGACCGCTCGACCGCCTCGACGGCGGGGCCGTTGCCCGGCCGCGTCGAAAGCGTGACCAGAGGCGTGGCGCCCTGCTCGGCGCACCAGCGCCGGTAGGCGTCCAGGGCCGCCGTGTAGAAGCTGGTCGGGGTGTCGGGCGCCACGACCGCGATGCGCCGCGCACCCTGTGCGCGCAGGTGATCCAGCACCTCGCGTACCGCGGCCTCGGCGTCGACGTCCACCCAGTGCGTACCGGAGCGGCCCTCCACCGAGCGGTCGGAGGACAGCGGTATACGGGCGGCGATGAACCCCTCCACCAGCGGATCGTCCGCGAGCGGGTCCGCGACGATCGCGGCGTCGAGCGGCAGGTCGGCCCACTCATCGGGCGAGGAGCCGGTGGGCAGTAGCACCAGGGCATAGCCGTGGCGCAGGGCCGTGGTCGCGATGGCGCTGGTCAGCTGGGTGAAGTAGGGGGAGTCCATGTAGGACCCGGGGCCCGTGGGGTACTCCCCCACGGCGTAGCCGATGAGCCTGGCGTGCCCGGCGCGCAGCAGCCGTGCCGTCGGGTTGGGGCGGTAGCCGAGGCGGCGTGCGACCTCGCGGGCGCGCTCGCGCACGGCCGGCGACAGGCGTCCGGTGCCGTTGAGCGCCGCGGAGACGGTGGTCTTGGACAGGCCCGCCTCGCGAGCGACGTCGACGAGGCGGACCCGGGGGACGGCGGCCGGGACGCCGTGGTCCCTGCGGGGCGGAGTTTCGGTCATGCGCTGATGCTGCCAGTCCCCCGCACCGCCGTCCACGCGTCTGTGACCTCAAAAAAACCGTTCCCGCAAACTCTTGTGCGGGAACGTTCCCGCATCAATACTCACTGCCACCTCCAGAACGCTCAACCCCCCGGAAAGGGGTCGGTTCCTTGCGTGCCCCCAGATCCACCGCCCTGCTCGCCGGAGCCGTCGCCCTGGCTGCGACGGTCACCGGCTGCTCCGGTGCCTCGTCCACCAGCGCCAGTTCCGCCAAGGGCAGCACCGCCTACCAGGTCTCCGCGGACACACCCGCGGCCAAGGGTTCGATCTCGTCGTTCTCCTGGTCGCTCTACGCCGAGCCGTACTCCCTCGACTACACACAGGCCTGGGACTACCCGCCCAACACCGTCCTGGCGAACGTCTGCGAGCAGCTGTTCCGCATCACGCCGGACATGAAGATCGCGCCGGCCCTGGCCGTGAAGTCGGCCAATCCCGACCCGCTGACCTGGGTGTACAGCCTGCGCAGCGGCGTGAAGTTCCACTCCGGTTCGACCATGACCGCGGACGACGTCGTCGCCTCACTGAAGCGTCATCTCGACCCGGCCGTGGGCTCGGCGTGGGGCAGCGCGTTCAAGAACGTCGCCTCGGTCACCAAGACCGGCCCGCTCGAAGTGACGATCAAGCTCAACAAGCCCGACGCCCTGCTCAACGAACTGATGGCGGCCTCCCCCGGTACCGTCGAGAGCGCCGCGTTCCTCGCCAGGACGGGCCGGGACTACGGCAACCCGAAGGCCGGCGTCGACTGCACCGGCCCCTATGCGCTCGGCAGTTGGGCCCAGGGCGACAGCATCACCCTGAAGAAGAACCCCACGTACTGGGACAACACGCTGACCCCCAAGGCGGAGAGCGTCAAGTTCGTCTTCATCCAGGACCCGGCCGCACGCACCAACGCCTGGCTCTCCGGCTCGGTCGACGGCGGGTACCTGGTGCCGTCCACCTCGATCGGGCAGCTCAAGTCGACCTCGCAGGGCAAGCTGTACTTCGGCCCGAACACCGCCGCCTCCGACCTCGCGGTGTTCAACCTCAAGGGCACACTCGGCGATCTGAAGGTCCGTAAGGCGCTGTCCATGGCCCTGGACCGGCAGAGCATCATCAAGGCCGCCGTCGCGGGAGTGGCCGTCCCGGCCAAGGCCCCGGCCGCGCGGGGCGCCTGGCAAACCGTCCCGGACCGGACGGACGGCTACTTCTCCGCCCTTCCCGATCTGGTGTACGACATCGACGGCGCCAGGAAGCTGATCAAGGAGACCGGCGCGACCGGCAAGAAGGTCGTCATCGCGAGCAGCACGCTCACTCCGGAGATCACCGTCGTCGCCAACGCCGTGCAGGCGGCCGGCAAGCAGATCGGTCTCGACGTGCAGATCAAGCCGATCGCACCCGACGCGTACACCGCGCTCTTCACCGACCCGCACGCCAGAGCCGGCATCGACCTGGTGTTCACCAACGGCTACACCAACTCACCCGACCCGCTCGAGTTCTACCAGTCGTTCCGCACCGGCGACTTCGGCAACTACGGCAAGTACTCGAACCCCGAGTTCGATGCGCTCTACGACCGGGCGACGGCGGTCGCCGACCCAGCCGCCCGTGCCGACCTGACCGCCCAGCTGCAGAAGATCGCGCTGCGCGACCTGCCCGCCATCCCGCTGTACGAGGCTCCCCACACGGTGTTCCTGGGCAGCCGGATCACCGGTGCCCCGGCCGGCATCGCCCAGCTGTACTACCCCTGGGCCGCGAAGATCGGCTCTGCGAACTGATGACCCGTTACCTTCTCGGCCGGCTCCTCGGGTTGGTGACCGTGCTGCTGATCACCTCCTTCCTGGTCTTCAGCGCGGTGCACCTGGCCCCGGGGGATCCGGTGTCCTTCCTCCTCAAGGGCCACCCGGTGTCGCCGGAGACCAAGGCCGCGATCCGCGCCCAGTACCACCTCGACGACCCGTTCTTCACCCAGTACCTGAAATGGGTCGGCAACGTTCTGCACGGCGACTTCGGGCGCTCCGTCCAGTTCCGGCACGACGTCGGGTCCCTGATCGGCTCGCGCCTGCCGAGCACGGCCCTGCTCATCGGCTACTCGGCCGTGCTGGTCTGCCTCGGCGGCGTGCTCGCGGGCGTCCTCGCCGCGCTGCGCCCCGGGGCGGTCGACCGCGTGGTGCTCCTGTGCACCGGCGTGGCCACGGCGACCCCGCCGTTCGTCAGCGCCATCGTGCTGGTCTCGCTGTTCTCGGTGCAGTTGGGCTGGTTCCCGGGTCCCGGTGCCGCCGGCACCGGTTTCGCCGACCGGCTCTACCATCTGACCCTGCCCGCCGTCGCCCTCGCGGTCACCCTCACCGGGCTGCTGGCCCGGGTGACCCGCTCCGCGATGCTCGACCAACTGGGGCGGGAGCACGTGGAGGTGGCGCGTTCCCGCGGGGTCGCCGAGGACGACGTGGTGCGCCGGCACGTGCTGCGCAACGCGCTCGGTCCGATCGTCACCGTCGGCGGCACGATGCTCGCCGGACTCCTGGTGAGCACCTCGATCGTGGAGACCGCCTTCAACGTCTCCGGGGTCGGCTCCCTGCTCGTGCAGTCGGTGACGGTCAAGGACTTCCCCGTCGTGCAGGCGATCACGCTGATCACCGTGGCGGCGTTCGTCCTGGTGAACCTGGTCGTGGACCTCCTCGCGCCGCTCATCGACCCCCGGCTGACCCTCACCCGGCGAGGTGCCTCATGACCACCGCAGTCGACGTCACCGCGCTGCGCCGGCGTCCCGGTCTGCGCCGCCTGCGGGTGTTCGGGCAGGGGCCGCTGTTCACCGCGGCCGTCCTGCTGCTGGCCGCACTCGTGGCCGTCGCCCTCTTCGCACCGCTGCTCGCGCCGTACGACCCCGACGCCCTCGACCTGCAGGCCACCCTGGCCGGGAGCAGCACCGACCACCTCCTGGGTGCCGACCAGTCGGGCCGCGACGTGCTGTCGCGCCTGCTGTACGGTGCGCGCTCCGGGCTGCTCGGACCGCTCGTGGTCGTCGCGTTGTCGACCCTCCTGGGCATCCTGGTGGGCGTCGTGGCCGCCTGGCGCGGCGGCCGGGTGGACGCGCTCCTCTCCCGGTCGATGGACCTGGTGTTCTCCTTCCCCGGCCTGCTTGTGGCGATCATGTTCGTGGCGGTCACCGGACCGGGCATGACCGCGCCCGTCATCGCCATGGCGGTCGCGTACACGCCGTACGTGGGCCGCCTGGTGCGCAGCATCGCCCAGCAGGAGAAGGCCCGTCCGTACATCGAGTCGTACCTCGTCCAGGGCTGGTCAGGCTGGACGATCTGCGTCCGGCACCTGCTGCCCAACATCGCGCCGACGGTGCTCGCCCAGTCGGCGATCAACTTCGGGTACGCGCTGATGGACCTCGCGGCGCTCTCCTTTCTCGGCTTCGGAGTTCAGCCGCCGACCGCCGACTGGGGCGCGATGATCAACGAGGGTGAGGGCGCGCTGTTGCAGGGCGCGATGCTGCCCGCGCTCGCGCCGTCCGTGTGCATCATGCTCGCCGTCGTGGCGTTCAGCATCGTCGGCGAGGGCATCGCCGACCGGGTCGCAAAGCGGGATCGGTGAGGCGAATGACCGTGCAGCAGAATCTTCTTGAGATCGACGACCTCACCGTGCGGCTGCCCGAGGGGCGCGCCGCCCGGCCGATCCTGGACGGCGTGTCTCTGAGCGTCGCGGCGGGCGAGATGGTCGGCCTGGTCGGCGAATCCGGTTCGGGCAAGTCGGTCGCCTGCCGCAGCGTGCTCGGGCTGCTGCCCGAAAGGGCACGGACGGACGGCGAAGTCCGTGTGGCGGGTCGCGACGTACTGACACTGAGCCGCGACGGGCTCAAGGAACTGAGAACCCGTCAGGTATCGATGATCTTCCAGGACCCGCGTGCCTCGGTCAATCCGATGCGGCGCGTCGGCGACTTCCTCACCGAGGGAATGCGTGCCGCCGGCGTGCCCGCGGCGGCGGCGACGGACCGTGCCGAGGAACTCCTCGACGCCGTGGGCATCCGCGACCCACGAGGCGCGTTGCGACGCCACCCGCACCAGTTCTCCGGGGGCATGCTCCAGCGCGTCGTCATCGCGGCGGCACTCGCGAGCCGGCCCTCACTGCTCGTCGCCGACGAGCCGACGACCGCGTTGGACGTCACGACCCAGGCCGAGGTCATCGCGATCCTCACCCGCCTTCAGGCCGAGCGCGGCACGGGGATGCTCTTCGTCACCCACGACCTGGAACTGGCCTCGGCCATCTGCGACCGCGTCTACGTCATGTACGCGGGACGGATCGTCGAGACGCAGGCCGCAACAGACCTGTTCGACCGCCCGCGCCACCCGTACACGGCCGGCCTCCTCGCCTGCACACCCCGCGTCGAACCCGACGCGGCGCCGCCACGGCCCATCCCCGGCCGCCCGGTCTCGCTCGCCGAGTCACCGTCCGGGTGCGCGTTCGCCGCGCGCTGCGCGCACGCGCAGGAGCGCTGCTCGGTCGAGAAGCCCGTCCTGCGGCAGTACGACGGCCAGGGCCTGGCCGCCTGTCTGCGCGCCGATGAAGGGATCCTGCTGTGACTGCTGTGACTGCCGTGCCAGAAACCACCGGCGCGTCCGGTCTCGTGGTGGACGGACTGCGCAAGGAGTTCGGCGGGCGCGCAGCCGTCGAGGGCGTCTCCTTCACCCTGCGGCCAGGAGGCTCACTCGGCATCGTCGGCGAGTCCGGATGCGGCAAGACCACCACGGCACGCATGCTCGTCGGCCTTGAGACACCCGATGCCGGCACGGTCCACCTGGGTGGACGCGACCGTTCGGCACGCGCCCGCGGACGGGCCGAGCGCCTGGCCCGCGCCCGCGAGATCCAGATGGTGTTCCAGGACCCGTATCTCTCCCTCGACCCGCGCATCAGTGTGAGCGCGTGCATCGAGGAGGTCCTGCGCCTGCACTTCCCGCTGGACGCACCGGCGCGGCGCAGGCGGGTCGCCGAACTCCTCGACCAGGTGGGGCTGGGAGAGCGCGAGGCCGCAGCGCTGCCCCGCCGGCTGTCCGGAGGGCAGCGTCAACGCGTGGCGATCGCCCGGGCGTTGGCGGCCCGACCGCAGGTGCTCATCCTCGACGAGGCGGTCGCCGCCCTCGACGTCTCCATCCAGGCGCAGATCCTCGACCTGCTCGCCGGCATCCGCCGTGACGAGGGCATCGGCTTCCTCTTCGTCAGCCACGACCTCGCGGTCGTCCGGCACATCACCGACGAGGTGGTCGTGCTCAGGGCCGGAGCAATCGTCGAATCCGGCCCCACGACATCCGTCCTGACCAGCCCCGAGCATCCCTACACCCGTCTCCTGCTCGACTCCGTACCGCGGCCCGGATGGGATCCGGCCCGCATCTCCGCAGGCCGCCGCGCGCTTGCCTGACCCTTCCGACTCACCCCGAAGGACCATCACATGACCGACCTCACCGACCTCGCCCATCTGCCGGCCACCGAGGCCCTGCGCCGGTTCCGCGACCGCTCCCTGTCACCGGTCGAGTTGATGACCGCGGTCATCGCGCGCGCCGAAGCTGTCGAACCAAAAGTCAACGCTCTCGCCGAGCAGACCTTCGAGGAGGCGCTCGCCGCCGCCCGCGAGGCCGAGGCACGGTATGCGGGCAAGGGCGAGGCGCCCCGCGCGCTGGAGGGTCTCGCCGTCGCGACGAAGGAGGAGCAGCCCATTGCGGGCCGCCGCAGTACGGACGGGTCCCTGGCGTTCCAGCACGAGATCGCCGAGCAGACGCATCCGGTCATCGAGCGGATCCAGGCTGCCGGCGGCATCGTGCACGCGCGGACCACGACCCCGGAATTCAGCTGTGCGGGGTACACACAGTCACGGCTGTGGGGCGTCACCCGCAACCCGTGGAACCTGGAATTCACTCCGGGCGGCTCCTCGGGCGGCGCGGGCGCCGCACTCGCGGCGGGTGAGACGACCCTCGCGACCGGCTCCGACATCGGCGGCTCGATCCGCATCCCCGCTTCGTACACGGGCACGGTCGGCTTCAAACCGCCGTACGGGCGCGTGCCGGCGATGTCGCCGTTCAACCTCGACACCTACTGCCACGACGGTCCGATGGCGCGCACCGTCCATGACTGCGCCCTGCTGGAGAACGTCATCGCGGGTCCCCATCCCCTGGACGCGGTCTCGCTGCGGCCCAAACTCGTCCTGCCCGAGCGGTTCGAGAGCGCCGAAGGCCTGCGGGTGGCGCTCTCGGTCACCCTCGGGGACTGGCCGGTCGATCCCGAGGTCGAGGCCAACACCCGCGCGGTCGCCGAGGCGCTGCGCGCGGCTGGGGCCGTCGTCGAGGAGGTCGAGGTCCCCATCATGCGGGCGGACGTGATGCGGGCAGCGATGATCCACTTCGGTTCCATCTTCGGCCCCTACATCGCATCGGTCGCCGCCGAGCACGGCGACCAGCTCACCACGTACGCGCTCGACTTCGCCCGACGGGCCGCCGAGGCCGTCCGCGAGCCCGGCAGCTTCCTGCTGGGCCTCGAGATCGAGGCCGCGATACAGACGACGCTCGGCGCCCTGCTGGACCGTTACGACGTGCTGCTGTGCCCGACCACGGCCGTCCCGGCGCTCAAGGCGGACGACGATCACCTCTCGACCAAGGTCGTGATCAATGGCGTCGAGCTGGACTTCTACCTGGAATCCGCGATGACTACGGTGTTCAACATCGCCAGCCGCTGCCCGGTGCTGAGCGTGCCGTCCGGATTCGCCTCGACCGGGGTGCCGACAGGGGTGCAGGTCGTCGGACGCACCTACGACGACACCACGGTGTTCCGCGCGGCGGCAGCGATCGAGGCCGCCCGCCCCTGGTCCAGCGTGCCGATCCTCTGATTCGGCCATGTCACCGGGTTCCTCGGGCGCGTGGGCGAGCACACCACCACATGACGCCTCGCCCCCGTCCCAGCCCGCGGTGTACTCCGGCGGCCACGGCAAACCCTGGCCGCCGGCCTGGCCGACGTAGTCGTACACGGTCTTGTACGGCGGGACGTCATGCGGCAGGTACTCCCCCGGCCTGACAGCACCGAGGGTCCCACGGCGTCGAGAAGTCGTTGACCGCAACCGCGACATCGACACCGGCCCCGACCTGCTGGGCGCCGCGCTGACCGGCAGCACGAACCGAAACCCCGAGGAGACCAGCGCGGCGGTCTGCCACACCATGCTGTCCCCGCAACCAAGCGACGACATCGCCCTGCTGGTCGCCCGCACCCGCCTGCAACCCCCGAACAGGTCGCCGACTGGGACGTGCCGTCCGACCCTGCGACTGTTTCCCCGGTCCGCGCCTCATGCACCGCCAACTCGTGGCGTGGGGCTGCAGGAGCCGGGTTTCACCGCCGAGTTGATCCTCAGCGAGCTGGTCACCGACGCCGTCCGCTACGGTTCCGCGCCGGTACGGGTCCGGATCCTGCGCGACCGCAGCCTTGTCTGCGAAGTTTCCGACGGCAGCAGCGCCTCCCCCACCTGCGCCGCGCCAAGACCACCGACGAGGGTTATGGGTTACCTGTTGACATCCGCGTCGGCGATGCCGCAACTTGGACTGACGAACAGTCGGTTGATAAACCAACCAGATGGTCGGCCCGTCAGATCCGCTTGCATCTGAGGCGGTTGCCTCTGACGCGTGTCGCGCCCGTACTCTCCTGACGGAGGGCATTTCGTGCGAAAGCTGCGCAAGGTTCTCGTCGCAAACCGGAGTGAGATCGCCGTCCGGGTGATTCGCACCGCGAAGGAAGTCGGACTCGGCAGCGTCGCCGTGTATGCCGTCCCCGATCAGAACACGCCGTTCGTCCGGCTCGCCGATGATGCCTTCGCCCTGGGCGGCACCACCGCCTGGGTGGTTGCGTCCCAGCCGAAATACCTCGGCGGTGTCCTGGATGCGCAGACCGCGGTCAAGTGCTCGCGCTTCGTGGCCTTTTGCGGCCGGTTCGGACTGCCCGTGCTGACCTTCCTCGACGTGCCCGGGTTCATGCCCGGGTCGGTCGAGGAGCGCAAGGCACTGATCACCCATGGCGCCGGGATGCTGGCAGCGTATGTCGAGGCCGCGGTGCCCAAGCTGACAGTGGTCGTCCGCAAGGCCTACGGCGGGTCCTACATCGCGATGGGCTCGCAGTCGTTGGGGGCGGACCGTACCTGGGCATGGACTTCGGCCGAACTCGCGGTCATGGGGCCGGAGGCCGCCGTCGGGTTGCTGCACCGACGTGAGCTTGCCGCGGCCGCGGATCCGGCTCTCACCCGGCGGGAGTTGGCCGCGGAGTACCGCGAGACCGTCACCCGTCCGTTCCTGGCCGCCGAGGCCGGGATCATCGACGAGGTCATCCTGCCTGAGGAATCGCGCGAGCGGATGGTCGCCGCGCTCCGCCTGCTGATGTCGAGGGAGTCGCGCTCATGAATGAGGTGTACCTGGTGGACGGCCTTCGGTCGCCGATCGGCCGCTTCGGGGGGGCACTGGCCCCGCTGCGCGCCACCGAGATCGCCACACCGGTGGTCACCGGGCTCCTCGCCCGAACCGGCCTGCCGGCGACCGAAGTGGAACAGGTGATCGCCGGCTTGGTGCTCCAGGACATGACCGAGTCGAATCCTGCCCGGATCGTGGGGCAGCGGGTCGGGGTTCCTGATGCTGCGCCGGCGTTCACCCTGAACATGCAGTGCGCGTCGGGCATGGCGGCGCTCGTCATGGCGGCACGTCAGGTGGCGCTCGGCTCGGTGGGCTGCGTACTCGCGGTGGGGATGGAGTCGATGAGCAACGCGCCCTACACGGTGCAGGGCGCCCGATGGGGGCTTCGGCTGGGACACGGCCGGTTCACCGACTCCCTCGAGGAGTGCAAGCTGGCCGGCTCCGGCATGTGGGGCGATCCCCAGACCATGATCGATGTCGCGGAGCGCCACGCCCGGGTGGACGGCGTGTCGCGGCGTGAGATGGACGAGTACGCCGTGGTCTCCCACCAGCGGGCGATCGCGGCGATGGAAGCCGGCCGGTTCGAGGATGAAACGGTGCCTGTCACGGTGCCCCACCGCGGCGGCCCGGTGGTTGTCGCTCGCGACGAGAACCCACGTGCCGATGTCTCGGCGGAGCGGCTGGCGGCCATGACGCCGGTGCGGGAGGGCGGCACCATCACCCCGGGCAATGCCTCCGCGCACAACGACGCCGCGGCGGCAGCGCTGGTCTGCGACGCGGCGACCGTCGCCCGGCTCGGGCTGGAACCGATCGCGCGGATCGTCGTGCCCGGCACCGCCATGGTCGGATGCGATCCGCAGCTGATGGGCTACAGCTGCGTGCTGGCCGCCGAGTCCGCTCTGGCGGGCGCCGAGCTGAGCCAGGACGACGTCGACCTCATCGAGTGCAACGAGGGCTTCGCGGTACAGATGGTGGCCTGCGAGCGCAAGGCCAAGTGGCCGCGCGAACGACTCAACGTCGACGGCGGCAGCGTGGGCCTCGGCCACCCGGTCGGCATGTCGGGCCTGCGGATCGTGATCCACCTTGCCAAGGCGCTGCGGCAGCGCGACCTGCGGTACGGGCTGGCCACCGTCCCGGCCGGCAGCGGGCTCGGCACCGCCGTCGTGCTCGAGCGGGCCTGAGGCAGGCGGCGATGACATCTCGACCTCAAGCTGCCGGACGCGGGCTGACCCGCGAGTCGCTCCTCGCGACGGCCGCACAGTTGTTCGCACGCAAGGGCTATCGAGCCACCACGCTGGAGGACATCGCCGGCGAGCTGGGACTGAAGAAGGCGTCCCTGTACCACTACATCCGCTCGAAGGACGAGTTGCTCGCGGACATCTACCAGCAGATCTTCGATCGGATCGAGGCTGCGGTCGCACCGCTCGCGGCCTTGGACCTGCCGGTGGACGAGCGGCTGCGCCGAATGGTGCACGCCCACATCGCGGTCGTCACGGCCGAGCTCCCGAGTCTGTCGGTGGCGTTCTCCGAGGAATCCGAGCTGCCAACCGAGCTGCAGCGCGGGATCCGGCACCGCAAGCGGGCCCATGAGGCGCTTTTCGAGAAGGTGATCGCGGAGGGGCAGCGGCAGGGCGTGTTCCGCCCCGGCTCGGTGCGGCTGATGGTGTTGGCGCTGCTGGGGATGTGCAACTGGATCTACAAGTGGCACCGGCCGGACGCCGCCGATCCCGGCGCCGTGGAGGAGATCGCCGCGGAGTTCGCCCTGATCCTGGAATCGGGGATCCGACCTGGCGAGCGCCGCAGCGGGGCCCACCCCCGTTTCTCCAACCTCGACGAGGCGTTCGAACCGGCTGATCAGTCGGTGAAGCGGGTGCGCGCCGAACTCGAACGGCTCGAGGCCGAGCTCAGCGAGACGCGTGAACGGCTGCGGGACGGGCTTGCCGGCGGGGTCGGACTCCGTTCCATCGAGGGCCTGGCCGACCCCGCCCCACGGAGGGAGCGAGGGCGAAGCTGATGGTCGACAACCTGACGATAGGTCATGTCATCCGGCGGGCTGCCGCGCAGTACCCGCAACGCAGGGCGGTCATCTACGAGGGCCGCACCTATACCTATGCCGAGTACAACCGGAGGGTCAACCGGGCGGCCCATGCGCTGACCGGGCTGGGAATCGGCTTCGGCGACCACGTCGCGATCCTGGGCCGCAACTCGGTGGAGTACCTGGAGTTGTGTCACTCCTCCGCGAAGATCGGAGCGGTCTTCGGAACCGTCAACTGGCGACTGGCTCCGAAGGAGATCTCCTTCATCGTCACCGACAGCGATTCCAAGGTGCTGGTGATCGAGGCCGGATTCCAGGACACGGTGGCCTCGGTCATCGATGATCTGGCCGGCGTCACACTGGTGGTCTTCGACGGAGCCGTGACCCTTCCCGGAGCCCTGTCCTACGAGGACCTGGTCGCGGTGTCCTCCGATGCCGAGCCGAAGGCCGAGTTGGACAGCAGCGACGAGGCGTTGATCATGTACACCTCGGGCACGACGGGGCTGCCCAAGGGCGCCGTACTGACTCACGGCAACATCTGCTGGGACGCCATCAGCTACCTGACCTATGCCCCGCCGATGCCGTACGACTGCCTGCTCGTCGGCATGCCGATGAACCATGTCAGCGGGCTGCACATCCAGACCACGTCGTTCCTGATCCGCGGGTTGCCGCTGGTGATCATGCGGCAGTGGGACCCGGCCGACGCCTGCCGGCTGATCGAGCAGCACCGGGTGACCGTGGCAACCATCTTGGTCACCCCGCTGCAGCAACTGCTGGAACTGCCGGAGCTGTGCAGCCACGACCTGAGCTCACTGCGCCTGGTGCTCAGTGCGGCCGCAAAGTACACCCGCGACCTGCCGATCAACGCCATGCACGCGTTGTCGCTCGAGCGATTCCTGTTCGCCTACGGGCTCACCGAGGCCGCTCCCCTGGTCACCATCACGGAGTTCTCCGGGGAGGCGCTGGCCAGGGAGAACACTCTCGGATTCCCTCTCTGGTACAACGACGTGCGCATTGTCGACGAACTGGACCAGGACGTACCGGACGGCCGGATCGGCGAATTGATCGTCCGCGGCCCCAACGTCTTCAAGGGCTACTACAAGCGTCCGGAGGCCAACGCCGAGGTCCTGCGCAGAGGCTGGCTGCACACCGGCGACCTCGCCTACTACAGCGACAACCACCTCTTCTTCGTCGACCGCAAGAAGGACATGATCAAGAGCGGCGGGGAGAACGTCTACTCGCTCGAAGTGGAGATGGGCTTGCTCGCGGCCAACCCGCAGCTCGCCGAGGTGTCGGTGATCGGGGTGCCCGACGACCGCTGGGGCGAGGCGGTCAATGCCGTGGTCGTGCTGCGCCCCGGGAGCAGGCTGACCGCCGAACAGCTCATCGCGAACGCCCGCTCGCACCTGGCCGGCTACAAGCTGCCCAAGCGCGTCCACTTCGTCGACGAGCTGCCCAAGAACGTGTCCGGGAAGGTGGTGAAGACCCGGCTGCGGGACCTGGTCGCCACCGGGCGGGCGGAGCCGGCGGCCTCACCGGCCGCAGGCGCGCCGTTGGAGGACGCCGGCCGTGGCTGACGAGGTACTGCTTCGGGAACGTCGCGGACGGGTGATGCTGCTGAGGCTGAACCGGCCGGACCGGCTGAACGCGATGAACGAGGAACTGCTCGAGGCACTGCACGCGGGCCTGGCCGAGGTCGCCGCCGACCCGGACGCGGACGCACTGGTGGTGACCGGGTCCGGGCGGGCGTTCAGCGCCGGGGGCGATGTGGACACCTTGACCAGGTGGCAGGGCCTGGTCTCCGCGGAGCGCCGGGTCCGGTTCCAGCGGGCGGCCGAACTGGCGATGCGTCTTGCCGAGCTGCCGCTTCCGGTCGTGGCCGCGGTCAACGGCGCGGCCGCCGGTGCCGGGCTCGACCTGGCTCTGGGTGCCGACCTGTGCCTGGCCGGCCGCTCGGCGTCGTTCGGCTCCGGTTTTGTGGCAATGGGCCTGGTGCCGGACATGGGAGGCAGCTGGCTGCTGCCGCGAGTGGTGGGGCTCTCGCGAGCCCGTCGGCTTGTCCTGGGTGCCGAACGCATCGATGCCGAGACCGCCCGCGAGTGGGGGATGGTCGCCCGAGTCGTCGCGGACGACGAGCTGGAGGCAACCGCGCTCGAGGCGGCGACGGGAATGGCGGCGGCAGCGGCGCGGCCGGCCTACACAGAGGCGAAGCGGGCGCTGTTGGACGGAGCCCGCTCGTTCGCCGACGCGCTGCAGTTGGGCGCCAGCACGCAGAGCTTCCTGATGGATACGGCCGAACATCGGCGCCGCACCGAGCAGTTCCGGGCGCGCGCCGATGGGAGAGGGTGACATGTTCGACGAGGAGACGCTGTCCGCGTCCCAACAGGCAAAGGCGCGATGGCAGGCGGACTACGAGCGGATCGCGAAGCGCTTCGCCGACCAGGCACCAACCCAGGCCTTAAACCCGCAATCGCACTCGGGGCTGCCGATCAAGAACTGCTACTTCCCGCACGACGTCCCGGACTCCACGCGTCCGGAGGCGCCGGGCTCCTACCCCTACACTCGGGGAAACCTGGCCACCCAGTACCAGTTCATGAACTGGGCGAACCAGCCGGTGATCGGATACGGGCTGCCCGAGGACACCCGCAGCCGCATGGATCTGCTCGCCGAACAGGGCATGGTCGGCTACTTCGGCAGCAGGTTCTACAACCTGGTCTACGACTTGGTCTCCCACGAAGGGCTGGACCCGGACCACCCCGCGGCCCGCGGGCGCATCGGCCAGTGCGGAATGGCCGTCTACTCGGCCGCAGACATGGCCCGGCTGTTCGACGGCCTCGATCTCCGCAAGATCAACGTCGTGCACATCACCTACTACCAGGTGATCGCCGCACTGGCCCAGTACATCGCCTACGCCGAACGGCAGGGTGTCGCACCCGCAGAGCTCCGCGGCAACACGATGAACTGGTATCACCAGTCGGCCTACGTCGGCATGAGCGCCTTCCCGCCGGAGCAGGGGCTCAAGCTCGCCGTCGAGCTCATCTCGTACTGCAGCAAGCACATGCCGAAGTGGAACACCACCAACTTCTTCGGTTACGGCGTTGAGGAGGCCGGCGGCACCGCCGTGCAGGAGATCGGCCTGATGCTGGCGTTCGGCATCGAGCTGGTCCGCGCCTGCCAGCAGGCGGGGTTGCGGCCCGATGACGTGCTGCCCCGCTTCGGCTTCCAGTTCGCGCAGGCCAACGACTTCTTCGAAGAAGTGTGCAAGATCCGCGCGATGCGCCGGATCTGGGCCACCACCATGAAGGACCGGTTCGGCGTCACCGACCCGCGTTCGATGCACGTGCGGATCCACACCCACACCTCGGGCGCGGTGCTCACCGCTCAGCAGCCCCTGGTCAATCTGATCCGAACCACGCTGCACGCGTTCGGCGCCGCCATGGCCGGCACCCAGGCCATGGAGGTCTCGGCGTACGACGAGGCCCTGGCCATCCCCACGGGGGACGCCGCGACCCTGGCCCTGCGGGTGCAGCAGGTCATCCAGGAGGAGACCAACATCACGGCCGTGAGCGACCCGCTGGCCGGCTCCTACTACGTGGAGGCGCTCACCGATCAGCTCGCTGATGCCGCTCTCAACCTGGTCGCCGACATCGAGGCCCAGGGCGGCTATGTGCGGGCCCAGCGCAACGGCTGGATCCGCTCGATCGTCGAAGAGTCCTCCGAGCGCTGGCGAGAACTGGTCGATTCCGGGCAGCGGCGCATCGTCGGGCTCAACTGCTACACCGCAGGAGAGGAGCCGGAACCGCAGCTGTTCAAGGTCGACTCCGAGGTCGAGCGGATCGCCGTGGAACGGGTGCGCCGGCTGCGGGACGAGCGCGACGCGGCCGCCTTCGACCGCGCCATGGAGTCCCTCGAGCTGGCCGCCAAGGAATTCGCCGCCAGCAGGATGGACCAGCTCGGCGACGACAAGCTCCTGCCGGCCGCGATCGACGCGGCCCGGGCCGACGCGACCACCGGCGAGATCATGGGGGTGCTCAAACGCCACCTCGGCTGGGGTCCCCCGCACGAGTCCTGACGAGAGGGGACACCCATGGCGAACAGAATCAAGGTCCTGCTCACCAAGCCCACCCATGACGCGCACGATCGAGGAGCCCGCTACCTCGCGCGCAAGTTCCGCGATGCCGGGTTCGAGGTGGTGTTCACCAACTTCCTTGTCGCCGAGGAGATCATCGCGACCGCGTTGCAGGAGGACGTGGACGTGATCGGCGTGTCCAGCTCCGCCGGCGGGCACATGCCGGTCTTCGAAGAGCTGATGTCCGGGCTGGCGGCCGCTTCGGTCGACGATGTGCTGGTGATCGGGGGTGGCATCATCCCCGACGTCGACGCCCGGGTACTCGCCGGACTGGGGGTACCTGCAGTGTTCGGTCCGGGAGCGTCGGCCGAGTCGGCGGTCGAGTTCATCAAGGAGCACGTTCGGCAACGCAGCGCGGTGTGAGCCGGTCCGGTCCGGCCCGGCGGAGAGGATTCCCCTGTGAAGAGAGTTGCGATCCTGGGCGGTGGTGGCCTCATGGGCCACGGCATGGCACTGGCCTGTCTGCGCAGTCCGGGAACCGAGGTTGTGCTGCTGTCCCGGCGTCAGGAGTCGCTCGACCACGGTGCCCAGCTGGTGCGCAGCGGCCCGTTCGGCATCGAGCGCGGCGTGGAGCGCGGCAAGATCACCCGCGAGCAGGCCGACGACATGCTGTCCCGGCTGCGGCTCACCCTGGACTACGAAGAGGGCCTGGCCGACGTGGATCTGGTCTTCGAAACCGTCCCCGAGGTCCTGGCCGCCAAGCAGAAGGTGCTCGCCCAAGCCGAGCAGGTGGCCCCGCCCGCCGCCGTCTTCGCCAGCGGCACCTCATCGATCATGATCTCCGAACTGGCCGGCACGCTGAACGATCCCGGCCGACTGGTCGGCACGCACTGGTTCTACCCGGCCAATGTGATGCCGCTGATCGAGCTGGCCCGTGGCGAGCTCAGCCACGACGATGCCGTCCGACGAGTAACCAGGTTCCTGCGCACGATCGGCAAGAAGCCGGTGGTGGTCGGCGACGCGCCGGGCTTCTTCATGACCCGGTTCATCAACCTCTACATCGCCGAAGCCATCCGGCTCGTGGAGCTCGGGGTGGCTGGTCCCGCCGAGATCGACGAGATGGTGAAGACCGGTCTCGGCTGGCCGATGGGGGTCTTCGAGCTGTTGGACGACACGGCCAGCTTCGACTCCTGGTACCACGCCCAGGAGTATCTGCACGAGACGTGCGGGGACCGGTACGCCGTGCCGCCATTGGCCCGGAAGGTGTTCCGGGCCGGATACCGGGGTGCACCGGCGCTCAAGCCCGGCAGTCGCGGCGGCTGGTACGAGTTCCTCGGCGCGCGCCGACCGGGCGGGGAGAGCTGACGGTGTGCGGCGTCAGCCCGGCCCGCGGCCTGGGAGGTCGATGGCAGGGGCGGTTCGGCGTCGAATGGCTCGGCGCGGATCTGGTGCTGCTGCGAGCCGACAGCAGCAGGTGGCCTTCCCCGGGGAACGTCCTGGTGGTCCTTGACCGCGACGGCGCAGCGCTGGTCGACTGCGGATTCGGCACCGAGAACGGTATGGAGGCGCTGGAAGCCGGCCTACGGTCGGTCGGGCGGAGCCTGGCGGCGGTCCACACGGTGCTGTGCACCCACCCGCACACCGACCATGCCGGAGCCGCGGCGAGCCTGGCCGCTGGACGTCGCGTACTGGTTCCGGCCGGTGCCCGCGCGATCCTTGACGACCCCGCGCTGGTGGCCGAGGCGATCCTGCCCCCGGTGGTGCGGGAGTTCGCCCCCTGGCTCGCCGATCTCGATATCGACAGCCACTTTCAGGACGAATGCGGCGCGGTCGCGCTGCCACCGGACCACGCCGTGGAGGAGGTGCGGCCCGGAGCCGTGATCCGCTTGGGTGGCTACGCGTGGACCGCAGTGCCGACGCCCGGGCACGACGCGCACCTGATGTGCTACTGGGAGCAGCGCACCGGGATGCTCGTCTACTCGGACCTACTGGTCACCCGGGGTACCGCGATCCCCTGGTACGCGCCAGGGGGCGGGGGCACCGGCGCTTACCGGGAGAGCCTGCGGCGGGTCGCGGCGCTGGAACCCCGGCTCGGCATCTCCGGACACGGTGGGCTCCTGGAGGGACCCCATGCGGTGGCGATCAGTATCGAGGCCACCGAACGGCAGATCGCAGCGCGCACCGAACGGATCACGGCCGCCCTCGCCCGCGGGCCGGCGACCTTCGCGGAACTGGAGCGATGCGTGTACCCACCGGCGGTTCACGACGTCATCCCATGGGCCTCCAGCGTGACTGCGGTACACGTGACAGAGGCGCTGGAGTCCGGGGCCGCCAAGGCGGGCGACGGAGTCTTCGTGGCAACAGGAGGCCTTGGATGACCGAGGACGATGACTTGGTGAGCCGGGTACTCGCCCGTGACCAGCGAGCCGGCGCCCGAATGATCACACTGATCGAAAACGACGCCCCAGGGGCGGCATCCCGGTTGGCAGAGCTGTTCCCGCACACCGGCCGGGCCGCCGTCATCGGCGTCACCGGCCCGCCCGGCGCCGGCAAGTCCACGCTGGTGGAGGGCATGGTGCGGGCCTGGCGCGACCGTGGCCGAACGGTGGGGGTGCTGGCGGTCGACCCGTCCAGTCCTTTCACCGGAGGCGCGATACTCGGCGACCGGATTCGGATGGCGTCGCTGACCGGCGATCCCGGCGTCTACGTCCGGTCGATGGCGAGCCGGGCCCACCTCGGCGGGCTCGCCGAGGCCACGCCTGCTGCCGTGCGGGTACTGGACGCCATGGGTATGGACGTCATCGTGGTGGAGACCGTCGGGGTGGGTCAGAGCGAGATCGCCATCGCCGGCACCGCCGACTGCACCGTTCTCGTCACCATGCCCGGGGCCGGTGACGGGATCCAGGCGATGAAGGCCGGCGTTCTGGAGATCGGTGATGTCTTCGTGGTGAACAAGGCTGACCGAGAGGGAGCGCTGCGCACCCGGCGCGAACTGAATGCCATGCTCCGCATGCAGGATCGGACTCCCCGTCCCGTCGTCCTGCTCACCAAAGCAGACATGGGCGATGGCGTGGAGCAGGTAGTCCGGCAAGTCGAGGAGTTCCTTGACACCCGGCGCGGCAGCGGACAGTTGCAGAAGCGCAGGCTGCGGCACCTGGAGCGAGAGGCGCTCGAGTTGATCGGTGCGCAGGCGCGGCGGCGCACCCTGGCCACGCTTGACCAAGCGACGATCGACGAGCTCTCCGAAGCGCTGTGGGAGCGTCGCCAGGATCCGGCCACGGTCGCAGCGCGGGCACTGGCCGCGCTGCAATGGGCGGACAACGACTGCTGAAATGGCAGCGATCCGCCCTGCCCGAGCCCTTGCGGGGCGCATGGCGGGGCGCACGATCCGGGCCTCAGCCCGCCTCCGCACCCGCCCCGGCTAGCCTGACCTCGACGGCGTCGAGCAGCAGGTCCAGCGCGAACGGGTAGCCGCTGTGCCTCATGTCGGCCGCCAGCAGGCGTGCGGTGGCGGCGATGTTGGGGTGGGTGCTCGTGTCCAGGCGGCCGTAGCGCGCCTGCCAGACCTCGAGGTCGGCGGCCTGTGCGGCGGTCGGCAGGGCGAGCGCGGCCGCGTCCAGGGCCGCGAAGGCGAGCGCCTGGTCCACGAACGCGTGATAGATCCGCACCGCGTCCCGGTCGCCGAAGCCCGCCGAACGCAGCACGCCGAGGATCGTCTCCACGGCCCGCATCTCGTTGTCCCGCCCGGTCGTCCGGTGCGCCGCCAGCAGGGCGGCCTGTGGGTGCGCCTGGTACGAGGCGTGGATGCGCAGGCCCGCCTCGCACAGGTCGGCACGCCAGTCCCCGGTGGGCTGCCAGCCGTGCTGGGCCCGGCCGATGAGCTCGTCGGCGATGGCCAGCAACAGGTCGTCGGTGTTGCGGTAGTACCGGTAGAGCGCACTCGGATCGGCACCCAGTGCAGCTCCCAGCCGCCGGACCGTCAACGCCTCCGCACCATGCCGGCCGATCAGCCGCAGGGCCGTCTCGACGATGATCCGCTCGGACAGCATCGTGCCCTGCTTGGTCGGCCGTCTGCGTCGCCGCTGCGGCTCTGGCACTACACGCTCGATCATGGATCCGGAGCTTACGACAACACCATTGACGTGTGAAGGGGGCTGGCGTTTCATGGCCTGCCATCCGGCCCCTTCGGCCACGTTCCCCTATCAGCAAGGCGGAGATCATTGGCAGTACCAGTAAGGGACGCGGGCAGCGCGCTGAGAAACAGCCCGCAGTCCCCCAAGACCGCGATGCGCAAGTCCATAGGCGTCGTCGACGGCATCGTCCTCGCCGCGTCGAGCACCGCGGCCACCAGCAGCATCGGTATCGGACTCGGTCTGATGGCGAGCATCGTCGGCCTGCACCTGCCGGCGATCATGCTGCTGGCCTTCCTGCCCGTGCTCGGCATCGCCGGCGGATACGGACGGCTCAACCGTGCCGAACCCAACGCCGGCAGCAGCTACCAGTGGGTCGGCCGCATTCTCAGCCCCTGGCTGGGCTTTTTGACCGGATGGGTCAACGTCGTCGGCACGATCGTGTTCATGGCTTACACCACCACGGTGACCGGCTCGGCAATCATCCAGCTCCTCGGCCAGGCCAACCTCCACAGCGTCGCCGGCCTCTCCCTGGATCCGGACTCCACTCTCCAGTCCACCCTCCTCGGCATGGCCGTCCTGATTGCCGCCGCGCTGGTCGCCGTCCGCGGACTCGACCTCGCTGCGCGTCTCCAGAAATACCTGCTGATCTTCGAGTACGGCGTGCTGCTCGCCTTCTGCGGCTACGGCCTGTTCGCCGGGGACCAGCCCTTCTCGCTCCAGTGGTACAACCCCTTCGACATCCCCTCGGCCGAAGCCCTCGCCCAGGGCATGGTGCTCGCCGTCTTCTGCTACTGGGGCTTCGAGTCGGTCTTCAGCGTCAGTGAGGAAGTCGCAGACCCGCGGGACGCCTCCCGCGGCGGTTTCATGGCGCTGACCGTCATGCTGCTCCTGTTCCTGCTCGCCGGCACCGCCTTCCAGCGGGTCCTGCCACTGGGCGAACTGTCGGACAACGGCGCACAGGGGCTCGCCTACTTCGGTACGAAGCTCGCCCACCAGCCGCTGGCCGCACTGCCGCTCATCGCCCTCATGTTCTCCGCGGTGGCGTCGCTCCAGGCCTCCGTCATCCCCACCGCCCGCGGGATGTACGCGATGGGCCGCGACGGTGTGCTCGGCTCCGTCTGGACGCGCCTGCACCCCAGGCACGGGACCCCCGCCGTCGGCACCCTGCTGATCACCGCGATCGCCCTTGCCCTCGCCCTGCTGGCGCTGGTCATCCCCACCGTCAACGACTTGATCTTCGCCGCGGTCAACGCGATCGGCATCGTCGTCGCCCTCTACTACGCCCTCACCGCCGCGGCCGCCGCCGTGCACTTCCGCCACCTGCTGCGCACCTCACCGATGGAGGCTCTGCGCGCGGTCGTCGGACCGGTGCTGGGCGCGCTCGCGCTGCTCGCCCTCGGCGGCTACCTCGTCTGGACCTTCTACCGCTCCACCGATCACTTCGAACTCTCCGCCGACAACGGCTGGTTCGCGTTGCTCGTCCCGATGTTGATGATCGGCTCCGGCCTCCTGGCCGCCGCGTGGGCCCGCGGGCGCCGCCGGTCGCCCTACTTCTTCCGTTCCCGCGACACCTCCTGCGACAGCGACCCGCACAGCACCGGCTGACCAGTCCACTGCGGACGCACCACGCAGACCACGATCCACGTTTCCTCCCGGCCCGCTCGCGGACCACCGACCCACCAGGAGAACCTCCTATGACCAAGGCAGATCTGGTCTTCACCCACGGCCCCGTGCACACCGGGGACCCCGCCCGCACCCGGGCGAGCAGTCTCGCCGTCACCGGGCCGCGGATCTCGGCCGTCGGCCATGACGAGGTACGGGAGCTGATCGGCCCGAAGACCGAAGTGGTCGACCTCAGCGGCAAGCTGCTGCTCCCGGGCTTCCAGGACTCCCACATCCACGCCGTCTACGGGGGCATGGAGCTGGCCGAGTGCGACCTCACCGGTGCCGTGGAAGTCGACGAATATCTGCGCCGCCTCCGCGAGTTCGCCGACGCCCACCCCGAGAACACCTGGATCACCGGCGGCGGCTGGTCCATGGAGAGCTTCGAGGGCGGCCTTCCGAGCAGGCAGCTGCTCGACTCCGTGGTGCCGGACCGGCCGGTGTATCTGGTCAACCGCGACCACCACGGAGCCTGGGCCAACACCCGTGCGCTGGAACTCGCGGGCGTCACCCGGGACACCCCGGACCCCGCCGACGGCCGGATCGAACGGGAGGCCGACGGCACACCAAGCGGCGTCCTCCAGGAAGGCGCCACCGGCCTGGTGGCCCGGCTGGTACCCGCGAAGACCGCCGCCGACCGCCTCGACGGCCTGCTGCGCGCTCAGCGGCTGCTGCACTCGCTCGGTATCACCGGCTGGCAGGACGCCCTGCTCGGCGAGTTCAACGGCCAGCCGGACCCCTCCGACGCATACCTCACCGCCGCCCGCGAGGGCACCCTCACCGCCCGGGTCAACGGCGCGCTCTGGTGGAACCGCGGCCGCGGCCCGGACCAGATCCCGGAGCTGGTCTCCCGCCGCGCGGAACTGAACCACGGCAGGTTCCGGGCCGACTCGGTGAAGATCATGCAGGACGGCATCGCGGAGAACTTCACCGCCGCGCTGACCAGCCCCTACCTGGACGCCTGCGGCTGCGCCACCGACAACAGCGGCCTGAGCTTCGTCGACCCGGTCGCGCTGCGCTCACACGTCACCGAACTCGACGCACTCGACTTCCAGGTACACTTCCACGCCCTCGGCGACCGCGCGGTACGCGAGGCGCTGGACGCGATCGAGGCGGCCCGCACGGCCAACGGCCACCGTGCCACCCGGCACCACCTCGCCCACCTGCAGGTGGTCCACCCGGACGACATCCCGCGCTTCGCGCAGCTCGGCGCGATCGCCAACATCCAGCCTCTCTGGGCCGCCCACGAGCCGCAGATGGACAAGCTGACCATTCCATTCCTGGGTCCCGAACGCGCCGCCTGGCAGTACCCCTTCGGCTCCCTGCTGCGGGCCGGTGCGACCCTGGCGGCGGGCAGCGACTGGTCCGTGAGCAGCCCCGACCCGCTCGCCGGGCTCCATGTCGCCGTCAACCGGATGGAGCCAGGGGCGACC
Source organism: Streptomyces colonosanans (assembly GCF_001866645.1). Classification (GTDB taxonomy): domain Bacteria; phylum Actinomycetota; class Actinomycetes; order Streptomycetales; family Streptomycetaceae; genus Streptomyces; species Streptomyces colonosanans. The sequence goes on from NZ_MLYP01000009.1 coordinate 51,615, forward strand.
GACGGCCGGATCTTCCTGCCCGAACAGCGTCTCGACCTCGCCACCGCGGTCGCGGCCTACACGGCGGGTTCGGCCCACGTCAACGGCCTGGACGATGCCGGCACCCTGCGGCCGGGCCACCTCGCCGACCTGGTGGTCCTCGACCGGGACATCTTCACCGCCCCGGCCGAGGAGATCCACACGGCCCGGGCTCTGCGGACCTACGTGGGTGGAGCGCTGGTGTACTCCGCCTCCTGACGGCCGCGCCGTCGGAGCGCGGCACCGCCTGCGGGCTCGCCACCGCGCTCCGACGACGTCCGGATCTCCAGCCTCGTCCGCACCAGCGCGCCCGTCGGCTCCAGGCTCCCGCTCTCCAGGGCCGCGACGAGCAGCTCGACGCCCTTCTCGGCCACGCTCACCGGCTGGAGGTTCAGGGTCGTGACGGGCGGGTCGGCGTGGGCGGCCGAGGTGTCCGTGGGCATCCGCGACTCGCGCGGCGCGCAGCGGCGCTACCCGCACCAGTTCTCCGACGACATGCTCCAGCACGTCGTCATCGCGGCGGCACCGGCAAGCCGGGCCTCTTAAGTTGTGGGAACAACACCCCGAACTTCACAGCGAGTTGACCAGGACTTCATCAGAATCCTGATGCCTGCCAGTCTGAACAATCGGCAGGATTCCTGTCCTGGCGGTTGTCACCACCTCGGCCGTGAACGGCGCCATCGTGTGTACCCGGTCGTTCACACCTGGTCGCGCTCCCGACTGTCCCCTACGACAGGGAAGCCACGGGTCGCCGTCACTCAGTCGACCGCGATGCCGCTGGACCGCGCGGGTGACTCGGGTCGACCCACAGGACGTCAGTCGCCCCGACGGGCCGCTCGGCGGGCGTCGCCAGGGAGCCTGCCGCGGCACTAGGCTCTCCACCAGACCGTGCCTGACATGAGTCGTTCCCCATGCGTCGCACGAACTGCTGACTGAGCGCCAAGTGCACATCATCGCCGAAACAACTTGCCTGCCCCGTCTGTAGTCGTTCTCCTCGCCCATGAGACCGAGCGCAGTAGGGTCTTGTTTGTGCAGCTCCGCTATAACTACCGGGCCTACCCGGATGCCATCCAGCGCGGTGCACTGGCGCGCGCGTTCGGGTGCGCCCGCGTGGTGTGGAACGACTGCCTGCGCGACCGCAAGGAAGCGCACGCGGCGGGACTGCCGTATGTGAAGTCGGCCCAGTTGTCCCGGCTTCGCATCACCCAGGCCAAGCACACCGAGGAACGGGCCTGGCTCGCCGACGTGTCAGCGGTCGTCCTGCAACAATCCCTGCGGGACCTGGACACCGCCTACAAGAACTTCTTCGACGGCCTCCAGGGCAAGCGGCAGGGCCGGAAGACCGGGCCGCCCCGGTACAAGTCGAAAAAGGACACCCGGCAGTCGATCCGCCTCAACACCAACGCCTTCTCCCTCCAGGACAACGGCACGGTGTACGTGGCCAAGGTCGGCAACCTCAAGGTCACATGGTCCCGCCGGCTTCCGGCCGCGCCCACGTCCCTGACCGTCACCAAGGACAGCTGCGGCCGGTACTTCCTCAGCTTCGTCGTGGACACCGACCCGGACATCCTCCCCGAGCGAGAGGCCGACGCCGGTCTCGACCTCGGCCTGTCCGCCTTCGCCGTCCTGTCCGACGGCCGGAAAATCGACAGCCCCCGCTTCCTGCGCCGGGCCGAGAAGAAACTCAAGCGCCTTCAGCGGGAGGTGTCCCGCAAGGCCAAAGGATCGAAGAACCGGGCCAAGGCCCGCATCAAGGTCGCACGCCAGCACGCCAAGGTGGCGGGCCGGCGCCGGGACTGGCACCACAAGGTATCCACACAGATCATTCGCGACAACCATGCGGTGTACGTGGAAGACCTCGCGGTGTCCGGCCTCGGCCGCACCCGGCTCGCCAAGTCCGTGCACGACGCGGGATGGTCCGCGTTCGTCGGCATGCTGGAGTACAAGGCGGTCAAACACGGCCGCACCTTCGCCAAGGTGAACCGTGCCTTCCCGTCCTCTCAGGTCTGCTCGGCCTGCGGATTCAGGGACGGCCCCAAGCCCCTGCACGTCCGGGAGTGGACGTGCGGCGAGTGCGGCACCGTGCACGACCGCGACCACAACGCAGCACGCAACGTCCTGTTCGAAGGACGCCGTATCGTCGCCGCCGGACGGGCGGAGACGCTAAACGCCTCGTGGAGCGCCGGTAAGACCAGGACGAAAGTCCCGGCACAGCGCAGTGAAGCAGGAAGCCCCCGGACGGGTCAGCCGACCCAGGCCGGAATCCCTGGACTTTAGGCCAGGGAGCACGTCAAAGCTCTGTCTCAGTCCATAGATCCAACAGGCTGTCGCCGAGGCTTGCGGCGGGTTCGGCTGCGGCATTGAGCAGGGATTGTTCGGTCCAGATGACCTTGCCGCGGGCGCCGTACCGGGTGCCCCAGCGCTGGGCGAACTGGGCGACGAGGAACAGCCCGCGGCCGCCCTCGTCGGTGGTGGCCGCCCGGCGCAGGTGCGGAGAGGTACTGGAGCCGTCGGAAACCTCGCAGATCAGGCTGTTGCGGTTGTGCAGCAGGCGCAGCCGGATGGGCTGGCTGCCGTAGTGGATGGCGTTGGTGACCAGTTCGCTGGTGATCAGCTCGGTAGCGAAGGCGACCTGGTCCAGGCCCCAACTCTTCAGCCGGCGGGTGACGTCGGCGCGGACGCGGGAAACGGCCGCGGGGTCGGAGGGCACGTCCCAGTCGGCGATTTGGGCCGGGTCCAGTAGGTGGGTGCGGGCGACCAGGAGGGCGATGTCGTCGCTGGGGCGCTCGGGCAGCAGGGCGTCGAAAACCGCCTGGCAGGTCTGTTCCGGGGTGCGATCGGGGTGGGCGAGGGCGTCGCGGAGCAGTTCCAGGCCGGTGTCGAGGTCGCGGTGGCGGTTCTCGATCAGCCCGTCGGTGAACAGGACCAGCCGGCTGCCCTCCGGCAGCCGCAGTGCGGCGGTCTCCACTGGCAGGCTGCCGCCCAGGCCCAGCGGTGGGGAGACGGGGATCTCGGGAAAGGCCACCATGCCGTCGGGCAGGACCAGGGCGGGACCGGGGTGGCCGGCCCGGGCCACTGTCACCTGCCCCGACACAGAGTCGTAGATCGCGTACAGGCAGGTGGCGCCGGTGACCCCCGGGCCATTGCCCTCCGCTGCCTGATCCGCGTCGATCCGGGCCACCAACTCGTCCAGGTGCCCCAGCAGCTCGTCCGGGGGCAGGTCCAGGGCGGAGAAGTTGTGCACCGCGGTGCGCAGCCGGCCCATGGTGGCCGCCGCGTGCAGGCCATGCCCGACCACGTCGCCGACCACCAAAGCGACCCGGGCGCCGGGCAGCGGGATGACGTCGAACCAGTCGCCGCCCACCCCGGCCTGGGCGGGCAGATAGCGGTGTGCGACCTCGACGGCAGACTGCTCGGGCAGGCCGCGGGGCAACAGGCTGCGCTGCAGGGTGACGGCCATGGTGTGCTCGCGGGTATAGCGGCGGGCGTTGTCGATACACACAGCGGCGCGGGTGGCCAACTCCTCGGCGAAGGAGAGGTCCTCCTCCTCGAAGGGCTGGTTCTCCGAACGCCAGAAGTCGGTCATCCCCAGCACGATCCCGCGCGCCTGCAGCGGTACCGAGATCAAGGAGTGGATGCCGTACTCCAGGATCCTCTGAGAGCGTTCTGGGTCCTGGGCACGCCAGCCGTCGGAAGCCGCCAGGTCGGGCTCGAGCATCGCACGGCCTGTTTCCAGACCTGCGGCTATGGGGTTGGTGGGGACGAACCGGATCAACTCGCCGACCGGGAAGAGGGGCTGGTCGTTGTGGATTCCGCGGACGGCCGTGCGGCGCATTTCGGTGCTCGGGCCTTCCGGCTCCTCGCCTCGCAGGACGGGGTCCTGGAGCTCGACGGTGACGAAGTCGGCGAAGCGGGGCACGGCTACTTCGGCCAGCTCCTCGGCGGTTCGTACCACGTCCAGCGTGGTGCCGATCCGGACCCCGGCGTCGTACAGCAGTCTCAGGCGCTCCCGCGCCACCTCCGCCCGACTGGCCACGGAGCGCAGTTCGGTGGTGTCGCGCAGCGTGGCCACGCTGCCTGCCTGGCCACCCTTGTCGACCGGCCGCAGGTTGACGGCCAGCAGCCGTTCCCCGGCAAGGTGCACCTCATCGGTGGCCGTACGTCCGGAGGCCAGCAGCCCGGCAGTGTCCGGCGCCAGGCCGAGGTCGGTGACGTGGCGCCGCTCCGCGTCCGCGGGCAGGTCCAGCAGCCGCCGCGCCTCGTCGTTGGCCAGCAGCAGCCGCCCGTTCCCTGCGATGATCAGCACCCCCTCCCGCACCGCGTGCAGCACCGCGTCATGGTGCTCGTACATCCGGGTCATCTCGACCGGGCCCAGTCCGCGGGTCTGGCGCTGCAGTCGCCGGCCCACCAGCGCTGACCCGCCCGCGGCCAGGACGAGCGCACTGCCCGCGGCACCGAAGAGCGTCGGCAGCTGTTGCGCCACCCGTTCGTTCACATTCTTGATCTTGATTTCGGGGGACACGATGCCGGCGACCGAGCCGTCAGGCCTGAAGACGGGGACCTCCGCGAACACGGTCAGGCCCAGAGGGGTCACGAGGGTGTCCGTAAGGGTTTTGCCCCTCACCGCCTCCTGATAGGGGTCACCTTTGATGACGTGCTTTCCGATCCGGTCCGGATCGGGGTGGGTGTATCGGATCCCATGCGTGTTGATGATCACGATGCCGTCGACACCGGACCGTTTCCGGGCCTTCTCGGTAAGCGGCTGCAGCACCGCGGTCGGGTGAGGGCGGTCCAGTGCCTCCACGATCCCCGGGGAGTTCGCGAACGCCTCGGCTACGGCAATCGTCCGTTTGCGGGCCTCCTCCGTGCCTTGGCGCCGCGCCTGCACCACCAGCGCCACCACCGTCGCGGCGACGAGCACCACCACGACCACCAGCTGCAGAAGGAACACCTGACCGGCGACGCTTCGCGCGCACAGCAGAGAGCGCAGGCGCCGCCCTGGCGAACGGCGCGGGGCCTCCCGCTCGCCCTTGGGCCGAGTCGGCTGTCCCGTTCCCGGACGCGGAACCTCACGCCGACTCCGCGCACGCCAACCAGCGAACAGGCGGGAAAACGGTATCGAGGATCGGCGGAAACGTCCGAGCGCATCCATAGGTCCAGTGTCGCCGACCACCGGAAGGCGGCCGGTACGCCGCAAGGCGAACGGGGACGGCGCAGCGGGCGCGGCGCAGGGTCGCGGCGTCCGCAGCCGGTCGTCGCTCGTACGCCTGCCCACGCCCCGGTGGCAGGATGCAGAGGACACCGCAAGAAATACGACAGAGGATGTCGAGTTTTGTGGAGACAGTGGGGGCGCCGGTCGGTGCCGTGGTGGCGCGGGCCGGGACGACGGACAGACAAGGACCCTCATGCGCGAAACACCCGACGACCTCCACCGGCTCCAAGCCCTCCTCGACGCCTCACTCTCCCGCTCCACGGCGCACCTGCGGTCGATCATCAGCAGCGAGCGCACGCTCACCGCCGAGCAGCTCACTCGCGTACTCACCGGCATGTGCACGCTTGCGCTGTCCACCGTGACGGCGAAGGGCGAGCCGCGGATCAGCGGCGTGGACGGGCACTTCCTGCACGGAAAGTGGCACTTCGGCACCGCGCGCGGCGCCGCCAAAGCCCGGCACCTCGCCGCCCGGCCCGCCGTCAGCGCCGCGCACATGCGCGGGGAGGACCTGGGCGTGTTCACACACGGCACAGCGGAAGTCCTCAACCCCCACCGCGGCGAGCCGGCCGCCGACTGGCCGGACCTGCTGGCGTACTTCCGGGACTTCTACGGCGACGACGCCTTCGACTGGGACAACGACGTGGTCTTCTACCGGCTGCACCCGCAGTGGATGGCCGTGTTCGCCCCCGACCTCGCCAAGCTCGGCGGGAAGGCGGACGAGGCGTGACCCCGCCCGTACCGGACACGCGCGTGCCGGCCCCACACGCTGCCGGGGCCGGCAAGACGCGCGACACCATCGACGTCGTGGGCGCCCGCACCAACAACCTGCGCGACGTGTCCGTCAGCATCCCCAAAGGCCGGCTCGTCGCCTTTACCGGCGTCAGCGGCAGCGGCAAAACCTCACTCGCCATCGACACCCTGCACAGCGAGGCCCAACTGCGGTACCTGGAGGGCCTATCGCCGTTCGTACGCCAGTACATCACCCAGCGCAACCGCCCCAGGGTCGACCGCATTCTCGGCCTCGGCGCCACACTCGCGGTCGACCAGCGCCGCCTGAACCGCAACCCCCGCTCCACTGTCGCCACCATCACAGGGATCGACGGGCACCTCGGCCTGCTCTACTCGCGCCTCCCGCGGATCGGCCCGGACACGGACCCGGCCGCGGACACCGGCGCTGGTCCCCTGACCACCGCGCACTTCGACCGCCACACCCCCGAAGGCAGCTGCCCGGACTGCCACGGCGCCGGCGGACGCTGGCAGGCCCAGGAAGACCTCGTCATCACCCGCCCAGACCTCCCCCTCTTCAAAGGCGCCTCTCCCTGGTACGCGAAATGGCGGTCCGGAGAGCACATGTTCGTCCCCGCACTCGCCGCCAAACGCGGCGTGGACCTCGGCCGGCCCTGGCAGTCGCTGCCCGCGGCGTTCCGGCACGACGTCCTGTACGGCACCGGCGACGAGGCGGTCGAGGCCACCGTCGACATCCCGAACAAGAACGAGACGGCCCGTATGACCTACACCTCCAGCCAACCGCTGCGCGGCGCGCTTGCCGAGGTGGAACGGGTGTTCGTCAACGCCCAGACGGCCAACGCCAAGCAGCGCTACCTGCCGTACATGCGCAAGCAGCCCTGCGGCACCTGCCACGGCAGCGGATTCGATCGGGTCGCCCGGTCCGTACGTCTCGGCGGCCTGACCTACCCCGATCTGCTGGACGTGGATGTACGCGAGGTCCGCCGCTGGGCCGGGCACGTCGCCGATTCCCTCGACACCCGGCAGCGCACCGTCGGCGAGCCCCTGCTGCAGGACCTCGGACGCCGGCTCCGCCTCCTGGACCGGCTCGGCCTGGCCCACCTGCAGCTGTCCCGCAGCGCCGCCACACTGTCCGGCGGCGAGTTGCAGCGCACCCGGCTCGTCGCTCAGCTCGGCACCGAGCTGAGCGACGTCATCTTCGTCCTGGACGAGCCCGGCGCCGGGCTGCACCCGGCGGACAAGAAGCACCTTCTCGACATCGCCCTGGAGTTGCGCGACGCCGGCAACACCGTCCTCCTCGTCGAACACGACCCCGAACTGATCGCCCGCGCCGACTGGATCGTTGATATGGGACCCGGCGCGGGCCGCCGCGGCGGCGAGGTCCTGGTCTCTGGCTCACCCGCCCTGGTCGCCGCCGACCCCGCCTCGGCCACTGGCCGCTACCTGGCCGGCAACGGGCCGCGGCTGCGCCGTACCCCCCGCCCGGTCCGCGATGACGCCGACTGGGTGGAACTGCACGGCCTGCGCGCCCACAACGTGGCCGCGGAGCTGCTGCGCCTCCCTGCCGGGCGGCTCACCTGCCTGACCGGGGTCAGCGGCAGCGGCAAGAGCAGCGTCCTGGGCGCACTCGCCGCGGGCGCGGCGGCCGCCCTCAAAGGCACGGCCGCCGACACCGTGCGCGAGGTGACCGGACTCGACGGATTCGGCTGGGTCGCCGTGGTCGACCAGGAACCCCTCGGGCGCACGCCGCGGTCCAACCCGGCCACGTACAGCAAGGCGTTCGACATCATCCGCAAACTGTTCGCCGCCACCGACACGGCACGCGCGCGCGGCGTCGACGCCTCCTGGTTCAGCTTCAACACCACCGGCGGCCGCTGCGAGACCTGCACCGGCTACGGCCGCAGGCTCGTCGACATGCACTTCCTCCCCGACATGTGGGTGGTGTGCGACACGTGCGACGGCCGGCGCTACGGGCCCGAGGCCCTGGAGGTCACCTACCTGGGGCTGTCCGTCGACCAGGTGCTGGACCTGACCGTCGCCGAGGCCGGGGAGGTCTTCACCGCACCCCGGCAGCTCGCGGAGACCCTCGCTGCGCTCGACCGGGTCGGGCTCGGCTACCTCCGACTCGGCCAGAGCGCCACCGAGCTGTCCGGCGGCGAGGCCCAGCGCCTCAAACTTGCGTCCGCGATCCAGCGCGGCGCGGCGAGCCGCAAGGCCGGCCTCGTCGTCCTCGACGAACCCGTCTCGGGCCTGCACCCGTCCGACATCCAGCGAGTCGTCGACGCGCTCGACATGCTGCTCGACTCCGGCAACACCGTCGTCGTGGCCGAACACGACATCCCCGTCGCCGCGTCCGCGGACTGGGTGATCGACCTCGGACCGGGAGCCGGCCCCAACGGAGGCGCGGTGGTCGCGCAGGGCACCCCCGACACCGTCGCCGGCGCGGACACTCCCACCGCCGGATACCTCCGCCGGTACGCGGCCGGCCTGCCGCTCCTGGACGCCTCGAAGGACGCACGGCGCTGACGTACGGCGTGCCGGCGCGACCGGTCGCATGCGTGGTCCGCGGCGGCTGTCCGTTCGCCACGGGCCACGCATGGCTTGCCCTTGGACCGGGGCAAGCCCGAGCCACCGCGCCCGGCGAGAATGGTGCCGAGCCCGTACCCCGAAGGTCCGGCCACGCAGGAGGCGCCACCGAGCCGCTGCGCCAGACAGGCAGAAGCCGTCATCACGGCGTTCCAGGCCGGCCTCGCCGACCCGGGGGCGGCGTAGCCCGCGGATGCGCGCCCCTGCAGCGCCACGGCGTGGCATTCATGAGCACCCCGCACTGCTGCTTCCTGTGATCGGGAGACCTTGAGGGCGATGCCGGACAGCGTCGCCCTCTTTGTGCGCCTGCTGCGTGAACCACGTCCCCGGAGCTGCCCGTACCGAGGTGACCGGACGCCGGGCCCGTTCCTTCCTGGGGGCGGCTCTGAGCGCGCGTGCAGGCACGGGTCCCTTCCCTTCACCGTCGCCTGGAGTGCCTCGTTCCTCGACCTGTTGCACTGCCCGACCTGCCGCGCCCGCCTCCACCCCGCCCCCGGAGCACTGCGCTGCCCGGCAGGCCATACCTTCGACATTGCCCGCCGGTCGAGCTCGGCGATACTCCTACGTCAAGCACGAGACCAACTCCGGACTGTTTCCAACACGCTTCAACAGCTTTAGGCTGTGCGTCGCAACACTTTCTCTCAGCACGTCACTTTTCGGAACGTGATCACTGCATCGATTTCGATTACGTCGATGACGACGGAAGGACTGACATGCGCATACCATTACGCGCGCGGGCGGCGAGACGGGTGACCCGCGGGGTCACCGTCGCGCTCACCACGCTCGCGCTGGGCTCCTTCGGCCTCACCGCCGCGGAGTCCGCGCAGACCCGACCGCACGCGGCGGAGCCTGCCCACACGGTCGGCCACGACGACACGGCCCTGACCATCGACGGCAAGCCCCTCTCCATCTGGTCCGGCGAGTTCCACTACTGGCGGCTGCCCAGCCCGGATGCCTGGCGCGACGTGCTGCAGAAGATGAAGGCGGGCGGCTTCAACGCCACGTCGATCTACTTCGACTGGGGCTTCCACTCCCCCAAGCCCGGCGTGTACGACTTCGAGGGCCTCCGTGACGTCGACAAGCTGCTCGACATCGCGAAGGAAGTCGGGATCTACGTCATCGCACGGCCCGGCCCCTACATCAACGCGGAGACCGACGGCGGCGGCTTCCCCGGCTGGCTGGTCACCCAGAAGGGCAAGGCCCGCACCACCGCGCCCGACTACCTCGCCGCCTCCGACGAGTGGCTGTCGCAGATCGATCCGATCCTCGCCCGGCACCAGCTCACCAACGGCACGGGCACGGTGATCGCCTATCAGGTCGAGAACGAGTACTACGAGGACACCGCCGACGGGCACGCGTACATCAAGCATCTGGTGGACAAGGCACGCGCCGACGGCATCACCGTGCCGCTGACGGGCAATCACGACGGCGTCTTCGCCAGGGAACTCGACATCGACAGCACCGACTCCTACCCTCAGGGCTTCAACTGCTCCAACCCGGACGTCTGGCGTGGCCTGCCCGACTTCTCGGGCCGGAAGATCCCCAACCAGCCGCTGTTCCTGGGGGAGTTCCAGGGTGGTTCCTTCGACCCGTGGGGCGGCCCCGGCTACGACAAGTGCCGGCAGCTCACCAACGGTGACTTCGAGAAGGCCGCGTACGAGAACAACATCGCGTCCGGTGCCACCATGCAGAACTTCTACATGGCCTACGGCGGCACGTCCTGGGGCTGGCTGCCCTCGCCCAGCGCGGTCTACTCCTCCTACGACTACGGCGCGCCGATCCGCGAGGACCGTCAGCTGAGCGAGAAATACCTGGTGAACAAGCGGCTCGGC
>NZ_MLYP01000090.1 GCF_001866645.1 Streptomyces colonosanans
AGTCGAGTTCTGGTGTCAGACCGTGCCCCTGATACCACGACAGGGGCGTACGACACGCTCGTACGCCCCTGTCCGGAACCCCTGCGCGGGTCCTTCACGCCGTCGGCAGCCACCCCACCTTTCCCGCCAGCAGCGCGTACCCCACGAACGCCCCTATGTCGAGCAGCGAGTGGGCCACCACCAGCGGGCCGACCCGGCCCCAGCGCCGGTACAGGAAGGCGAAGACCACGCCCATCACCATGTTGCCCAGGAACCCGCCGATGCCCTGGTACAGGTGGTACGAGCCGCGCAGCACCGAACTGGCCGCCAGGGCCGTACCGGGGGTCCAGCCCAACTGGCCGAGCCTGCGCAGCAGATACCCGACGACGATGACTTCCTCCAGGACGGCGTTCTGCAGCGCCGACAGGACCAGCACCGGGTACTTCCACCACACGTCCGGCAACGCCTCCGGCACCACGGTGAGGTTGGCGCCCAGTCCGCGGACGGTCAGATAGAAGGCGATGCCCGTCGAGCCGATCGCCGCGGCGATCGCCGCGCCGCGCCCGAGATCCGGCCAGGGTCGCATCCGGTCGAAGCCGAGCGTGCGCAGTGAGGCGCCCTCCCGCAGCAGGAAGTGGGCGACGAGCACGACCGGTACCAGCGCCGACGCGATCCCGAAGAGCTGCCAGGCAAGATCGAGCCAGGGCCGTCCGGGCGCGGCCGAGGCGTTGAGGGTGGCCGCCTGTTCCTTGAGACCTCCCGGTTTGGTGACCGACCCGACAAAGCTGATCAGCGCGGACACCCCGCTCGCGCCGAGCGAGAGCCCCAGCACGAGCAGCGTCTCGTTCCGGAAGATCCGTCGCGTCGGCCGCTCCACCCGATAAGAATCGGCCACCGACCCTGCCTCCACCTGCACTCCCGCCTCCCGTTGGGCCGTCCCGTCTCATCCCCATCTTCGCCCCGCCAGGGTCGCGAACGAAGTGACGAAGATCGCGCGCGACAGGCCGCCGGGGGCCGACACCATGCGGGGGCGTACTCCCCCATGGTGCTGAGCGGTGCTTCGCAGTGCGCGTTCAGCGAGGAGAGGCACACGCCGTCATGAGACGACACAGCTTGCCCGACGGTGAGGGCGCGGGTGCAGCCGACCCCGTCGACGCGTGCGCGGTCGCACGGGCGGCCATCGCGACGGCCCTCGCCCGCACGGTTCACCGCGGGCATGACAGCCGCCCGCGGAAACGGACCGCTCTCCTTCGGCTCCTCCTGCCGGGGCGGCGCGGCATGCCTCAAGAACACGGCCCCGGCACGGCCCCCGCGCTCAGCCACGAAGCGATCGTGCGGGCGGACGGCCGGGAAGAGGGCTCACCCCAGCGGTGCCGGTTCCGGCGCCCCGACCGGCCAGGCGTGCACCGGCTCGCCGATGTGCATCAGCTCGTAGTACCGCCGTGTCGTCCTGGCCAGTGCGGTCTGCCGGTCGAGCCCCTGTTCCAGGGCCTGGTGGAAGGTGGCGGACTGCCAGCTCGCGCCGTTGACCCTCAGCCGGCACCGCTCGTCGATCACCCGGAGGTAGAAGTCCCGGTCGGCGGGCTCCACGCCCCATGCGTCGAGCCCCGCCTCGGCGAGCGGCAGCAGTTCGTCGCGTACGAGGTCCACGGCCTCCACCTCGGTGGTCCCGCCGTGGCGCCCGCGCCGCGGCCACCTCAGGCGCGCCTCGATGCCGTACCGGCAGGCCGCGTCGAAGTTGGCGGCAGCGGCCTCGAACGGCAGCCGCGTCCACACCGGCCGCGGCTCCTCGGCGAGAGCGCGGACGACGCCGTAGTAGAAGGCGGCATTGGCGATCACATCGGTGACGGTGGGTCCGGCGGGCAGCACCCGGTTCTCGACCCGCAGATGCGGAACGCCGTCGGCGATGCCGTACACGGGCCGGTTCCAGCGGTAGATCGTGCCGTTGTGCAGGACGAGTTCGGCAAGCTTGGGTGTCCCGCCCTCATCGAGGACCCGCAGGGGGTCCTCGTCGTCGCAGATCGGCAGTAGGGCCGGGAAGTAGCGCAGGTTCTCCTCGAACAGGTCGTACGCCGATGTGGTCCAGCGCTCCCCGAACCAGGTCCGCGGCCGCACACCCTGCGCCTGCAGTTCGGGCGGCCGGGTGTCGGTGGACTGCTGGAACAGCGGGGGCCTGGACTCGCGCCACAGCTCACGGCCGAACAGGAAGGGCGAGTTGGCGCCGATGGCGACCTGCGCGGCCGTGATCGCCTGCGCCGCGTTCCACACGTCGGCGAAACGCGCCGGCGTGACCTGCAGGTGCAACTGGACGGACGTGCAGGCCGCTTCGGGGGCGATCGACCGCGAGGTGCAGACGAGCCGCTCCACCCCGTCGATGTCGAGCGCGAAGTCCTCGCCGCGGGCGGCCACGATCTGATCGTTGAGCAGGGTGTAGCGGTCGACGGCAGAGAGGTTGGAGGAGACCAGGTCGTCGCGGTCGAGGGTCGGCAGAATGCCGATCATCACGATTCCGGCATCGACCTCGTTCGCTTTCCGGTGGGCATAGGTGAGAGAGGTGCGCAGCTCCTCGGCAAGCCGGTCGAATACCCGGCCACCCAAGCTGTGTGGAGCTATGTTGACTTCCAGGTTGAACATGGCGAGTTCTGTTTGGAAGTCTCGGCTTGCAATCCTTTCGAGCACCTGCGCATTCATCATTCTCGGCATTCCGTCGGCCCCCAGGAGATTCAATTCGATCTCCAGGCCCATAAGGTTCCTGGGGCGATCGAACCGCTTCTCCTCCAGCAGCCGCGCCAGCCCCGCCAGACACTGCCTGAGCTTGTCGCGGTAGCGCTGCCGATCGGACAGGTCGAACCGTCCTGCCACGACCTTCTCCCCCATCGAAGCGTCCCTCCTCGAATGGGCAGGCCGACGATCCGGCCGCTGCGGTCCCGGGTCACGGGGATGATGCCCAGACAAGGCGATCGATAACGCCCCGCGCGCAACCCTCGCCCGCTACGCTGACAGCAATCCGTCCGGGCACATTCACCCGGCATGGGACAGCACGCAGTTTTCGCTCAGGCATGTCGTGAAAAACGCCGACGAGATTCGGCCGACCGTTACGGACAAGTATTCTGAGGTCACCACCCGGGCGCCCTCGTGACGCTGGGACGAATACGGCTCACCATCGGCCGAATATCCCCTTGTTCACCCTGAAGGGATCACTAGGGGAAACACCAACTGAACATATGTCGTATAAACTCCGCCCACGGGGCAGAGTTGGCGCTCGCAGTCCTGAGCCCTGCCATCAGAGGCGCCATTCGTCCGGGCACAGTCCCCCACTCCTCTGGCCCCCAGAGCTGACAGCGTCGTCCGCTCGCCCCGCCACACCCCCCGCGTCACCATGCCTGTCGAATGAGAGGCGACCCACCATGCCGCTGCATGTCCCCCAGGCTCCCGTGCCCACGCTCCTCTCCGTCCTCACGGCACTCGGTTCCCCCACCGCGGTCCGCGAGGCGCCCACGCCGTCCCTGCGCACCGCCCAGGGACCCGTCACGCCCGAACTCCCCCTGCCGGTGCACGTACTGGACCGGATCACCCCAGCCGGCGCGCCGGCCACCCGGCTCGCCGGCTGGCGTTTCCTCATCCGCTGCGGCGACCGCGCGGTGGCCGCGGCCGAGACCCGTCCGACGCCGGACGGCTGGGCGTTCTCGCACTTCTTCGAGGGTCCCTACGTCGCCGCCACCGAGCGCGCCCTGCGTCAGGCGGAGACCCTGGAGAGGCCGTACCAGGCCCGGCTGTTGTCCGTGCCCGGGCTGTACATGCTCACCCTGTGGCTGCACGGCGACTGCGCCGCCGACGGTGCGGCCGGCCACCCCGCCGCGACCGATCTCCTGGTGCCGCTCGCGCCCGCTCCGCCCGGCATCGCGGCCCACCGCCCGCACCGCGTCGACGAGCTCCTCCCGGTCCTCACCCTCAGAGTCACCCCGGCCCCGCTGCTCGGCTCGCCCGCATAGGCCCCGTCCCCCACCGTGCCCCGCCGCGAACAGCCGCGGGGCACGCTGCACGTCCGGGCCGGTGATCCCCCCGCGCGATTCACGGCGTCGCGGGCGGGCGGCAGTTCGACGACAGGGACTAGCCCCTTGTGACCATCGCGAACCACCCAAAGGGACAGTGTAGTTAGGCTGAACCATCCGTGCGGGTGACGCGTCATGAACCTGTGAGGAGCGGTGCTGCGAAAGAGCTGCGGACTGACGCCCGTAGAGCAACACTGGTTGCAGACCGACGTATTCGCCAACGGGGGGCGGCCATGAACGACATGCCGAGCCGCAGGACAGACACGACAGCCATCCCACACGTCACGACAGAGCGAAAGATCCCATCCACCATGTGCCAGCACCAGCCACCGTGCCCGCCAGCCGAATCCGCCGACCGGGAGTCCGCCCGTCTCGTGGCGCACCACCCGGAGCAGGGATGGAGCCTGCTGTGCAACGGGGTTCTGCTCTTCGAGGACACCGGTGAGCTCCTGCCCGACGGTCAGATCATCGCCCCGCACCGGCCGCTGGGCACCGGCCAGGTGATGACGGCCGCCTGAGCCGGCGCACCAGGGCACCAGCTGCCCCGCCAAGCGCAGAGCCGGACATACGAGGGGCCGGACCGGAGACATACGCTCCGAACCGGCCCCGACGCACATCCGGAGGCGACTACGCCTCGTAGGCGTCCAACGGCGGGCAGGAGCAGACCAGGTTCCGGTCACCGAAGGCCTGGTCGATCCGGCGCACCGGCGGCCAGTACTTGGCGGCGGCCGAGACGCCGGCTGGGAAGACCGCCTCTTCGCGCGTGTACGCGTGCTGCCACTCCCCGCCGAGCGCCGCAGCGGTGTGCGGGGCGTTGCGCAGCGGGTTGTCGTCGGCGGGCCACTCGCCGGAGCCGACCTTCTCGATCTCCGCACGGATGGCGATCATCGCCTCGCAGAACCGGTCGAGTTCGGCCAGGTCCTCCGACTCGGTCGGCTCGATCATCAGCGTGCCGACCACCGGGAAGGACATCGTCGGCGCGTGGAAGCCGTGGTCGATCAGCCGCTTCGCGACGTCGTCGACGGACACGCCGGTCGCCTTGGTGAGCGGGCGCAGGTCGATGATGCACTCGTGCGCGACCAGGCCGCCCGGGCCGGTGTAGAGCACCGGGTAGTGCGGCTCCAGCCGCTTGGCGATGTAGTTGGCGGACAGCACGGCCACCTGGGTGGCCCGCTTGAGGCCCTCACCGCCCATGAGCCGGACGTACGCCCACGAGATCGGCAGGATGCCCGCGGAGCCCCACGGAGCGGCCGAGACCGGGCCGACACCCGTCTCCGGACCGGCGGCGGGCTGCAGCGGGTGGTTCGGCAGGTAGGGCGCCAGGTGCGCGCGCACACCGACCGGGCCGACGCCCGGACCGCCGCCGCCGTGCGGGATGCAGAACGTCTTGTGCAGATTGAGGTGCGAGACGTCACCGCCGAAGTGGCCCGGCTTGGCGAGGCCGACCAGCGCGTTGAGGTTGGCGCCGTCGACGTACACCTGGCCGCCCGCCTCGTGCACGGCCGCGCAGATGTCGGCGACGTGCTCCTCGAACACACCGTGCGTCGACGGGTAGGTGATCATCAGCACGGCCAGCTCGTCGCGGTACTGCTCGATCTTGGCCCGCAGGTCCTCGACGTCGATCTCGCCGTCCTCCGCGGTCTTCACGACGACGACCTTCATGCCGGCCATCACGGCGCTGGCGGCGTTGGTGCCGTGCGCCGAGGACGGGATGAGGCAGACGGTGCGCTGGTCATCGCCATTGGCCCGGTGGTAGCCGCGTACGGCGAGCAGACCGGCCAGCTCACCCTGCGAACCGGCGTTGGGCTGGAGGGAGACCTTGTCGTAGCCGGTGACCTCGGCGAGACGCTCCTCCAGCTCGCGGATGAGCGTGAGATAGCCCTGCGCCTGCTCGGCGGGCACGAAGGGGTGCAGCTGCCCGAACTCGGGCCAGGTGACCGGCTCCATCTCCGTGGTCGCGTTGAGCTTCATGGTGCAGGAGCCCAGCGGGATCATGCCGCGGTCGAGTGCGTAGTCCCGGTCGGAGAGCCTGCGCAGGTAGCGCAGCATCGCGGTCTCGGAGCGGTTCTCGTGGAAGACCGGGTGCGTGAGGTAGTCGTCACCGCGCAGCAGCGCCCCGGGCAGCGCATCTCCGGTGCTCGCGTCCAGCGCCTCGATGTCTCCCTCGACGCCGAACGCGGTCCACACGGCACCCAGCCGGTCCCGCGTGGTCGTCTCGTCGCAGGCGATCGACACATGGTCGGTGTCGACGAGGCGCAGGTTGACCCCGCGCTCGCGTGCGTCGGCGACGACCGCGTCGGCCCGGCCGGGCACCCGCACGGTGAGGGTGTCGAAGTAGGCGCCGTGGACGACCTCGGCCCCGCCCGCCGTGAGGCCCGCGGCGAGGAGGGCGGCGTACCGGTGGGTGCGCCGCGCGATGGCCCGCAGGCCCTCGGGCCCGTGGTAGACGGCGTACATCCCGGCCATCACGGCGAGCAGCACCTGGGCGGTGCAGATGTTGCTCGTCGCCTTCTCACGGCGGATGTGCTGCTCACGCGTCTGCAGGGCGAGCCGGTACGCCTTGTTCCCGTCCGCGTCCACGGAGACGCCCACGAGCCGGCCGGGCAGGCTGCGTGCGTACTTCTCGTGCACCGCCATGTATCCGGCGTGCGGCCCGCCGAAGCCCATCGGCACACCGAAGCGCTGCGTCGTCCCGACGGCGATGTCCGCGCCCAGCTCACCGGGCGAGGTGAGCAGCGTCAAGGCGAGCAGGTCGGCGGCGACGGTGACGAGCGCACCGCG
>NZ_MLYP01000091.1 GCF_001866645.1 Streptomyces colonosanans
AACACAGTGGACGCGAGCAACTGAGGACAAGCCCTCGGCCTATTAGTACCAGTCACCTCCACACGTTACCGTGCTTCCAGATCTGGCCTATCAACCCAGTCGTCTACTGGGAGCCTTACCCCATCAAGTGGGTGGGAGTCCTCATCTCGAAGCAGGCTTCCCGCTTAGATGCTTTCAGCGGTTATCCCTCCCGAACGTAGCCAACCAGCCATGCCCTTGGCAGAACAACTGGCACACCAGAGGTTCGTCCGTCCCGGTCCTCTCGTACTAGGGACAGCCCTTCTCAAGACTCCTACGCGCACAGCGGATAGGGACCGAACTGTCTCACGACGTTCTAAACCCAGCTCGCGTACCGCTTTAATGGGCGAACAGCCCAACCCTTGGGACCGACTCCAGCCCCAGGATGCGACGAGCCGACATCGAGGTGCCAAACCATCCCGTCGATATGGACTCTTGGGGAAGATCAGCCTGTTATCCCCGGGGTACCTTTTATCCGTTGAGCGACGGCGCTTCCACAAGCCACCGCCGGATCACTAGTCCCGACTTTCGTCCCTGCTCGACCCGTCGGTCTCACAGTCAAGCTCCCTTGTGCACTTACACTCAACACCTGATTGCCAACCAGGCTGAGGGAACCTTTGGGCGCCTCCGTTACTCTTTAGGAGGCAACCGCCCCAGTTAAACTACCCATCAGACACTGTCCCTGATCCGGATCACGGACCCAGGTTAGACATCCAGCACGACCAGACTGGTATTTCAACGACGACTCCACAACCACTGGCGTGGCCGCTTCAAAGTCTCCCAGCTATCCTACACAAGCCGAACCGAACACCAATATCAAACTGTAGTAAAGGTCCCGGGGTCTTTCCGTCCTGCTGCGCGAAACGAGCATCTTTACTCGTAGTGCAATTTCACCGGGCCTATGGTTGAGACAGTCGAGAAGTCGTTACGCCATTCGTGCAGGTCGGAACTTACCCGACAAGGAATTTCGCTACCTTAGGATGGTTATAGTTACCACCGCCGTTTACTGGCGCTTAAGTTCTCAGCTTCGCCCCACCGAAATGGAGCTAACCGGTCCCCTTAACGTTCCAGCACCGGGCAGGCGTCAGTCCGTATACATCGCCTTACGGCTTCGCACGGACCTGTGTTTTTAGTAAACAGTCGCTTCTCGCTGGTCTCTGCGGCCACCCCCAGCTTGGGAAGCAAGTTCCCTCACCAGACGTGGCCCCCCTTCTCCCGAAGTTACGGGGGCATTTTGCCGAATTCCTTAACCATAGTTCACCCGAACGCCTCGGTATTCTCTACCTGACCACCTGAGTCGGTTTAGGGTACGGGCCGCCATGAAACTCGCTAGAGGCTTTTCTCGACAGCATAGGATCATCCACTTCACCACAATCGGCTCGGCATCAGGTCTCAGACACAAAGTGCGCGGATTTACCTACACACCGTCCTACACCCTTACCCCGGGACAACCACCGCCCGGGATGGACTACCTTCCTGCGTCACCCCATCACTCACCTACTAACCGCTTGGTTCGGCGGCTCCACCACTCCCCTCAACTCCGAAGAGATCAGGGCGGCTTCACGGCCTTAGCATCACGATGCTCGATGTTTGACGCTTCACAGCGGGTACCGGAATATCAACCGGTTATCCATCGACTACGCCTGTCGGCCTCGCCTTAGGTCCCGACTTACCCTGGGCAGATCAGCTTGACCCAGGAACCCTTAGTCAATCGGCGCACACGTTTCTCACGTGTGAATCGCTACTCATGCCTGCATTCTCACTCGTCAACCGTCCACAACTACCTTCCGGTGCTGCTTCACCCGGCAGACGACGCTCCCCTACCCATCACGATCCCCGTTGGGGGTTAATACCGCAATGACACGACTTCGGCGGTACGCTTGAGCCCCGCTACATTGTCGGCGCGGAATCACTAGACCAGTGAGCTATTACGCACTCTTTCAAGGGTGGCTGCTTCTAAGCCAACCTCCTGGTTGTTTTTGCGACTCCACATCCTTTCCCACTTAGCGTACGCTTAGGGGCCTTAGTCGATGCTCTGGGCTGTTTCCCTCTCGACCATGGAGCTTATCCCCCACAGTCTCACTGCCGCGCTCTCACTTACCGGCATTCGGAGTTTGGCTAAGGTCAGTAACCCGGTAGGGCCCATCGCCTATCCAGTGCTCTACCTCCGGCAAGAAACACACGACGCTGCACCTAAATGCATTTCGGGGAGAACCAGCTATCACGGAGTTTGATTGGCCTTTCACCCCTAACCACAGGTCATCCCCCAGGTTTTCAACCCTGGTGGGTTCGGTCCTCCACGAAGTCTTACCTCCGCTTCAACCTGCCCATGGCTAGATCACTCCGCTTCGGGTCTTGAGCGTGCTACTCCAACGCCCTATTCGGACTCGCTTTCGCTACGGCTACCCCACTCGGGTTAACCTCGCAACACACCGCAAACTCGCAGGCTCATTCTTCAAAAGGCACGCAGTCACGAGACACCAGCAAGCTGATGTCCGACGCTCCCACGGCTTGTAGGCACACGGTTTCAGGTACTATTTCACTCCCCTCCCGGGGTACTTTTCACCATTCCCTCACGGTACTATCCGCTATCGGTCACCAGGGAATATTTAGGCTTAGCGGGTGGTCCCGCCAGATTCACACGGGATTTCTCGGGCCCCGTGCTACTTGGGTGTTTCTCAAACGAGCCGCTGACGTTTCGACTACGGGGGTCTTACCCTCTACGCCGGACCTTTCGCATGTCCTTCGTCTACATCAACGGTTTCTGACTCGTCTCACAGCCGGCAGACTGTGAAAGAGAAATCCCACAACCCCGTATACGCAACCCCTGCCGGGTCTCACACGCATACGGTTTGGCCTCATCCAGTTTCGCTCGCCACTACTCCCGGAATCACGGTTGTTTTCTCTTCCTGCGGGTACTGAGATGTTTCACTTCCCCGCGTTCCCTCCACACTGCCTATGTGTTCAGCAGTGGGTGACAGCCCATGACGACTGCCGGGTTTCCCCATTCGGAAACCCCCGGATCAAAGCCTGGTTGACGACTCCCCGGGGACTATCGTGGCCTCCCACGTCCTTCATCGGTTCCTGGTGCCAAGGCATCCACCGTGCGCCCTTAAAAACTTGGCCACAGATGCTCGCGTCCACTGTGCAGTTCTCAAACAACGACCAACCACCCATCACCCACCACGCATCACGCGACGGTTCACTGGGGCCGGCAACCGAAGACCCAGCCATACGGCCGTGCCCTCAGACACCCAACAGCGTGCCCGGCCCAGTCCCGTCCGGAGATCATGCGTTCCACGCTCTTACGAGCAGTACTAGCAGCCCCCGACCCGAGGTCTGGACCGAATAGTCAACGTTCCACCCATGAGCAACCAGCATCAGACATTCGCTGATGTACTGGCCTCTGACCAACCGAAGTTGGTAAGAAGTGCTCCTTAGAAAGGAGGTGATCCAGCCGCACCTTCCGGTACGGCTACCTTGTTACGACTTCGTCCCAATCGCCAGTCCCACCTTCGACAGCTCCCTCCCACAAGGGGTTGGGCCACCGGCTTCGGGTGTTACCGACTTTCGTGACGTGACGGGCGGTGTGTACAAGGCCCGGGAACGTATTCACCGCAGCAATGCTGATCTGCGATTACTAGCGACTCCGACTTCATGGGGTCGAGTTGCAGACCCCAATCCGAACTGAGACCGGCTTTTTGAGATTCGCTCCACCTCGCGGTATCGCAGCTCATTGTACCGGCCATTGTAGCACGTGTGCAGCCCAAGACATAAGGGGCATGATGACTTGACGTCGTCCCCACCTTCCTCCGAGTTGACCCCGGCGGTCTCCCGTGAGTCCCCAGCACCACAAGGGCCTGCTGGCAACACGGGACAAGGGTTGCGCTCGTTGCGGGACTTAACCCAACATCTCACGACACGAGCTGACGACAGCCATGCACCACCTGTACACCGACCACAAGGGGGGCACTATCTCTAATGCTTTCCGGTGTATGTCAAGCCTTGGTAAGGTTCTTCGCGTTGCGTCGAATTAAGCCACATGCTCCGCCGCTTGTGCGGGCCCCCGTCAATTCCTTTGAGTTTTAGCCTTGCGGCCGTACTCCCCAGGCGGGGCACTTAATGCGTTAGCTGCGGCACGGACGACGTGGAATGTCGCCCACACCTAGTGCCCACCGTTTACGGCGTGGACTACCAGGGTATCTAATCCTGTTCGCTCCCCACGCTTTCGCTCCTCAGCGTCAGTATCGGCCCAGAGATCCGCCTTCGCCACCGGTGTTCCTCCTGATATCTGCGCATTTCACCGCTACACCAGGAATTCCGATCTCCCCTACCGAACTCTAGCCTGCCCGTATCGACTGCAGACCCGGGGTTAAGCCCCGGGCTTTCACAACCGACGCGACAAGCCGCCTACGAGCTCTTTACGCCCAATAATTCCGGACAACGCTTGCGCCCTACGTATTACCGCGGCTGCTGGCACGTAGTTAGCCGGCGCTTCTTCTGCAGGTACCGTCACTCTCGCTTCTTCCCTGCTGAAAGAGGTTTACAACCCGAAGGCCGTCATCCCTCACGCGGCGTCGCTGCATCAGGCTTTCGCCCATTGTGCAATATTCCCCACTGCTGCCTCCCGTAGGAGTCTGGGCCGTGTCTCAGTCCCAGTGTGGCCGGTCGCCCTCTCAGGCCGGCTACCCGTCGTCGCCTTGGTGAGCCATTACCTCACCAACAAGCTGATAGGCCGCGGGCTCATCCTGCACCGCCGGAGCTTTCCACCGTCATCGGATGCCCGAGACAGTCGTATCCGGTATTAGACCCCGTTTCCAGGGCTTGTCCCAGAGTGCAGGGCAGATTGCCCACGTGTTACTCACCCGTTCGCCACTAATCCACCCCGAAGGGCTTCATCGTTCGACTTGCATGTGTTAAGCACGCCGCCAGCGTTCGTCCTGAGCCAGGATCAAACTCTCCGTGAATGTTTTCCGGTAATCCGGTGACACACACGGGAGCGGAACCAAGAGGAGGAATAGTCCCCTCGGTTCACAGCGTCCTCGCTGTGTTTTTTCAAAGGAACCTCGTCCCAACCGAAATCCGGTCGGAGACGGGGTATCAACATATCTGGCGTTGACTTTTGGCACGCTGTTGAGTTCTCAAGGAACGGACGCTTCCTTTGTACTCACCCGAGAGACTCACTCTCGCGGCTTTCCTCCGGGCGCTTCCCTTCGGTGTTTCCGACTCTATCAGATCTTTTCTCGATCCGATTTCCTCGGTGCTTTCCAGGTTCCCGCTCTCGCGTTTCCCTTTCCGGCG
>NZ_MLYP01000092.1 GCF_001866645.1 Streptomyces colonosanans
AGGGCAACCAGGGCAACCAGGGGGCGCAGGGTCCGCAGGGTCCGCAGGGTCCGCAGGGTCCGCAGGGGAACCAGGGCAACCAGGGCAACCAGGGCAACCAGGGCAACCAGGGCAACCAGGGCAACCAAGGCGCTCAGGGTGCCGCGGGCCCGGTCAACCTCTACGTCAAGTCCGCCACCGGGAACAATCTGGTGTCTGTCACGTGCAACACCGGTGACGTCGCCACCGGCGGTGGGGCCTCGAACAACCAGCAGAACGAAATCAACATCACCAGACCGCTCGGGGGTTCCGCGACCACGGCGCCCACTGGGTGGCAGGGACAGGCTGGCGGCACGGGCAATCCCGTCACCGTTTTCGTGGTCTGCGCCAAACTCACGTAACTCCCATACGAGCGGCGGTACCGTGCGGGTCGTCCGCTTCACCCGGGAATGAATGACGGTGCCCCGAGGCTTCGGCCTCGCGGGCACCGTCCGCATGCCACCCGAGCCTTCCGGACAGAGGAATGTATCGGCTCATCATCGACACCATCAGCGTGAATCGGTCCCGCCTGCCAGGAAGATTCCGGAGCCCCGAGTAGCGTAAGCGGTGCAGATAATGGTTGACCAGGCCCCGGTGCTGAACGCCGGGCACCAGGGAGACTCGGAGACCTATGCGCATTCTTGTGACCGGCGGCGCTGGATTCATCGGTTCTGAATACGTCCGCCGACGGCTGAAATCGGATCCGGCAGAACGGATCACCGTCCTCGACAAACTCACCTATTCGGGGGTCGTGGCCAATCTGGCGCCTGTGGCGGAAAATCCCGGATACGCCTTCGTCCAGGGCGACATCTGTGACCCGGACGTGGTCGACCAGGTGATGGCGGGCCAAGACGCGGTGGTGCACTTCGCCGCCGAGTCGCACGTGGACCGGTCGATCCACGGGGCCGGTCCCTTCGTCCGCACCAATGTGATGGGCACGCAGGTACTCCTGGACGCGGCTCACCGACACGGCATCGGTCGCTTTGTCCACGTGTCCACCGACGAGGTGTACGGCTCGATCGGTGAGGGCTCATGGACCGAGGCGTGGCCGCTTGCGCCGAACTCCCCGTACTCCGCGTCGAAGGCCGGCTCCGACCTGCTGGCGCTTGCCTACCACCGCACCCACGGCTTGGACGTCGTGGTCACCCGGTGCTCCAACAACTATGGGCCGTACCAGTTCCCCGAGAAGGTCATCCCGCTCTTCATCACCAACCTGCTCGAGGGAAGGACGGTTCCCCTGTACGGGGACGGCCGCAACATCCGCGACTGGCTGCACGTCTTTGACCACTGCCGGGGTATCGACCTGGTCCTGCACGGCGGCAGGGCCGGGGAGGTCTACAACATCGGCGGCGGGACCGAGCTGAGCAACCACAAACTCACGGGCCTGCTGCTGGACGCGGTCGGCGCGGACTGGGACCGCGTCGAGCACGTGCCCGACCGCAAGGGCCACGACCTGCGCTACTCGCTGGACGACAGCAAGATTCGCGAACAGCTCGGCTACTCCCCCCAGGTGTCCTTCACGGAGGGCCTGGCCACCACGGTCGCCTGGTATCGCGTTCACCGCTCCTGGTGGGAACCGCTCAAGGAGAGGACCGCGCTGCGATGACCACGAGTTGGCTGGTGACCGGTGCACGCGGGCTCCTTGGCCAGGACGTGCTGGCCGAACTCGCCGTCGATCCGGACGCCGCGGTGACGGGACTGAGCCGGGACCAGCTCGACATCACCGACCCGGCAGCCGTGCGCGTGGCCGTCACCGGTCACCGGGTGGTGGTCAACTGCGCCGCCTGGACGGATGTCGACGGCGCCGAGCGGTCCGAGGCGGCGGCCACAGCCGTGAACGGCACAGGCGTCCGCCACCTCGCGCGTGCCTGCTCGGACAATGGCGCCCTACTGCTCCACGTCTCCACCGACTATGTGTTCCCGGGCGACGCCCGCTCGCCGTATCCCGAGGACGCTCCGACCGGGCCGGTCAACGCGTACGGACGGAGCAAACTGGCAGGGGAGCGAGCAGTCACCGAACTCCTGCCGCGCACTGGCTACATCGTGCGCACCGCCTGGCTGTACGGCGCACACGGGCCCAACTTTGTGACGACCATGCTCGAACTCGCCGCTCGACGCGAGACTTTGGACGTGGTGGCGGACCAGCACGGCCAGCCGACCTGGTCCCGCGCGCTCGCCCGGCAGCTGGCTGCCCTCGGTCGTGCCGCACTGGCCGGGCGCGCACCGGCGGGCATCTACCACGGTACGGCGGCCGGCCACACCACGTGGTGCGGCCTGGCGCGTGAGACCTTCCGTCTCAGCGGCCTCGATCCCGAGCGGCTCCGCCCGGTCGGTTCGGAGAAGTTCCCGCGCCCGGCCACCCGCCCGGCGTTCGGTGTACTCGGGCACGGCAACTGGCTGCGGGCCGGCGTCGCGCCCCTGCCGAGCTGGGACGACCAGCTGACCGCGGCCCTGAAGGCGCCTGCCTTCGCCGCGCTGGCTGCCGCGGCGCGGGCCGGTGAGCTCACCAGCTGAAGACAACGGCCGTGCCGACGTCCCGTCGGTCGACGCCGAACTCGGCTACCGACCCGTAGGCGGCCCCCTGCCAGCGGGTGCCCGGGACACGGTCACGCAACACGATCACGGTCCTCACTCCGATCGTGCGCAAGTAGTCGATGCTTTCCGCGCTGGGGAAACTCGCAGAGACGGTCCGAATCCGCTCCTGGCTCGCGGGGGAGAAACCGCTGCTGCCGTTGACGATCCGTGGGAAGCCGTTTGTCGACCACAGCATGACCGCAGGGTCGGTCATCATGTCACTGGGCAGGACCAGCACCGGCCCTCGCTCACCGAGCAGGGCGGCGGGAGTGGTCGGCGCGCGTGGGTGCGGGGTGACGTTGAAGCACTCGATGCCGATGAGCAGCACCGGGGCGAGCATGGCCAGCCGCACGAGGATTCTCCGACCGCTGTCGGGCTTTTCCCCGGCGATCGCGTCCATCCGGTCGCAGAGGGCACTGACCGCACCAGCGGCGAGGACGGCCAGCAACAAGGTCACCCAGACGACCAGTCGGCCGGGCGTGCGGATCGCGTCCAGTCCGGGCAGGTGCCGGAAGAGGAACAAGTAGCCGTACTTCCCCCCGCCCCAGGCCTGGGTACCCAGGGCCAGGTACCCGGCAAGCACGGTTGCTCCGCCCAGCCACAGCCGGGTACGCGGGTGCCAGGCGGACAGGCCCAGGCCGATCACCGCCAAACCGATGAGGACGAAACCCGGTAGCAACGTCATCTCCGCCGGGGCGGCCAACGTGGCCCGGACTTCCTGGTGGGAGGAGCCCCAGAGCCAGGACTCGGCCGGGGCGGTGAGCATGCCACGGAGCGGGGGCGAATAGAGGGCGAGGTCGGCCACGGTGCGCCGCGCGTCCGGGTACATCTCCGTGATGTGCAGGTAAGGCCGGGCCATCAGCGCCGTGGTCACGGTGAACAGCGCACCGCCCGACAGGTTGCCGATCAACACGCGACCTGACGCGTCCGCCCGGTGCCCCCGCAGTCGGCCCATCGCCATGATGAACCCGATGACCAGAAGGACATACCCGAAGGAGATGCCGAGTCCGAAACCGAGGGTGATCTGCCAGGCGGCGACGGCCCAGCCGGCGAGGATCCAGCCGAGCCGGGGGTGCCCCGCCCGGTAGCCGTCCCGGAGGCTGAAACCGTGCCCCCGCGCCAGCATGGCCAGGGCCAGTGCGATCCCGCCTGTGGACAGGATGTTCAAATGCCCGCCATGGGCCAGACGCCAAGGTGCGTAACCGAACGCCATTCCGGCCACCAGTGCACCGGGGATGCGCGAGCCCAGCTGCCGGGTCAGGGCGTACGCGCCGAAGAAGGCCAGCGCGTGCACGAGGACGTAGATCACGTTGTAGCGGGCGACGGCGGCGGAAGCGCCGGAACCGATCATGCCCAAGGGGGCGTAGCCGAGGAGACTGTCCGAATACGCCAGGCTCAGCCGCTCGGGGAAGAAGGCGTTGGCGTCCCAGATGTCGGCCGGGTCGGTGGCCAGTGCGTGGCCTCCCCACGCGATCTGCCACGCCTGCAGCAGCGGGTCATAGACGTCCTGCGGGATCGTGGTGGCGAGGTGCCGGGCGGTCGGCCAGGTCATCAGGACCGCCAGAAGCACGCTGCCGACGGCCGCAAGGGTCCACTCGTGGGCGAGGACCCGATGGATCCGGCCAGGCGCCTTCGGAACCTCCGGCGCGCACCCCTCCTTCCCGTGGGCTTGCGGGGACTCCGGGTCGCTGATGAGCGTGGTCATGTGACGTGCTCCTACGGAGGCGGGGCAGGGCATGCGACACGCCTGGCTGCCCTGGAAGTAGCGGTGGTTGGGGGCGGACCCACGCGACCGGCGCGCGGTTCAGCCGGGGTTGTGAGGAGGACGGGCACGCGGGACCCGGCGCACGCAGGAGGCGCCCTGCAGGACCTCGCAGCGGTCCTGCAGGGCGCCTCCTGCGGCCTATACCAGCAGCGGTCCTCCGCACCTCGCAGCGCCCTCCTTCATCGCGATGAGGTTGGCGACCACGTAGGAGATGTTGTTGTCGGAGTGCCAGTCGGTCGGGAAGTAGGTGACCAGCCGCGACGACTGGAACCGGGCATCGAGGGCGGGCACGAAGGCGCGGTACTGGTTGTCCGTGTAGTACCAGAACGAGTTCTCGTTGTAGTAGGCGACGTGCGTCGGGTTCTGGTATGCGCCACGGCCGTCGGAGCTGGGTGTTGTGGTGAGGAGCATGCCGCCGGGCGCGAGCAACCGGTACAACTCGTTGATCAGCGGCACCTTCGCCGGCACGCGCTCCAGGAACTCCACCGCCCGGATCAGGCCGACCGAGCCGTCGGCCAGGTCCAGCTTCCCGGGCAGGGGCGCGACGATGTCGACGCCCTCTCCTGGGTGCTGGTCCACAGCCAGGTAGCCGGGCGGCTTCCGGCTGCCCGCGCCGAGGTTCAGCGCGAGCAGTCCGCGTCGCTGGGTCCAGGCGAGGGCGTTGGCCTCGATGTACTTGTCGTACAGCGTCACCGTCTCGCGCTGGATGTGTGCGTTGATCTCCGGGTCGCGCTGGGTGTTGTCGGAGTGCACCCGCTGGAGGTAGAGGCAGCGGTTGATGAGATGGAAGTCGCCGGCGTGGAAGAGACGGCACATCAGGTCCTGGTCGTCCAGGACCGAACGCGTGGCGTCGTACCCGCCGACCTTCTCGTAGCTCTCCTTGCGGAACGCCCGCACGTGGTTGGGCGCGTACCAGATGTAGGAGACGTTGTGCGGCGTCGGTGCCAGGGAGATGACCTGCTGGAGTCTGCGGCCGTCCACGGTCACCTCCTCGTACTTCCAACCACACGTCTCGTCGAACCGGCTGTCGTCCCGTTTCCCGTCCTCGGTGATCTGGGCGGTGTTGCTGTAGACGAAGACCGCCTCGGGGTGTGCGTCGAACGCCTTGCCGAGCTCCGCCAGGCATGACTTCGCCAGGAGGTCGTCGTGGTCGAGTTCCACGAGGATCTCGCCCCGTGCCAGTTCGCAGGCCCTGCGCTTCGCCGCTCCGACGCCGTGGACGTCGTCCGCGATCTCCAGGCGGATCCTGTCGTCGGGTCGCTCCGGCCGCCACCGGGCGCCGTTGTTGAGCAGGACGATCCACTCCCAGTCCGAACAGGTCTGCGCCTGCAGGGATGCCAGGCACTCATCGAGAAAGCGAGGTCGGTGGCTGGGGGTGAAGACGGAGAATCTCGGGGTCGCGGTCGACGTCATCTCGTGCTCCCTTCTTGGCCCGAAGCCGGGGAGGGGCTGATGGAATCCCGGAAGCGCTCCGGTACTTCGGAACGGAGCGAGGGGTCGGTCTCGAGGGCACGGCGGAACTCGTTCTCGGCTTCGTCGTTCCGGTGATTCTCCGCCAGGATGTGTCCCATTTGCAGATAGGCCGTGCCCGCCTTCGGGTCGAAAGCAACGACGCGCTTCAGGAGTCCGATGGCGCGGTCGGGCTCGCTCGGCCTCAGCAGAAGCGCCTCGTTGAAGAGAGCCGACTCGTAATTCGGGTCGATCTTCAGGGCTTTGTCGTAGGCCTCACGGGCATCGGCCTTCTTGTCGGCCTGTTGCGCGAGGACTCCCAGGTTGTACCAGGCGATCTTGTTGCCGGGGTCCAGCTTCAGAATGCGCCTATAGGTACGGGCGGCCCCTTGGGAGTCGTTGAACTTCTGAAGCTGTAGCATGGCCGTCTGCAGAAGCACGTCGGGGTCCTGTGCCACCCGGGCCGCTGACGGCGCCCTGGAATCCGGAGGAGTCGAGGCCGACTGGGATTGAATCGCCCAGGTGGTCACCCCGGTGAATGCCGCCGCCAGTCCGGCGAACCCTGCCCACAATTTCCTACGTTTCACTTGCTCACATCTCGTGGAATGGTGAGGACGGATGGGTGAGGACGATCTCAGATCGCCGACACCGAAAGGTCCGTGTTGGTGCCGGAGATGCTGAAGTTCGAACCACCCTCATTTCCACAGACGTTACGAGGCGGCCCCGGTGATGCCGCCGTTCGGCAGGCACTTGGGAGTAGCGGACCACCCGAATGTACGCAATCAAGGGGTTGCTTCGCGAAAGCGATCTCGTGAACCCGGCGTTCTCGTCAGGTCATTGGGTGGTTTTTCGTGCAGTTCTTCCTCTGATAAGTACGCTGCCGCGGTCGGTCGTTCAGGACGAGAAAAACGGCGGCTTCGGTCCGGCTTCGTTGTGTGACCTCGAAAGGCTGGATACTGTCGCACATCGGTCTTTTGTCGCCGTGGAGTTGGACGGTACCGTGAAGCCAACGATCTGCCTGAACATGATCGTCAAGAACGAAGCCCCGGTGATTCGTCGTTGTCTCGAGTCCGTACGGCCCTTGATCGATACATGGGTCATCCTGGACACGGGTTCGACCGATGGTACCCAGGACGTCATCCGCGACGTCTACAGTGATCTGCCCGGTGAACTGTACGAACGGCCCTGGAAGGGATTTGACGGGAGTCGTACCGAAGCGATCGAACTCGCCCGCACCGGCGCGGACTACCTGCTCTTCATGGACGCCGACGACGTGATGGAGGTGAAGCCCAACTTCCGCATGCCGGAGCTGACTCTCGACGCCTACAGGGTCGCAGTGCACAGCGGGCCGATCATCCATCGGCGCCGCGCCCTGGTCTCAACCCGGCTGCCATGGCGGTACGTCGGCGTCCTGCACGAGTACCTCGACGTCGACTCCCCGTACACCGTCGGGGCTCTCGAAGGTGCCAACATCCTCATCGTGGGAGGCGGGGCACGCGACAGGCAGGGCGACGCGAGGGAGAAGTATCTGCGCGATGTGGAGACCCTCCAGCAAGGTTTGCTCAAGGAACCCGACAACGCCCGTTACGTCTTCTACCTCGCTCAGAGCTGGGGCAATGTCGGTGAGCTGGAGAAGTCTCTGGAAGCCTATGACCGCCGGGCCGCCATGGAGGGTTGTGCTCAGGAGGGCTTCTGCGCACACCTCCGGGCCGCACGGCTCGCGGAAGCGCTCGAGCGGCCGCCGACCGAGGTGATGGGCCGCTACCTGCGTGCGTACGAGAGCCGCCCCTCGCGCGCCGAAGCCCTCGGCGAGCTCGCGCGCCTGTGTCGCGTCAACGGCCAGCGCTGGCCGCTCGCCTACATGTTTGCGCGGCAGGCGGCGCGGATCCCGTATCCAAGCGACGACATCATTTTCGTCGAGTTCGGCTGGTACGACTGGCAAGTACTCGACGAACTCGCGGTGTCCGCCTATTGGGTCGGAGAGTACGAGGAGTCGAAGAGCTGCTGTGAACGCCTGCTCAATGACGGCAAGCTGCCCGCCGAACATCGCGAGCGTGTGGCCCGGAACCTTGAGTGCGCACAAGGCGAGCTGGGCTCGAAGGAGCTCGTAAGAGCCTGAACGCCCCGTCGTGACGATGATCAGCCACGATGGCCGATTCCGGCGGTGCCGGCCAACCGCAAGCAGATGCGCCGGCTGGGTGGGTTCGGCGTCGTCGGACCGCGTCCGGGATGCTCGCCGTCGCGACGGGTACCGGCGGCCGCAGGAGATCCCGGCTCAAGCGAACGCAGTGTCATGGCACCCGGTCCGCGCGTCGCTGCGGGTGCGCGCGGACCGGGGCCGTCGAGGGGAGCCGTGAGGAAGGGTCAGCCGGCGGTGAGGGGCTCCCGCGGCTCGGCCAGCGCGGCGGTGTGCGCGTCCATGCGCTGCGCCGACAGGATCGCCGCCGCCGTGTCCGCACGGGACGCCGCCACCACCAGGGCGCGGCCCGCCAGCGCGTGGGCGCGTCGATGGAGTGCCGTGAGCCGCGGTTCACGGCCGCGAGCGGGCGTCGTCACACGGACCGGCGGCACCTCGCCGCGCAGCCGCGCCACCTGCTCGACGAGCCGCTCGGCGGCCGCGTCCAGTTCCACGGAGGGCTCCAGCTCGCGCAGTTCGTCCGTCACGGTGAGCAACGCCGCCAGATGGCCCGCGAGCTGGATGTCCAGCTCCTCCTCGCGCGAACGGTGCGGGAAGTCGGGGGTGGTGCGGGCCGTCGTGTGGACCGACTTGGTGCGGATCGGTTCGTACATGGGCCGGCCTCCTGTGCTGCGACAGGAAGCCATCCTAGCTTGGATTTCGTCTAAAGTTGAGTCGAGTCACGCAACGGAGTGAGTCGCTCGCCCGGTGGGCTCGCCCGTGGTGAGCGTCAGCGCTGGCTGTAGCCGTCCAGGAAGTTCCCTATCCGCGTGATCGCCGCCGTCAGATCTCCCACCGTCGGCAGGGTCACCACCCGGAAGTGGTCGGGTTCCGTCCAGTTGAAGCCGGTTCCGTGCACGACCATGATCTTCTCGCGCCGCAGCAGGTCCAGGACCATCTGCCGGTCGTCCTTGATCTTGAAGACCTTCGGGTCGAGGCGCGGGAACAGATACAGCGCGCCCTTCGGCTTCACGCAGGTCACGCCCGGGATCTGGGTCAGCAGCTCGTGCGCCGTGTCCCGCTGCTCCTTCAGCCGCCCGCCCGGCAGTACCAGGTCCGTGATGGACTGGCGGCCACTCAGCGCCGCCACCACGCCGTGCTGCCCCGGCATGTTCGCGCACAGCCGCATGTTCGCGAGGATCGTCAGTCCCTCGATGTACGACTCCGCGTGCGCCCGGGGGCCCGAGATCGACATCCAGCCCACCCGGTACCCCGCCACCCGGTACGCCTTCGACATGCCGTTGAAGGTCAGGGTCATCAGGTCCGGGGCCACCGCCGCCGTCGGGGTGTGCGTGGTGCCGTCGTAGAGGATCTTGTCGTAGATCTCGTCCGAGCACACGAGGAGGTTGTGCCGGCGCGCGATGTCCGTCAGGCCCTGGAGCAGTGTCTCGTCGTACACCGCGCCCGTCGGGTTGTTCGGGTTGATGATGACGATCGCCTTGGTGCGGTCGGTGACCTTCCGCTCCACGTCCGCGAGGTCCGGCATCCAGTCCGACTGCTCGTCGCAGCGGTAGTGGACGGGCGTGCCGCCCGACAGGGACACCGCCGCCGTCCACAGGGGGTAGTCCGGCGACGGTACGAGCACCTCGTCGCCGTCGTCCAGCAGAGCCTGCATCGCCATCACGATCAGCTCGGAGACGCCGTTGCCGATGAAGACGTGCTCGACGTCCGTCTCGATGCCGAGAGTCTGGTTGTGCATCACGACCGCCCGGCGCGCGGCGAGCAGGCCCTTGGCGTCGCCGTAGCCGTGTGCCGTGGAGACGTTGCGGAGGACGTCCTCCAGGATTTCGGGCGGGCACTCGAAGCCGAAGGCGGCCGGATTGCCGGTGTTGAGCTTGAGGATGCGGTGGCCCGCCGCTTCCAGTCGCATCGCCTCCTCGAGGACCGGGCCACGGATCTCGTAGCAGACGTTGGCGAGCTTCGTGGACTGGATCACCTGCATATCCGCGAGCTTACGGCCGAGTAACGCCCCGCGCCGCGTGTTTTGCGCCACGTGGGTGGCTCTGTCGAACGTGTGGCGCGCGACGGTCGCCGCTCCCGTGTGGCCGAAAACCTGTCCTTGTCCCTTTGGTCGGCTGAAATAACAATGCGCATGACAATGCGTGGATCGAGCGGAAATCCTCCGGCCGTCCACGTCACCGCTCTGATCGGGAGGGAACCCCCCACATGCGCAAGCCACTCGCTGCCCCCCTCTTCGCCCTGGTGATCGCCGGAGCCGGTACGGCACCGGCGATCGCGGCGTCCGGGACCACAGCCGCGCCCGCCAAGAAGGCGACGGTCCAGGCCGTCGACTTCGCCGGCACCGTCTCGCTCAGCAACTGCTCCGGTTCCGTCATCCGCTTCCCGAACTCCGCGGACAACGACCCGGCGCTCGTGCTCTCCAACGGCCACTGTCTGGAGACCGGCTTCCCCTCGCCCGGCCAGGTCATCGTCGGCCAGTCCTCCAGCCGCACCTTCGGCCTGCTCAACTCCTCGGGAAGCAAGGTCGCGACGCTGCGCGCGAGCAAGGTCGCATACTCCACGATGACCGACACGGACGTCACGATCTATCAGCTCACCAGCACCTATGCGCAGATCCGGAACACCTACGGGATCAACGCGCTCACCGTCGCCGACACCCACCCGGTCGCCGGTACCTCCATCAAGGTCGTCTCCGGCTACTGGAAGCGGATCTACAGCTGCAACATCGACGGGTTCGTGTACCGCCTGAAGGAGGGCGGCTGGACCTGGAAGGACTCGGTCCGTTACACCTCCGCCTGCAACACCATCGGCGGCACCTCGGGGTCGCCGGTCGTCGACACCACCACCGGCAAGGTCGTCGCCGTCAACAACACCGGCAACGAGGACGGCGCGACCTGCACCCTGAACAACCCCTGCGAGGTCGACGAGAGCGGGAACGTGACCGTCCGCCAGGGCATCAACTACGCCGAGGAGATCTACCAGATCCCCGCGTGCTTCGGGGCCGGCAACAAGCTCGACCTGAGTGCGAGCGGCTGCACCCTGCCCAAGCCGTAGGCGACCCGCGGGCGGGCGGTCATGCCGGAGTCCGGCGGACCGCCCGTCCGGCCAGTACGTCGGTGCGCCGCCCGTCCTCGATCACGAAACGGCCGTCGATCAGGACGTACGGGATGCCCGTCGGCGGTGTGCGCGGCTGGTCGAAGGTGGCGCCCGCCGCGACCGTGGCCGGGTCGAACAGGACCAGGTCGGCCCGGTGGCCCTCGCGGACCAGGCCGCGGTCCGGCAGTCGCAGCCGGGCCGCCGGGCGGCCGGTGAGATGGGCGACGCACTCCTCCAGCGACAGCACCCCCAGCTCCCTGACGTACCGGCCTAGGTAGTGCGGGAAGGTGCCGTAGGCGCGCGGGTGCGGTTTCGCGCCCTGGAGGATGCCGTCGGAGCCGCCGGTGTGGACGCGGTGGCGCATGATCGCCCGGACGTTCTCCTCGTGGCCCACGTGCTGGAGGATCGTCGGGCCCAGCCGGTCCTCGACGAGGAGACGGCGGGCGATCGCCCACGGCGTCTCGCCGCGCAGGTCCGCGGACTCCTGCACGGTCCTGCCGACGTACGCCGCGAGCCCCGGATCACTGACCCCCGAGATCTCGATGGTGTCCCACTCGATGGGCACACCCTGGCAGCCGTCGGAGCCCACGACCTCCATCCCGTGCCGGATCCGCTCGGCGGTGCGGTCGTCGGCGAGCCGCGCGAGGATCTCCTCGGGCCCGCCCTCGCCCGCCCAGCTCGGCAGCATCGCCGCCAGCGTCGTACAGCCCGGGGTGTAGGGGTAGGTGTCCAGCGTGATGTCCGCACCCGATGCCAGCGCAGCATCGAGCAGGGACAGCAGTTCACCGGCCCGGCCCTTGTTGACGCCGAAGTTCATGGTGGCGTGCGTCAGGTGGAGCGGGCAGCCGGACTCATGGGTCAGCGTGACCATCTCCTCGTACGCCTCCAGGGCTCCGGCCCCGTACGACCGGTGGTGCGGGCAGTAGTAGCCGCCGTACGCGGCCACCACCCGGCACAGGTCGGTGAGTTCGGCGTCCGTGGCGTACATGCCGGGGGTGTAGGTCAGCCCGGACGACATGCCGACCGCGCCCTGTTCCATCCCTTCGGCGACCAACTGCCGCATCCGGTCCAGCTCCTGGGGCATCGCCTCGCGGTCCTCCCAGCCGACGGCGAGCATGCGGACCGTGCCCTGCGGGATCAGATAGGCCGCGTTGACCGCGATGCCCTCGTCCAGGCGGTCCAGGTACTCGCCCACGGAACGCCAGGTGAAGTCGATGTCGTCGCCGTGTCCGTTCCAGCCGGTGATCGCGCGGCGCACCTCGGCGAGCGTGCGGTCGTCGACCGGCGCGTACGACAGCCCGTCCTGCCCGATGACCTCGAGCGTCACGCCCTGCGCGGCCTTGGCGCTGTGGTCCGGGTCGCGCAGGAGCGCGAGGTCGCTGTGGGCGTGCATGTCGATGAAGCCGGGGGAGAGGACGAGGCCCTCGGCATCGAGTTCCCGCACGGCCCTGGGGCGTTGGCAGCCCGCCGCCGCGGCCTCCTTGACGATCGAGACGATCCTGCCGTCCTTGACCGCCACGTCCGCGCGGTAGGAGGGGGCGCCGCTGCCGTCGACGACGTCCGCGTCCCGGAGGGCGAGGTCGGCGAGATCCACGGGGGGCATGGGCGCTCCTACTGGTCCTGCCGGGGCACCGAGGCGAGGTCAGGCCCGCGCCGGGAGGGCTCAGGCTACGCGGTGTGGGGTGCGGCGGCCTCCGCTGTGCGGCGACGTGCCTCGCCCTCCTGGGCGAGCCGCCGGAGCAGGGCGAGGACCGGTTCGAGGAGCAGGGTGATGATCGCGGCACGTTCGGCGAGCGCCATCCGGTCCTCGATGCCGTCGATCTGGTCGAGGTCCAGCCGCGCCACGGCGGCGGCCAGCGTGGCGTACGGGAGGAGGTCGTCCACGCCGAAGTCCATCCCGAGGCGGCTGAGCTCTCGCAGGCTCGCGGCCAGCGCGAGGCGGTGGGGCGAGGCTTCCGATACGTCCCAGTCCATTGCCTCCACGAGGCTGTCGACGCGCTCCGTCAGCTCCTCGGCGCCGGTCGCTCCGGCATCGGCCGGGGTACGCAGGGCGTAGTGGATGACGCCGAGCATGCCGCGCGGATCATCATGCGGCTGGTCGATCTCGGCGAGCACATCACGGGCAGCGGCGATGGACAACCCTCCCAGGGTTGTCAGCGCCCGGATCAGCCGCAGGCGCTGAACATGCTCCTCGCCGTATTCCGCCAGGGTGGCTCCCATCGCGCGGCCCGCGGGCATCAGCCCCTTCCGCAGGTAGTACTTGATGCTCGCGACCGGCACCCCCGACTGTCGGCTCAGTTCCGAGATCCTCATGCGCTCCCTCGATTTCCGTGCTGTGACCAGTATCGCTGCCGCTCAGTTCGACAGCCAGGACTGGATAGTGTGAGTATCTAGGCTTTGGATAGTGGAGGTTTCCAGCCTGGGCCCGTCGACCCGAGGGCTGGTCTTCTGTCGCACGTCTTACGCGCACCGCACCGCGGCGCGACATCGCATCTGGAGCAGAGTTGCCGGTCTCATGTCACATAAGAGTCATTTGTCATGAAAGTTCCTCCATGGCGCCCCTTTCCGAGGGGAGGCACCATGTCTGAGCCGGTGCATCCTCATCGAGCGCCCGGACGAAAGGTGCTGCGCCGGCGGAGCCTGTGGATCCCGTCTGCGCTGATCCTCGGCCTGCTGTCCTTCGTGCTCTCGCTCCTGTACATGGGTGCGAACAACAACCCGACCGGCTACATGCACGATCTGCCGATCGCGCTGGTGAACGCCGACAAGGGCATGGACATGGGCGGGAAGCAGATCAACCTGGGTGATCAGATCAACTCGAAGGTCGCCCACTCCCCGGAGCTGAAGGGCAAGGTCGCCTGGAAGCAGGTCAGCCGGAGCGAGGCCGAGGAGATGCTGGGGAAGGACAAGGCGTACGGCGCCCTGGTGATCCCCGAGAACTTCTCGGCATCCGTGGCCGCGCTGGCCGTCCCCCAGCAGCAGGACCCGAAGCGCCCCACCCTGCAGGTGTTGACCAACCCCGCCTCCGGAAGCTTCGGCTCCTCCATGGCCTCCGAGATCAACCGGGAGGTGGCTCACACCACCTCCATCGAGCTGGGCAAGCAGCTGGGCCAGCAGGCGAAGCTGCAGGCAGCCCGTGCGGCGAAGGCCGAGGCGAGCGGGCACGCGAAGCCGGAGGCGGACCATGCGGTGAAGGCCGAGCAGCCGAGCACGGCCGAGCGGCTGCTGATCGCCGACCCGATCACGGTGACGGTCCAGGAGGGCCATGAGATCGGCACCCACAGCGGACTCGGGCTGAGCGCGTTCTTCTACACCCTGGTGCTCGTCCTGGGCGGCATGCTGGGCGCCAATGTGATCCACACCCAGCTGGACGCCATGCTGGGGTACGCGGCCAGCGACTACGGCCCCTTCCGCCGTGTCAAGCCCGCGGAGCGCATCAGCCGTACGCGTCACTTCGCCATCGGGTGCGGGCTCATGGCCGGCCTGTCGCTGGTGACGTCCGCCCTGGCACTGGTGGCGGCCGTGAGTATCGTCGGCATCGACGCCTCGCACCTGACGCTCCTGTGGATCTACGGGGCCTGCGCCACCACCGCGATGGGCATCACCGCGCTGGCTCTGCTCGCGGTCTTCGGGATGCCCGGCCAGCTGGTGTCCATGCTGGTGCTGGTCGGCTTCGCCATTCCGTCGGCGGGCGCCACGATCCCGTTGGAGGCCCTTCCGGACTTCTACCGTTTCCTCGCCGAGTTCGAGCCCTTCCGACAGGTGGTCGACGGTGTCAGGTCCATCCTTTACTTCGGCGCACAGGTCGATGCCGGGCTGGGCCGTGGCTGGACCATGATCGGCGTGGGCTTCGTGGTAGCGCTGCTGTTCGGCTTCGGCATGACCCGCTTCTACGACCGCAGGGGCCTGCACCGAACCCCGATCAAGGTGCTGGAGCCCCAGCCTGCCCCGACCGTCTGACCGGCACGCGACCCCCGGGGTTCATCCGGGGGTCGCGTGACAAGCGGGGGCCCGCCCCGAGCGGAGGCGGCTCCTGAGGGTGCCGCCCCGTGGGGACGGGGAAGCGGCGCACACGACAGGGCTCGACGGTGGACGCCGGATGACGGTCTCCATCGCCGAGCCCTTCGGTATCCGGCCCGTACCGGGCGTGCCGGCTCCCGTAGCCGGGAGGGGCACTGGCTAGAAGAAGGTTCGGATGTAGTCGACGACCGTGCCGTCCGCCTCGGCCACCGGGATCAGCGGCCACTTGTCGAAGGAGGTGCACGGGTGGGACAGGCCGAGGCCCAGCCAGTCGCCGACCCTGATGTCCGCCTCCGGGGTCGTACGGAGCCAGGCGTGCTGGTCGGAGAGGGCGGTCACGGAGACGCCGTTGGCCTTGTGCTCCTCGCCGTCCCGCCGTACGACCTGGGCGAAGGGCAGGTCCAGGTCGTACGCCGCGTCCCGCTTGCCCGCGTTGACGAACGCCTGGTCGGGGGAGGGGCGGGACACCACCTGGGCCCACAGGCGGAACGCCGGTTCCAGCGCGCCCTCCTCGGGGACCCGGGCGAAGGGGGTCAGCTTGCGGTAGTGGCCGTCGTCGTGGGAGACGTACGCGCCCGAGCGCAGCAGTTTCAGCACGGGGGCGGAGAGTTCGGGGAGCTGGGCGAAGACGTCCGCCACCGTGTCGAACCAGGCGCTGCCGCCCGCGCTCACCACGATCTCGTTGAGACCTGCGAACCGGCCCGCCTTGTCGAGGTCCGCCGCCAGCGCGGTCAGCCGGCCGAGCCACGCCCGCACCCGGTCCGGGTCCGCCTGCGGCACCTCGGCCTCGTACCCGGCCACGCCCACCAGCCGCAGGGTCCGTGTCGCCGCCACGGCGTCCGCGATCGCCGCGCACTCCGCCTCCGTACGGACGCCGGTGCGCGCGCCCTCCCCGGCCGCCAGTTCGATGACCACGTCCACCGGGCGCGCGGCTCCGGTCAGGGCCGCGTCCATCAGCGCGACGCCGCGCAGTGAGTCGACGTAGCAGATGAAGCGGTAGTCCGGGTCCGCGGCGAGGTCGGCCGCGATGGCGCGCAGGGCCGCGGGGTCGACCAGTTCGTTCGCGAGGAACACCCGCTGGATGCCGAAGTGCCGTGCCACGCGCACCTGGTGGGGGACCGCAAGCGTGATGCCCACGGCGCCGTGCGCGATCTGGCGGTGGAAGAGCTGGGGTGCCATCGATGTCTTGCCGTGCGGGGCGAACGCGAGGCCGTGACGGGACGCGTACGTCTCCATCAGGCCGAGGTTGTGCTCCAGGCGCTCGGCGGAGAGGGCGAGGATCGGGGTGGTGAAGCCGCCGGTGAAGAGGTTGCGGCGTTCGGCCGCCAGTTCGGCGAGGGTGCGGCCCTCGGCGTCCGGCGGGAGGCCCTTGAAGCGGTGGTCGACGCGTTCCGCCATGAGGGCGGTGAGGCGTGCTGCGGCGGTAGCGGCGTCCATGGGGCCTCCCAGACGTAGCACGTTGCGCTCTGCGCAACGGTCATTGCGTATATCGCTTATTGCTGTCTAACATCCCAGCCTACGAGAGGTCAACGAAGCCGCCGTGACCTGCCCCCACGCTCTCGCATTCCGCGCGAGCCGGGGAGCCCCCGTCGACGAGGAGCCAGCACCAGCGTGACCGCCAATGGCCCGTCCATCGCTCCGGACGTCGTAGCGCTCGGCGAGTCCATGGTCACGTTCGTGCCGTCCCGGCCCGGGAGGCTGGCCGATGTGCCCTCCTTCGAGCGGGGCATCGGCGGCGCCGAGTCGAACGTCGTCTGCATGCTCGCCGCCGCGGGCCACCGGGTGCGCTGGGTCAGCCGGGTCGGCGCCGACGGGTTCGGCGACCACCTCGTCGAGCGGATCGGCGCGTACGGCGTCGACGTGAGCGCCGTCGAACGGGACCCGGAGCGGCCCACGGGCATCTACTTCCGCACCGCGCAGGACCGGGCGAGCCGCGGCCACGAGGTGGCGTACTACCGGGCCGGGTCGGCGGCCTCGGCGATGGCGGTGGGGAACACGGACCTGGGCGCGGTAAGGGCCGGCCGCGTCCTGCACCTGTCCGGGATCACGGCCGCGCTGTCGGACGACTGCCTCGGCCTCGTACGGGAGCTGACCGCACCCCGGGCCGGGCGCCCGCTCGTCTCCTTCGACGTCAACCACCGCCCCGGGCTGTGGCGCGACCCCGACGGGCCCCGGGTGCTGCTGGAGCTGGCACGCCGGGCCGACATCGTCTTCGTGGGGGCCGACGAGGCCCGTCGGGCGTGGGGGCTGCACGGCGCCCGCGCCATCCGGGACGCGCTGCCCGAACCGGAGATCGTGGTCGTCAAGCAGGGCAGGGGCGGGGCGGTCGCGCTCGACAGCGACTGTGACGGAATCGAGGACGCCTCGGGCACCGCCACCTTCGTCCGCGCCCTGAGCGTCGACGTGGTGGCCGCCGTCGGAGCCGGGGACGCCTTCGCCGCCGGTTTCCTCTCCGCCACCCTGCGCGGCCTGCCCGTCCGCGACCGGCTCCGCCACGGCCACCTCATGGCCGCCGCCACGCTCACCGTCCCCGGTGACCTCGCCGACCTGCCTGCGGCCACCGCCGCCGAGGGGTCCCCGTCGCGGCGCGCCTCGTGGCTGGACCACACAGACCGCTTGGCCGCGCTCGACGACGCCGGGTGGGAGAGACTGCGACTCGGCCCCGGCTGGACGGAAGCCGCACTGCGGGCCGACGAGGAGGTACCTACCCCATGAGCCAGACCGTCGACCGGGCGCTGAGCATCCTGCCGTTGCTCGCCGAGGGCCCCGCCGATCTCGGCCAGGTCGCCGAGCGGCTCGGTGTGCACAAGTCCACCGCGCTGCGCCTCCTGCGCACCCTGCACGAGCACGGGCTCGTCTACCGCCAGTCCGACCAGCGCTACCGCCTGGGCGCCCGCCTCTTCGCCCTCGCCCAGCAGGCTGTCGAGAACCTCGACGTCCGCGACATCGCCCACCCCCACCTCGTCCGGCTCAACGAGGAGTGCGGGCACACCGTCCACCTCGCGGTGTACGAGGAGAACGAGGTCCTTTACATCGACAAGGTGGACAGCCGCTACCCCGTGCGGATGTACTCCCGGATCGGGAAGCCGGTCGCCCTCACCGTCGCGGCGGTCGCGAAGCTCCTTCTCGCCGATCTGCCCGAGCCCGAGCGCCGGGCCCTCGCGGAGAAGCTCGACTACCCCCGGTACACCCCCCGCTCGACGCCGAACGCCGCCGCGTTCCTGACGGAACTGGCGCTCGTGCGCGAACAGGGCTGGGCCACCGACCTCGGCGGCCACGAGGAGTCCATCAACTGCGTCGCCGCCCCCGTCCGGGGCGCCGACGGACGGCTCGTCGCAGCCATGTCGGTCTCCGCGCCCAACGTCGTCGTCTCCGCCGACGAACTCCTCACCCTGCTCCCGCTGGTGCGCCGTACCGCGGACGTCATCAGCCGGGAGTACTCCGGAAACTCCCCCGCGAAGGACGCCCCATGACGGACAAGATCGCCCTGACTCCGAAGACCCACACGACCCCGCCCGCCGCGTTCTCCCACGGCGTGAAGAAGGGGAACATCCTCCAGGTCGCCGGCCAGGTCGGCTTCCTGCCCGCCGAGGAGGGCAAGCCGCCCACACCCGCGGGCCCGACCCTGCGCGAGCAGACCCTCCAGACCCTCGCCAACGTCAAGGCGATCCTGGAGGAGGGCGGCGCCGGCTGGGACGACGTGATGATGATCCGCGTCTATCTGACGGACGTGGACCACTTCGCCGAGATGAACGAGATCTACAACGCCTACTTCGGGGAGCAGGGCCTCACTCAGCCGCCTGCCGCCCGGACCACCGTCTACGTGGGTCTCCCGGCCGGGCTCCTCATCGAGATCGACGCGCTGGCCGTACTCGGCTGACGCGGCGCCGACCGGCCGCCTACCCGCACCCTGCATCCCCGGCGCCCTGTACGACGTCATGGCACGGTGCGTCGCCAACCCGCGGGGCGTCGTACAGGGGATTCGGCGAAGATTCGTATAACGATGCAGGGACCTGCTGTGTCCGTCACAGGATCTTCGACCATACTGCCCGCTGTGGAGCAGCGCATTGGTTCGAGCAGCAAGCCCCTGAACGGTGCCGGGATCGATCCGGCCTTCATCCCCGGACTCACCTCACCGGTGTCCGCGGCCGAGCCGGAGGACGCCACGCCGGCCGACAGCGTGCCCGACGAGAGCGGCGCGGTCGAGGACGCGGCGCCCGAGGCGGCCCCCACCGCGGTGGAGGACGCCGACGACAAGCGTGAGCGCATCCTTGATGCGAAGCCCGAGGGTGATCCTGAGGAGAAGTCCGAGGAACAGCCTGAGGAACAGCCTGAGGAACAGCCTGAGGAAGAGCCTGAGGAAGAGCCTGAGGAGGAGTCCGCCCCTGATGGGCCCGTCTTCGAGGCGTCCGACCGTCGCGCGGAGATCGTCGCTGATCACCGCGGTGTACGACTCCGCCTGGACGACCAGGCGTGCGAGTTCCGCTGGGACGAGATCGGCGCCGTGGAGACGGAGACCGCGCGGTTCGGGAAGCGGTTCACGGTGACCGTGCACACGCCCGAACGCCGGTGGTACCCCATCGAGATCGAGGCCGACTCCCGCGCCCGCTTCCAGGAGTGGGAGGCCCGGCTCGACGACGTGCTGGACACGTACTTCGAGGACGGCGAGGAGGAACCCGCCGCCCCCGAGAAGGTCGCCGCCGAGAAGGTCGCCCCCGGGAAGGACGCCCCCGGGAAGGACGCCGCCGAGAAGGTCGCCCCCGAGAAGGACGCCCCCGGGAAGGACGCCGCCGAGAAGGTTGCCCTCGAGAAGGCCGAGGACTGACCGGGCGACCGCCTGCCGGTACGACCCCGCCGCGCGGTGGCCGCGCGGCGGGGCCGTCGCCGTGATCCGTCAGGGGCTG
Source organism: Streptomyces colonosanans (assembly GCF_001866645.1). Lineage (GTDB taxonomy): Bacteria > Actinomycetota > Actinomycetes > Streptomycetales > Streptomycetaceae > Streptomyces > Streptomyces colonosanans. Next base: position 19,964 of record NZ_MLYP01000092.1, read on the forward strand.
GGTGTGCCCGTTGCTCCGCCCGGTGTCAGCCGAGCGGCTGCCGCCATTTCGTGCTCGTCGCGATGGTCTCCATCTGCTTCATGGTGAGCGCGGGCGCCTTCCGGGTCGGCGGGGTGTTCTGGGTGCCGGAGTTGAAGGCGCTGATCACCACGCGCCGCCCGTCGGGCCTGATGGTGTCGACGGTCCACATGACGCCCCCCTTGACGTTCTTGTCGCCGGGTCCCTGGTGCCAGACCACCTTGGTGCCGTCCGGCAGGGTCCTGGCGTCCGCTCCGAAGAGCTGGTCCTTGATGATCCGCTGGTCCGGATCGGTGTCCTTGATGAACTGGACGTTGGCCTGGACGAAGCTCTCGCCCTTGCCGTCGTCCAGGACGACGTACCCGAACCCTTCGTTCTTGCCGCTCCTGGCGACGACCTTGAGTCCCTTGGGCAGCAGCGAGGCAAGAGTCGAGGACACCGGGCGGCCGGTGACGCCCTGCTCCGGGCGCGGCTCGGCTTTCCCGCGAGGCACCGCCATGGCGTTCACGGCGTCCCGCCACGCACGCGCACTCACGAGCGCCTTCAACTGGGTCGTGGAGAGCGGAGGCTGCTCCCGGCTGACGGGCTCGCCCTTCTCGGCGGGGGAGTTCCACTCCTGCACGGAGACGTGCTGCCCCGTCGGCGTGACGAGATCCGCGCTCCACAGCTTGGTGCCGGAGCGCCGGTTCGGGTACTCGTACCCCTGCAGGACCATCAGCGCGGAGCCGTCGGACAGGGTGACGCTGCTGCAGGTGTCGTAGGCGACGAACACCTTGTCGGGGCATTCGGTGGCCTCGCGGCCCATCCGGTCGCCGGGCAGGAGGCGCTGGAGGGAGACACCGATGGCCGCCTTGCCGTTGCCGTCGTCGTACACGACCTGGGCGTAGGGCGTCAGCCGATCGTCCGTACCGCGACCTTCCTCCTGACTGAACTTCCCCTTCGGCAGCAGCTTCTTGAGGGTGTCGATCAGCTCGTCGCGGGTCACGGTGGTGTGCGGGGCGGGTGGCACCGCCGGCTTCGCCATGCCGGCGGCCGCGGACTGCTGCCGTACGCCGTCGCCGTGGCTGCCGGGCAGGACCAGCGCGCCGGTGAGCGCGACCGCGGTGACGCTTCCGGCGATGGCGATCCGGCGCCGTGACGTGGACCGCCGGCCGCGTGCTTCGCCGCGGGCGACCAGGTCCGGGCGGCGGGTCTCGAACGTGTTCCCCGCGTCATGCAGGGCCTTGGTGAACTTGTCCTCGAAGGGGTCGTGCTCTTCTACGGGCATGGCGAACCGCCGTTTCTGCGGGAAGAAGCGTCTGGTGGTGGACTGAGGGGCGGTCAGGTTCTCGCGTACTCGCCGAGGGTGTCGCCGAGGAGGGCGCGCAGCCGGCCCAGGGCGCGGACGCAGCGGGTGCGTACGGCGGCCGAGGTGGTGTTCATCGCGGCGGCCGTCTCCTCGATGCTGCGGTCCTCCCAGTAGCGCAGGACGACCACGGCCCGGTCCTTGGCGGACAGCCGCCCGAGCGCCTCGACGAGGGTGAGCCGCAGGGCCGTGTCGCCGGCCGTGGCCGGGTCCGGGAGGTCGGGGAGCGCGTCGGCGGCGCGCTCCTTGCGACTGCTGTGGCGTCGCTGGTGGGTGAGGAAGGTACGGGTGAGGACGGTCTGGGCGTACCCGGCGGGATTGTCGGCGCGGGAGATCCGGCCCCAGCGGACGTAGACCCGGCCCAGGGTCTCCTGGACGAGGTCCTCCGCGAGGTGGGTGTCGCCGCCGGTGAGCAGGCAGGCGGACCGGTACAGGTGCCCCGCACGCGCGGAGGCGAACTCCTGGTATTCCTCGTTACGCCCCTGCCGCATGCGTGCTCCGTTCGTGTCGTTCCGTACCGCCCTCACCTCATTGATGGGCTGGACCCGCGGAAATGTTTCACCTGACTTTTGCGGTGACGCCTCGCCGGACGACGGGCCGAGGACACAGGTCGCCTCGATCGCGATCTCCGAGCACCCGCGCGTGCGGCCCGATGTGTGACTTATCCGTTTCTGTTGCCACTTGACGGGCCATGGGTCATCTCGCAAGTAAAGAAGCGGTGTTCTCCGACCGGTATGGCACGGATAGAGTGCCGAGGTAGCTGTGCGGACCGAAACGACCTGGGTCGCGGGGCTGCTGTACCTGAGGAACGGGGGGCTCGAGGTGTCGACCGCGATTGCTGTCACCAGTACGGACATGGTGCTGCCGTCGACCGATCAACAGACCCCGCCCGCCGTCCCGTTGAGGAGTCCGGGCGAACAGTCGCTCGAGCAGGCGCTGGTGGAGATGCAGGTCCTGCTGGAGCAGCACGGCCATGTGGTGGTCGTCTACTCGTCCGCGATACCGGCGGCGATGGAGCAGCGGCTGCATTCCGTACGCTCGATCCTGGAGAGCGACCGCATCGCCCTGCTCAAGTCGGATCTGCCACCGCTGGGACTCGCGGTGTTGATCCGTCAGCTGCGCCAGCTGTCGGTCACCGACCTCAGTGCCGGTGTCGTGGCTTCCGCCGGGCGTCTGCTCCGGCACTACATCCACGCCGGCGCGGTCCTCAACTCCGTCGCCAAGCTCGACCGGGTCCCGGTGAGTCTCAAGTCGCACGCCAAGTCCTGGATGCCCGGCAGGCAGTTCGGAGTGGTGACCAACCCCACGCCGCAACTGGTGGAGATCGGCCCCGAGGCACGGCTGGCCGGGCCGGAGTTCGGCACCTGGCTCCTCGTCGCCAAGGGGCAGCTCCAGACCGACTGGGTGAGCTCGAACCTGGCGAACGCGTGGTCGGTCCAGGGGCTGCTGGAGGCGCCCCTGCCCTCGGAGTCGGCGCGCTGGTGGGGGACCGGCAAGCTGGTCGAGTTCGCCACCTTCCTTCCGGAGCTGCCGGTCCTGTACCAGCTCGTGACGTCCGTGCGCCGGGACCACTGTCACTGGTGCGGTCTCGAACTCATCGGTGACCGCTGCGTGTTCTGCTCGGTCACCGCACCGGGCTACGCGAAGCAGGACCGCGCCGAGGTGTCCTGATCCCGGTACGGACGCAGCGTCCCAGACACCGCTCTTAGCTGAACATCACTCAGCACGGCTATCGCCTCTCAGAGTTGTGGAGCGCCCCTGAACAGGGCCCTAAGCCGGATTTGGGTCCGGGCGTGGGCCCACGGGCCTATGAGCTCCAAGTCCCCGAATGCCTACGGTGTGGCGACTTCATCAGGGGATCGACCGGAGGGGTGTCAGGCATGCGTGGGACAGGTGGGCCATCACGCAGCGGTGTGACGGCGGGGCCGGCGGAGGGTGGGGGATTCTTCCCGCTCATCCTTGCCTGGGCGGCCGGGCTCATCACGCTGTTCATCAGCGAGTACCTCCAGGTCACGTACTTCTACGAGAACGTCGCCACCCCGGAGCGCCTGGAGTCGTTCGGTGGCCGGCTGCTCTGCGTCGATCTGCCGAACGCGGTGTGCATCGCGCTGGCCACCTGGGTCGCCGGGCGTATGCACCGGGAGCCGTTCCGTGAGTCGATGCCGCAGCATCTCGCCGCGCTCTTCGCGGTTCCGCTCTTCGCACAGATCGTGAACATCGTCATGCACTGGGGCCACGCCTCTACGGAGGGCCTCCTGATGTCCTGCGTCGTCGCGGTGGTCGGGGCCGTCGCCGGTTACGGAGTGGACCGGTTGCAGGAGGGGGACCGATGAGGAGACGTCAGGTGCGCGGAATAGCCAGAGGGTGGTGGCTCGACCGGACGACGACGGCCCGCTCCGACCGCGGCGCCACCGCCCTGGAATACGTCGGAGCCGTGATCGTCGCCGTGTCCATCGTGCTGGCGCTCATCGCGACCGGCGTGTCCGGCTCGATCGGCGAACGGTTCCGCTGCTCCATCTCCTCGCTGTGGGGCGGAGGCGGCTGCTCGTCCGGTGGTGACGGCTCCGACACCCAGGCGACCAATGCCGACTTCGAGCCGCCGCTGTGCACCATCTCCACCGTCAGCGACAAGGCGGGCAGCGAGTTCAAGCTGGGCTGGTTCAAGTGGGGCAGCGAGTACGGCTTCAAGGAGCAGACCCACCAGGCCAATTACGACGTCAACGGTGACGGCAAGGTCGACAGCAGCGACCAGCTCATCTACACCACCTTCACCGACTCCCAGTCGATCGGCGCCACCGGCGGATTCGGCGGCAAGATCGGCAAGCTGGGCAAGGGCGAGGTCGAGCTCGGCGGCGGCATCAAGGTGAACAACGGCGACACCTGGGTCTTCAAGAGCAAGGAAGAGGCCGCGGCGTTCCGTGACGACCTCGAGAAGCTGAAGATGTACGAGATGCGCCGCACCGGACCCGGCGGCGGCGAGGCCAGCATGGGTGACGGCTTCCTCGCCCTCTTCGGCAAGGGTCCGCTCGTGGAGGAGGACAAGCTCCGCAAGCGGATCGAGGGGAAGCTCAAGGACCGCCACATCAGTTACGGCTCCGTCGGTGTCTACGGCAACGTGGACGGTGGGCTGTCGGTCGACGCGGGCGACGACCGGGTCGTCTCCGCCGGAATCGGCGGAAACGCCTCGATCAACGGTGACGTGATCTGGACGAAGGACGACTTCCGCGGCACCAAGTCGTTCACCTACTCGGTGAAGGGCAGCGGCGTGTGGGGCAGCAAGGCCAGCGCCGGCGGTTTCGAGCACGGCGAGCACCAGACGGCCGACCGCACGGCGACGATCACCGTCACCCGTGACCAGAAGACCGGCGAGCTCGTCCGGATCGACTTCACCCAGACCACGGAGACCGCCAGTGGCGTCTCCAACGGTGTCGGCGGCGGCAATGGCAAGGAAGGCAAGGACGGCAAGAGCGGCAGCGCCGGCGATGTCGACAACTCCGGAGGCAGCGACATCAAGGTGTACACCAACACCCTGTCGTTCCCGAAGGGTCAGGAAGGCGACGCCGACCGCGCCATCGCCCAGAAGTGGCTGGACGGAAACGGCAACGGCGGCAGCGAGGTCTTCTCGTACATGCTGAACAACAACGCGCCCACCAGCCGCCCGGGTGCCGACAACCCCTTTGGCCAGCTGCTCTTCGACAAGGGCAAGTCCAGCAAGACCGCGTACGATGGCGACGCCGATGCGCACGAGTACGGATTCGAGCTGAATCTGGGCCTTTCCATCGGTGCCTCCATCTCTTTGGAGAAGAAGTCCGAGACGCTCAAGAATGCCGAGTTCCTGGGTGCCCCCCGGAACGGGAAGCGCGACTACGTTCCGTACAGCTATTGCGCGAAGTAGCGGCGGGGTACGCGTACGGGTGCGCATGGACGTAGAGACGGCAACGGAAGAGCCGTTCGGAAAGAGCGAGGGAAATCAGGGATGAACGGGAAGTCGAAGCACGGCCTGCGCGCGGCGATGGCGGCAGGCGTCGCCGGACTGCTGCTCACCGGCTGCGGTGGCGGCGGTAAGTCGGCGGCCACCACCCCGGACGGCTGGGGCACCCTGGACACCAAGCGGCTCTCCGTTGCCTACCCCAAGGGCTTCAAGGAAGCTCCGGTCGGCAAGGGCAACCCGTACGAGGTGGCCCGGGCGACCCTCACCGAGGGCGGCGTCATGGTCGCGTCCATGAGCGTCGAGTTCGACTTCGGTACCGGTATGCACACCGCCGACACCGCGGTCATCGGAGCCGAGACCCGGATTCAGCTCGGCGCCACCCCGGCGAAGACCACGGAGATCCAGGTGGCCGGCCCCGACGGGTCCCAAGAGGCCAGGAAGATCACCTACAGCTTCACCTCGAGGGGCAAGGAGGGCACTCCTCCCAAGGGCACCAAGCTGGACGGCATGATGGTGACCGGTGTGGACACCGAGCAGCGCCCGTACCTGATCACGGTGAACTCCAAGGAGGGCACCCTGTCCAACCGGGACGTCTCGGATATCGTCGACAGCGTCGCGCTGAAGAAGACGAAGAAATAGGCGGCGGCGTGTCGACGTTCGAGATCGGTGCCCTGGGCGCTGGCCTGGCCTGCGCCACCGGCGTTGTCCTGTTCCTGTACCGGGTGGTCCTCGTGATCTGGCTGGTGCTGCGCGGCGAGCGTACCCAGGGGTGGTGCGCGAAACGCCGGCTGGTCTCGTCCACGAGTGTCGGCCACAGCTCTCGCACCGAGTTCACCTTCGCCTTCCGCACCCCGGAAGGCGAGACCGTCGAGTTCAAGGACCGGCCGGGCGCCTTCGGGTACGAGGAGGGGGCGCCGGTTCGCGTCTGCTACGACCCGGCGCGCCCGCACAAGCGAGCCACGATCGCGGGGCCGGACACCTGGGGACCGGTGTATACGCGGATCCTGTTCTGCGTCCCTCTGGGGATGATCTCGTTCGTGATGCTGTACGGCATGGCCCTGCACTTGGGTTTCATCAGTTCGTATTGAGAAGTGTGAAAAAGCTGTGACGAACTGGTCAGTACCTAGTCGTAAGTTGACTGCTGACACCGATCAACTTGCCCTGGTCTGATACCAGTTGTCATCTTTGGTTTGCCTAGCTGCTGCACGGTTGCTGTTCTCTGTCTTGTATGACACGGATAAGGTGCTGATGCAGCTGAGCTGAGCAGTTGACGATCTGCGGTCCGCCCGGGGGAGGAGCGGGCCGGAGAGTGAACGGGGATCTCGAAGTGCCGATAGTGATCGCGGTGACCAGCGCGAACCGGGCTCTGCCGCCGAGGAACCAGTCGACGTCCTCGGCTGAGCCGCCGTCTGCCCAAGGGGTGGCTCCCGTGCGGCGGGTTCGCCCGGCCTTTGGCGGCCACTCGAACGTATTCAGCCGTCAACACGGCCACGTCGTCCGTCGGTTCACCCCATCGGTGGGACATCGAGCAGGCCGCATACGTCCCGTACTCCACCCCCTGGTCCCCTCGGCCTTCCGCGCCCGCGGAGGTAACCCATCGACGGGGGCGGTGCGTTCAGCCCGTCCCGGCCGTCTTTGCCGGGGAACCGCAGGTCATCCCCTGGTGTCTTGAGCATCAGTCAGCCCGCGCGGCCCGGCGTCAGGCCCGAGCGCGCAGGTGTCCCGTCCGCCCCTTCCGCTACCACGTCCCCCTGATGAGGTTGTCCGGCCCATGAATTCCCGCCAGCGCCGCGGCGTGATACTGCTGCTCCTCTCCGTCTTTCTCGCCTTCGTCGCCTTCGCCGCTGTGCTCTCCGTGATCAGTGACGCGAAGTCCAAGGTCGGACCGGAGGTCTCCGCCTACCAGGTGAAGGACGACATCGCCCCTTACACCCAGCTCAGCGAGGCGCAGTTCGAGAAGGTCAAGATGCCCAAGCGCTGGCTGTCGGAGAACGCGATCACCGATCTCTCGGAGATCAACGGGAAGATCGCGGTCACCAACCTCCGCCACGGCTCGCTGCTGCAGAGCGACATGATCGTCAAGCGGCCGGCGCTGGAGGCGGGCGAGCAGGAGATCGCCATCATGATCGACGCCGTCACCGGTGTGGCCGGCAAGATCAAGCCCGGCGCCAAGGTCAACATCTTCGCCACCTTCGCCGGTGACGACCGCAACTCCGCCCCGCAGTCGAAGATCATCGTCTCCAACGCCAAGGTCATCGACGTCGGTCAGCTGACCCCGCTGGAGGGCAAGGGCGACAACAGCAACAGCCGGTCGACCATGAGCCAGGCGGTGCCCATCACCTTCGCGCTCAACACGATGGACGCCCAGCGCGTCGCCTACGCCGAGTCCTTCGCCCAGCACGTGCGCCTCGCCCTGATCGCTCCCGGCAGTGATGCCTCTCTCCGCAACGGGGAGCGCACCTATGAGCTCTCCAAGGACAAGTGAGACTGGATGACCACGAGGATTCTCCCCGCCGTCGGTGACACCGACGCGGCCCGGGCTGTCACCACCCTGCTCAGCCAGCTCCCCGACGCGGAGCCGGCCGCCCCGGTGACCGACTCCACCCAGCTGATCGACACGCTGGCCCGTCTCGCGGGCGAGTCCGTCGAAGAGCTGCCCGAAGTGGTGCTCGTCCATGAGCGGATCGGTCCGGTGCCCGCACTCGAACTGATCCGGGAGGTCGCACTGCGCTTCCCGGCGGTCGGGGTCGTCCTCATCACCACGGATGCCAGCCCCGGGCTGTTCTCCGCCGCCATGGACTCGGGCGCCCGCGGCCTGGTGGCGCTGCCCCTCAGCTATGAGGAGCTCGCCAGCCGGGTCCAGTCCGCCGCCCAGTGGGCCGTCGGGGTCCGCCGTCACCTCGGCACCGGCGGCGAGGCCATGATGGGTCCGGGCGGCACCGTGGTCACCGTCTCCGGCGCCAAGGGCGGCGTCGGCACCACCGTGGCCGCGATCCAACTCGCGCTGGCCGCCCACGCGTCGGGGCAGAGCGTCGCGCTGGTCGACCTGGACCTGCAGACCGGCGACATCGGCTCGTACCTCGATGTGCAGTTCCGCCGCTCGATCGTGGATCTCGCGGGCATCCAGGACGTCACGCCGCGCGTGCTGCAGGACGCCGTCTTCGACCATGAGTCCGGCATGTCGCTGCTGCTCGCGCCCAAGGACGGCGAGCGGGGCGAGGAGGTCACCGACCGGTCCGTACGGCAGGTGATCAGCTCCCTGCGCATCCGCAACGCCGTCGTCGTCATCGACTGCGGCTCGCAGATGAACGCCGGGAACGCGGCGGCCATCGAGATGGCCGATCTCGCGCTGCTGCTCACCACACCGGACGTGGTCTCCGTCCGGGCCGCCAAGCGGCTGGTGCGGATGTGGACCAGGCTCCAGATCCGCAAGGCGGAGGAGACCATCACGGTCGTCAACCGCCACACCCGCAACACCGAGATCCAGCCGCCGCTGGTCCAGAAGATCACCGGCACCCGGGTCGCGGGCACCGCCGTACCGGCCGCCTTCAAGGAGCTGCAGGCCAGCGTCGACGCCGGCCGGCTGCACGAACTGGACGCCAAGTCCACGGTGAAGCAGGCGCTGTGGGGTCTGGCCGGGGAGCTGGGCCTGGTGACGGCCGAGGCCCTGGGCAAGACCCGGCGCAAGAAGGGCTCGGACCGTGGCTCGATCGGACTGCGCCGCCGACCACGCGGCGACGAGCAGGCCGGCCGGCAGCCGGGCACCAACACGTAGACCACGGACACGGACAGGGGGCGATGTGCATCATGAGACTCCGGGTGAGGGACCGCCGCCGCCGTACGGGCGGCGCACCCCCGGCTGACGCCATACGGCGGCGCGGGCGCATGGGCGACCAAGGTCAGATGACGATCGAGTTCACCACCATGGCTCCCATCATCCTGGCGACGCTCGTCCTGCTCTGGCAGGCCGCGCTGACCGGCTACGCGCTCGTGCTGTCCGGCAACGCCGCCGACAAGGCGGTACGGGCGGGCGCGACCGTCGACCCCTGGAAGGACCGTGGCCAGGCGTGCGACCGGGCCGGGCGGGAGGACCTGCCGGGCGGCTGGAACGCGGACATCAGCTGCCATGCCGAAGGCGACATGGTGAAGGCCACTGTCAGCGTCTATGTGCCGGTGCTGTTCCCGGGCGGAGTGGACTTCCCGCTGCGGATCACGAGCAAGTCCGCCGCCGCGAAGGAGAGCTGACCATGCCCGCCACCCACAGAAGCCGCGAGAAGTGCAAGAAGTCCGACGACCGGGGCCAGACCGTCCTCGAGTACGTCGGCGTCGTGCCGATGCTGATCGTCATCGGCCTCCTCGTCGTCCAGCTCGGCCTCGCCGCCTTCGCCGTCCAGCAGGCCGGTACGGCCTCCCGCGCCGCCGCGCGCATGGCCTCGTACGACAACCCGGACCGCACCTGCCAGCAGGCCGGCCATGACGCCCTGAGTTCCTCGCTGTCCGGCCGCGCCAGTTTCGATTGCCAACGCGGAAGCGACGAGGTCACGGTCACCGCCAAGGTCCCGATCCCTTCGCTGATCCCCGGCCTGCTGGACGGATTCGAGGCCAAACGCAGGGCCACCATGCCGATCGACCGCATCGACCGCTGATGACGGCCGGGGCGTCACCGTCCCCCGCCCGGCACCGCACCACCTACACCAGCAGCACAGGGAGTTGACGACATGAGTCTGCGGGCGCGCCTCAACGGTTCCGAGCAGCCCGCGAAAGGGCTGACGGAGGAAAGCCGTCTCGTCTCCGTCTACCGTGCCAAACTCCTCGAGGAGATCGACCTCGCGGAGATGTCCTCGCTCCAGGCGTCCGAACGCCGTATCCGTCTTGAGCGGGTCCTCGGCCACATCATCAGCCGCGAAGGCCCGGTCCTGTCCACGGCCGAACGCGCCCAGCTGATCCGCCGGGTCGTCGACGAGGCCCTGGGTCTCGGCATCCTCGAACCGCTCCTCGAGGACGCCTCCGTCAGCGAGATCATGGTCAACGGTCCCGACCAGGTCTTCGTGGAGCGCGGCGGCCGACTGGAGCTGCTGCCCATGCGGTTCGCCTCCTCCGAGCAGCTGATGCAGACCATCGAGCGCATCGTGTCGACCGTCAACCGCCGTGTGGACGAGGCGAATCCGATGGTCGACGCCCGTCTGCCGTCCGGTGAGCGTGTCAACGTCATCATCCCGCCGCTCTCCCTGACCGGGCCGATCCTCACCATCCGGCGCTTCCCCCGGGCGTACACCCTCCAGGAGCTGATCGGCCTCGGCTCCCTGGACGAGCAGATGACCCTGCTGCTGGCGGGCCTGGTGCGCGCCAAGTTCAACGTCATCGTCTCCGGCGCCACCGGCACCGGAAAGACCACGCTGCTCAACGCGCTGTCCGGGCTCATCCCCGAGGGCGAGCGCATCGTCACCATCGAGGACTCCGCCGAACTCCGGCTCCAGCAGTCCCACGTCATCACGCTGGAGAGCAGGCCCTCCAACGTCGAGGGCAAGGGCCAGATCACCATTCGCGACCTGGTCCGCAACTCGCTGCGTATGCGTCCCGACCGCATCATCGTCGGTGAGGTCCGTGGCGGTGAGACCCTCGACATGCTCCAGGCCATGTCCACCGGTCACGACGGCTCGCTCGCCACCGTCCACGCCAACTCCGCCGAGGACGCGCTGATGCGTCTGCAGACGCTGGCGTCGATGTCGGAGGTCGAGATTCCGTTCGTCGCGATCAAAGACCAGATCAACAGCGCCGTCGACATCATCGTGCAGCTCACCCGGCACGCCGACGGCTCCCGCCGGATCACCGAGATCGCCGTCGTCGACTCGCACGGCCGTGAGGACTACAAGATCGTCTCGGTGGGCCGGTTCGCGGCGCAGCCGATGTCGTCCGACGGCATGGTGCACGGCCGGTTCGAGTACTACCCCCTGCCCCGCAGGGTCGCCGAACGGCTCTACATGCGGGGCGAGCCCATCCCCCAGGCCTTCGGCGTCGCCCAGTCGGACGACCAGCTGGCCACCCGGAAGGCCGCCGGCTGACCCACTGCCTCCCGCGCGCCCCCACCGCCGCCCGACCGCTCGCTCCCCGCCCAACGCTTCCCGAGAAGGCCCGCCCGCCATGGACAACCTCCCTTTTCTGGCCACCGGCGTCACACTGCTCGCCTGTGTGATCGCCGTCATCGGTGTGCACACGTATTCCTCAGGCAAGGCACAGCAGCACCTGCTGTACGAGCGGATGGCGCAGACCGGTGAGATGCCCTCCGTCGGCCGGCGGCGGCGGTTCAGGGGAGTGGACCGGCGGCTGCGCCGCACCAAGCTCGGCAAGCGCATCGAGCGCAAGCTCAACACCACCGGCCTGGACGTCACCCCCGGTGAGTACGCCATCTACGTCGTCGCCGGTGTCCTCGGTATCTACTTCGTGATCGGCTCGCTCTTCGCCTCGTTCTTCGGACTGCTCGCCGCGCTGCTCGGCCTGTGGGGCGGCAACTTCTTCCTCAACTACCAGATCACCAGGCGCACCGAGGCCTTCATCAACCAGCTCCCCGAGCTGACCCGTGTCCTCGCCAACGCCACTCAGGCCGGCCTCGCGCTGCGCACCGCCATCGCCATGGCCGCCGACGAGCTCGACGACCCGGCGAGCGAGGAGTTCCGGAGGGTCGCCGACCAGCTCGCCGTCGGACACTCTCTGGAACACGCCCTGGCCGAACTCGGCGAGCGCCTGCCGTCCCGCGAGCTGAAGGTGCTCATCTCCACGCTGGTCCTGTCCAACCGGGCTGGTGGCACCATCGTGTCCTCTCTGCGCAACCTCACCCAGACCCTGGAGGAACGCAAGGAGACCCGCCGCGAGGTCGGCACGCTGCTGTCCCAGGTGAAGGTGACGGCCGTCGCCGTCCCCCTGCTCGGCTTCGGCTTCCTGCTGATCCTCAACAGCATGCGCAGCGGGTCGCTCGACGACATGACGGGCGCCACCGCGGGCAAGATCGCCGTCATCATCGCCTCCGGTCTCTACGGCCTCGGCTTCTTCCTCATCAACCGGCTCACCCGCGTCCGTATCTGACGCCGCCCTCGCCCCCACGAAAGGAGGAGAACACGCATGGATCTGCTGCTCGCCGCCATCATCGGTCTCGCCGTCTACGGTGTCTTCCACGGCATCCGCCTCTACCGGGGCGAGGCCAAGCTGCCCGATGACCTCGCCGTCGCCCTGGAGGTCGGCTCCAGCCGCACCTCGGCCACCGGCTCCGCCATCGACCGGCTCGGCATGAAGTACGCGCCGCGCGTGCTGCGCCTCATGGGCCCCAAGCGCGTCGACAAGGTGCGCCGCAAGCTCAATATGGCCGGTAACCCCAACGGTATGACGGTCGACCGTTACGCCGCCCGCCTCGCCGTGTACGGCGGCCTCGGCACCCTCACCGCCCTCGCCATGCTGATGAACGGTCAGTTGATGCTGGCGATCCTGTTCTTCGTGTACGGCATCTTCTGGACGGACGTCACCATCAGGTCCGCCGTGAGCCGCCGCAAGGACGACATCGACCGCACCCTCCCGGACTTCCTGGACGTCCTCGCCGTCGTCGTCTCCGCGGGCCTCGGCTTCCGCCAGGCCCTCGAACGCGTCGCCGAGAAGTACGAGGGCCCCTGGGCAGACGAACTGCGCATCACGCTCCGCCAGATGGACATGGGTGTCAGCCGCCGGGAGGCGTTCGACCAGCTCCGCAAGCGCAACGACTCGGAGCAGGTCTCGATGTTCGTCTCCGCCCTCCAGCAGGGCGAGGAGCTCGGCGCGCCCATTGTGGACACGCTCATCCAGATCGCCAACGACATGCGGCGCACCGACGCGCAGAACGCCCGCCGCAGGGCCGCCAAGGCCGTTCCCAAGTCCACGTTGATCGTCACCAGCTTCATGCTGCCGGGCACGATGATCCTCATCGGCGTCGGCTTCTACTACGCCTCCGGCATCAACTTCAACGACATGCTCGGGAGCTGACATGCGGCTCACGGCACGACGACGGACACGGACGACGACGGGGAGGTGAACGGACTGATGCCACGGGGGCGAAACTTCCGTTCATTGATCGGCGGCGCGGACACCGACCTGTCCGCTGTCCCCGGCCAGGGCGCGGCAGCACCGGCGCTGCCCATCCAGGTCAACGCCCTCTCGGCGCTCTGCCGCCAGCTGTACGGCCTGCGCCTGGCGATGACCGCTCTGGCCACACCGTTCGCGCTGCACCGCGTGCACGGCGACCTTTCGGGCTGGCTCATCGGTTCCGCCGTCCTTGTCACCGTCATGGTGTCGTACGCGCTGCTGCGCGACTGGGAGCGGTTCGGGCCCGTGCTGCTGCGCCACCCGTCGCTGCTCGGCGCCGACATGCTGTTCGGCGCGCTGCTGCTGTTCAGCGCCACGCCCACCTCCACCCTCGCCTACGTCACCATCTGCACCCCGCTGTTGGCGGGGCTGGTGTACGGCTGGCGGGGTGCCGCCGTGTTCGCGCCGCTCCAGTCGCTGCTGGTCGGTCTCGCGTACGCGGTGGACAACCGGGTGCACCAGGACCCGACGGCGCTGCTCGTCGTCGGGCTGTGCGTGCTGGCCGGCGCGGTCGGCAGCAGCCTGCGCGGCCTTCTCCTCGGCTTTGGCGCGGCCACCCACGCCCTGACCGAGACCCGGGCCCGCCTCGCCGTCAACGAGGCCGTGGAGAGTGAACGGGCCCGCCTCGCCCGGGAGATGCACGACTCGGTCGCCAAGACCCTGCACGGTGTCGCGCTCGCGGCCGACGGTCTGGCCCACTCGGCCGACAAGGTGGACCCCGAAACCGTCAAGCAGCAGGCCGAGCTGGTCGCCCGCTCGGCCCGCCGGGCAGCCGCCGAGTCCCGCGAACTCCTCGCCGACCTGCGCCGCGAGTCCGGCCTCGAAGGCGGCGTGGACATCACCTCCGAACTTGCCGCGCGCACCGCCGACTTCGAACGCCGCAAGGGCCTTCGGGCCACATACCGCCCCCTGGGCGACACCCCGCTGCCCCCGGTGCCGCACGCCGCCGCACGCCAGTTGCTCTTTGTCGCCTCGGAGGCGATGGAGAACGCCCACCGGCATGCCCGGCCGACCCATGTGGAGGTCTCCGCCGGGGTCGTCGGGGACCTGCTGCGCGTCAGCGTCTATGACGACGGCGACGGCCTTCCGGCGGGCACCACCCTGGACGACCTGAGGAAGGCCGGTCACTTCGGACTGGTCGGCATGGTCGAGCGGGCGGCGGGCATCGGCGCCCGTATCCGCATCGGGCGCGGCAGGGCGGCCCGGGGCACCGAAGTCCGGGTGGACCTGCCCCTCGCCGCCCTGGGCACCCAGCCACCGGCCGTGTCACCGACCGACCAGCCCCAGGACCCACCACCGCAGCCACACGGCCCACTCCCGGCCATCCCGGCCCCGTTCCGCCGCTCGGACCGGGGCAACGCATCACTCCCACCCAAGTGACCTTTCTGAGAGGAGGCCGCACATGCCGGACGACACGTTCCCCGATCCCTGGCCGCTTCCCCCGCCGGCGGCGGCACCAGCCGGGCCCTCCGGCGCACCGGCCCAGGACATCCCCGCGTTCCCGGTTTTCACCGAGGCGCCGCCCGCCCCGCCGCTACGGGTGGTCGTCGCCGACGACAACCCGGTCGTCCGCGCCGGACTGACCGCGCTGCTCTCCGGCCGCCAGGACCTGGAGGTCGTGGCCGAGGCCGCCGACGGCCGCCAGGCGTACGAATTCGCGGCCCGGCACCGCCCGGACGTCGTCCTGCTGGATGTGCGCATGCCCGGCGTGGACGGCATCTCCGCCCTGCCGCATCTCGTGCGTATCGCGCCCGTGCTGATGATGACCTACAGCAGGGAGGCCGAGATCGTGCGCGAGGCCCTGCGCCTCGGAGCGGGCGGCTATCTGGTGCACGGCGAGTTCACCGCCGACCAACTGGTCGCGGCGGTACGGGACATCAAGTCGGGACGGGCCCACTTCACGCCCACGGCCTCCAGCGCCCTGCTCGACAGCCTGCGCGGTGGCGCCCCCGGCGGAGGCAGACCGCTCCCCGAAGGGCTGGGTACGGCCTTCACCGGCCCCGGCTATCAGGCGGCCCCCGCGCCGCAACCGACGGTTCAGGCCACGGGCCACACGGCGCCCTATCCGCCCATGCCGACGTCTGCGACCGCATATGGTCCAGGGCCGGAGCAGGCGCAGAGCACTCCAACGGGGGCTGTGGCGTCAGAGTTGAGGGCGCGCCAATTTGCCGCCATGCCGTCGCATGAGCAAGCGGATGTGGCACATTCTTCTCCGGGTCCCATGGCATCCGCCGGGGCCGGAGGAGTGCTCGGAGAGCTGAGTCAGCGGGAGGTGGAGGTGATGGATCTGATCGCGTCGGGCATGACCAACCAGCAGATCGCCGCCACCTGCTTCATCAGCCAGAAGACCGTGAAGAACCACATCAACCGCATCTTCGCCAAGCTGAACGCCCAGAGCCGTGGTGAGGCCATCGCCGTCTGGAACGGAGCGAAGCGAGGGGGTCACGGCCATGGCTGACCACACGTCTCGAGGCCCGGGTGCATCTCTGGGCCCGCGGTCCCACCGGGGCGACGCCGAGGCCCAACTCCGAGGTTGGGCCCGGCGTTGGGTCCTGGGGCCCATGTGGGAGGGAGGTTCCCCGACGTACGTTTCTGGTGTCGCCAGCGAGACCGGCCAGGAGGAAGCCGGAAGCGCGAGCGACACACAGACTTCGTACGTGACAGAGTCGGCCGGCACACGGTCGGCCGAACCTGGAGGGGAACACCATGATGAAGAACGCCGCTCTCAAGGCCGCCACCAACACCAAGGTCTACATCGGCACCTGGGCCAACACCCGCGTCGAGAAGATGAAGGCGCGCCGGGACCAGGGTCAGGGCGCGATCGAGTACGTCGGCATCACGATCCTGGTCGTGGCGATCATCGTGGCGCTGCTGAACACGGACATGGGCGAGACCATCGCCAACAAGTTCACCGACAAGATCAACGAGGTCCTCGACAAGTGAGTCGATCGGCTCGCGGGGAGGAAGGGCAGGCCGCACCGCTGTACATCACAGCGGTGGTCGGTCTGCTCTTCCTTGCGTTGCTCTACTTCGTGTTCGGCAAGGCCGACATCCGGCGCAACGAGGCCCAGACGGCAGCCGACTCCGCGGCACTGGCGGCGGCGATGGAGTCCAGGGACGCACTCAAGGGCGACTTCCTGGACCACATCCTCGACGCTGACTACCTAAACGACCTCCTCAAGGGCGATCCGGTGAGGACGGCGAACGGTTGCGACGAAGCCCGCCGCTTCGCCGCGCGGAACAACGCGCTGACCGATGACACCTTCTCCTGCGTCAAACTCGTCGACGGCCGCTGGGGCTTCACCGTCGAATTGCAGTCCCAGAAGACGGTGGGCAAGAGCGCGCTTCCCGGTACGGAGAACAAGCGTGCCAAGGCCCACGCCACGGCCATCGTCGAACCCCTCTGCGGCTTGAAGCCCAACGAGGACGTGGAGGCTCCTCAGGGCGGCGGCGAAGGGTCCGGCGAGGGAGACAAGAAGCCGTCCCCCGGCACGATCCAGTGCGATGGCGGCAAGAAGTGGATCATCGATCCCGAGCACCAGGACCTCCTGCCAGACCTGTCGGACCTCTTCCGCGTCCGGCTGGCCGAGCACTGACCGCGAGCGAACACGAAGGACAAGCGACTCATGATGATTCGGCACGTAGGGAAGCTGCGCCGGGCCGGGGCGGCAGCCGTTCTGGCCGCCGCACTGGCCGTCTCGGTGACCGCCTGCAACAGCGACAGCGACGCCAAGAAGCCGGCGAAGGCCGCGTCCGAGAGCCCTGCCGGGAACAACGACAAGGGCGACGGCGGCAAGACCCTGCCGGACACCAGCAAGGTCATCGCCACCCTCAAGGGCAGCGACGCCGGCATCGAGATGGTGCTGCACTCGGTGACCCGTGACGAGGGCGGCTTCGTGACGGTGAGCGGCGAGATCAAGAACGCGTCTGGCAAGCGCTACACCACTCCGATTCAGTGGAGCGGCCAGGAGCAGGCTGTCGCGGGTGCGGGCCGGTCGTTCGCGGCGATGACGCTGGTGGACTCCAAGGAGAAGAAGCGCTACTACGTGCTGCGGGACACGGATGATCGGCCGCTGACCACAAGCAAGTACGACTCCAGCCTCCAGGCCGATGAGTCGCTGCCCTTCTTCGCCCAGTTCCCCGCCCCTCCGGAGGGCACGACCAAGGTCGACCTCCAGTTCCCCGGCTTCCCCAACGCCCCGATTGAGATCTCCTGATGAGCGGCGCCACCGCATCCCGTACCCCGCGGGCACGCGCGCGTTCGGCGGCGGCCGTACTTGCGGGAGCAATCGCTCTTGGTCTTTCGGTCGCCCCGCACGCCCTCGCGGCCGACAACCCCTACCCGTCGGCGTCGGCCCAGCCGCCGGTCAAGGTGGACCCGCAGGCCCCCGGCCTCAAGCTCCCCGCGGGCGCCACGCTCGCCCCGCCCAAGGTGCTGGACATCAAGTCCGTCGTCGAGGACCTCGGGGGTGAGGAGCGCCGGGAGGACACCAACGCGGACGTGAAGTTCGCGCTCCAGGCCGAGGTCCTCTTCGGCAAGGACAGTGCGAAGCTCAACGGCTCGGCGAAGTCCCGTATCACGGAGATCGCCAACGAGATCAAGAAGCAGAACTCGAAGCAGGTCCGCGTCTTCGGCTTCACCGACAACCTCGGGAGCCACTCTCACGGCATGGTGCTGTCCAAGCAGCGCGCCGAAGCCGTACAGAAGGTGCTCGAAGGGCAGTTGAACGACTCGTCGATCGAGTTCGAGATCCGGGGCTACGCCGAGCAGTTCCCGATCGCCAGCAACTCGACCGAGGAAGGCCGCAAGAAGAACCGGCGCGTGGAGGTCTCCTTCGCACGCCCCGGGAGCGGCAACTGACCTGGTCTGTACGACACGTTGTAGGGTCTCAAAACTCGCTGCACAATCTCAGCGAGAATTGCACGGCGGCGGCACTTATGCCGCCGCCGTGAGACTCGCAGGTCGGGGCGTCACCTATTCGGGTGGCGAGAACAGTGATCCGTCCCACCCGCGTTCTCTGCGCTGGCACCTTGGCTGCACATAGGAAGTTGATGTGTGGCTGGGGGTGTGCGGTGGGGGAATTCGCTGCCACAACCGCTGCGCCCGCTCGTACGCCGCGGGACATCGCGAAGAACCTCGACGGCTGGGCCCCGGAGTGCCGGGAATCCGCCTGACCGAGAAACTCAACCACCCATGATTCAGGGGCAGTTAAGTAAGGTCGCCGTATGCGACTCACCGTCCTCGGCGGCTGCGGAGCCTGGCCGACCGCACAACAGGCCTGCAGCGGCTATCTCCTTGACCACGACGGCTTCCGGCTACTGATCGACCCGGGGTACGCGACCTTCCCCCGGCTCCTCGACTACGTCACCCCTGACGGGGTCGACGCCGTGCTCGTCAGCCATGGCCACCCCGACCACTGCGCCGACCTCAACCCGCTGCTGCGGGCCCGTGGCCTGAGCGACACTCCGCCGCCCGCGCTGCCGCTGCATGCCCCGCACGGGGCGCTCGACGCCGTGCTGGCGTTGGACAAGCCGAGCATGCTGGCCGCCGCATACACACTGTGCCCGTTCTGGCCGGGGGAGAAGTTCGGGATTGGCCCGTTCGCCGTCGATACCTGGGAGCTGCCGCACTTCGTGCCCAACGCGGGCCTGCGGCTGACCGTCGACGGCACCACCCTCGCGTACACCGGCGACACCGGGCCGAGCCCCGAGATCGTCCGGCTCGCCCGCGGCGCCGACCTCTTCCTGTCCGAGGCCACGTATCTGTACGAAGTGCCCGGCCCGGGCGATGCCCCGTACCTGCTCACCGCGCGCGGCGCCGGACAGTACGCCGCCGCGGCCGCCGCCGGACGGCTGCTGCTCACCCATCTGTGGCCCGGCACCGACGCCGACGCCGCGACCGGGGTGGCGGGGAAGGCATACGACGGGCCGGTGGCCGTCGCGACCACCGGCCTCGCCGTCGAGCTCTAACTGCTGTCCCGGAGCCGGACGGGGAACCTACCGGCTCTACGCCGGCTCCGGGGCACTTACGTCACCGGCTCATCGACCGCGGCGTCCTCGGCCAGCCAGCTGTTGTTGTCCCAGCGCCCGAACGGGCCCTCGCGGCCGGGGTCGGTGGCTCCCACAGCCACGGGGCCTTTCAGGCGGTGCCAGTCGGTGCGCTACCTGTTCCCCACGCTCGTGCACCAGCTCCGCCACCGTCCCGAAGTGTCGCCACAGTGGCGGTGCCAGCTACACGGGAACCCATCGGGGCCCGTCCCACGCCGTCAGAGGCGAGGGGCGGGCCCCGGTCGTCGTATGCGGACCGTCAGCCGTCGGCCCGGTCACCCTCGGACTCGTCGGCGGGCATGGCGATGACGAACACACCCTTGCCTTGGACTCCTCGGACGGTTCCCTCTGCCTGGAGTAGCTCGATGGCGGACTTGATGGTCCGGCGACTGACCGTTCCGCCCGTCTCCTGTTCCAGTTCATGTTGAGAGGGAATGCGTCGGCCGACCGGGATCTCGCCGCGCCGGATCCGCTCACGCAAGACGGATGCCAGTTGCACGTACATCGGGATGATGCTCTCCCGGTCGATCTCTATCATGCCTCGGAGCGTAAAAGGTCAGCTCAGCGCACGGTAGAACGGCCTAGTACGTACGAAGGAATACCAGGACGTACCAAGTTGGCGTACAGTCGGTGCCAACAAAAGACCCCCGCGACGGTGGAGGCCGTCCGGGGGCATGGTCACCAACCCTGTGGAGGTTGAAGACAGTGAGCATTATCCACGCGATGGCCCGCTGGGTCCTGGACGTCTTCGTACCCGGTACCGGCACCCACCGGGCGGGCCCGCCCCCCGCCGTACCGTTCCCCGCCCGCCGAGCGGCGGCGTGATGGGGACGCGGAGCAACCGGCCCGGACGGCCGCCCGGCGATCAAGCCCCCATGTGCGTGCGCTGCCACACGACCACCGAGAACCCCGTCGTGGTGGGCACGGTGCACCAGAACTCGGGCCCCGGCCTCACCGTGTACGCCTGCCCGGCGTGCGCCCCGCACTTCCCGCCGCCGGACGTGCCCATCCACCCCGGCGGTGAAGCATGAGCGCGCGCGGCACGGCGACGGCGAGGACGCTGTCGGCCGAGTGCACCGTGGCGCAGCGGGCCGGGTACGAGGACCTGCACGGCGCGTGCCGTCAACTGCGGGACGTGCCGCTGCCGCACAGCACCCGCCTGCTGCTGGTGCGCCGTTGCGGCTGCGACTGCCATCGCCCGTCAGGGGAGGGTGAGTCGTGAAC
Organism: Streptomyces colonosanans; assembly: GCF_001866645.1. Classification (GTDB taxonomy): domain Bacteria; phylum Actinomycetota; class Actinomycetes; order Streptomycetales; family Streptomycetaceae; genus Streptomyces; species Streptomyces colonosanans. The sequence continues at coordinate 40,633 of NZ_MLYP01000092.1, forward strand.
GCCGGAACGCCGCCCGAACCGGGCGCCTCCCGCATCGAGTTGCGTACCTACCGCGTGGACCGGGACGGGCGGCGCGTCGGCCCGGACCGGGTCCGCGTCCACGCCGGCGCCGCCCCGGCCGCCGTGCCGAAAACCCTGTGGTGGCCGCCCTGCCGCTGCCCCCGCTGCCGCGAGCGTGAGGTGATCGCCGGAGCCCGGAACGACCCGTCGACCACCTCCGAAACCCAAGGCCGCACCGAGCAGTTACCGCGCACGAACAGCCCGACCGAGGAGGACCGCAGAAGAACCGGCATGTGAAGAACTCGCGGTGTGAGGAAACCGGCCGTGTCACGGCGCCGGATGGCGGGTCGACGAGGCGTAGGTGACACGCGCGGTGGGTGCCCGGGGACATACGGCTGGGCAGCCCCGGAGCGTCGAAGCGGGCCGGTTCCGGAGAAGGGCGGCGCCCGAGAAGGATGACTCAGGAGGTGGACTCGATCTCCCCCGCGAAGACGATGACCTGGTCGATGAGGCTCCGCCGCAGATGGACGACGTCCGTTCCCGCCAGGCGGGGGCCTCCATCCGGCGTGGTGAAGACCCACTGGTACCGGGCCCACTCGTCAGGCATGTCCACTGCCGAGCAGCGCACCATCGTGCCGGTCCCCGCCGGGTGGCGCCGGATGTCCAGCACGAACCGCTCGACCGCCTCGATCCCTTCACTGCGGCCCAACGGGCCCCAGAAGACCACGTCCGATGTCAGGGCCTGGGAGAGCAGCGCAGTCACATAGCTGTCGTCCGAGGCGTTGAATGCGGAGATGAACGTGTCGATCGCGGACCGCGCGGTCTCTTCCTGCATGCACCAGTAATACCAGTTGCTTCGCGGATTGCGGTGTTTGCCGCGGTGTTGCAGCTTGGTGCCGCCGGCGCCTTGGTAGCACTCGTCTGCCCAGCAGGCCAGGTCGGCCTCGGCCAGGGCATCGATGATGCCGTGGGTGCGGGCGGCGGTCAGGTCATGGGTGGCGCTGTAGTGGTAGACGGTGCCGAAGTCAGCGGCGAGAGTGGCGCGCAGAACTGAACGACCCGACGCCTTCAGGCGGCAGATGAGAGGGCGATCGCCGACGTCCGGCGGTCGCCCTCTTGTCCGCTTGTCCGCCTTCCCGACGGTTGACGGTTTTGCTTCGATTTGGGCCCATCGTTGGGCCCAGGGACCCACGACGTGACGCGTGTGACGCCACTAGCCTTACGGATGATCAACTTGCGTGAGTGCGACCGTCGTTGGGGGAGGCGGAGTGTCTTCGTACGGTGGTGTATCCGGTTTCGGTGGCATCGGGGTGATCCCCGACCGGGGAGGGCAACCACTGCCACGTGCGGTGCGCCTGGCCCGGGTGCTGATCCATGTCCTCTTCGCCGCCTCGGTGTTGGGTGGCCTCGGGCTGCTCGGCTCGGCGCTCGCGGCGGACGCGGCGGGCGCCCGACTGTTCGGCATCGTCCTGTACGCGGCCGCGCCGGGCGTGGTGGCGTGGCTGCTCTCGCGGCGGTCCTGGACCGGCGGAACGAAGCTGTGGCTGGGGCTGATCGCCACACAGGGGTGGTTCATCCTCGGCGGCCTCGGCAACATCGGCGACGGGTCGCCGCGCGGGTTCACCCAACTGTTCCTGCCGGTACTGGTGATCTGGTTCCTCACCCGCAGGGAGAGCCGCGACTGGTTCCGGCTCGCCGAACGGGACCGGGAGGACAAGCCGCCGTTCTCGCTGCCGCACATGATGACCTGGCGCCGCGACCGGGGCCAGTCGACCCTCGAGTACGTCGGGCTGATCGTCCTGGTCGCCGCGATCATCATCGGCCTCGTCGCCACCGGCGTCAGCAGCGACATCGCGTCCACGATGACCCGGCAGGTGTGCCGGGTCGTCAGTGACGGCGACTGCGGCGGCGGTGGTGACGGTACGCAGACCGAGGCCGGTAAGCGGCAGGACGGGACGTCGCCGAACGGATCGGGGGAATCCGGCGGTTCGGACACCACAGGCGCGTCGGGCGGTTCGGGTTCGTCGGGCGGATCCGGCGGCAGCGGCGGCACTGACTCCGGCAGTTCCGGCGGTTCAGGTGGCTCGGGCGGCTCGGGCGGCGACGGAGGTACGGGGGGTCCCGGCGGTACGTCCGACTCCGGCGGCACCACAGACCGGCCGGACGGCGGATCCGACGGCTCCAAGGACACCTACCCCGAGACCCACGACGAGCCCGAAGAGACATACGACACCCCGGTGTCCGACGCCGACTCCGGGGACTCCGGGGACGACAGCGACGGCGGGGGAGACAACAACGACTGCAGCGGCTTCTTGGGCTGCAGCTGGGACAAGATCAGCCAGGTCGGCAAGGGCCTCGGCGTCGACGGAGTGTGGGGCGACCTCAAGGGCATCGGCGCACTCTTCGACGGCGACACCTGGTCCGGCATGGCCGACTACGGCAAGCAGCTCGGCTCCCAGTGGATGGACGACTCCAAGAGCGCCCGGGACAAGTGGTCCAAGGGCGACTACCTGGGCGCGGTCTGGGACTGGGGCGGAGCGTCGGTCAACACCGTCGTCAAGGTCGGCGACGACATGTTCGTCGGCGACGAGGTCCGCGAGCGCTGGAACCACGGCCAGAAGACCCGCGCCGTCACCGATGTCGTCTGGAACGTCGGGTCCCTCTTCATCCCCGGGTACGACGTCGCGAAGGTCGTCGGGAAGGTCGGCAAACTCGGCAAGCTGGGCAAGGTCGCCGAGAAGGTCGCGGAGGCCGCCGACAAGGCCAAGGACGCCGCGAAGCGGGCCCGCAAGGCCGCCGAGGTCGGCGACGTCAAGGAGGCCCGCAAGGCGGCGAAGGAGGCCGACGAGGCGGCGGACGCGGCCGAGGAGCAGGCACGCAAGACCGGCTGCTCCATCGCGCTCGGGCCCCCGACACGCACCCCCGCGCCCCCGGGTCTCACCGGCGGTGCCGGCTCCGGCACGGTCGTCCTCGCGGGCGGCGCCCCCGCCCGGGTGATCCTCGCCTCCGACGGCTGTGACGAGGAGGCCAAGGCCAAGGCGAAGGAGGCCCGCGAGAAGGAGCGCGAGGCGTACCTCGCGAAGAAGCGCGCCGAGGAGCCGCAGCGGGCGAAGGAAGCCATCGCGAAGCGGAAGCCGTATCCGGACCCCAAGCGCAACGACACTTCCGACCCGCGCAACTACCTGCCCCCGGACTGGGCCAAGAAGCTGAACGACCCCAAGCTCGGGGACGCCGACAAGGCCGAGGGCTTCTGGGCCAGCCGCTACCGCAACCCTCCGCCCAACTGGAAGAACGAGGGCTGGATCCGCTACCAGGAGCAGGTCACCGGTGTGAAACGCGGCAAGGAGTATGTCGTTCCGCACTCCAACGACAAGGTTCCGGACGTGGAGTTCGACGGCTGGGACTCCAGCCGGGGGCCGAAGGGGACGTTCCTGGAGGCCAAGAAGGGCTACTCGAAACAGCTCACCAAGGACGGTGAGTTGAAGACCAGTCAGAAGAACAAGTTCGTCGCGGAGGCGAAACGGCAGGTGGACGCGGCCGGCGGACGCCCCATCGAATGGCACTTCTCGGACGAGAAGGTGGCCAAGGCCACCCGTGCGGCGTTCCGCAAGACGCCTGGCCTGGGCAGCATCAAGGTCGTGTACACCAAGGCGAAGGAAGCGGGTCCCAGGAACCCCGCCCAGTTCGACTAGCGTGGCGGAAGCGGAAGTGACCGGGCAGGACCGGAGAGCGAGAGGCCGCGGAGGCACAGCATGAGGCAAACGGTACGGGTGCTCTGGGGCCCTCGTGAGGAGTCGCCCGAGGCGCTGACGGGCCACTGGATGCGGACCTTGGGCGGACTGTCCACCCTGCTCCCGGCCGTCGGCCCCGACACGGGTGAGTCGTGGACGTGGCGGTGGTTCCGCGAGTCCGGACCGACCACCGATCTGCGTGCGGACGAAGCGTCGGTCCTGGCGGCCCTGCGCGCGCAGCAGGCCGCGGACGGCTGGTCCGACCGTACGGGTGTCGGCCTCACGCTCGTGATCGAGCGCAAGCCGGACTGGAAGATCGAGATCATGGGCAGCGCCGGAGGAACCTCCGAGTTCGTGTACCAGAGCCTGGGCATCGAGATCAGCGCGCCGGACGGTACCCAGCTCCCGTCCGCGGAGCTGCTCGCACTCCTCGCGGAGACATGGGCCCCCGACGTCGGCGACGTGACCGACGACGACGTACTCGACGCCCTCGAGGACGAAACCGACATCGGTATGGGTGAACCGTCCGTCGGCCGGCTCGGCTACCTGTCCCCGAACCGGGCGGCGCTCGTACCGGACGACCTGGCCGTCGCCCGCAAGGAGCTGCCCGGCGGGGGCGTCCTGCTCGACGTGGCCTCGCCGTCCGACGGTGTCGGCGCGGTGGTCCGGGCGAACGTACGACTGCGTGACGCCGGAGCCCTTGAACCGTTGCCCACCCCGATGGACCGAAGCACGCTCTGACCCGCACGAGAGGCTGCGGAGGCACTGCTGTGACCCGTCAGTACGGTGACGCCTTCGACCGCGGCCGGGCCGTGGCCGGCATCGAGGCGCTGCTCGCGACACCCCTGCCGACAACGGGTCCGACGCTAAGAGAGGACGACCCGTCCACCGAGGAATGGGGTCAGGACATCGGCGAGGGCTTCGTACTGGCCCCCCTCTGGGAGAGCAGGGATCTCCTCGGCGTCTACGGCGAGGAGTGGGGCGAGCAGGTGGCAGGCGCCGAGCTGAAGGCCCTGGACGTCGCGGCGGAACTGACGGGCCGGTGGGGAACGCCCCGGAAGGTGCCGATGCACGTGGCGATGTTCCGCGACCAGGCGGACGAGCCCATGCCGCCGGTGCACCAGGCCCTGTGCGACGCGGACAACTACGGTGACCTGACCGTGTGGGGCCCCGTGCCGGCGGGGCCGGACGGGGCGGACCGCTGGGTGGGGATCTCGGTCGGCCACTGCGACGGCGACGCCCCGCTGGTCCTGATGGCCGTCGTGAGCGACCGGGAGATCGAAGAACTGGAGGAGGAGACCGGCTGACCCGCCACGCCCCAGTGTTGACGGTACGTCAGGAATCTACCGACAGCCGCACCCCGGGGCGTACGCCCCACCGCTCCATCGCCCCCGCCTCCGCCTCCAGCACCGAACGGGCGCGCAGCCGGGGCAGGCCGAGCCGGCCGGGCTTCATCGTGCGCACCGCCAGCACGTTCAAGTCCCGGTCGACGTAGGCCACATCGATGGTGAACCGCATCCTGAAGGTGTGCACGCTCGCGCACGGAGTGATGAGCAGCGCCCCCTTGACGCCGTCCCGGCCGAGGAGCCCGCGAGCACGCTTCGCGTAGCTGGCGGCGATCTCCAACGGGACCTTTGGCGTCTGGGGCGTGGTGAGGGTCCCCGTACCGTTCCGCCACTTCTGCCGTGTTGTCATGGCCCGCACTCTAGGGCGTACGGGTGAGGGCCGGTTCTGGGCCCGCCGGGCGCCGCGTTGGGCCCACGGGCCCATGACCGCCGGGCTCACGCCCCATAAGGTCTGCCAGGTGTACGCCCTGCTGATCACCGCCGCCCTGTGGGGAGCCGCCACCGGACTGCTCGTCCTGCGGGCCGCCCACCGGCTGTCCGTCGAGCCGGAAGAGCCATGGCGCCAGGACTGCCCCTCGGGCCACGCCTTCGGACCGGGACCGCGCGGATGGCTCGGCCCCGCCCACTGCGCCTCCTGCGTACCGGCGCCCGGCCGCGTCTGGACCGCCCCGCTCGTCACCGGCCTCGGCTGCACGGCGCTCGCCTGGGCGGCGGGCGTACGGCCGGAACTCGCCGTGTGGCTGCTGCTGGCGCCGCTGCTGGTGCTGCTGGCGACCGTGGACATACGGGTCCACCGGCTCCCCGACCAGCTGACGCTCCCGCTCGCTGTCATCACACCGCTGCTGCTCGGCATCATGGCCCTGCTGCCCGGGCACGGCGGCTCCTGGCCGATCGCGCTGCTCGGCGGACTCACCCTGGGCTGCGCCTACCTCGTACTGTTCCTGATCAACCCCAACGGCCTCGGCTTCGGCGACGTCAAACTGGCCGTGCCGCTCGGGGTCGCACTCGGCTGGTACGGGTGGGAAGTGCTGTTCCTCGGTGCCTTCGCCGGCTTCCTGCTCGGCGCCGTGTACGGACTCGGCCTCCTGGTCCTGCGCCGGGCGGGCCGCAAGAGCGCGATCCCGTTCGGCCCGTTCATGATCTGCGGCGCCACGGCAGGCCTGCTTCTCGGGGCCCTGGCAGCCTGAACATCCCCCTCCTGGGTCAGCTCGGCCAGTCCACCAGTGACAGGAAGAGGATCAGGGAGATCAGCACGGTGCCGATCGGCAGAAGGGCGAAGAGCCAGCGGCGTTCGGCCCTCTCGTCACTGACCAGACACCAGCTGACGATCAGCAGGGCCAGAGAAGCGGCAAGGCCCACCTGAAGCACCGTGAAGGCGGTGTCGAAGCTCATGTCGAACCGCTTGGCGTCCGCGTCATTGCAGGAGTCGCAGGCCATGGGGCTGAGCCCGCCTACGGCGAGAGCGATGAGGCCGACAGGGAGCGTGAGAACGGTCCCGACCAGGGGAGCGACCCACGCACCCTGCACCCGGTTCCTCGGTGTGTTGTCCAACATGCGCCCCACCCAACCGGAAGCAGGCGGGGCGGCACATCAGTACTCGTACTCAGGTCACCTTCGGTACGCACGCGGCGTAGCCGGAGCGGATCGAGCGGCGAGGCGGCGGCAGCCTTCCGTACCGAAGCGCGTGGCAACCAGGCCCCGCGCCGCCCCCTCTGAGTACCGTGGGCCCCGAGCCCGGGACCGAGGTCGGCGAGGTGTGCGATGAGAAAGATCATCCTGATGATGTCCATGTCCCTGGACGGGTACATCGAAGGTCCGGACCGTGAGATCGACTGGCACGTGGTCGACGACGAACTGCACCAGCACTTCAACGACGTCCTGAAGAACATGGGCGCCTTCCTCAACGGACGCGTCACCTACCAGCTCATGGCCGACTACTGGCCGGGCGCCGACCGCGACCCGGCCGCATCCGCACCCGTGGTCGAATACGCCCGGATCTGGCGGAACATGCCGAAGGTCGTGTTCTCCCGGACCCTCCAGCACGCCGACTGGCACACCACCATCGTGCGGGACGTCGTCGCCGAGGACATCCGCGTGCTCAAGGAGCAGGACGGCGGCGACCTCGCACTCGGCGGCGCCGACCTCGCCGCCGAGTTCCTGCGGAACGACCTCATCGACGAGTTCCGGATCTACGTCCACCCCGTCCTCGTCGGCCGCGGCAAACGACTCTTCCCCGAAGCCGACGCCCACACCCTGACATCCCTGCGGCTGATGCACTCCCACCGGTTCGGCAACGGCGTCGTGCTCCTTCACTACGAGCACGCCGCGACGGTCACCACCCGGTAGACACCCGAGCGTCGCCACACCCGCCGGGTCGGGGCCGGTACCGCGGAAAATCCGTCGCGGCTCCTCCCGACCCCCTGGAAGGATCGCGGCATGACCTCCGGCCGTACCTTCGAAGACCTCGTGCGCGAAGCCGTCGACGCCTCCGTCGACGGCTGGGACTTCTCCTGGTTCGAGGGCCGGGCCACGGAGGAGCGGCCCCCATGGGGGTACGCGCGGTCGATGGCGGACCGGCTCGCGCACGCGTCCGCCGCGCTCGACATCCAGACCGGGGGAGGAGAGGTCCTCTCCTGCGCCCCGACGCTGCCGCCGCTCACCGTCGCCACCGAGGGCTGGCCGCCGAACGTCGCCAGGGCGACCGCCCTGCTGCACCCGCGCGGCGCCGTGGTCGTGGCCTCACCGGAGGACGCGCCGCTGCCGTTCGCGGACGCCGCCTTCGACCTCGTCACCAGCCGGCACCCGGTCCGCACGTACTGGCACGAGATCGCCCGCGTCCTGTGCCCGGGCGGCACGTACTTCTCCCAGCAGATCGGCCCGGCCAGCGCCTTCGAGGTCGTCGAGTACTTCCTGGGGCCGCAGCCCGAGGAGGTCCGCACCGGCCGCGACCCGCGGCGCGCGCAGGCCGAGGCCGAGGCGGCGGGCCTCGAGGTGACCGACCTCCAAGAGGCACGGCTGCGCATGGAGTTCCACGACATCGGCGCCGTCGTCCACTTCCTGCGCAAGGTGATCTGGATGGTCCCGGGATTCACCGTGGAGCAGTACGAGCCCCGGCTCCGGTCCCTGCACGAGCGGATCGAGACCGAGGGGCCCTTCGTCGCCCACAGCACCCGCTTCCTGATCGAGGCCCGCAAGCGCTGATGCGCGTGAGCAAAACCACGCGGGCGGTACCGCACCGCGGCGGGGTCAAGCGCGCGTTCCTGCCGCGGGTCACCCACCCGGGGTATGGGGCGACAAGGTGACGACTGTCTCACCGGCACGCGGAAGCCACGCGAACACCTCGGGATCCGGCCGGATCACCCGGGCATGCGCTGTGAATCGGCCAAGATGACGCGCTGAACGAGCGCCTCCGTGGCCACCGCCACGTCGCCGCACGATTTCGGAGAGTAGTTGTGGCGCGCCGATGGACGCAGCATCACTCACGAAGGGTTATGGTGGGAACCCCCCCTCGGGCCGGTCCGTCTCCCCCCCACGGACCGGCCCGTTTTCTTTCCCCTCATTCGCGCCCCCCTCGCGCGCCCCTCCCTCTGGCCCGCCAGACCGCCCTTCGCGCGTCCTCCGTACGGCCCGCCCGGCCGCCCGCCACACCACGTCCGGCACCCTCACTCCCGGACGAAGGTTCCCCGTATCCCCGTCCGGAACCGGACGGGAAACCGCCGTTTCCGCCTGCGAAATCAGGACGGACCCCCGACGCCTTTGGCGAGAGGCCCGCGTTCTCCGGAGGTAGGCTTCGGCTCCGGGGACCGCCATCCGACGGGGACCGCCATCTGACGGGGATCGCGCACGCCCGTACCTGATCTGATCTGCACGGAGGGGCTGACAATCACGTGAACCTGCGCGACAAGCTGCGCGGTCTGCTGGTCAGGCTGTACGCACGCCGGGTGGAAGGCCACCTGGACCACGCTCAGGTGCCCAAGCACATCGGCGTCATCATGGACGGCAACCGTCGCTGGGCGAAGGCGGCGGGCTCGACCACCGCGCAGGGCCACCGGGCCGGGGCCGACAAGATCGAGGAGTTCCTCGGCTGGTGTGCCGAGACGGACGTCGAGGTGGTCACGCTGTGGCTGCTGTCGACGGACAACTTCGACAGGCCTGCCGAGGAACTGGGCCCGCTCCTCGGCATCATCGAGGACGTCGTCCGCTCCCTCGCCGCCGACGGCCGCTGGCGCGTGCACCACGTGGGCGCGCGCGACCTGCTCCCCTCGCCGATGCAGAACGCCCTCAAGGAAGCCGAGGAGTCCACCGCCCACGTCGACGGGATACTCGTCAACGTCGCCATCGCCTACGGCGGACGCCAGGAGATCGCCGACGCCGTGCGCTCCATGATGCTCGACGCCAAGGACAAGGGCACCTCGATGGAGGACCTCGCCGAGTCCGTCGACATCGACATGATCGGCAAGCACCTCTACACCAGCGACCAGCCCGACCCCGAGCTGGTGATCCGTACCAGTGGCGAGCAGCGCCTGTCCGGCTTCATGCTCTGGCAGACCGCCCACTCGGAGTACTACTTCTGCGAGGTCTACTGGCCGGCCTTCCGCAAGGTCGACTTCCTGCGCGCGCTGCGTGACTACGCTGCGCGACACCGCCGCTTCGGCGGCTGATCACTCCCCGCCACGGCCCGCCGGGCACCCCTCGCCACGGCGGTCCGGGCACGAGTCAGGGCGGGCCGGGCACGAGTCAGGGCGGTCCGGGCATTCCCGTCACCGCGGCCGGGCACCCCGCACACTCCGGAACGTTCTTCACCCGTTCAGGGGGCAGACGTCCCCGATGAGTTCACCGAGGCGCCAGCGCACGCCGTGGCATGGCGGCGCATGTTCGAGGGCATAAGGGAAGCAGGTCGACACCCGAACCACGGGTGTCGTATCTCAGTGGACGGCACAGGGCCGTCCACCCGGGAGGCCCTTTGCACCCAGCCCGACCGTGTGGTCACCGCACGGAGGAAGCGGCGGAGGGCCGGTTCCCGGCCCGCGCATCGCGGCCGGCAACCGGTCCAGGTCCTACTCGTCGCTCCCCGACCTCATCCGAGGGGGTACGTCCTTCCGTGGTGACCAGCGCAAAGCGCCCCAAGCCAGACCGGCGCACCTATGTTCTCGACACCAGCGTCCTGCTGGCCGACCCGAACGCCATGAGCCGCTTCGAGGAGCACGAGGTCGTGCTCCCGATCGTCGTGGTCACGGAGCTGGAGGCCAAGCGGCACCATCCCGAACTCGGCTACTTCGCCCGGCAGGCCCTGCGCCTGCTGGACGACTACCGCGTGAGTCACGGCCGCCTCGACGCCCCCATCCCGATCGGTGACCTCGGCGGGACCCTCCGGGTCGAGCTCAACCATTCGGACCCCGGTGTCCTGCCCACCGGCTACCGCCTGGGGGACAACGACTCCCGCATCCTCGCGGTCGCCCGCAACCTGCAGGCCGAGGGGTTCGACGTCACCGTCGTGTCGAAGGACCTCCCGCTCAGGATCAAGGCGTCCTCCGTCGGCCTCATCGCCGAGGAGTACCGGGCGGAGCTGGCCATCACGGACTCCTCCGGCTGGACCGGGATGTCCGAGCTGACGCTGCCCGGTGAGCAGGTCGACATCCTCTTCGAGGAAGGGCACGTGCACGTCCCCGAGGCCGCCGGCCTCCCCGTGCACACCGGCCTGCGGATCCGGTCGGAGCGGGGGAAGGCGCTGGGGCGGGTGACGCCCGAGGGCATGGTCCGCCTGGTGCGCGGGGACCGGGAGGTGTTCGGCATCAAGGGCCGCAGCGCCGAGCAGCGGATCGCCCTCGACCTGCTGCTCGACCCGGACGTCGGGATCGTGTCGATGGGCGGCCGGGCCGGCACCGGCAAGTCGGCGCTGGCGCTGTGCGCGGGCCTGGAGGCGGTGCTGGAGCGCAGGCAGCACCGGAAGGTGATGGTCTTCCGGCCGCTGTACGCGGTGGGCGGGCAGGAACTCGGCTATCTGCCGGGCACCGAGGCCGAGAAGATGAGCCCCTGGGCACAGGCGGTCTTCGACACGCTGTCCGCGGTCACCAGCCGCGAGGTCATCGAAGAGGTCACCGCCCGCGGCATGCTGGAGGTCCTTCCGCTCACCCACATCCGCGGCCGCTCGCTCCACGACGCCTTCGTGATCGTGGACGAGGCCCAGTCGCTCGAACGGAACGTCCTGCTGACCGTTCTGTCCCGGATCGGACCGAACTCACGGGTCGTTCTGACCCATGACGTGGCCCAGCGGGACAACCTGCGGGTCGGCCGGTACGACGGAGTCGTCGCCGTCGTGGAGAAGTTGAAGGGGCATCCGCTCTTCGCGCATGTCACCCTCACCCGGTCCGAGAGGTCCAGGATTGCCGCGCTTGTGACCGAAATGCTGGAAGACGTACCGATGTGACCTGATCACCCAATACGTGGTAGCTACTTGCCAGTTGGCGCCGTTCGGCAAAAATGGAAAGCCTAGCCGGGCGGCGCCTTCGCGTGTGGCGGATTCCGGGAATCCCCCGGACCAAGGGGATGTGAGCTTTCACACGCAACGCGGAATTGCCACCCGGTGTCGGGTTGCGGCAGAGTCTCGTTCCTGTCAGGCCCCGCATACGGCACAGCGGTACCCCCAGCGGTAGCGCGCAACCAAAGCACCAACTCCATAGAGCCGTCGTATGCCGCCCGAGCTTCACGCTGCGCTTCCTTGAGGGGAGTTGCCCACCGGGCCCGTGCCTCCCGTGACCCCGCTGTTGGGAGGCCAGTGTCAAGGGCACGATTGCGTCCGCCAGGGTCACCGAAGCGGGCGATGCTGGAAGGAAACCGTGTGAGCCGCATTTCGGTCCGGGGATTCGCAGTGGTCTCGGCCACGGCGGTCACCGCTGTCGGAAGCGTCGTCGGAGTCGCCTCGGGCAGCATGGCCCAGCCCAACGACGCCGAGGCGACGGCAAACGACTCGACGCTCCTCCTCGCGGACATCCCCGCCGGAGAGCAGGCCCAGGTACAGACCGCGTCCCTGACGCAGCAGGCCGACGTCCAAGCCATCGCCGCGGACGCGAGCGCCAAGAAGGACGCCGAGGCGACGGCCCGCAAGCAGGCGGCTGCCGACGCGATCGCGAAGCAGCAGGCCGCCAAGAAGGCCGAGGAGGACGCCAAGGCACGCAAGGAGGCGGCGGAGAAGGCCAGCCGCGCCGCCGCGCGCGCCAAGGCCGAGGCCACCACCGCCAGCGCCAGTGCCAGCGCTTCCAGCTTCCCCGTCCAGAGCTCGTACACCGTCGCGCAGATCCAGGCGATGGCGCGCCAGATGGTGCCGGCCGGCCAGTTCCAGTGCTTCAGCAACATCGTGGACCACGAGTCGAGCTGGAACTACCACGCCGTCAACGCCTCCTCCGGTGCGTACGGTCTCTTCCAGGCGCTCCCGGCCGGCAAGTACGTCTCCGCCGGTGCCGACTGGCAGACCAACCCCGCCACGCAGATCAAGTGGGGCCTCAACTACATGAACGGCCGTTACGGCAGCCCCTGCCAGGCCTGGTCGTTCTGGCAGGCCAACCACTGGTACTGAGCCGGGAGCCCCCCGCCCGCGCGCGGTCGCTCAACCTCACGAAGCCCCTCACCGTCTAACGGTGAGGGGCTTCGGTTGTTCACGCTCGTAGGCCCTCTCCATGTACCGTCGGAACGGACGACTCCAGGGGGGAGTGGTGAGAAGCACCCGGGTACACGGGGGAAGAGGACGGTTCATGTCACAAGTGCCAGGGTGGCTCGGGCGGATCGGCACCGGTCTTACCCAGATGGGTGAGCGGCTGGACGAACGCCGCGCCGAGGTCGAGAAGGAGCACACCGAAGGCGACCCACCCCCGGTGGTGGACCATGTCCCGCCACCCCCGGCATACGCCCCCGATGTACCGCCGCAGGCGCGCCCGCACCCCGTCGAGGCGGTGCCCTGGGGCGTAAGGGTGGCGGCCGAGGCGGGCTGGCGGCTCCTGGTCCTCGCGGGCACGGTCTGGATGCTGATGCGGGTCATCAGCTCCGTACGGCTGGTGGTGCTGGCTTTCGTGGCCGCGCTGCTCATCACGGCGCTGCTGCAGCCGGCCGTGGCGCGACTGACCCGCTACGGAGTCCCGCGGGGGCTGGCGACGGCGATGACCGCGGTCCTCGGCTTCGTCGTCATGGGCCTGATCGGGTGGTTCGTGACCTGGCAGGTGATGGAGAACATCGACTCGCTGTCCAGCCAGATCCAGAACGGCATCGACGAGCTGCGCAAGTGGGCGCTGAACGGCCCCTTCCATGTCACCGACAAGCAGATCAACGAGATCGCGAAGAACCTGCGGAACGCGGTCGGCGCGAACACCGACCAGATCACGTCGGCGGGTCTGGAGGGCGTCACGGTCGTCGTGGAGTCGATGACGACCATCCTCCTGACGATGTTCTCCACCCTCTTCCTGCTGTACGACGGCCGGCGCATCTGGGAGTGGACGCTGAAGCTGGTGCCGGCGGCGGCGCGCCCGGGCGTGGCCGGCGCGGGCCCGCGGGCGTGGCGCACGCTGACGGCCTACGTCCGCGGCACGGTGATCGTGGCCATGATCGACGCGATCTTCATCGGTCTGGGGATCTACTTCCTGGACGTCCCGATGGCCGTGCCGCTCGCCGTCTTCATCTTCCTGTTCTCCTTCATCCCGCTGGTGGGCGCGGTCGCGTCGGGCGCGCTGGCGGTGGTGGTGGCGCTGGTCACCCAGGGCGTCTTCACCGGCGTCATGACCCTGGTCGTGGTCCTCGCCGTCCAGCAGATCGAGGGGCACGTCCTGCAGCCGTTCATCCTGGGCCGGGCGGTGCGGGTGCATCCGCTGGCGGTGGTCCTGTCGGTGGCGGCCGGAGGCATGGTCGCGGGCATCGGCGGCGCGGTGGTCGCGGTGCCCCTGGTGGCGGTGGCGAACACCGTGGTGGGCTACCTGCGCACGTACTCGCCCGTGGTGCCAGCCGTCCAGGCACCCCAGGCGGCGGCCCCGGAACCCGCGGCGCCCGAGCCCGCGGCTGCTGCGTCGTCCAACAGCCCGGCGTAGCGAATCCTCGCCCCGGAACGGCATCGGCCCCCGTCCACCCTGAGGTGGACGGGGGCCGATGGGTTGCGGTCGCGGACTACTCCGCGAGGACCGCCTCCGCGTCCAGCGTCACGCCGACGGCCTGGATCACCGAAGCGATCTTGAAGGCCTCCTGGACGGTCTCACGGGACATGCCCGCCTTGACCAGCACCTGCTCGTGCGAGTCCAGGCACATGCCGCAGCCGTTGATCGCCGACACCGCGAACGACCACAGCTCGAAGTCGACCTTCTCGACGCCGGGGTTGCCGATGACGTTCATCCGCAGACCCGCGCGCAGGGTGCCGTACTCGTGGTCCGACAGCAGGTGGCGCGTGCGGTAGAAGACGTTGTTCATCGCCATGATGGCGGCCGCGGACTTCGCCGCGGTGTACGCCTCCGGCGTGAGGTTCGCCTTCGCCTCGGGCTCCAGCTCGCGCAGCACGATCGGCGAGCGCGACGCGATCGCCGTGGCCAGCACGGTGCCCCACAGCTGCTGCGCCGGGAGGTCGGAGTTACCGATGACCGAACCCAGGTTGAGCTTCAGGTCCTTGGCGTAGTCCGGGACGGCGGACTTCAGGGAGTCGAGGGACACGACTCACTCACCGGCCAGCAGCTTGACCGCGTCGAGGGTCTCGTCGCCCTTGCTCCAGTTGCACGGGCACAGCTCGTCGGTCTGCAGGGCGTCCAGGACCCGCAGGACCTCCTTGGGGTTACGGCCGACGGAGCCGGCGGTCACCATGGTGAACTGGATCTCGTTGTTCTGGTCCACGATGAAGACCGCACGCTGCGCGAAGCCGTCCTCACCCTCGATGCCCAGGGCGCGCATCAGCTCGTGCTTCGAGTCCGCCATCATCGGGAACGGCAGGTCGTGCAGGTCCGCGTGG
Source organism: Streptomyces colonosanans (assembly GCF_001866645.1). Lineage (GTDB taxonomy): Bacteria > Actinomycetota > Actinomycetes > Streptomycetales > Streptomycetaceae > Streptomyces > Streptomyces colonosanans. The sequence continues at coordinate 55,680 of NZ_MLYP01000092.1, forward strand.
TCCTTGCGCCAGGCGTGGTGCACGAACTCGGAGTCACCGGAGAAGCCGAGGACCTGGGCGTCACGGTCGGCGAACTCCTCGTTCAGCTTGCCGAACGCGGCGATCTCGGTCGGGCACACGAAGGTGAAGTCCTTGGGCCAGGCGAAGACGATCTTCCACTTGCCCTCGTAGGTCTTGTGGTTGATCTGCTCGAACTCCTTGCCCTTCTCCAGCGAGACGCAGGCGGTCAGTTCGAACTCGGGGAACTTGTCACCGACAGTGAGCACGTGCTCTCCTTGCAGCGAAGAAACACCCCGGTCTCAAGGCGTTTCTCAATGGGTTGGACTACATCGATCCTGACACAGGTGCATTGATTCGGGAAATAGCTACACTTGGTCATGTTGATCGGTGATGTCTATCAGTGACTGTAAGTAAGGAGTACGCCCATGGCCGGGCCCAGGACCCACGGGCGCCGTCAGCCCAGTCTCGCCCAGCTGCGCGCCTTCTCCGCCGTCGCCGAGCACCTCCACTTCCGGGACGCCGCCGCGGCCATCGGCATGAGCCAGCCCGCGCTGTCGGGTGCCGTCTCCGCCCTGGAGGAGGTCCTCGGTGTCACGCTCCTCGAGCGCACCACCCGCAAGGTGCTCCTCTCGCCCGCCGGCGAGCGCCTCGCCGTCCGGGCCAAGGCGGTGCTGGACGAGGTCGGCGCGCTCATGGAGGAGGCCGAGGCCGTCCGGGCCCCCTTCACCGGGGCGCTGCGGCTCGGCGTGATCCCGACCGTCGCACCGTACCTCCTGCCCACCGTCCTCAGGCTCGTCCACGACCGCTATCCGCAGCTCGACCTCCAGGTCCATGAGGAGCAGACCGCCAGCCTGCTCGACGGTCTCACCAGCGGCCGTCTCGACCTGCTGCTGCTCGCCGTGCCCCTGGGAGTGCCGGGCGTCGTCGAACTCCCGCTCTTCGACGAGGACTTCGTGCTCGTCACCCCGCTCGACCACCGGCTCGGCGGGCAGGAGGGCATACCCCGCGACGTGCTGCGCGAGCTGAACCTGCTGCTCCTCGACGAGGGGCACTGCCTGCGCGACCAGGCCCTCGACATCTGCCGCGAGGCCGGCCGGCGGGACGCGCCGGTGACCACGACCGCTGCCGGACTGTCCACCCTCGTCCAGTTCGTCGCCGGCGGACTCGGCGTCACCCTGCTGCCGCGTACCGCCCTGAAGGTGGAGACCACCCGCAGCGACCAGTTGCTCACCGGCTCCTTCGCGGCCCCGGCGCCGACCCGGCGCATCGCCCTCGCCATGCGCGCGGGCGCCGCGCGGGCGGCGGAGTACACGGAACTGGCCGAGGCGCTCCGCGGAGCGCTCCGGCCGCTGCCCGTACGGGTGTTGGACGCCGAAGCGTCGACCTGAGGCGCGCGTGCGGGCCCCTCCCCGGCGGGGGCCCGCACGCGCGGCCGGCGACTACTCGGTGCGCAGACCGTCCGGCCGCATCAGCCGCAGCAGCGGCGGAAGGCTGCACAGCGTCACCAGCAGCACGACTCCCGCGCCGATGCCGACCATGCTCAGCACGCTCGGCCAGTGGACGCTCACCGTCTCGGCCGTCATCTTCAGCAGCACCGCCCCCAGCGTCAGCCCCACGGCCGAGGCCAACAGCAGACCCAGCGTGATCGGGATGGCCGTCTGCCACAGCACCGACAGACTCAGGGTGCGCCGCCGGGTGCCGAAGGCGACCAGCGCGGACAGCAGCTTCTTGCGCTCGCGCAGCTGCTCCAGTTGCGACACCAGCAGGCTCGCGCCGATCAGCAGCAGCACACAGGTGACGCCGATGAGCAGGCCGATGCGGATCTTGACGAACTTCGTGGACTGCTCGGTGGACGCCCAGACCGTCGTGTTCGCGAACAGGTCCGCGGTCACCGCCGTGTTGCGCACCTGCTCCTTGACGTACGGCACGGACTCGTCGAGGGAGAGGTAGATCTCTCCGCTGAGCGCCCCGGAGGCCTGGGCCGGCAGTGCGCTCGGTGTCATCAGGAAGCCTTCGCGCTCCATGCCGTTGGGGTCCTTGATGACACGGGCGTGCTTCAGGTCCTGCGGCACCGTCCACTTCACGTCGAGGGCGGTGCCCGAGACTTCGGAGGTGCCCAGGTGCAGCGTCCGGCCGGGCTTCGCCAACACCTTGGTGTCGCCGCCGTCGTTCCGGCTGCTGCGCAGGGCGAAGACGTCACCGTCGTGGCAGGAGGGCAGGTCCGCTGTCTCGCGCAGCGCCGCGCAGTCGCCGATGGCGACCTGGACCATGCGCTGGGGTCCGTCGGCGGAGCGCCAACTGATGTTGCCCATACTGCCGATACCGAGCGCCGTGACCTTACGTACGCCCTTGAGGGCGGCGAACTTCTCGGTGACCGGGGCGAGCGGGATCCCGGGCGTTGTATTCACCTGCATCTGCGCCCGGTCGAGGTCCTTCCCGGTGTCCTTGGTGTAGTCGCCCTCGATGCCCGCGAAGAGCATCTGCAGGGCGATCGCCCCGGCCACCGCGACCGCGATGCCGTTCACCGGGCGGGTTGCCATTCCACTGCTCATTTGCAGCCGCCGTACGGCCAGTTGCCAAGCCACCCCGCCCCCGCCGAGGCGCCCGACGACCGCCTCCACGACCCAGGGCAGCAGGGCGGTCACGCCGGCCAGCAGCAGCAGGATGCCACCGATCACCAGGAGCTGGTTGAAGTTCCCCTGGTCGCGGCCCTGGCCGAACATCGGGTAGAGCATGGCCAGTCCGGCCAGCGGCAGCAGCAGCCGCCACCACAGTCGGCGCCGCGCGGGCTTGGCCGTGCGGACCACGCCGAGCGGCTCGATGACCACCCCGCGCATCGCGAGCAGGGTGACCAGCACCGCGGCCGCCGGGACGGCGACCGCGACCAGCGCTGCCAGCGCGGGCGTGGGGTTGAGGTCGCCGGGGAACACGCTGATGTCCTGGATCTGGACCGAACCGGCGGCCTCACGGCCGATCAGGAAGAAGACCGTGCCGAAGACCAGTCCGAGCAGCGAGCCCGACAGTGCCTCGCCCGCCGCGATCCGGCGGGTCATCCGGCTGTCGGAGCCGACCAGGCGCAGTGCGGCCAGCCTGCGGTCGCGCCGCTCTCCGCCGAACCGCACGGCCGCGGCGATGAACACCGCCACCGGCGTCAGCAGCACCACGAAGACGACCAGGACCAGCAGGATCAGTACCGGGTCCAACCTCGTGGACGTCTGGTCCGTGGCTCCGAACGCGTCGAGCCGGGCCACCTCCCAATCCTTGCCGATGCGCTGTTCCAGGTCGTCCGCGCCGGCGTAGTAGGCGAGTTCCTGCGAGCCGATGAGTCCGCTCTCGCCGATCGTCCCCACCACCCGGTACGGAAGCCGCTCGCGCAGCAACTTTCCGTCACTGGAGTCGAGCAGTTCCCTCAGCGCGGGGGAGACGATCATGTCGCCGGCGGCCGGGTACTTCGTCAGGCCGGGCGCGAGCGTAGCCCGCGGCCCGTCGGGCTGCACCAGCCGGCCGCGGACGTTCTTGTTGTCGTAGGTCGTGTCGAGCTTGGCGATCACCAGGGTGTTGTCGGTCTTCGGCCGCTCGGGGTTGTCGTAGTGGGACGGGTAGTCCGCGCGGGCATTGCCCCGCTGCTCCCGTGCCGTCAGCGCGCTCGGGATCGCGGTCGTCAGCAGCAGCAGTGCCACGCCGAGCCCCACGCCGACGGCCGTCAGCAGCACCCGGATCCAGCCCTCGCGCCCGCCGGTGAAGGCGAACTTGGCCCCCATGCGCAGATCGCGGGCCCACTGGCGCACGCTCATATGGCGCGCTCCATGTCCCGGGACTTCCCGTCGCGCACGACGATCTCGCGGTCGGAGTACGCGGCCACCCGTGCCTCGTGCGTGACGAGCACGACGGCGGCGTTGGTGGACCGGGCGGCGTCCGTGAGCAGTTCCATCACGCGCTCGCCGTTGAGGGAGTCGAGCGCGCCGGTCGGCTCGTCGGCGAACAGCACGCGCGGGTCGGTGACCAGCGCGCGGGCGACGGCGACCCGCTGGCCCTGACCGCCGGACACCTCGCCCGGCCGCTTCCGGCCCAGGTCGTCGACCTCCAGCCGCTGCATCCAGGAGAGCGCGGCGCGCTCGGCCGCCTTGCGCGGGGTGCCGTTCAGGCGCAGCGGCAGGGCCACGTTCTCCACACAGGTCAGCTCGGGCACGAGCTGACCGAACTGGAAGACGAACCCGAACTCCGAGCGCCGAAGCGCGCTGCGCTGGGCGTCGGACATGGTGGACATCTCACGGCCGTCGTAGGTGATCGAGCCGGAGTCGGGCGTGACGATCCCGGCGAGGCAGTGCAGCAGCGTGGACTTGCCGGAGCCGGAGGGACCCATGACGGCGACGACCTCGCCGGGGTGAATGGAGAACTCGGCGCCGTCCAGCGCGTTGGTCGGGCCGTAGGCCTTGCGCAGGTTGTCGGCCGCCAGCAGGGCGCCAGGGGGAGGAGTCACCGGGTTACCGCCTCACGGAGCTTGTCGAGGCGCGCGGCGGTGAGCTCGAGCCACCGCAGGTCGGCCTCCAGATGGAACAGGGCGTGGTCGCAGATCAGCTGGTCCGCCAGGTCGCCCCTGCGCTTGCGTTCGGTCAGGATCCGCATGCTGCGCAGATGCTCGGCGCGCTGGGTGTCGAGGATGTCGGCGGCGTCGCGGTGGGTGAGCAGGGCCAGGACGACCTTGGTGTAGAGGGTCGACTGGAGGTACAGCTCGGGCTTCTCGGGGGTGGCCAGCCACTGCTCGACATCCGTGATGCCGGCCTCGGTGATGGCGTAGCGCTTGCGTTCGGGGCCGCCGCCCGTCTCGATCCCGTCGACTTCGACGAAGCCGTTCTTCAGCAGTCGGGACATCGTCGAGTAGACCTGGCCGTAGTGCAACGGCCGGTCGTGACCGAACTTCTCGTCGAAGGCCCGCTTCAGGTCGTAACCATGACGAGGCCCGGACTCCAGGAGTCCCAGGAGGGTGTGACCGATGGACATGGGAGCACTCTACACACGGTGTATACATGGTGTGTATACAGGGTGCGTATAGAGCGTGATGAGGGCGCGTTTTTGCTGGTAGGGCCCAATGTCACAGTTCTTTCGCTGCCTCTGCTCCCGCCTGCCCGGCCGGAACCGCGGGGCGGGAGCGTGGAGGGTGTGCGGTCACCGCTGAGGGCCGGGGCGCGGGAGTGCGGCGGGTGTGCGGTCTCCGCCGGCGACCGGGGCCGGAGCCCCGGCCGGTGGCTATGCCTCGGGATCCTCGGAAGCCGGCGGGCGCCCGCGGCGGGGGATCGGCTTCGTGCCGCCCGGCAGGCGCCCCGCGTCGGCCAGTGCCCTGCGCAGCAGGAACTCGATCTGGGCGTTGGCCGAGCGCAGCTCGTCCGACGCCCAGCGCGCCAGCGCCTCGTACACCAGCGGATCGAGCCGCAGCAGCACCTGCTTGCGCTGCTGCGGCCGACGTCGGGGGGCCGGGCCCTCGGAGGGAGCCGTCACTGGTAGAGGGACCCCGTGTTGAGGACGGGCTGCGGCGCCCTGTCCCCGCACAGCACCACCATCAGGTTCGACACCATCGCCGCCTTCCGTTCCTCGTCCAGTTCCACGATGTCCTGCTCGGCGATCCGGGCGAGCGCCGCCTCGACCATCCCCACCGCACCGTCGACGATCTCGCGCCGCGCGGCGACCACCGCGCCGGCCTGCTGCCGCTGCAACATCGCCGAGGCGATCTCGGGAGCGTACGCGAGATGCGTGAAGCGCGACTCGATGATCCGCACCCCGGCGGCCTCCACGCGCGCGTGCAGTTCGATGCCGAGCTTCTCGGTGATCTCCTCCGCGTTGCCCCGCAGTGAGAGCCCGCCCTCCTCGTGGGCGTCGTACGGGTACTCGATGGCGATGTGTCGCACGGCCGCCTCGGTCTGCGTGGAGACGAACTCCAGGAAGTCATCCACCTCGAAGGTGGCCTGCGCGGTGTCCTCGACCTTCCAGACCACCACCGCGGCCAGCTCGATCGGGTTCCCGTAGGCGTCGTTGACCTTGAGGACGGCGGTCTCGTGGTTGCGGACGCGGGTCGAGATCTTCGTACGGGAGGTGAACGGGTTCACCCAGCGCAGCCCGTCCTGCCGGATCGTGCCCCGGTAGCGCCCGAAGAGCTGGACGACCCGGGCCTCGCCCGGCGCGACCATGTTCAGGCCGCACATCGAGATGAACGCGGCGAGACCGGTCAGGACGCCGACGGTGATCAGTGCGGCCTTGACCCCGGGCGCGCCGGCCATCGCGCCGACGACCGTCAGTCCGGCACTCAGCGCCAGCCCGGCCAGCCCGAGCAGCAGCGCAAGCCCACCGCCGATGCTGTGCGCCGTGAACTCCCGGACCCGCGGAGCGGGCATCGCCGGTATGTCGGTGGTGGCGGAAGCGTCCTGTGACGACATGAGTGTCCCCCCGGTTCGTGCTGCAATGGCTAGCTAAGTGATAACACTTTACCGGGCCGGGCAACCTTCCGCTCCTCCCGGTGGTCGGTTCCGGTGAGGCAGGTGCTGTTTGTCACGTCCGTAAAAGGCGGGATCGGGAGCCCTTTGTCATACAAGGCGGTGTTAGCTTTCTGAGCTGGCGTGTGCCCTATGTGACACCTGAGAGCGGAGCGGAGCGGATCGACTCATGGGACGAGCGGACGAGAGACGAGCGCGACAGGGCGGTGGCCGCCGCGCGACGCCCAGGCGCTCGCCCGGGACGGTCGGCTCCGCACCGGCCGGCACCAGGGCCGCGGCGCGCGGCAAGAGCGGGAAGAGCGGTATACGCAGGTTCTTCACCTGGAAGAGCGTTCTCGGCTCGCTGTTCGGCCTCGTGCTGCTCGGCATGGGCGCGTTCGTCGTGATGTACATGCTGATCGACATCCCGGCGGGCAACGCCACGGCCCAGCAGCAGAGCAACGTGTACAAGTACAGCGACGGCTCGATGCTCGCCCGCACCGGCAAGCTCAACCGCGAGAACGTCGACCTCGCCAGCATCCCCAAGGACGTCCAGCGCACCTTCGTCGCGGCCGAGAACAAGAGCTTCTACACGGACTCCGGCGTCGACCTGAAGGGCACGACCCGTGGTCTGCTCAACACCCTCTCCGGCAAGGGCGCGCAGGGCGGTTCGACGATCACCCAGCAGTACGTCAAGAACTACTACCTGAACCAGGACCAGACCGTCTCGCGCAAGCTGAAGGAACTGGTCATCTCGCTGAAGCTGGACCGCCAGAAGTCCAAGGACTACATACTCGCGGGCTACATCAACACCAGCTACTACGGCCGCGGTGCCTACGGCATCCAGGCCGCCGCGCAGGCGTACTACCGCAAGGACGCCAAGGACCTCACGGTCGAGGAGGGCGCATACCTGGCGGCGCTGCTCCAGGCGCCGAACCAGTACGACTGGGCGATCGCCAGCGACACGGGCAAGAAGCTGGTCCAGGAACGCTGGAACTACGTCCTGAACAACATGGTCGAGCAGCACTGGCTGGACGCCGGCAAGCGCCAGGCCATGAAGTTCCCGGTGCCGAAGACGCCCAAGGCGGCGCCCGGCATGGAGGGGCAGACCGGCTACCTGGTGAGTGCGGCCAACGCGGCTCTGGAGCGGCAGCTCGTCGCCCAGGGCACCGCCTCCAACCTCGGTGACGCCGAGGCGATGGTGACGGCGGGCGGCTGGACCATCACGGTGAACATCGACAAGAAGAAACAGACCCAGCTGGAGCAGGCCGTCAAGGACACGCTCACCAGCAAGCTGGACCCGCACAAGCGCCCCGTCGACGGTGACGTCCAGGCCGGTGCCGCGTCCGTCGATCCGAAGACGGGCAAGGTCGTCGCGCTCTACGGCGGCGAGAACTACGTCAAGCACTACATCAACAACGCGACCCGCCGCGACTACCAGCCCGCCTCCACCTTCAAGCCGCTGATCCTCGCGGCCGCCCTGGAGGAGGAGGCCAAGACGCAGGACGGCCGGGCGATCAACCCGAACACGATCTACGACGGCACGAGCGGTCGCCCGGTCAAGGGCAGCGAGATCGGATTCGCCCCACCGAACGAGGACGACCAGAACTACGGCGACATCACCGTCCAGACGGCGATGAACAAGTCCGTGAACTCCGTCTTCGCGCAGATGGGCGTCGACGTCGGCATGGACAACGTGCTGAAGGTCGCGAACTCGCTCGGCATGGACACCAAGGGTCTGCCCGCCGTGCCCGCGCAGACCCTCGGCACCATGGGCGCGAGCCCGCTGGAGATGGCCGGCATCTACGCGACCCTCGACAACCACGGCAGGAAGGTCACCCCGGCGGTCGTCAAGTCGGCCGAGCACAAGGACCGCACGGTCACCTTCCCGAACCCGGTCGGCGACGAGGTCATCAGCCGCGAGGCCGCCGACACGGTCACCTCGGTGCTCACCGGCGTGGTCGACGACGGTACGGCCCGGGTGTCGGTGCGCGACAACCCGGCGCGCAACGGCCAGCAGGTCGCCGGCAAGACGGGTACGTCCGACAACAACAAGTCCGCCTGGTTCACGGGCTACACGCCGGACCTCGTCACCTCGGTCGGCCTGTTCGGCGAGGGTGCGAATCCGCCGCACAAGCAGGTCACCCTGACCGGCGCCACGGGCCTCCTCCCGGGCAAGGGCCGCGTCAACGGAGGCGGCTACCCGGCGCAGATCTGGGCCGCGTACACCTTCGGGGCGATGGGCGAGGTCAGCAAGTTCGACCTGGAGACCACGCAGGGCGCGGCGGTCCAGCCGACCACGCAGCCGCCGACGATCACGCAGTCGCCGACCACGGAGCCGCCGACGACGCCGGCCACGCAGTCGCCGACGTCCGAGCCGCCGACGCACACGCCGTCGTCGTCGACGCCGACCACGGAGCCGCCGACGGAGCAGACGCCGACGACGGAGGCTCCGACGACACCGGAGACCTCGCCGACCTCGACGCCGGACAACCCGACTGACCCGCTCAAACCGAACAAACCGAACAAACCGAACAACAAGGAATGACACGAGGGGTGCCCGGCGGCCTGGCCGCCGGGCACCCCTCGTGTCACCGGAAGACCGAGCGCCCCTGTCCCGTTCTGCATGGGACAGGGGCGTACCGGAAGCGGGCCCGTTCAGCCGCCGTTGATGTTGTGGGCGATGCGGTCGCCGAGCTTCTTGTCGACGTTGCGCCAGTACTGCAGCGCGCGGTCCAGGACGGGTCGGCTGACGCCGTTCTTCAGATGGCCGGTGATGTTGGAGACCAGCCGGTCGCGGGCCGCGTCGTCCAGTACCTGGCGGACCATGGTGCCCGCCTGGCCGAAGTCGTCGTCCTCGCTGTGCAGCCTGGTGGCCTCGCGGACCATCTCGCCGGCCGTCTGCCAGCCCGCGATGTCGCCGAACCGGTCGGTGTCCGCGTCCGGGCCGCCGTACGAGTTGGGCGCGTACGGGGCGCCGGTGCGCGCGGGCTCGTAGCGCATCGGGCCGTCCTTGGCATACGAGCGCACCTGCGAGTGCGGCCGGTTGGGCGGCAGCTGCGTGTAGTTCGGACCGATGCGGTAGCGGTGCGTGTCCGGATACGAGAAGAGCCGGCCGAGCAGCATCTTGTCCGGGGACGGGCCGATGCCCGGCACCATGTTGGACGGTTCGAACGCGGCCTGCTCGATGTGGACGAAATAGTTCTCCGGATTCTTGTTGAGGGTCATCCGGCCGACCTCGATCAGCGGGTAGTCGCCGTGCGGCCACACCTTGGTCAGGTCGAACGGGTTGAAACGGTAGTCCGGCGCGTCGTCGAACGGCATCACCTGCACACGGACCGTCCAGGACGGGTGGTCGCCGCGCTCGATCGCCTGGAACAGGTCCCGGCGGTGGACGTCGGGCTCCTCGCCCGCGAGGCGGTCCGCTTCCTCCTGGGTGAGGAAGTCGATGCCCTGGTCGGTCTTGATGTGGTACTTGACCCAGAACTTCTCGCCGCCGCCGTTGACCCACATGTAGGCGTGGGAGGAGTACCCGTTCATGTTGCGGTACGTCTTCGGGATGCCGCGGTCCCCCATGAGCCACGTCACCATGTGCGCGGACTCGGGGGAGAGGGTCCAGAAGTCCCACTGCATGTTGTTGTCGCGCAACCCGTTGTCGGGGCGGCGCTTCTGGGAGCGGATGAAGTCCTGGAACTTCTGCGGATCACGGATGAAGAAGATCGGCGTGTTGTTGCCGACCATGTCGTAGTTTCCGTACTCCGTGTAGAACTTGAGCGCGAAACCACGCGGGTCGCGCCAGGTGTCGGGGGAGCCCTGCTCGCCCGCCACGGTCGAGAAGCGCGCCAGCATCTCCGTGCGCTTCCCGGGCTGGAACAGGTCAGCCTTGGTGAACTGGCTGACATCATTAGTGACTTCGAAGATCCCGTACGCGCCACTGCCCTTGGCGTGCACCACCCGCTCGGGGACCCGCTCCCGGTTGAACTGGGCCATCTTCTCGATCAGGTAGTGGTCCTGGAGCAGGATGGGGCCGTCGGATCCCACGGTCAGCGAGTGCTCATCGCTCTCGACCGGGATCCCGGAGTTGGTGGTGGTGTAAGGAACCTGCTGGGGTGCCTGGGCCACGAGCGTCCTCCCGTCAAGACTGAGAGAGTCGGTCAGGTCGCTTCGCTCACCCCAGCAGTCAACTCCGGCAACGGGATATCGGCAACTTTTGGACGGGATCCAATTCGGGAACCGATTCGGGGTTACCTTCGGGATCCCCTTCCGATTCCCCTCCGGACTCGGCGCAAGGGCAGGCTCCGGGGCCGCCCTCAGCCGCGGTTCAGCTCGAACCAGACCACCTTTCCGGTGCTCAGCCGGGTCGCGCCCCAGCGCCGGGCCAGCCGGTTGACCAGGTAGAGACCACGCCCGCCCTCAGCCGCGGTTCAGCTCGAACCAGACCACCTTTCCGGTGCTCAGCCGGGTCGCGCCCCAGCGCCGGGCCAGCCGGTTGACCAGGTAGAGACCGCGCCCGCCCTCGTCCGTGGCCCGCGCCTGCCTCAGGCGCGGCAGCTGCGGTACGTCGTCACCGACCTCGCAGCGCAGCACCTCGGTGCGCAGCAGCCGCAGCGTGACCGGCCGTGACGCATAGCGCACGGCATTGGTCACCACCTCGCTGACCAGCAGCTCGACCGAGTCCGTCAGCTCCTCCATGCCCCAGCGGGCAAGCGCCCTGCGGGCCAGCCGCCGGGCCCGGCTCGGGGCCGCGTCCTCCGGCTCCAGGAACCAGTACGCGACATCGCTCGGCGCGATCCCGTCGAAGCGGGCGGCCAGCAGTGCGATGTCGTCGTCACGGTCGCCGGGACCGAGCATGTCGAGCACCTCGTCGCACAGCGCCTCCAGCGGCGGCGGGTGGTCGATGCCGGTCAGCCGGGCGGTCGCGGCGAGCTTCTCCCGCAACTGCTCTATACCGGTCCACACGTCCCGCAGACGCGACTCGACGAGCCCGTCGGTGTACAGCAGAAGGGTCGCCCCGGCCGGTGCGTCCAGCTCCACCGCCTCGAAGTCCACCCCGCCCACGCCGATGGGGGCGCCGGCCGGTACCCGCAGCACCTCGGCCCGGCCACCCAGGTGCAGCAGGACCGGCGGCGGGTGCCCGGCGTTCGCGATGGTGATCCGGTGCGAGACCGGGTCGTACACCGCGTACAGGCAGGTCGCCATGCGGTCGGTGCCGAGCCGCTGGGCCTGCTCGTCGAGATGGTGCAGCACCTCCTGCGGCGGCAGGTCGAGACCGGCGAGCGTCTGGGCCGTCGTCCGCAGCTGCCCCATGATCGCGGCGGAGGTCATGGAGTGGCCCATGACGTCACCGACCACCAGCGCCACCCGGCTGCCCGGCAGCGGAATCGCGTCGTACCAGTCGCCGCCGACCCGCGCGGTCTCGGCGGCCGGAAGATAACGGGACGCCAGCCGTACACCCGTCGGATTCGGCAGGGTCTCCGGCAGCATCGTCCGCTGCAACTCGTCCGCGATGTACGCCTCGCGGCCGTACAGCACCGCCTTGTCGATGCCGAGAGCGCTGTGCGTGGCGAGCTGGGCGGCGACCAGCAGGTCGTCCGCCTCGAAGGCCATGCGCTCCGGGCGGCGCAGGAACAGCGCGGCGCCGATGACCCGGCGGCGGCCCCGCAGCGGCGCGAGGATCGCGCGCCGGCCCGCGGGGATCGGGAGGTCGTCGCCGAGCAACTCGGGCAGCGCGGCACGGGCGGAGGGAGCGTCCGCGAACACGGGCCGTACTCCGCGCAGCACCTCGGCGAGCGCGCCACCGGGCCGCACCTCGCACAGTTCGTTGCTCCGCGCCGCGAGGCCCGAGGGCTCCGCTGCCGGCACCGGCAGGATCCCGTCCTCCAGGTCCCGGTCCTGCGGGATCCGGTCGGTGCGCCGCAGCCGCAGCACCAACGGCCCGGTGGGCCGCTCGTCGCCCACGGGCAGCGGGTCGCGCAGATAGACGAGGATCGCGTCCGAGAAGGTCGGCACGGTGGCCCGGCACAGGCCCATCACGATTTCGTCGAGATCGATACCGCGGGCGATCCGCCGGGTCGCGGCGCCCACGAAGCGCAGCCGGTCCCCGTCGCGCCGCATGGGCATGGGGCCGCTCGGCGGCGACTGGCCGGTGCGCCGGTCCTTGCCGCCGGGCGGGGCGGCGGGACGGTCCTCGCCGCCGTTCTGCTGGGCAGGAATGCCTTCGGAAGCGGGGCGCGGCCGGTGCGTGCCGGGCTTGTCGGCACCGGACTCGTCGGTGGCGGGCTGGGAGTGCTCGGTGCCGTCCGCCGCGGGCGGCGGGGCGGACGTGCCGCCCTGGTTCCCGGACGGTTCGTGCTGGGCGCAGGGCACCGGCGCGGCGGGCGTGTCGCCCGACCGGGGCTGAGCGGGTAACGCCGTGGCCGGAGAGGTCTGCGGCGGCTCGGGGGTACGCAGGAGCGCCCCGCGGGGCTCCGTGGGGCCTACGCCCGGCTGGGGGCGCTCATGGGAGGTCGGGTGCTCCGTCACGCCTGTCGAATCCATCCGTCCGGGGCTGCACGCCGTGCGTGCAGTTCGTCCCGCAGAAATGCCGATACCCGGAATACGTGCCCCAGGAACGGAATTCCCGCGCGGTCACACACGGTCCATGATCCACCGGCCGGCCGGCCGGGAGTGTGGCCCTCGTACCCCTCGCTCACGTCCTGCCGCCCCTCGATGACGTCTGGTCAAGCTCGGCACATACTGCGGGAGTTGCTGTACGCCCTTGCGGAGGAAGATCCTACGGTTGTACCGCGGGGGCGCAACAAGGGTCTCATGAGGTCATGTACGCGGGCGTACGGTTCCAGTCCTCCGGCAGAGGCGGCACCGCCCAGGACGGATCCGGGCGCCAGTGCTGCCAGCCGTCCGCGAACGGCGGTCCCCATGCGCTGATCACCTCCATGGCGGACTGTCCGGCCCCCCTCACCCGGTCGGCGAGCCGAGCGTCCATCAGGCCGTCCCGCTGGGCCTGCGCGAACTCGTCCTCGTCGCGCCAGCCCCAACTGCGGTCCGGATAGACGCAGATGTCCAGGAAGTAGTCCTCGGAGTCGACCCCGCCGGCCCAGCGGGCCAGCGGTGCCTCCAGGTTGACGTACCAGTTCTTGAACCGCCAGCCCGGCTCCCAGAACAGCCACACCGACCAGGGATCGCCGGGCCGTGCCAGCTTGAGCACGCCGGTGCCGAACCAGTGGTCGCGCTGCACGGTCCGCGGCGTGGTGTAGCGGGACTCCAGCGGCTCGGTGTGCACCGGCCTGCCGTCGAACAGGACGGGCTTGACGCACTGGGTACCGGGAGCCAGCCAGACGGCGAGCAGCTCGGAGTCGTCTCGCACGACGGTCACGGGGCGTGCGATGTGGAAGCGCTCACCGGCGTTCTCCCGGTACCGCCACAGGATCTGGTCCCCGGGGGTCCAGTGCGCCACGGACCCGCCCGTCTCCACTCGTCTCACCGCTCCGCCCTCTGCCATGCGCAGATTTTAGGTGCCCCAGGCATACGACGCTGCCGTGGGCGTCGCGGTTCGCTCGGGCGCGGGTATCTCGGTTCGCTCGGGTGCAGGGGGCGGGTCTCACGCTACGGATGTGTCATCCGCAGGACGTCCAGTGCCTCGTCGAGTTGCTCGACCGTGAGGTCGCCGCGCTCCACATGTCCGGATTCCAGGACGACCTGACGGATCGTCTTGCGTTCGGCGAGCGCCTTCTTGGCGACCTTGGCGGCCTCCTCGTACCCGATGTACTTGTTGAGCGGGGTGACGACGGAGGGCGAGGACTCGGCGTATTCGCGGGCGCGTTCGCGGTGGGCGACGATGCCGTCGACGGTGCGGTCGGCGAGCAGTCGCGAGACATTGGCGAGCAGTCGCACGGACTCGAGCACGTTCTTGCCGATCACTGGCAGCATGACGTTGAGCTCGAAGTTGCCGGAGGCGCCGGCGGTGGCGATGGTCGCGTCGTTCCCGATGACCTGGGCGGCGACCATGAGGACGGCCTCGGGGATGACGGGGTTCACCTTGCCCGGCATGATCGAGGAGCCGGGCTGCAGGTCGGGGAGGGCGATCTCGGCGAGCCCGGTGCGCGGGCCGGAGGCCATCCAGCGCAGATCGTTGGAGATCTTGGTCAGCCCGACCGCGATGGTCCTGAGCTGCCCGCTGATCTCGACGATCCCGTCCCGGGCGCCCTGGGCCTCGAAGTGGTCGCGGGCTTCGGTGAGCGGCAGTCCGGTGGCCCGGGCGACCTCGGCGATGACGGCGGCGGAGAAGCCGGGCGGGGTGTTGATCCCGGTCCCGACCGCGGTGCCGCCCAGCGGCAGCTCGGCGAGCCTCGGCAGCGAGGCCGTCAGCCGCTCGACGCCGTACCGCACCTGGGCGGCGTATCCACCGAACTCCTGGCCGAGTGTGACGGGGGTGGCGTCCATGAGGTGGGTCCGGCCCGACTTCACGACATCGGCGAACTCACCGGCCTTCCGTTCGAGGGAGGCGGTGAGGTGTTCGAGGGCGGGGACGAGGTCGCGGGTGACGGCGGAGGTGGCGGCGATGTGGATGCTGGACGGGAAGACGTCGTTGGAGGACTGGGACGCGTTGACGTGGTCATTGGGGTGCACCTCGCGTCCGAGCCGCTCACCGGCGAGCGTGGCGATGACCTCGTTGGCGTTCATGTTGGACGAGGTCCCGGACCCGGTCTGAAAGACGTCGATGGGGAACTGCTCGTCCCACCGCCCTTCGGCGACCTCGGCGGCGGCCTCCTGGATGGCCTCGGCGAGCTCCTTGTCGAGCACGCCGAGCTCCGCGTTGACCTTGGCGGCGGCACCCTTGATGCGCGCGAGCGCCTCGATGTGCGCGCGCTCGAGCCGCTGTCCGGAGATGGGGAAGTTCTCCACGGCCCGCTGAGTCTGCGCCCGCCACTTGGCGTGGACGGGGACCTGCACCTCACCCATGGAGTCGTGCTCGATGCGGTATTCGCTCATACCGGGTACAGCGCGGGGGAGGGGGGAGTTGTTCCGGTGCCGGGGCTCAGTGACCGAGGGCATCGACCCACGCACCCCTTCCGGAGACCGGGCCTCGGTCCCTGGTTCAACGAGCGGGCCGACGACTGGGCCAGAGGGACACCGGGGAAAATTCGAGATCGGCATCAAGGGCCCTGGCACCAGGTATTTGCCGGTGGCAGGGCCCTCCCGTGCGATGACGCGCCGCTGATCAGTTCAGGATGGAGTACGTGCTCCAGCCGCCGCCGATCCTGACCGGGGCGGTGAACTGGCCGCTGCCGTTCGAGGTGTAGAGGTAGAGGCTGCCATTGCGGTCGACACCGAGGAGGTCGGCCTTGCCGTCCCCGTTGATGTCGCCGGGCGTGGCCAGCTTGGTGTAGGTGTTCCAGCCGTTGCCGACGGGGAACGGCGGCAGGAACGGCCGGTTCACGTCGCCCGTACCCCGGTACATGTAGAGCGTGCCCGCGGCGTTGCGGGCCACTATGTCGGCACGGCCGTCACCGGTGAAGTCACCGGAGCCGACGATCACGTTGTACGTGTTCCAGCCGCCGCCGACCTTGACGCGGGCACCGAAACCTCTGCCCGTGCCGTTGCCGGGGTGGACGTACAGGTAGCCGGCGCTGTCGCGGGTCAGCAGGTCGCCCTTTCCGTCGCCGGTCAGGTCGCCGGGGCCGACCGTGATGTTGTAGCTGCCCCAGCTGCTGCCGATCTTGGGAACGTCGTTCGGCGAGTAGCTGTGGTTGTAGACGCCGCCGTCGAACACCTCCAGCAGATCGACCATGGCGTTCTCGTCGAGCGAGGAGACGTAGAGGGGCTTGGCACCCTTCCAGCCGCCGTCGTCGCTCATCTTGTAGCGCGGACTCAGGGTGCCGTTGTTCAGCGACCAGTAGGCCCAGAGCGTGCCCTTGGTGTCGAGCCCGAGAAGGTCGTTCTTGCCGAAGTCCGGGTTGCCACCGGCGCCGGCGAGGAGCGACGCCACGTTCAGACCGGAGCCGCCCTCGACGCGTGGCGCGAGTTCGCCGCCGTTGCCGGTGGCGAGATAGACGTAGACCGTACCGCTCGCCGTGCGGCCGAGCAGGTCACCGCGGCCGTCCCCGTCCAGATCGTCGACGCCGATGATCTGGTTGTAGACCTTCCAGCCACGACCGGTCAGGACGCGTTGCGCGAACGGGGCCGCCTTGGAGCCGGTGCCCGCGTAGAAGAACAGGTCGCCGGAGACGGTCCGGCCATAGAGATCGGCGATGCCGTCCCCGTTGACGTCGTTCGCCCCCACGAGTTGGTCGTACGTGCCCCAGCCCTTGCCGACCAGGACCCGTGCGGCGAACGGGGCTGTGGTCGTGTTGCCGGTGGCCGGGTACAGGTACAGCTCGCCCGAGGGCGTGCGAGCCAGCAGATCGGACCGTCCGTCGCCGGTCAGGTCACCCGGCGAGAAGACCTTGTTGTAGATCTGCCAGCCCTTGCCGGTCCAGGACGCGTGGCCGGTACCGGCCACGGAGCCGCCCGCATGGAACGAGAGAGAGCCGTACGGAGACAGGGTCAGGACATCCGCGACTCCGTCACCCGTCTGGTCGCCGATCGCGATGATGTCCTTGTATGCGGTCGGAACCTTGTCGGGAATGTCGAACGGTGCATCCGCCGTGGCGTTGCTCGGCGAGATGACCAGTTCGGAGCCGTACGTCCGGTAGATCAGGTCGGAGTAGCCGTCACCGTCGAAGTCCGCACGGGGCTTCGCCGGAACGACCGAACCCTCCACCGCTGCCGCCCTCGCCTTCTGGGCGGTGTGCTTCGGGAGCGTCAGGGTCGGCCGCAGTCCCGTCGAGGAGGTGGGCCTCTCGGTCACGGTGCGGTGCGGTGCGGGTGTGTCATCGGCCGAAGCCGGGGCGGCCAGCAGCATGCCGGCCGAGAGAACAAGAGCGGTGCAAGCCGCGATCCGCCGCGCGCGCTTCGGGCGCGCGGGGACAGGCCGGGTGGGTTCCACAGAAGACAAAGCCCCCCCAGGGGTAAGTGGTGGAACCGGGTCGAACGGATTCACAGATGCGTCACAGGCATGGCGAATCGGCGCCCGGGATGATCAAAGACTCTACAGATGTAACGCACGGGACCGAAAGGGTTAACGATGGCGCCTTCCCAAGTGGCCGGGCAGGGCCCGGTCTTCGGCCTCGCCGGACGCTCGCTGATCATGATCATCGGGGTGGAGAACCGCGGCTGCCGGCAGGCGGCCTGGCGGTGGGGCCTGCGGCGGGTGCGGCCGGTGCGCAGAGCCTTGGCCAGTTCGCGGCGCAGCTCGCCCCGGCCCTGGACGTAGAGGGCCTGGTAGATCGTTTCGTGGGCCACGTGCATCTCCGGCCGGCGGGGAGCTGTGCCCGCAGAGCCTGGCAGATCTGCTCGGGGCTCCACCATATGTCCAGGTGACGCTGGATGAAGTCCCGCAGTTCGGGGTTCTGGCCGATCTTCCCGGGCTTGGGGCGTGGCCGGCGGGCGTCCGCGCGGGCCTGGGCGGCGTAAGGCCGGTACTGGCCATTGACCGGGTGCCGATTGCGACGGATCTCGCGGCTGATGGTGGATGGGCTGCGGCCCAGCTCGGTGGTGATGGCGCGGAGGGTGGCCTTCTCCCGCAGCCGGTCGGCTATGTGAATGCGGTCAGCCTAGCCCAGGTAGCGCGACGGACCGGATGAAGGCGGCGCCTCCTGGTAGATCGGAGGCGCCGCCTTCTCACGGCCCTTGTGGGCGTGGCGGCCGTTGCGCCACGTCTTGCCGGTCCGGACGTCGATGCCGACGATCCGGCAGGCTTCCCTGCTGCTGTAGCCCTGCTGCATGAGCTGGAAGTATGCCGCCCGCTCACGGGTCGGCTTCTTCCGTCCCTGCGGCTTTTGGTCCTTGCGGATCTCGAAGTCCATCGCACCCCTTGAACTGGGGTGTTGCGATGACCACTAGAACCCAAGACCTCGCCAGGGGCTCTCCACGGGTGCTGCTGCCCGGTCAGCCGAGGCCAGGACCCCGCACGGGGATGCTGGTGAACGTCGGCTGCTCCGGTTCCCGCGAGGTGAAGAAGTCGTTCCCCTTGTCGTCCACCACGATGAACGCCGGGAAGTCCTCCACCTCGATCTTCCAGACGGCCTCCATGCCGAGTTCCTCGTACTCGACGACCTCGACCTTCTTGATGCAGTCCTGGGCGAGGCGGGCGGCGGGGCCGCCGATCGAGCCGAGGTAGAAGCCGCCGTGGGCGTCGCACGCGTCGGTGACCTGCTTGCTGCGGTTGCCCTTCGCAAGCATCACCTTGGAGCCGCCCGCCGCCTGGAACTGCTCGACGTAGGAGTCCATGCGGCCGGCCGTCGTCGGTCCGAAGGAGCCGGACGCGTAGCCCTCGGGCGTCTTGGCCGGACCCGCGTAGTACACCGGGTGGTTCTTCAGGTACTGCGGCATCTCCTCGCCCGCGTCCAGCCGCTCCTTGATCTTGGCGTGCGCGATGTCGCGGGCCACGACCAGCGGACCGGTGAGCGAGAGCCGGGTCTTGACGGGGTACTTCGTCAGCTCCGCGAGGATCTCGTCCATCGGCTGGTTGAGGTCGATCTTGACGACGTCGCCGTCCTGCTCCAGGCCCGCGGCGGAGCCGCTGGTGAGCTCGGCGTCGGTCGTCTCCGGCAGGAAGCGCGCGGGGTCCGTCTCCAGCTGCTCGAGGAAGACGCCCTCGGCGGTGATCTTCGCGACCGCCTGGCGGTCCGCGGAGCAGGACACCGCGATCGCCACCGGGCAGGACGCGCCGTGGCGGGGGAGGCGGACCACGCGTACGTCGTGGCAGAAGTACTTGCCGCCGAACTGCGCGCCGATCCCGATCTTCTGCGTCAGCTCGAAGACCTTGTCCTCCAGCTCCTTGTCCCGGAAGCCGTGGCCCAGCTCGGAACCCTCGGCCGGCAGCTCGTCCAGGTAGTGCGCGGAGGCGTACTTCGCGGTCTTCAGCGCGTACTCGGCGCTGGTACCGCCGACGACGATCGCCAGGTGGTACGGCGGGCAGGCCGCCGTACCCAGCGAGCGGATCTTCTCCTCCAGGAACTTCATCATGGAGGCCTCGTTCAGGACGGCCTTCGTCTCCTGGTAGAGGAAGGACTTGTTGGCGCTTCCGCCGCCCTTTGCCATGAACAGGAACTTGTAGGCGCCGCCGTCCGTCGCGTACAGCTCGATCTGCGCCGGCAGGTTCGAGCCGGTGTTCTTCTCCTCCCACATGGTGAGCGGAGCCATCTGCGAGTAGCGCAGGTTCAGCTTGGTGTACGCGTCGTAGATGCCACGGGAGAGCGCCTTCTCGTCCTCTCCCTCGGTGAGGACGTTCTGGCCGCGCTTGCCCATCACGATCGCGGTACCGGTGTCCTGGCACATGGGCAGGACGCCCGCGGCGGCGATGTTTGCGTTCTTCAACAGGTCCAGCGCGACGAACTTGTCGTTCGCGGACGCCTCCGGGTCGTCGATGATGCGCCGCAGCTGGGCCAGGTGCGCGGGCCGCAGGTAGTGCTGGATGTCGTGGACGGCCTCCTCGGCCAGCTTGCGCAGCGCCTCGGGCTCGACCTTGAGGAACGTCCGTCCGCCGGCCTCGAAGGTGGAGACCCCCTCGGAGGTCACCAGCCGGTACGGGGTGGTGTCCTCTCCCGTGGGAAGCAGATCGGTGTACGCGAACTCAGGCATATCGCCCATTCCTCACTAGACAGACAGCGGCTGGCCTCCGTTGGCAGCGCCCACCAGCGTAGGACCTGACGGCGGCGGTGGGCTTGTGAGGTGGGGCTCAGTTCGACAGGTGGCTGATTCGAGGTTCGTGAGGGGGGAGGTGTTCCACAGGCCGGACCGAGGGCTAGTCGCGATCTATCGCGTTTGGATAGGCTTCTGTCGTGGACCTTCACAAGAGCCCTGCCCCGGCGGACCGGCGGCCCGTGCCCCCGGCCGAACTGCGCTGTTCCGACGCCGACCGCGACCGCATCGCCGACATCCTGCGCGAGGCCCTGGCCGAGGGCCGTCTCACCGCCGAGGAGCACGCCGAGCGCGTCGACGGTGTGCTGAGCGCCAAGACGGTCGGTGAGCTGGAGCGGTTCGTCCGCGACCTGCCCGCGGCCCACTCGCGCCGCACCCCTTCCGCCCCCGTGCCGGCGGCCGGCCGGCCTACCCCGGGTGCGATACCGGCCGACCCCGAGGAGAGGGTGGTGGCGGTCTTCAGCAGTGCCGTGCGCAGGGGGCGCTGGCGCCCCGGCCGTCATATGCACGCGTACGCGGTCTTCGGCACCGTCGAGATCGACCTGAGTGAAGCGATATTCGAGCACCAGCAGGTCCTGATCAAGGCGATCTCGGTCTTCGGCAATGTGGAGATCCGCGTCCCGGAGAACATCTCGCTGCGTGGCACCGGCGGCGGCGTACTCGGCAACTTCGAGGTGAGTCCGCTGGATTCGGGTGAGCCGAACGCCCCCGTCGTCTACGTGGACGGGCTGGCCGTCCTCGGGAATGTCGAGGCGAAGCCCAAGCGGGGCAAGCTGGTCGCGGACATCCTCGACCGTGTGTCGAGCAAGGTGGACAGGGCTTTGCGCAAACACCTGGACCGTTGACGCTTGTGAATCCGGTCGTCTGCGAACCGGACCGATCCTGCTTCGACGGTATGAACTCCCCCTGGAAGTCCAGCGGTTGGGAACGCAGTGCATAGGCGTGCGCACAGCGGGTAGGCCTTGCTGCATCGTCTCTCGCTCGCGAAGCCGTCGTCAGGAGTAGACCGTGCTGCAACCGCCGCATTCGTCCCGGGTCGCTGACGTTCCGCACCAGCGGGTGCCAGTACGCGACAGGGAGCAGGACGCCCCATGGCACACGGAGGCGGTGTGTCGACGTGACGAGGCCGGCCTGTTCTTCGCCCCCTCCAAGGAGCCCACCGCGGCCCGGCTGTCCCGCGAGGAGGCCGCCAAGCGGGTCTGTGGGCGCTGCCCGGTGATGGTCGAGTGCCGGGAGCATGCGCTGCTGCAGCCCGAGCCGTACGGCGTGTGGGGCGGCCTCACCGCCGCCGAGCGACGTGTGGTGCTGGCCCGGCGCCGCCGCCGCGACATGGAGCTCAGGAAGGCCGCACGGGGGGCGATAGCGGCGGCCGGCTGAAGGATGCGTACGGAAGGGGCGCCCTCTCCGCACAGAGGGCGCCCCTTCCCGTATTGCGGCGTGCAGCGGACCCGCGGGGCTCCCGCCCTTCGGCGCGCACCCCCTCGGATGCCCGCAGCACCCCGTCCGCCGCTACTTGGCGCGGTCGAAGTCGACCGCGCTGTACGCGCGCAGCTTGCTCAGCCGGTGCACGGAATCGATGCGGCGGACCGTGCCGGACTTGGAGCGCATGACGATCGAGTCGGTGGTGGCCGTCTCGGACCGGTAGCGCACACCGCGCAGCAGCTCGCCGTCCGTGATGCCGGTGGCGACGAAGAAGACGTTCTCGCCGGAGACCAGGTCGTCCGTGGTCAGTACCCGGTCGAGGTCGTGGCCGGCGTCCAGGGCCCGCTGCCGCTCCTCGTCGTCCTTGGGCCACAGCTTGCCCTGGATGGTGCCGCCCAGGCACTTCACGGCGCAGGCCGAGATGATGCCCTCGGGCGTACCGCCGACGCCGAGCAGCAGGTCGATGCCGGTGCCCTCGCGCAGCGCCAGGATCGAGCCGGCGACGTCGCCGTCCGAGATCAGCTTGATCCGTGCGCCGGTATCCCGGACCTCCTTGATGAGGCCCTCGTGGCGCGGCCGGTCGAGGATGACGACGGTGACGTCCTCGGGCGTGGACTTCTTGGCCTTGGCGACGCGGCGGATGTTCACCGACACGGGCGCGTCGATGTCGACGAAGTCGGCGGCCTCGGGGCCGGTGACGAGTTTGTCCATGTAGAAGACGGCGGACGGGTCGAACATCGTGCCGCGGTCGGCGGCGGCGAGCACCGCGATCGCGTTCGGCATGCCCTTCGCGGTGAGCGTGGTGCCGTCGATCGGGTCCACGGCGATGTCGCACTCCGGGCCGGTCCCGTCACCGATCCGCTCCCCGTTGAAGAGCATCGGGGCTTCGTCCTTCTCGCCTTCGCCGATGACGACGACGCCGTTCATCGACACGGTGTGGACGAGGGTCCGCATGGCGCGTACGGCGGCGCCGTCGGCGCCGTTCTTGTCCCCGCGGCCGACCCAGCGGCCCGCCGCCATCGCGGCGGCCTCGGTGACCCGGACCAGCTCCAGGGCCAGGTTGCGGTCGGGGGCCTCGGAGGGAACTTCGAGCTCGGACGGCAAATGATGATTCTCGGTCATCGGAGCGCACCTTTCTGTACGACGACGGCCGGATGAGGGTGGCTTCACGACTCTATCGCCGGGCAGACAATATGAGCCGGGGGGCCCACGGATGAGCAGACCGCTGCACCTGCGACGATAAGGGTGTGGCAGGTACGAAAGGCAAGCAGAAGACGGTCCGGGACATGGTCCTCTCCCTCGCCCTGATCGGGCTGATGGCGGGCGTAATCTATCTCTTCATCCCGCACAGTGATGGTGCCCCCGATCTCAAGCGGGTCGACTACCGGGTCGAAGTACTCACGGCGCGCCGCGCGGCGGCCTACCCGATCGCGGCCCCCGAAGGCCTGCCCGACTCCTGGAAGGCCACCTCGGTGCGCTTCGAGGCCGAGCCGTCCGACGCCTGGCACCTCGGTTTCCAGGACCCCGACGGCCAGTACGTGGCGATCGAGCAGTCGACGCAGAAGCCGTCCCTGTTCATCGAGGCGGCCACCCAGGGCGCCCAGGAGACGAAGGTCACGCAGGACATCGGCGGCCGGACGTGGCAGCGCTACACCGGCGGCCGCTACGACGCGCTCGTGCTCAAGGACAACGGCTCCACGACGCTGGTGACCGGCACGGCGTCGTTCGCGCAGCTGACGAAGATGGCGGAGGCGCTGCGGACGGCGTGACGTCCCCACGCGTGATGCCTCGGAGGCATCGTGCATCCTTTCGACCCGGCCCGTGCGAAGGGGCCCCTGGCGCTGTTGCCGGGGGCCCCTTCGCACGCGTGCGGGTCAGACCGTGGTGAAGACCTGCTCGAACTCCAGGCGCGGGGAGCGCGGGTACGAGGCGTTCTCGCCCGGCTTGCCGATGTTCACGACCATCAGCGGCGTGTGGTCGTCGTCCAGGAACTCCTTGCGGACGCCCTCGGCGTCGAACCCGGTCATCGGGCCGGCGGCCAGACCGGCGGCGCGGACACCGACGATGAAGTACGCGGCCTGCAGGGCGGCGTTCAGCGCGGCGGAGCCCTCACGGACCGGGCGCTCGGCGAAGAACGCGTCCTTGGCCTGCGGGAAGGCCGGGAACAGGGTCGGCAGCTCCTCGTGGAACTCGTTGTCCGCGGAGAGGATCGCGACCAGCGGGGCGGTGGCGGTCTTGGCCTGGTTGCCCTCGGCCATGTGCCCCACGAGGCGCTCACGAGCCTGAGGGGAGCGGACCAGCGTGATGCGCAGCGGGGTCTGGTTGAAGGCGGTCGGGCCGTACTTGACCAGGTCGTAGATCGCCTGCACCTGCTCGTCGGTCACGGGCTCGTCCGTGAAGGCGTTCGCGGTGTGGGCCTCGCGGAACAGCAGGTCCTGGGCGGTGGGGTCAAGAACGAGGGGCATGCGTGAACTTTCTCGGGTGGTGCGTCGGACCCCGGGACGATCCGGGAGTCGGCTGACGGATCCGACAGTACGAGAAGAAGGTTCAAGATTCAACAAATACCGGGCCCGCGGTGACCGACCTCACAGCGCAAGAAGGTGGCGAAACCGCTGGTCATGCGGGTGCGGAACCGGATCAGCCGGAACCCTCCGCACCCTCCTCGCTCTCCTTGGCAAGCGCCGCGTCGAGCCGCTTGCGGGCGCCCTCCAGCCACGTCCGGCACACCCTGGCCAGTTCCTCCCCCCGCTCCCACAGCGCCAGGGACTCCTCCAGCGTCGTACCTCCGGCCTCCAGGCGCCGTACGACCTCGATCAACTCGTCCCGCGCCTGCTCGTACCCGAGTGCCTCGTCCGTCTTGCTGGTCATGCGCCCACCCTAGTGCCGCGGCAGGCAACGTTTGCCCCGTCGCGACGCCCGGTACGCACTCTCGCCGCGCCCGACGAAAGCCCAAGTACGTCCAGTACGAGGGCTTCCG
>NZ_MLYP01000093.1 GCF_001866645.1 Streptomyces colonosanans
CGGAAGCCCTCGTACTGGACGTACTTGGGCTTTCGGTCGGTGCGGCGAGTGGGGGTACCCCCTGCTCGAAGAGCTTGGGGGAGGCGTGCCGGGCGTCGCGACGGGGCAAACGTTGCCTGTTGCGGCACTAGCTAGGACTCCCGGCGGTGCCGCCCCGCGGCCTCCCGCTCCGTGACGGCGGCCTCCCGCTCCTTCGCGGCGGCCTCCTCGGCCTCCATCTCCGCGAACACATCGATCGGCGCGGGCGCCTTCGCCAGGAACACCCAGGTGAGCCACACGGCCAGCAGGAACGGCGGGATCTTCAACGCGACCAGGACCCAGCCCAGTTGCGCGGTGTTGGCCCACCAGTACAGCGGGAAGAGGATCATGCACTTGGCGAGCAGGATCAGGCCCCAGGCCCAACTGGCCTTCGCGTACGCCTTCTTGCGGCCCGGGTTGCGCGTGCGCCAGGAGAGGTTCTCCTTGAAGACCGGGCCGAGGATCAGACCGATCAGGGGGACGCCGGCGAGCGTGGTGACGATGTACGCCAGGGCCAGGCCCAGCGTGTAGAGCATGCCCGGCAGATAGAAGTCCTTGGCGTTGCCGGTCATCATCGCGAAGACGACGCCGAACACCACACCGAAGACACCACTGAAGGCGTGCTTGACGGTGTCCCTCTTCACGAGGCGGACCACCACCAGCAGCAGCGACACCACGAGCGCGGCGATCGCCGACCAGTGCAGGTCCTTGTTGATCGTGAAGATGGTGACGAAGAAGAGGCCGGGCACCACGGTCTCGACCATGCCCCGGACCCCACCGAACGCCTCGAAGAGCGCGGCCTCCGTCACCGCCCGCGAATCATGCTGGGCGTCTTCGGTCGGCTTCTCGAGTGACGTCACCGGCTACTCCCGTCCGAGCGGTCTGAGTTCGTACTTCGGATTGAACAGCACTCTGCGGCCCCGGCTCATCGAGATGCGGCCCGAAGCGATCAGCCTGCGCCCCGGCTCTATCCCCACGATGGAACGCCTGCCGAGCCACACCACGTCCAGGGCGGCCGAACCGTCGAACAGCTCGGCCTCCAGGGCCGGGACCCCGGCCCGCGGGCGCAGCGTGACCGTGCGCAAGGTACCAGTAACCGTGACGATCTGCCGGTCCTGGCAGTCGCCGATGCGGGTACAGCCCGCGGTCTCGGCGTCCTCCCGCAGCTCCTCCGACTCCAGGTCCTCCTGTGACGAGGACAGCCGGTCGAACATGCGCCGGAATCGGCCTGCCGGCTTGTCGGATCGAGGAACAGCACTCATACCGAAAGCCTACCGGGGTGCGCCGACACCGATGTACCCGCAGGACCGCACCCGGCTCACCCCCGGACCGGCCCACCCGTCACTCGTCCCACTTGCCTCGCATACCCCACTTGCCTCACTTGTCGAATCGGTACCCCATCCCCGGTTCCGTGATGAAGTGCCTCGGATGCGAAGGGTCCGTCTCCAGCTTGCGCCGCAGCTGGGCCATGTAGACCCGCAGGTAGTTCGTCTCCGTGCCGTATGACGGTCCCCACACCTCCTGAAGCAGCTGCTTCTGGCTGACGAGGCGGCCCGTATTGCGCACGAGGACCTCCAGCAGATGCCACTCCGTGGGGGTGAGGCGCACATCCTTCCCGGCCCGGTTGACCTTCTTCGCGACCAGGTCGACGGTGAACCCCTCGGTCTCCACGATCATTTCGTCCGTACCGCCCCCGGTCGGCTCGGCCCGGCGCACGGCAGCGCGGAGGCGGGCCAGCAGTTCGTCCATGCCGAAGGGCTTGGTGACGTAGTCGTCGGCGCCCGCGTCCAGCGCCTCGACCTTCTCGTCCGAGGAGTGGCGCGCGGACAGCACCAGGATCGGGACCCGTGTCCAGCCGCGCAGCCCCCTGATCACCTCGACGCCGTCCATGTCGGGCAGCCCGAGGTCGAGCACCACGACGTCGGGGTGGCGGGCGGCGGCGAGCTGGAGCGCGGTCGCGCCGTCGGGGGCCGCGTCGACCTCGTACTTGCGCGCCTTCAGGTTGATCACGAGGGCGCGTACGATCTGCGGCTCGTCGTCGACCACGAGCACCCGGGTCATGTGGTTTGCCTTTCTGGTTCGGCCAGTCGTGCGGGAGCGTGCGGGCTCGCCACGGCCCGGAGGGTGAGGACCATCGTGAGCCCGCCGCCAGGGGTGTCCTCGGCGTTCAGGGTGCCGCCCATGGCCTCGGCAAAGCCTCGGGCGACCGCGAGGCCGAGACCGACGCCGGCGCCGCGCGGGACGTCGCCGTAGCGCTGGAAGGGCTCGAAGATGCGCTCCTTCGCTTCGTCGGGCACGCCCGGGCCGCGGTCGACGACGCGGACCTCCACGCGGTCGGCGAGGGCGCTCGCAGAAACCAGCACAGGTGTTCCCAGGGGGCTGTACTTGACCGCGTTCTCGACGAGGTTGGCGACCGCGCGTTCCAGGAGCCCGGCGTCCACGGCGACCATCGGCAGGGTCTCCGGGATCTCCAGGTCCACGCTGTCCTCCGGCACCCCGCCGAGCGCCATGGGGACCACCTCGTCCAGGTCGATCTCGCGGATCAGCGGGGTCACGGTGCCGGTCTGAAGGCGTGACATGTCCAGCAGGTTGTCCACCAGGTGGTCGAGGCGGTCGGCGCCCTCCTCGATCGCCTCCAGCAGCTCGGCCTGATCCTCCTCCGACCACGCCACGTCGTCGGAGCGCAGGCTGGAGACCGCTGCCTTGATCGCCGACAGCGGCGTACGCAGATCATGGCTGACGGCCGCCAGCAACGCGGTACGGATGCGGTTGCCCTCGGCCAGCGCGCGGGCCTGTTCGGCCTCCTCCTGGAGCCGCCGACGGTCCAGGACCACTGCGGCCTGCGCGCCGAACGCGGCCAGCACCCGGCGGTCGGAGGCGGGCACGACCCGTCCGGACAGCGCCAGTGCCATGTGGTCGCCGACCGGCACGTCGACGTCCGCGTCCTCCGGCCGCGCGACGGGCGCACCCGGGCCCACGCTTCCCGCGCAGGTCCACGGGTCGACGTCGCTCGTCCGCTCCAGCAGTGCCACCGACTCCATACCGAAGGTCTCGCGCACCCGTTCCAGGAGGGCCTCCAGGCTGGTCTCGCCGCGCAGCACGCTGCCCGCCAGGAAGGAGAGGATCTCCGACTCGGCACGCAGCCTGGCCGCCTGATGGGTGCGCCGGGCGGCCAGGTCCACCACCGACGCCACCGACACCCCCACTCCGACGAAGATCGCGATGGCCACCATGTTCTGCGGGTCGGCGATCGTCAGCCGATGCAGCGGAGGTGTGTAGAAGTAGTTCAGCAGCAGGGAGCCGAACGCCGCCGAGGCGAGCGCCGGCAGGAGGCCGCCGAGCAGGGCCGCCGCCACGGTCAGCGCCAGGAACAGCAGCATGTCGTTGGCAAGGCCGAGGTGCACCGTGTTCAGCAGCAGCGCGAGGGCGACCGGGCCGGCCACGCCGACCAGCCAGCCCGCGATGATGCGCGAGCGGCCGAGGCGCGCGCCGCGGGCGACCGGCAGCCCGCGCCCCCTGGCGGCCTCCTCGTGAGTGACGATGTGCACGTCGAGGTCGGGACCCGATTCCCGCGCGACCGTGGCGCCCACACCGGGTCCGAAGACGTACTGCCAGGCCTTGCGGCGCGAGGAGCCGAGCACGATCTGGGTGGCGTTCACTCCGCGCGCGAAGTCGAGCAGTGCCGTGGGGATGTCGTCGCCGACCACGTGGTGGAAGGTGCCGCCGAGATCCTCGACCAGGGTGCGCTGGAGCGCCAGCTCCTTGGGCGAGGCCGAGGTCAGCCCGTCGCTACGGGCGATGTAGACAGCCATGACCTCGCCGCCGGCGCCCTTCTCCGCCAGCCGTACGGCCCGGCGGATCAGGGTCCGTCCTTCGGGGCCGCCGGTCAGCCCGACGACGATCCGCTCCCGCGAGCCCCAGATCGTCGACACCTTGTGCTGGCTGCGGTACTCGTTCAGGTACTCGTCGACCCGGTCGGCGACCCAGAGGAGGGCCAGCTCCCGCAGCGCGGTCAGATTCCCGGGCCGGAAGTAGTTCGACAGCGCGGCGTCGACCTTGTCGGGCGTGTAGATGTTCCCGTGCGCCATGCGCCGGCGCAGAGCCTGCGGCGACATGTCCACCAGCTCGATCTGGTCCGCGCGGCGCACCACCTCGTCGGGGACGGTCTCGCGCTGCCGTACGCCGGTTATCGCCTCCACGACGTCGCCGAGCGACTCCAGGTGCTGAATGTTGACCGTCGAGACCACGTCGATCCCCGCCGCCAGCAGTTCCTCGACGTCCTGCCAGCGCTTGACGTTGCGGGAGCCGGGCACATTGGTGTGGGCCAGTTCGTCCACCAGGGCGACGGCGGGGGCCCGACGCAGCACGGCGTCCACGTCCATCTCGGTGAAGACACTCCCGCGGTACTCCAGCGCCCTGCGCGGGATCTGTTCCAGGCCGTGCAGCATCACCTCGGTGCGGGGCCGGTCGTGGTGCTCCACGAAACCGATCACGCAGTCAGTGCCCCGTTCGACCCGGCGGTGCGCCTCGGACAGCATCGCGTAGGTCTTGCCCACACCCGGTGCCGCACCGAGGTATATCCGAAGCTTGCCGCGTCCCATAGCCTCATTGTCTTCCCGTCACAGCTGAGTACGCTGCGTCGACCTTACGGCCAATAATCACGGCAAAAGTGGCGGGAGCGCGCCCTGGGGCGTTCTTGACGGAACTCTGATGCAAAAGGCCGCACCCCTCGTCCGAGTGGTGCGGCCTGCTCAGTGTTACTGCCCTTGGGCTGTCAGCGAACCTCGGTGATCTCGGGTCCGCGCTGCAGCTGGCCCATGCCGCCGGAGAAGCGCGAAGTGCCCTCCTCCTCCTGCTGCACGCCCTCGGGAACCATCTGCGCGTCGTTCGGCAGCTTCAGGACGATCGGGTCGCGCGGCGCCATGGGGCCGTCGCCCCGGACCACGACCGTGTCCCGGAAGATCTGCTCCAGCAGGCCGGCGGCCTGCGGCTGCACGGCGCCCTGTCCGGAGATCACGCCTCGCAGGAACCAGCGGGGACCGTCCACACCGACGAACCGCACGACCTGGAAACCGCCCGTGCCGTCCGGCAGCTGTACCGGTACCTGCGCACGCAGCTCCCAGCCCAGCGGTCCCTCGACCTCGTCGACGATTCCGCCCTGCTGGGTGATACCGCCGGCGATCTCCTCGCGGACCTCGCCCCAGATGCCCTCGCGCTTGGGAGCGGCGAAGGCCTGCAGCTGGACGGCGCTGTCGTTCAGCACGACGGTCGCCGCGACGATCGCGTCGCCCGCGACCTCGACCCGCAGCTCCATGCCCTCGACCCCGGGAATGAACAGGCCACCCAGGTCCACCCGGCCCTCAGCGGGCTCACGGACCTCGGACCTGTCCCAGGGGCCGTCGGGGCGCGGCTCCGGTTCGAGCCTCACGCGCTCACGCTCGACCCCTTCGTCCGCCTCAGTGTCGACACCGTCGACGACCTGCTCGGCCTCGCGGGCCGCATCGTCGGCGGCATCCTTCTTGTTGCGACGTCCGAACACGTCACTGTCCTTCCCGGTCGGATACGACCGCAGCGTATCGATTCCCACCCGTTGTGCCGCCCACGGCGGCATGACCGCCGGTGGACCCGAAGCCCCCCTCGGCCCGAGCCGATTCGGGAAGTTCCGCGACCTCCTGGAAGCGGACCTTCTCGACCTGCTGGACGACCAGTTGGGCAATCCGGTCGAAGCGCTCGAACCGCACGGTCTCGCGCGGGTCGAGATTCACCACGATCACCTTGATCTCCCCACGGTACCCGGCATCAACCGTCCCCGGGGCATTCACGAGGGCGACACCACAGCGCGCGGCGAGGCCGGATCGCGGATGCACGAAGGCCGCGTACCCCTCGGGCAGTGCTATGGACACGCCCGTGGGCAGCACGGCCCGCTCACCGGGCCGCAGCTCGCAGCTTTCGGTGGTGCGCAGATCCGCTCCCGCGTCGCCGGGATGCTCGTACGACGGAAGCGGCACGTCGGGGTCGACACGCCGGATCAGCACGTTCAGGGGAGGACGGGTCACGGGTTCACCTCGAAGGCACGGGCGCGCCGGAGCTGGTCCGGGTCGTCCATCGCCGCCCGGATCTCCTGCGGACGGCCATTGTCGATGAAGTGGTCGACCTTCACCTCGATGAAGAGGGCCTGGGCACGAACCGCGACGGGCCCGTCGGGGCCGCCGATCCGCCCGGTCGCCCTCGAATAGATCTTCCGCCCCGCGACCGCTGTGACCTCGGCCTCCAGGTGCAGCACGGTGCCGACGGGCACGGGCTGCACGAAGTCGGTCTCCAGTCGGCCGGTCACCGCAATGGTGCGCAACAGCCAGTTCAGCGAGCCGAGGGTCTCGTCGAGGGCGGTGGCGAGGACGCCGCCATGGGCGAGGCCCGGCGCTCCCTGATGGGCGGGCTGCACGGTGAACTCGGCGGTCAGGGACACGCCCTCGCCGGCCCGCGCCTGGAGGTGCAGTCCGTGGGACTGCTCGCTCCCGCACCCGAAACACTGTTCATAGTGCGCGCCGAGCAGCTCGCCCGGTGCGGGTGCGTCGGGGTGCCGTATGGGCGCCGGGGCGTCGGCAGGAGGCATCAGAGCTGCGGAAGTACCACTCACAGCCGCAGACCTTACCCGCGCGCGAGCCCTACCCCTGCACCGTGCCAAGCTTGGCCCCATGCAACTCTCCGCGTCGCCGTACGAAGAACGCCTCACCACGCCCCGCAGCTGGTGGCTGATGTGCCTCATGATCGGCATCGCGATGGCCCTGATCCTCCTCCCCTTCGGCACGCTGCCGCTGCTGGGCGGACTGGTCGGCGGCACCGCGGTCTCGGCGGTCGTGGCCAGCTCGTACGGCTCCGTCCGCATCCGTGTGGTGGGCGACTCACTGATCGCGGGCGAGGCGAAGATCCCGGTGTCGGCCCTCGGTGACGCGGAGGTCCTGGACCGGGAGGAGGCCCGCGCCTGGCGCACCTACAAGACGCAGCCGCACGCCTTCATGCTCCTGCGCGCCTACATCCCGACGGCACTGAAGGTCGAGGTCACGGACCCGGCGGACCCGACCCCGTACCTGTACCTGTCGACGAGGGAACCGGAGCGTCTGGCGGCCGCGCTCGAGGCGGCCCGGGCCAAGGCATAGCGAGGGAAAAAGAGACCGGGCACAACGGTCAGGTGCCGAGCTCCAGGGGATGCTCGGGCTTCTCCAGCGGCGGCAGCTCGGGCAGTGCCTCCCACGGCACCTGGACCCGCCGCAGGTCCCTCCGGACACGCTCCGCGAGCCGCCTGGTGTCCCGCCGGTTCATGACCGCCCCCACCGCGGCACCCACCATGAACGGCATCAGATTCGGCAGATCCCGCACCATCCGCTTCATGATCTGCTGGCGCAGCTCCCGCTTCGTCTGCCCGCCCAGGGCCGAGTCGATCGTCGACGGTTTGGCCACGTCTATCCCGCGCTCGCCCGACCAGGACTTCAGATACGCGGTACTGCGCTGAGTGAGGCTTCCGGTCGGCCGCACCCCGTACACCTCGTGCAGTTCGGCGATCAGCTTCAGCTCGATCGCCGCGACACCGGTGATCTCCGTGGCCAGCTCGGTCGGCATGGCAGGCGGCATGGGCAGCATCGCCGCGGCGCCGATCCCCGCCCCGACCGTGGCCGTCGCCCCCGCAGCGCCCGCGACGAGCTTGTCCGCGAGTTCCTCTGGTCCGAGGCCGGGGAACTGTCTGCGGAGGGTCGCGAGGTCCCGCACGGGAATCCGCGGGGCCAGATCCATGATCCGGTCGGTGAGGTACGACAGCCCCGCCTTGGCACGGCTGCCGCCCTTGCGGACGCCCTCCCGGATTCCTTCCCGGACGGCGGCCGCACGGCGCCGTGCGGCAGGTGCGGGCGCATCGGCCGGCACCTTCGGCCCCACCGGGGCCGTGGGCATGGGTGCCGGTTCGAGCGAGGCCGCTCCCGTAGGGGAAAAGCCTCGCTCGTCGTCACGCACGCCGTGCGAGCCGTGGTACGGCTCGTGGTCCGCTGCCTTCCGTGGCAAGCGGCGCTTCCGGGGAGGGGTCGAGCCAGTCACGGCCGACCCCGCCTCAGTCGCAGTCGCGGCAGATCGGCTGACCGTTCTTCTCCCGGGCCAGCTGACTGCGGTGGTGCACCAGGAAGCAGCTCATGCAGGTGAACTCGTCCTGCTGCTTCGGCAGCACCCGGACGGCCAGCTCCTCGTTCGAGAGGTCGGCGCCCGGGAGTTCCAGGCCCTCGGCGGCCTCGAACTCGTCGACGTCAACGGCGGAGGCGGACTTGTCGTTCCGCCGAGCCTTCAGCTCTTCAAGGCTGTCGGAGTCGACATCGTCGTCGGTCTTGCGTGGAGTGTCGTAATCGGTTGCCATTTCGCTCTCCCCCTCTGGGTGTCTGCGGGTGTCTCCAGCGCACGTAACGCGTGAGAGGCCGGACTTGTGCCCGCCTCGAGGCGGAGATTTTGCCTCACATCAAGGTCTGTTACTCAATCGACACCCAACCGGACTCCTCAAGAGTGATCGGGTTGGATGGCGAACCGGACCGTACACGGTCCCCGTGCCGCATTTCAAAGGCATCTCATCGTCTACTTCCCGTGATCAAGCCCCTGGAAAACCCGGATTTTCCCGGCATAGAGGACCATGTGAGATCACGGAGAGTGGATGGCCGCAATCACGTACTTGTGATCGATCACACACGGACCGACCGGGTCCGGAACCCGGAAATTCCGCACACAGCGAACACGACCGGGTCATGACGGTCTCAAAGAGGCAGGGTAACTCGCATCACGAGTCCACCCCCCTCACGGGGCTGCGCGGTGATGTGGCCGCCGTGGGCGCGCGCCACGGACCGCACGATGGACAGGCCGAGGCCGACGCCCTTGTCGCTGCCCGTGCGCTCGTTACGCAGCCGTGTGAAGGGCTCGAAGAGGTTGTCGATCTCGTATGCGGGGACCACCGGGCCGGTGTTCGAGACCAGCAGGACCGCCTGGCCGTGCTGGACCTCGGTCGTCACCTCCACCCAGCCGCCCTCCGGGACGTTGTAGCGCACCGCGTTCTGGACGAGATTCAGGGCGATCCGCTCCAGCAGGACGCCATTGCCCTGGACGACCGCCGGAGAGCGTTCGCCGCGGATCTCGACCCCCTTGGCCTCCGCCTCGGCGTTCACCTGGTCGACGGCCTGGGAGGCGACCTCGGCGAGGTCGACGGGCTTGCGCTCGACGATCTGGTTGTCGCTGCGGGCGAGCAGCAGTAGCCCTTCCACGAGTTCCTCGCTGCGCTCGTTGGTGGCCAGCAGTGTCTTGCCGAGCTGCTGCAGCTCGGCCGGAGCCCCCGGGTCGGAGAGGTGCACCTCCAGGAGCGTGCGATTGATCGCGAGGGGGGTGCGCAGCTCGTGCGAGGCGTTGCCGACGAACCGCTGCTGGGCCGTGAAGGCCCGCTGCAGCCGCTCCAGCATGTCGTCGAAGGTGTCCGCCAGCTCCTTCAGCTCGTCGTCCGGGCCGTCCAGCTCGATGCGGCGGGACAGGTCCGAGCCGGCCACCGCGCGCGCCGTGCGAGTGATCCGGCCCAGCGGCGACAGCACGCGCCCGGCCATGGCGTACCCGAAGGCGAAGGCGATCACGGCGAGGCCGAGCAGGGCCAGCAGCGAGCGGCTGAGCAGGTTGTCCAGGGCGTGCTGGCGCTGCACGTTCGCGCAGGCGTTCAGGGCGTCGTTGAGCTCGCTCGCCGACGGGCGGGACGGCAAGTTGCAGTTGTCGCTGATGACCTGACCCGAGATGATCTTGAACGGTAGTTCGCTGCCCACGTTCAGCGCATGCGCCGCGAACAGGTAGATGATCGACAGCAGCAGGATGCCCGCGATCAGGAACATGCCGCCGTACAGCAGCGTGAGCCGTATACGGATGGTCGGGCGCAGCCAGGGGAACGGGGGTTCCGTCCTGCGGGGGGCCCAGGTGGGCTTGGGTGGCGCCGTGGGGGGTGCGGGGGTCGTGGCCACGGTTATCAGATCCGGTATCCGGAGCCGGGCACGGTGACGATGACCGGAGGCTCGCCGAGCTTGCGGCGCAGGGTCATGACCGTCACGCGTACGACGTTGGTGAACGGGTCCGTGTTCTCGTCCCAGGCCTTCTCCAGAAGCTGCTCGGCCGAGACGACGGCGCCCTCGCTGCGCATGAGGACTTCCAGGACGGCGAACTCCTTGGGCGCGAGCTGGACCTCCCTGCCCTCGCGGAAGACCTCGCGGCGGTTGGGGTCGAGCTTGATGCCGGCGCGCTCCAGGACGGGCGGCAGCGGCACGCTCGTACGCCTCCCGAGGGCACGCACGCGCGCGATGAGCTCGCTGAACGCGAACGGCTTGGGGAGATAGTCGTCGGCACCGATCTCCAGGCCTTCCACACGGTCACTGACGTCGCCCGACGCGGTGAGCATCAGCACGCGGGTGGGCATGCCGAGCTCGACGATCTTGCGGCAGACGTCGTCTCCGTGCACGAGCGGGAGGTCGCGGTCGAGGACGACCACGTCATAGTCGTTGACGCCGATGCGCTCCAGGGCGGCCGCACCGTCGTACACGACGTCGACGGCCATGGCCTCCCGGCGCAGTCCGGTGGCCACCGCATCGGCGAGCAGCTGCTCGTCCTCGACGACGAGTACGCGCACGTCTTGGTCCTTCCTCTGTGCACCCGCGCAGCCCGATTGCGTAGCCCACGGGCAGGTCTGTCTGGATGATGAACTCCATCCTGCCCTTTTCGACCATAAACCGGCTGTAAGAGGGGGTGGGAGGGCCCGAGAGAAGCGGGTCGCCTGCCCGGGAACGGAAAATTTTCTCGTGCTGTCGAGGTTTCCTCGGAAGGAAGCGGGGGGAGGACGGCTTTACACCCCGCGATCACGCTCTGCGTGTGGCACACCACTGTGTGGTCGGTCACTCGTCGCTTCCCCGCAGGGCGGGAGCGTGGGTGTCCGGCACTGTCGCCGCCCAGCCGGGCAGCGCGCTGGGCGCCCAGCGGAGACGTGATCGCCCCTCCCGAACGGCACACCCCCGTGCCACCGACCCACGACCCAGGACGAGGGGGCGCAGCATGGACGCATTCACCACAGGACTTCTGCAGCGCATACGGGCTACCGAGTCCGACCTGACGCGGGCCCGTGAAACCGGCGACGACTTCCTCGTGGAGGTCGAGCAGTCGGAACTCGACGATCTGCACCGCCTTGCCGCCGAGCACGGTGTGGAAGTCGGCGCGACCCGCGTCTGAGCATCCCGCAGAGCACGAAGCGGGGCCCCGGCAGATCCAGGCCGGGGCCCCGCTTCGTGCGGCGGCGCGTGGGACCGGTGCCCGGTCCCACGCACACGGCCGTCAGTCGTGCCATGCCCCCAGTTCGTCCAGGCGGGCCTGGAGCCGCTCGAAGAGGCCCGGCGGGGCCGCGATCGCCAGGGCCGGGGAGAGCGGCTCTCCGGGGCGGCCGCCGGTCAGGGCGCCCGCCTCGCGGGCGATCAGATCGCCCGCCGCGTAGTCCCAGGGGTTCAGCCCCCGCTCGTAGTACGCGTCCAGACGGCCCGCCGCCACGTCGCACAGGTCGATCGCGGCGGAGCCGCCCCGGCGGATGTCCCGTACCTCGGGGATCAGCCGGTGGGCGACCTCGGCCTGGTGGACCTTGCGCTCGGTGAGATAGCCGAAGCCGGTGCCCACGAGGGCGAGGCCCAGCTCGGACGCGGGGCGCACGCGGGCGGGGCGGTCGTTCAGGAACGCCCCCTGCCCCTTGACGGCCCGGAAGGTCTCCCCGCGCATGGGCGCGTGGACCACCCCGACGAGCGTCTCCCCGTCCTTGCGGGCCGCGATCGAGATCGCCCAGCTGGGCAGCCCGTACAGGTAGTTGACGGTGCCGTCGATCGGGTCGATCACCCACTCGACGCCGCTGCTGCCCTCGACGCTGGCCCCTTCCTCGCCGAGCAGGCCGTCGTCCGGCCGGCGGCCGGCGAGCAGGTCGGTGATCAGCTTTTCGGCTGCGATGTCCATCTCGGTGACGACATCGATGGCGCTGGACTTGGTGGCGGCCACGCCGAGGTCCTCGGGGCGCCCGTCGCGCAGGAAGGCGCCCGCGTGGCTCGCGGCCTCCAGCGCGATCTCCAGGAGTTCTGCCGTCAGCCGCTCGGACGGCTCGGACTGCTCGCTCACGGTGCTCCTCACGCGTACGGGCTGTCGGCGCCCGCGACGGCGGGCTTGGGGGTGCGGGCCGGGCAGCAGCCCACCGGACAGACCTGGTGGCTCGGGCCCAGGGTGCCGAGGGCGCACGGGGTGACCTGCTGTCCGCGCTCGACGGCGGCGCGCTCGACGACCATGTCGCGGACCGCGGCGGCGAACCGCGGGTCGGCGCCCACGGTCGCGGAGCGGCGCACCGGCAACCCCAGCTCCTCGGCCTTCGCCGCGGCCTCCGTGTCGAGGTCGTACCGCACCTCCATGTGGTCCGAGACGAACCCGATGGGCGCCATCACGACCGCCGGGACCCCGGCGCCGTGCAGTTCCTCCAGGTGGTCGCAGATGTCCGGCTCCAGCCACGGGATGTGCGGGGCACCGGAGCGGGACTGGTAGACGAGCTGCCAGGGGTGGTCGACGCCGGTCTTCTCGCGCACGGCGTCGGCGATCAGCTTCGCCACGTCCAGGTGCTGCCGGACATACGCCCCACCGTCCCCGTGGCCCTCGACCGGGCCGGAGGTGTCCGCCGCGGAGTTCGGGATGGAGTGCGTGGTGAAGGCGATGTGCGCGCCGGCCCGGACATCCTCGGGGAGGTCGGCCAGGGACTTCAGGACGCCCTCGGTCATCGGCTCCACGAAGCCCGGGTGGTTGAAGTAGTGCCGCAGCTTGTCGATCCGCGGCAGCTCCAGGCCTTCACCCTCCAGGGCGGCCAGGGCTCCCGCGAGATCCTCGCGGTACTGGCGGCAGCCCGAGTAGGACGCGTATGCGCTGGTGGCGAGGACCAGGATGCGTCGGTGGCCGTCGTCGACCATCTCGCGCAGCGTGTCGGTCACATACGGCGCCCAGTTGCGGTTGCCCCAGTAGACGGGGAGGTCGAGGCCGTGTGCCGCGAAGTCCTTGCGCAGGGCGTCCAGCAGGGCGCGGTTCTGGTCGTTGATGGGGCTGACCCCGCCGAAGCGGAAGTAGTGCTGCCCCACCTCCTTCAGTCGCTCCCTGGGGATGCCCCGGCCCCGTGTCACGTTCTCCAGGAACGGGACCACGTCGTCCGGGCCCTCCGGGCCTCCGAACGAGAGGAGCAGCAGGGCGTCGTACGGGCTGGCATCGAGTGCGTCGGGCATGTCTACGATCCTGCCACCCGTCACCGACAGCTCGCCGCGCCCGCCGACGGCGGGCCGCCGATGGCCGCTTCGAACACTGGTGCAGGGACGCCGATCCGCATACGTTACGGTTTGCCAGACTCGTAAGGCACATGCCGCGTTTGACGCCTTACCGGATGCATCGGAGACCCCGTGGCCAGCCCTTACCGCGCCCTGTTCGCCGCCCCCGGCTCCAAGGGTTTCTCCGCCGCAGGCTTCCTCGGCCGGATGCCGCTGTCGATGATGGGCATCGGCGTGGTGACGATGATCTCCCAGCTCACCGGGCGCTACGGGCTCGCGGGCGCGCTCTCGGCCACCATCGCGCTGTCCGCCGCCGTGATCGGCCCGCAGATCTCGCGCCTGGTGGACCGCTACGGGCAACGGCGGGTGCTGCGCCCGGCTTCGCTCGTCGCGCTGGCCGCGGCCGCCGGGCTGCTCCTGGCCGCCCATTTCTCCCGGCCGGACTGGGTGCTGTTCGCATGCGCGGCGGGAATCGGCGCGGTGCCGAGCCTCGGTGCGATGATCCGGGCCCGCTGGGCGGCCGTGTACGGGGGTACCCCGCAGTTGCACACCGCCTACTCCTTCGAGTCGGTGGTGGACGAGGTCTGCTTCATCTTCGGACCGATCATCTCCATTGCCCTGTCCACGAGTTGGTTCCCGGAGGCCGGACCCCTGCTGGCCGCGGGGTTCCTCGCGGTGGGCGTCTTCTGGCTCACCGCTCAGCGCGCCACCGAGCCCGAGCCGCATCCGCGTGAGCGGCACGGCGGCAGAACAGCGCTGAGCTCCCCCGGACTCCAGGTCCTGGTGGCCGCGTTCGTGGCAACCGGAACGATCTTCGGCTCGATCGACGTGGTGACCGTCGCCTTCGCGGAGGAACAGGGTCACAAGGCGGCCGCGAGCGTCGTTCTGGCGCTGTATGCGGCAGGTTCTTGTCTGGCCGGCTTGGTCTTCGGGCTGCTGCGCTTGTCAGGGGCGCCGGAACGCAGGTGGCTGCTGGGCATCTGTGCGATGGCCCTGAGTATGATCCCCCTCCTACTGGTCGGAAACCTGCTGTTTCTGGCCGTGGCGCTGTTCGTTGGGGGCCTGTCCATCGCACCCACGATGATCACGACGATGGGTCTCATCGAGCGGCACGTACCACGCGCGAATCTGACCGAGGGAATGACCTGGGTGTCCACCGGGCTCGCGGTCGGGGTCGCGATCGGCTCCTCCATCGGCGGCTGGGTGATCGACGCCGCCGGTGCGGAAGCCGGGTACGGGGTTCCGGTGTTGTCCGGGGCCGTCGCGGCCGCGGTCGGTTTCCTCGGGTATCGCCGGCTGGTCAGGCCGGTTCCGCAGCGGGGAGGGTCCCATGAGCACCACACTGAGCGGGAAGAGCGGCACGTGGCGTAACTGGGCGGGGAATGTCACCGCCCGGCCCGTACGGGAGGTCACGCCCGCCTCGGTCGAGGAACTCTCCGCCGCCGTGCGCAGAGCGGCCGAGGACGGCCTCAAGGTGAAGGCGGTCGGCACCGGGCACTCCTTCACGGCCGCCGCCGCGACCGACGGCATGTTGATACGCCCTCAACTGCTGAGCGGCATACGCAAGATCGATCGTGAGGCCGGCACGGTCACGGTCGGGGCGGGCACCTCGCTCAAGAGACTCAATGTGGCGCTCGCGCGCGAGGGGCTGTCGCTCACGAACATGGGCGACATCATGGAGCAGACGGTCTCCGGCGCCACCAGCACCGGCACGCACGGCACCGGCCGCGACTCGGGCTCGATCGCCGCTCAGATCAAGGAAATCGAGCTGGTGGCGGCGGACGGCTCGGTGCTCACCTGTTCCGAGAAGGAGAACCCGGACGTCTTCACGGCCGCCCGCATCGGCCTCGGCGCCCTGGGGATCATCACCGCGATCACCTTCGCGGTGGAGCCGGTCTTCCTGCTCACGGCCCGTGAGGAGCCGATGCCCTTCGAGAAGGTCGTCGCCGAGTTCGACGAACTGTGGGCGGAGAACGAGCACTTCGAGTTCTACTGGTTCCCGCACACCGGCAACACCAGCACCAAGCGCAACAACCGCAGCACCGGCCCCGAGAAGCCGGTGGGGCAGCTGAGCGGATGGTTCGAGGACGAGTTCCTCTCCAACGGCGCCTTCCAGGTGGCCAACTGGGTCGGCCGCGCCGCGCCCGCCACCATCCCGCCGATCGCCCGGATCTCCAGCCGCGTCCTGTCGGCCCGTACATATACCGACATTCCCTACAAGATCTTCACTTCTCCGCGCCGGGTGCGATTCGTGGAGATGGAGTACGCCGTCCCGCGCGAGGCCCTGCCGGAGACGCTGCGCGAACTCAAGGCCATGATCGAGCGCTCGAATCTGCGCGTCAGCTTCCCCGTGGAGGTCCGTACCGCCCCGGCCGACGACATCACGCTCTCCACCGCGTCCGACCGGGACAGCGCCTACATCGCCGTACACATGTTCCGCGGTACGCCTTATCAGGCATACTTCACCGCCGCCGAGCGGATCTTCACGGCGCACGAGGGACGCCCGCACTGGGGCAAGGTCCACACGCGCGACGCGGAGTACTTCGCCGGGGTGTATCCGCGGTTCGGCGAGTTCACCGCCCTGAGGGACCGCCTGGACCCGGATCGGCGCTTTGGGAACGACTACCTGCGTCGGGTGCTGGGGTCGTAGCCGACGCGTCGGGCGTGGGCGTCGAGGTCGGCGCCGCACCGCCGGAGCCTGCGTGCGAACCCCTCGTGGCGCCGGGCGCCGGGCTCTCGGTCGCGCCGGCGCCACCGGTCCGGGGGGTCGCTGCGGTCTTACCGCCCCCGGGTGGCGTGCTCCCCGAGGAAGGACTGCCCGATGACGCACCGGTGCCGTGCGACGGCGTCCATGAGGGCGACGGAGAGGTGTCCGGCTTCGCAGGCGCCTTGTCCTGGCCGGTCAGGACGTCGCGGACCGTGGTGCTCGAACCGCCGCTGAAGCTGTTGCCCGACGCCAGTTCGTACGTGGTGATCCCGGCCATGGCGACACCGAAGACGACGGCGGCGGCGACCACCGGCCGCCTCCAGCTCTTGACCCGGGCGCGGTAGACGGTGCCCTCGGTGAACTCCCCCAAGGCCACCGGCTGCTGCTCCTCGCGGGGCTTGGTGTGCACGGTCACGTCGCGTATCTGCTCGCCGGTCCGCCTGAAGACGTGCTGGAAGACCGAACCGCCGCAGGTGGCGACGACGCTGACCACGCCCGCACCCAGAATCGTCCCGTAAACGCCGAAGTAGGAGGCGAGTTTGGCGGCCACCACCGCAGCCACGGCGCTCCCCGCCACCTGAGGAACACTCAGATCCAGCCGCTTCTTCTTGCCGGCCTCCCTCGCTTCCGCATCCGCACCGCCGTCCGGTTTCTCGCGCATCCCCGGAGCCTGCCTGCCTTTCCCGTCCGTGATCGTCCACACATGAACGCCGGGGGTCGAGCGCGATCGCCCGACTGCCCAGGAATGGGGACGTATGACCGAAACGAATAGTTCCGTTTCTGGCGATTCGGTGAAGTGCACCACGTTTCACGGGCGCGAAAACGACACATCGCGGCCGACCCGGACCCCTCGTCAGAAGTTGGGCGGCGCGCCAAGCCACGCAGGTGGCCCAAATGGAGTACTGTTGCGAACCCTGGGTCCGGCCTCCCGCCAGGGTGTCCGGGGTCTTGCTGGAGCGCCGGGAGGGGGCTAGTTGCACAGGGTGACGGAGTTTGTCACTTAGCGTTGCGAATAGGTAACCGTGCCATAACGGCGATCCAGGGCCCGTGCCCGACACGCCGGGCAACTCGGCAAGGTTGTGGCAGGCTGCAGCCGGGCAGGCCACACTCGACTAGCGGAAGCAGCGACGCACGTGACGTCGGCAGGCACCACCCGGGAGGTCCCCATGCCCGAACTGCGTGTCGTGGCCGTCTCCAATGACGGCACACGGCTGGTGCTGAAGGCTGCGGACAGCACGGAGTACACGCTTCCGATCGACGAACGGCTCCGGGCCGCCGTGCGCGGCGACCGCCCCCGCCTCGGCCAGATCGAGATCGAGGTGGAGAGCCATCTCCGCCCACGGGACATCCAGGCGCGGATACGTGCCGGTGCTTCCGCCGAAGAGGTCGCCCAGCTTGCCGGGATCTCCGTCGACCGCGTACGCCGCTTCGAGGGCCCCGTCCTGGCCGAGCGTGCCTTCATGGCCGAGCGGGCCCGTAAGACGCCGGTGCGTCGGCCGGGCGAGAACACCGGTCCCCAGCTCGGCGAGGCCGTTCAGGAGCGTCTGCTGCTCCGCGGCGCCGAGAAGGAAACCGCCCAGTGGGACTCCTGGCGTCGTGACGACGGCACCTGGGAGGTGCTGCTCGTCTACC
The DNA here is from genome assembly GCF_001866645.1 of Streptomyces colonosanans. Classification (GTDB taxonomy): domain Bacteria; phylum Actinomycetota; class Actinomycetes; order Streptomycetales; family Streptomycetaceae; genus Streptomyces; species Streptomyces colonosanans. The sequence goes on from NZ_MLYP01000093.1 coordinate 17,722, forward strand.
GGGTGGCCGGTGAGCCGCACTCGGCGAGCTGGACCTACGACCCGCCCCGGCGGCTCGTCCAGGCCGTCGACGACGAGGCCCGCTCGCTGATCGGCGAGTCCGACGACCTCGCGGCGTCCGAGCCGAGCCACCCCTTCGTGCCGCGGATCGCGCGCCTGCCGCGCGAGGGCCGGCTGGACCGCGCCCTGGAGCGCCAGATCGAGCGGCCCGTCCTGCCGGCGCAGTCGCCCGAACCCGCGGAGGAGAGCACCGGCGAGCGCGACTCCCTCACCAGCCTCCTGGAGGCGGTACCGAGCTTCCGCGGCGACATGGTGGTGCCCGAGCGGCCCGCGGAACCGCAGGAGGAGCCCGCTCAAGAGCCCGAGACGGAGGAGCCTCCCGCGGCCTCGGCCGGTTCCGCGTACGCGGACATCCTCATGCCGCGCACGGTCGCCAGCCATCGGGACCGTCTGGTCGGCGCGACGGACCGCCAGGCCGAGGCGGACGGCGTCCGCCCGGGCCGCAGGGCGGCGGTCCCGAGCTGGGACGAGATCGTGTTCGGGACGCGCCGCAAGAAGCAGGAGTAGCGGGAGCAGCCAAGCGAACCGCAGGATCTTCCGGAACAAGGACGGGGTCCACGCCGCGATGGCGTGGACCCCGTCGCGTTCACTGAGGGTCGGGGCCCACCGCGACCGGACGATGGGCGTCCGCCGACCACTCCGACCACGACCCCACATACAGCGCGGCCGGGATCCCCGCGTGAGCGAGCGCCAGCACCTCGTGCGCCGCGGAGACGCCCGATCCGCAGTACACGCCCACCTCGGTGCCCTCCGCCGCGCCGAACGCCTTGAAGCGTTCGGCGAGTTCGGCTGCGGGCAGGAAGCGGCCGGTACCGGTCACGTTCTCCGCCGTCGGCGCCGACACCGCCCCCGGGATGTGACCGCCCACGGGATCGATCGGCTCGACCTCGCCCCGGTAGCGCTCACCGGCCCGCGCGTCCAGGAGGAGCCCGGTGCGGGCGAGCGCCGCGGCTCCGTCGGCGTCCAGAAGCCGCAGGGCGCCGGGCATGGGCTCGAAGTCGCCGGCGTCGGGCTCCTCGGCGCCGGTGGCCAGCGGCCCGTCCCAGGCGGTCAACCCGCCGTCGAGTACTCGTACGTCCGGGTGACCCGTCCAGCGCAGCATCCACCACGCACGTGCCGCGGCCCAGCACTGCCCACCGTCGTACACGACGACCGGCCGGTCCAGGGAGACGCCTGCGGCTCGCACGGCCGCGCCGAAGTGCTCCGTGTCGGGCAGCGGATGCCGTCCGGCGGAACTCGGCGGGCCCGCGAGATCGGCGTCCAGATCCACGAAGACGGCTCCCGGGATGTGCCCGGCCGCATGGGCGGCACGGCCGTCGAAGGGAGCGGCGCCGGCCGCCTTCGCGGCGGTCAGCTGCCAGCGGACGTCCAGGAGCGTGGGCGGCTTCGGTCCCGCCAAGTCGCTCGCGAGTTCGGATGCGGAGATGATGGCCTTCATGGCGCTCATCCTTGCGCATGGGGTGGCCGCGGCGCCTACGTCCGGCTACGCTGCCCCGCCGGGCAGGCTCGATCACTCCGTGTACGGGATCGGGCACATGGTGTACGGCCTACGGATGCGACACGGCATGCACGCGGAAACGGGTGCGGAACGGCATCCTCCGGTCGCTGGGGACCGCGCGGCGACGCGACCGGTACGGGCACGGAACGTGCACCTGCGCGTGCGCGGCGCAGGTGCACGCAGGCGGACGCTGGACGGCCGCCACGAGGGGCCGAGGAGAGACTGACCGATGACCGAGGCACGGGAGCCGGCGAGGCTGAAGGGCACCACGCACGTTCGGCACGCACCCGGCACACCGTGCTGGGTGAGTCTGATGGTGCACGACATGGACGCGACCCAGGAGTTCTACCGGGCGCTGTTCGGCTGGAGGTTCCGGCCGGGACCGCAACACCTCGGGCCGTACGTGCGGGCCGTGCTGGACGACTACCAGGTGGCGGGCATCGGCCAGCTGCCGCCGGATCGCCATCTGCCGATCGCCTGGACGCCCTACCTCGGCTCGGACGCCGTGGACGTGACCGCCGAGGCGATACAGAGCTGTGGCGGAACGGTGGGGGTCGGTCCCCTGGACGCGAACGACGCCGGGCGGCTGGCGATCGCCTGCGACCCGGTGGGCGCGGTGTTCGGCATCTGGCAGGCAGCCGCACACCTCGGCACGGGCCTGTCGGGCGTCCCCGGCACTCCGGTCTGGTACGAGCTGCTCACCTACGACACAGCGAGTGTCGCCAAGTTCTACCGGACCGTCTTCGGCTACGCGGAGGAGCCGGTCGTCTCCGCGGACTTCGACTACATCACCCTGCACATCGAGGGGCGTCCGGTCGCCGGCATCCATGGCGTCGGCCATGACCTGCCCCGTGACCAGGGCCCGCACTGGATGACGTACTTCGAGGTCGCGGACGTCGACGCATCGGCCGAGCGGGTCACCGAGCTGGGCGGGCACACCGTGCATCCCCCGTGCAACACGGCCCTGGGCCGCATGGTCACGGTGGCGGACCCGGAAAACGCGGTGTTCTCGGTGGTCAGCCGGTTCGACTGACCCTTCGGGCGAACCGGTGGGGCGTCAGATGGACGACACCGGCAGTACGTCCGGGGAGAGAGCCGCCGCGCGGGCCGTGGCGGCCGTCATACGGCGCCGGTGGTGGCGGCGGCACAGGACCTCGTAGCCGACCTCGTCCACGGACTGGTGGACGTCGCCGACGACGACCTGGGCGCCCTCGACCACCATCTCGCCGCCGATGGTGCGGGCGTTGTGCGTGGCGCGGGCACCGCACCAGCACAGGGCCTCCACCTGGAGGACCTCGACGCGGTCGGCCAGTTCCACCAGGCGCTGCGATCCGGGGAAGAGCTTGGTGCGGAAGTCGGTCGTGATACCGAAGGCGTAGACGTCGAGGCCGAGGTCGTCGACCACCCTGGCCAGCTGGTCTATCTGCTCCGGTGCCAGGAACTGCGCCTCGTCCGCGATCACGTAGTCCGCGCGCTTGCCCTGGGAGAGGTGGTCGACGAGGTACGCGTACAGGTCCTGCCCCTCCACCACCTCCACGGCGTCCGTGACCAGGCCGAGCCGCGAGGAGAGCTTGCCCTCGCCGGCCCGGTCGTTGCGGGTGAGGATCATGCCCTGCAGCCCCCGGGCGGAGCGGTTGTGCTCGATCTGGAGGGCCAGCGTCGACTTCCCGCAGTCCATCGTTCCGGAGAAGAACACCAGCTCGGGCATGGGGGGGTGAGGACCTTTCGGGG
>NZ_MLYP01000094.1 GCF_001866645.1 Streptomyces colonosanans
AGTACGTCCAGTACGAGGGCTTCCGGCCGGCACGCCGGTGGGGGCACCGCCCGCGCGAGCGAAGCCGAGCGTGGGGGAACGCACCGAACGCCGCTCCTTAACGGGCAAACGTTGCCTGCCGCGGCACTAGTCAGCCCGTCGTCATACGTCCGAGGGGGCGCCCGGAAGTCTCCGGGCGCCCCCTCTTCGTGCGACCGCCGTCAGTCGGCCGTGTTCGCCTTGCGCACCGACAGCAGATCCTCCAGCTGCCCCTCCCGCGCCTGCGCCGCCACGAACAGCAGTTCGTCGCCCGCCTCCAGCGAGTCCTCCCGGGAGGGCGTCAGCACCCGGGTGCCGCGGATGATCGTCACCAGGGACGTGTCCTCGGGCCACTCCACGTCGCCGACCTGCGTGCCGGCCAGCGCCGACTCGGGCGGCAGGGTCAGCTCGACCAGGTTCGCGTCGCCGTGACTGAAGCGGAGCAGGCGGACCAGGTCGCCCACGCTCACCGCCTCCTCGACCAGGGCCGACATCAGGCGCGGGGTGGAGACGGCCACGTCCACGCCCCACGCCTCGTTGAACAGCCACTCGTTCTTCGGGTTGTTCACGCGGGCGACGACGCGGGGGACGCCGTACTCCGTCTTCGCCAGCAACGACACGACCAGGTTCACCTTGTCGTCGCCCGTTGCGGCGATGACGACGTTGCAGCGTTGCAGCGCCGCCTCGTCCAGGGACGTGATCTCACAGGCGTCGGCCAGCAGCCACTCCGCCTGGGGAACGCGCTCGACCGAGATCGCGGTCGGCGCCTTGTCGATCAGCAGGACCTCGTGCCCGTTCTCCAGGAGTTCGCCCGCGATGGAGCGGCCCACGGCACCGGCACCGGCAATGGCGACCCTCATCAGTGACCGCCCTCCCCTTCGGGCCCCTCGGCGAACGCTGCCTCGACCATCTCGATGTCGTCCGTCCGCATCATCACGTGCACCAGGTCGCCCTCCTGCAGCACCGTCTGCGAGGTGGGCAGTATGGCCTCGCCGAGCCGGGTGAGGAACGCCACGCGGACGCCCGTCTCCTCCTGCAGCCTGCTGACCTTGTGGCCGACCCACTGCGGCGAGGTGTGCACCTCGGCCAGCTGGACGCCGCCGGTGGGGTCGCGCCACAGCGGTTCGGCACCGGAGGGCAGCAGACGCCGCAGCATCTGGTCGGCCGTCCACCGGACCGTGGCGACGGTCGGGATGCCGAGCCGCTGGTAGACCTCGGCGCGGCGGGGGTCGTAGATGCGGGCCGCGACGTTCTCGACGCCGAACATCTCCCGGGCCACGCGCGCGGCGATGATGTTCGAGTTGTCGCCGCTGGAGACGGCGGCGAAGGCGCCGGCGTCCTCGATGCCCGCCTCGCGCAGGGTGTCCTGGTCGAAGCCGACCCCGGTGACACGCCGGCCGCCGAACCCGGAGCCCAGTCGCCGGAAGGCGGTGGGGTCCTGGTCGACCACGGCGACCGTATGCCCCTGCTGCTCCAGGGTCTGGGCAAGAGCGGAGCCCACTCTTCCGCAGCCCATGATGACGATGTGCACGACCGTCCTTCCGGTATCGATGGTCACGGCTCAGTCCGGACGCCAAGGACAGGGTCTCAGACCGCCGACCAAGCTACACATGCACCGTCCGGGTGGGGCACCCCCCGTGCAAGGCACGCCGGACGGCCTGACGCGATCAGCGACCACTGATGCCGCGGACGCTGAGAAGTGTCAGGATTCCGAGGCCGATGAGTGCGGCGCCGGCGCCGGCGACTTCCGCGGTCATGTGCATGGAACCTCCGTGGAGCGCGAGAGGTGGGGGTTCAGGGCGTAAGACATGGGGGTTTCGTCATATAGACATGCCGAACTCTTTACCTGCGGAATCCGCAGCGGATCGCTCTCCGATTTCACTCGTGAGGCAGATCTCTGTCCGGGGGGAGGCGACCCCAAGTTCGAACCCTTACGATCCTCTCTTGTGTCCAAACTGACCGACGTGCCCAAACGCATCCTGATCGGGCGCGCACTGCGTAGTGACAGGCTCGGCGAAACGCTCCTTCCGAAGCGCATCGCCCTTCCCGTCTTTGCCTCCGACTCGCTGTCCTCCGTGGCGTACGCGCCCGGCGAGGTCTTGCTGGTCCTGTCCATCGCGGGTGTGTCGGCGTACGACTTCAGCCCTTGGATCGCGGTCGCGGTCGGCGTGCTGATGTTGACCGTGGTCGCCTCCTACCGGCAGAACGTGCACGCCTACCCGAGCGGCGGCGGCGACTACGAGGTGGCGACCACCAACCTCGGCCCCAAGGCAGGCCTGACCGTCGCCAGCGCGTTGCTCGTCGACTACGTCCTCACGGTCGCCGTGTCGATCTCCTCCGGCATCGAGAACCTCGGCTCCGCCGTCCCCTTCGTCGTCGAGCACAAGGTGCTGTGCGCGGTCGCCGTCATCGTGCTGCTGACGCTGATGAACCTGCGCGGCGTGAAGGAGTCAGGCACGCTCTTCGCGATCCCCACGTACGTGTTCGTCGCCGGCGTCTTCATCATGATCGCCTGGGGTGCCTTCCGTGGACTCGCCCTCGGCGACACCATGCGGGCGCCGACCGCCGACTACCACATCAAGGCCGAACACCAGGGAATCGCCGGCTTCGCCCTCGTCTTCCTGCTGCTGCGCGCCTTCTCCTCCGGCTGTGCCGCGCTCACCGGCGTCGAGGCGATCTCCAACGGCGTCCCCGCCTTCCGCAAGCCCAAGTCCAGGAACGCGGCGAGCACGCTGGCGATGATCGGCCTGCTGGCCGTGACGATGTTCTGCGGAATCATCACGCTGGCCATGACGACCCAGGTCCATATGTCCGACAACCCGGCCGTCAACCTCCTGCACAACGGCGTCCCGGTCGGCCCGGACTATGTGCAGAACCCGGTGATCTCCCAGGTCGCCGAGGCCGTCTTCGGCAAGGGCAGCTTCCTGTTCATCGTCCTGGCCGCGGCGACGGCGCTGGTCCTCTTCCTCGCCGCCAACACCGCCTACAACGGCTTCCCGGTACTCGGCTCGATCCTCGCCCAGGACCGCTACCTGCCCCGCCAGCTGCACACCCGCGGCGACCGTCTCGCCTTCTCCAACGGCATCGTGCTGCTCGCGGGCGCCGCCATCCTGCTGACCGTTGTCTACGGTGCCGACTCGACCCGGCTGATCCAGCTGTACATCGTCGGCGTGTTCGTGTCCTTCACCCTCAGCCAGGTCGGCATGGTCAAGCACTGGAACCGCCACCTGTCCACCGAGAAGGACCAGGCCAAGCGCCGCCACATGATGCGCTCGCGTGCCATCAACACCTTCGGCGCCTTCCTCACCGGCACGGTCCTGGTCGTCGTCCTGGTCACCAAGTTCACGCGCGGCGCCTGGGTCGCCCTGCTCGGCATGTGCATCTTCTACGCGACGATGACGGCGATCCGCCGGCACTACGACCGCGTGGCCGACGAACTCACTGCCCCCGAGGAACCGAGCGACGACAGCGTGCGCCCGTCGCGGGTCCACTCGGTGGTGCTCATCTCCAAGATCCACCGCCCCACGCTGCGCGCCCTGGCCTACGCCAAGCTGCTGCGCTCCGGCAGCCTGGAGGCACTCAGCGTCAACGTCGACCCGGCGGAGACGAAGGCACTGAAGGACGAGTGGGAGCGGCGTGGCATCGACGTTCCGCTGAAGATCCTCGACTCCCCGTACCGCGAGATCACCCGTCCGGTGATCGAGTACGTGAAGGGCCTGCGCCGGGAGTCCCCGCGCGACGCCGTGTCCGTGATCATCCCCGAGTACGTGGTGGGGCACTGGTACGAGCATCTGCTGCACAACCAGAGCGCGCTGCGGCTCAAGGGCCGGCTCCTGTTCACGCCGGGCGTCATGGTGACCTCGGTGCCGTACCAGCTGCAGTCCTCCGAGGCGGCGAAGAAGCGGGCCCGCAGGCGGCAGGATTGGAACGCGCCGGGTGCGGTGCGCCGCGGGCCGGCGGAGCAGCGGACGAAGGAACCCACCGCGGGGAACTGACGTGTGCGGGAGCACGTAGACTGGTGGGCTGTTGTCCGGCCGTTCCCTCTCGATGTTGTGGAGTCACCCCGCCATGCAGGCAGAACCGAAGAAGTCGCTGGTGGGGGAGGAGTACGAGGTCGAGATCGGCCCCGTCGCCCACGGCGGTCACTGCATCGCCCGTACCGACGAGGGCCAGGTCCTCTTCGTCCGGCACGCGCTGCCCGGCGAGCGGGTCGTGGCGCAGGTGACCGAGGGCGAGGAAGGAGCCCGGTTCCTGCGCGCGGACGCCGTGCGGGTGCTGGAGGCCTCGAAGGACCGCATCGACGCGCCCTGCCCCTACGCCGGCCCCGGCCGCTGCGGCGGCTGCGACTGGCAGCACGCCAAGCCGGGCGCCCAGCGCCGGCTCAAGGGCGAGGTGATAGCCGAGCAGCTGCGGCGGCTCGCGGGCCTCACGCCCGAGGAGGTGGGCTGGGACGGCACGGTGATGCCGGCCGAGGGCGACAAGCTTCCGGCGGGCGAGGTGCCGAAGTGGCGTACGCGGGTGCAGTACGCGGTGGACGCCTCCGGCCGCGCGGGACTGCGCCGGCACCGCTCGCACGAGGTGGAGCCCGTCGACCGCTGCCTGATCGCCGCGGAGGGCGTCAGTGAGCTGGGCGTCGAGAAGCGCGACTGGACGGGCATGGACTGCGTCGAGGCGGTCGCGGCGACGGGTTCGCAGGACCGCCAGGTCATTCTGACGCCCAAGCCGGGCGCGCGGCTGCCCCTGGTGGAACTGGACCGTCCGGTGTCGGTGCTGCGGGTCGACGAGCGGACCGGTGGCATCCACCGCGTCCACGGCCGCCCCTTCGTCCGCGAACGCGCCGACGGCCGCACCTACCGGGTCGGCGGCGGAGGCTTCTGGCAGGTCCACCCGAAGGCCGCGGACACGCTGGTGACGGCGGTGATGCAGGGGCTGCTGCCGCGCAAGGGCGAGATGGCGCTGGACCTGTACTGCGGCGTCGGCCTTTTCGCGGGCGCGCTCGCCGACCGGGTCGGCGAGAAGGGTGCCGTGCTCGGCATCGAGTCGGGCAAGCGCGCGGTGGAGGACGCTCGGCACAACCTGGCCGGCTTCGACCGGGTCCGCATCGAACAGGGCAAGGTCGAATCGGTCCTCCCGCGCACCGGCATCACCGAGGTCGACCTGATCGTCCTGGACCCGCCGCGGGCGGGAGCGGGCCGCACGACGGTGGCACACCTGACGTCGCTCGGCGCGCGCCGCATCGCCTACGTGGCCTGCGACCCGGCGGCGCTGGCACGCGACCTGGCGTACTTCCGGGAGGGCGGATACCGGGTGCGGATGCTGCGGGCGTTCGATCTGTTTCCGATGACGCATCACGTGGAGTGCGTGGCGATCCTTGAGCCTGCTGGGAAGGGCGCCTGACCTGCAGTTTTGGGTAGTGTGCGTTATGTGCACTGTGGGCGTTACGGGCGATATCTTGACGCATGTTTGACGCACGCGGCGCATTTTTGACGCACGTTTGACGCACGTTCTGACGGGCAGTCAGGCGTTGGGAAGCCGCCTGTCAACCCTGCTTTGGGCGGGGTGGCAGGCGGCTCTCGTAGTTGATCCCGAGGGCGGGCCGGTTGCCCCTCCGAGCCTCGTGCGCGCTGGTCGTGGATGTCGCCGGGGTCGATCGCTTGCAGGCCGTACGGTGCTCCTCGTTGGATGGGGTGCGGCGGGTTCGCGGTCGAGGGTGAGCCTGAGGAGAGTTTGCGCAGCGGCCTCCTTCTTGGAGGTTCGGACAGCTTCCCGGAACAGAGACGGGGTTCGGTCATTCACCGGGAGGGTATGAAACTGGCCCTTTACTGGTGCAACTTGATCAATGGGTCCTGACCTGCATACTCCCTTGCTCCTGACGAGCTGTCACGGTTTTGTGGGACGCATGTGGGATGAGCTGAGTTCGGACACTCATGGGACCCAGGCGAACTGAGCCTCGATCCACCGCGTGAATTCTGATCACGGATGTCGGGCGGGTTCCGGGTGTTTCTTCGGGGTGCGGGCAGCGGCGATTGCCGGGTGGCCGTCCGGTGCGGGGTCTCCAAGGTCTTTCGGGTCGTGGGCGGGCAGAGCAATCGTGTGGTCAGGTGACCATGCGCTGTCCGGACGCCGTCCACAGGTCAGTGAAGTCGTCGGCCCAGCGCCAGTGTTGGGGCAGGTGGAGGGTGAGGCGGCGGGCGCCGGTGGCGATCCGGGCGGGGATGTTGATCAGGTGGCAGCGAATGGTGCCGGTCCGTGCCCTGGCGTGGAAGACGGAGGCGAGGTGGACGGCGGCGCGGGTGAGGTTGTAGGCGGTGGCGGCCAGGGTGAGCCAGGCGGCGTTCGCGGTGAACTTCCCGACGGAAGATGGGCGAGCGCGGAGTCCTCCAGGTCGGCGAAGACCTGCTCGACCTGGGCGTGTTCACGGTGCATGGGTTCGGCCTGGGCCAGGACGAACGGGCTGTCGGTAAAGATGACGTGGTGGCGTCAGACGCCGAACAGCTCGGCCTGCCCCTCCGGCACACTCTTCGGGGCCAGCCGCTTCACGCGGCGCACGATCAGTCGGGCGGTGGTGCGGAACGCCTTCTTCTTGCTGGTGAACGCGGTGAACGGGACTTCGGCGATCTCCGCGTCGGAGATCCAGCGTTCCTCGGCGGCGTCCCACACCGCGCTCGTGTACTTGATCGGTGTCCAGGAGGACTCGTCCATGCCCGCGATTGCTTCGCGGATCGTCTTCTTCACCGCCACGGCCAGTGAGAAGTGCGCGCCCGCCCTCCGGCACACGTCCACCACCTTGTGGGAGAAGTACGCCGAGTCCGCGCGCACGATGATCTTCGCGGTGATGCCCATCGCCCGCACCGTGGCGAGGGCCTCGCGCAGCAGGCTCGCAGCCCCCTTGCCGGAGCCTGCCGAGCCCTTGCGCAGCCGGGTGGCGACGATGACCGGCGCGCAGGCTGTGGTCTTGACGGTGACGATCTGGAAGTGCAGGCCGCGCTGCTCGGTGTAGCCGAACGAGGCGCCCTGCTTGGCCGGCCCGTACACCTGCTTGACCTTGGAGTCGATGTCCACGAACACCACCTCGTCCGTCTTGGGGACCAGGCCGGTATGCGCGGCCAGATTGCAGGTGAACGCCCTCGCGGCAGACTCAAGTTGGCGCACATGCCCCCAGGTGAAGGCGCGCAGGAAGCTGCCCAGCGTGGACGGGGCCCGCACGCCGCCGAACCAGCGGGGCAGGCCGCCGCTGGGGTGACCATGACCGCGAGGATCAGGCCGAGGGTGTCCACCACGATGTGTCGCTTGCGCCCTTTGATTTTCTTCCCACCGTCATAACCGCTGGTCGCGGCCTCGACCGTGGACGTGCCTTTCGCGGACTGCGAGTCGATCGCCCCTGCTGTCGGCTCCGCATCCCGGCCCTGCGCTTCACGGGTCGTGGCGCGGAGCCGGTCGTGGAACTCGCCGATCAGCCCCTGCTTCCGCCACCGGGTGAAGAACCGGTGTACCGCCTTCCACGGCGGGTAATCGGCAGGCAGCGCGGGCCACTTCACACCGTTGTCCACCACGTACCTGATCGCGTCGAGTATGTCCCGGTGGCAGTACTCCTCCGGCCGGCCGGCCGCCCCGGCCCTCGGCCCACGCGGGCTTTGGGATCATTTCGCGGACCGCGGTCCACTCCGCGTCCGTCATGTCGGTCGGATAGCAGTGCCCGCCGGACGGATTGTCCGCGGCGTTGCCGTACTTGTGCGCGAAGCAGTCGCACGTCCGCGTGTCCGGAATGGACTCTTTCACAGCAGACCGATACAACTGCGGCAACAGGGCCTCCCGGTGAGCAGTGGCGTAGACACCCTCTGTGCTACCGAGAGGCCCTGCCTTCAGGCCCCCGCGCGGCCACAATCACCTGAACAGCACACCCGTGCGGAAGCCCCAGCTCCACACTCGGTTTCGAGAAGCTCTCTTAGGAGCCTCTGCGGCGACTGCCCAAGACCCGTACGGGCTCAGGGCGACTGAGAGTGCATTTGAGCCGAGGGGGTGGGGCGGGGGTGGGCCCACCCTCGCAGGGACCGGGTGCCTGCTGCCTCTCCCCGCGCCCGTGACTCCTGTTGCCTTCCTGCGCCCCCTGATCTGGCGCCTGCAGGGCAGGGGGCTTCTGCATCGGCCCCTCGATTCCGCGGCGCATCGAGAGAGCGGGGCGGCAACGTGGCCGTGCTGGGCGCCGGATGTCCTGGCGCTGGTCGTACGGCCTACCGGCGGATGCAGAATGCGTCCACGACTCTCGCATCGCCTGTTGTCAGGTCGGCAAGCCTGTTTTCCGCCCACGCGGGGCAAGCGGGGGTACTACTCCGTGCCAGGCCACTCGTACACGGTCGACTCTACTGACAGGTCCCGTACGCCCTTGAGGCGGACATCCGTTGGCGGTTCGACTTCGAAGCGGTGCACGGGGTCGTTCACCAGACGGAGGGTCGGCTTGCCGGCGCCCTTCTTCAGGTGCGAGGCGATCACGAGCGCATAGTTTTCGCCCTCGGACCAAGCCCGTACGAACTCCGAACGGCTGCCGTGTCGTCGCGGCGCACCAGGCAGTCTCGCCGACGCAGCCATGCAGTGATGGTCTTCGCCCAGGCGTTGTGCTCTGCGTAGGCGGGATGCAGGTCCAGAACGACGCCCAGCACATCCAAGGGGCCAGTGGCCTCGCCGGACGCGTCGGCGAACGCGTTCTCCGCAGGCTGCGGACGCAGCCGGCGCCCGTCGGCGGTGACCAGGCACGCCCGGCCGACCAGCACATACTCGTGGCCCGCTTCGAGGGCGACCGCGGTGAGCCGTACGAGCCGTGCGACGTTCTGCCACTCGTCGTCGGAGAGCAGGTTGAGCGCGTCCACGACCTGCACCTCCGTGCGCAGATCCGCAGCACCCGCCGCACGCCAGTCCGCGAGGACCTTCCGCCAGCGGCCGCCGCTGTCGCGGACGGCGGCAGGCAAGGCGTACGGGGCTTTCCCCAGCCGGGTGATGTCGGAGTCGTCGAGGACCTCCGACAGTGCGGCCTCCTCGACCGCGAAATCGGCCAGCGGGGCGTCGGGACCACCCTCCGCGACAGGCAAGGCCAGCTCGGAGGCGAGTGACTGCCGTGCGCGGGTGAGCAGCTCGGTGCGGATCCGGTCCTGGAGCAGGTTCGCTGGCGTGGAGCCAGGCGGGGAGGGAAGCGGAATGAGATGCCACGCTGTGTGGTCCACCCTCTCCAGGACGTCGCGTACGCCGGCTGCCCACAGGTCGGCGATCACGGGGACGAGCTGTGTGTTGAGACGGCTGCTGGCGAAACCCTCGCGGCTGGCGACGGGGTCGAACTGGGTGTGGACGCGGGCAGCCACGTCCAGCGGAGCGACGGGTAGGCCGGCATGGACGCTGCCGTTCGTCCCGCACTCCAGGGGGAGCGCGATGCCCACGGGCACGGTCGAGCCCAGGGCCTTGTGGCTCCGTTCCCAGTCGGCGTGCGGTGCTACCTGCGCCGTGTACACACGCCACAGCGCTCCGTCGGTCGTCCGGGCGTGCTGCACCTTCGCGTCGCGCTGGACGCCGTCGATCAGGATCCGACGCTGTGTCACGTCCTCCCAGGACAGGGTTAGTACGGTGCTGTGCTCGCCCGCCGTCACTTCGAGGCTGCGGAGGTGGCGCAGGAGGAGCAGGGAAGCGTCGTTCCAGTCCTCGAACCATTCAAGGAGCTGGACCGCGGTCAGTGTGCCGGGGCTCAGCGGGATGCGGAAGACGGTCCACGCGGGTCCGGAAATCCCGTCGGGGAGTTCCGGCGGCGCCGCGGGTTCGAGGTGGGTACCAGAGAAGCGCACATGGAAGGGGTGGCAGTGCACCTCCCACACCGTGGTCAGGGCCCTGAGCGTGGACAGTCCGATGCCGAACCTTCCGGTGGCTTCGGCGTCGGCCGTCTTGCCGCTGAGCCAGGGCATGCCGAGCGGGAGGACATCAGCCAGGCGCAGGCCGGCTCCGTCGTGGGCGACCAGGATGTCGTCGGACCGCAGCAGGATGCGTAGCTGCCCGGCTCCGGCATCGTCGGAGTTCTGGACGAACTCGGAGAGGACCTGGAGCCGGTCGGTCGAGAGCGTCTTGGCGCCGTGCAGCGCGTTCTTGGCCATCTTGCGGTGGACCCCACGGCCGCTACGTAGCCCCAGATCGAGGAGCCGGACGGCACGTGCCGCTTCTTCCGGGGTCGGCACCTCCACTTCCGTAGATGCGTCCGGATCTTCCAGAAGCGTGTGTACCGCCGCTGCGAGAGCGTCCACGTCGGTATCCCTCCCCTTTGGTGCCTTGTGATATCGACAGCTTGGGGTGCGGGACGGTTCCTGATGATCGGGCGGGCGTAATCCAGGCGGTTCGGCTCGGCTCGGCTAAACGATGCCGGCGCTGCGGGTGCATGGAGCGGGGCGGATGACACCACGTTCTGGCAGAGCGCTGAATGCGGCGGAAACTGATTCCGATCGCCCTTCGATTGTCAGACCGGCCTGGTAAAGCGCCTCGGCTGGCCAGAACGCCCTGGTCGTGGACCCTGTCTGACTGCAACGACGCTTGATTGCGGCGATGGCCTGTGGGGCCGAGCTCGCGGGCGGCAAGGTGGGACCTCGATTCCGCAGGTGTGCGTGCCTGCGGAATTACAGGCCGAGGTTCCCCCCGCTGCGCGGGAGGTGCTGACCTTCGCCCAGCAGCGGGCAGCTCGATGAGTTCGCGGGTGTACGGGTGCTCCGGGGTGACCAGCGCCTGCCGGGCCGATCCTTCTTCGACCAGACGGCCAGCGCGCATCACAGTCCCAACGGCACGGCCTGCCACCACGTAGCCTGCGGGCAGGGCAGCGATCGTGATCCGCGCGCGTCTGACGCACGGCTGTGGCGGTGACGCCCGTATGACGCACGAGGCTCTCGGAGGGGCCTGGATTTCGCCCTCGAAACCGCCTCTGACGTGCATGTTTCCTGGGAGAGGGCAAACTGCACACCTTTCCGATGACTTCGCACGTGGAGTGTGTCGCCATCCTGGAACCCGCCAACAAGGGTCGCTGACCTGCGGTTTTCCGATTTCTTTGGTTTGCCCGACCTGTTTCGTGGTGGGGCAACAGGTGGAGCCGGTCGAGTTCTACCGACCCTCACAGGTTGCGCCCCACGTGTCGGCAGTCGCATGCCGACACCTCACACCGACGAACACCTTTGGAGGAGCCCAGCATGCCCACATGCCGGACGGATGCAGATCGCACCGGCCGCGTTCGGAGTGTTCATGGAGTGGGCACGGAACGTGCGCAGCGAATGGCCCGCCGATGTGGAAAGCGTCTTCTCCCAGGTGATTGAAACCGAACCTTTGCAGAGGTTCGATCCGCAGCTGACGGGCTGCGGGAACTCACTGTGCTGGTCAGCGCGTTCGGGGCTGTCAGCGGCACTTCCGTCGCCCGGCTCGGAGGATCCGCGACTCCTTTCGGATCCTGCTCGGGAGTGTCTCGCTGTTCGAAGAACTGCAGGGCAAGGCCTTGGAACTGAACCGGACATGAGCTGACGGGGATGCGACAGCCGTCGCTGGTGACCGCTGTGTACTGCCGCATGCGCTCCCAGCACTGCCGGTTCGGGGGGCCGCGGGGGAAGGAGCCTTGCGGCCCGCCGCGTTGTGCGGCGGCGGGAGGGTGCGGGTCAGCGGACCAGGACCGGTCTGGTGCGGGGGATGGCGGCGGGCTCTTCGTGGAGGATGACGCGGAGGGTGTCCTTGAGGCGGCGGGAGGGTTCGATGCCCAGGTGGTCGGTGAGTTGACGGCGGGCGCTGTGGTAGGTCTCCAGGGCTTCGGCGCGGCGGCCGACGTGGTAGAGGGAGAGCATCAGCATCTCGGTGATCTGCTCGCGCCAGGGGTGGACCACGCTGATTGCGCGTAGTTCGCCGATGGCCTCCTCCGTGCGGCCGCAGTGGAGTTTGAGTTCCAGACGGGTTTCCTGGGCGGTGAGGTACTCCTCTTCCAGTTGGACGGCCATGCTGTGGCAGAGGGGGCTGTTTCCGACGTCCTGGAGTGGTTTGCCGCGCCAGAGGGCGAGGGCGGAGTCCAGGAGGTCGACGGCGCGGCCCGGGTCGGTGTCGGCGACGCGTTTCGCCTCCGTGGCGCGAGATCGAAAGGTGTGCATGTCGACGGCGCTCGGGTCGACCTTCAGGACGTAGCCGGCCGAGTGGGTGACCATGGGCGGGGTGTCGTCGCAGGAGGCGGACAGCCGGCTGAGGGTGCGGCGGAGGCGGGAGACCTGGGCCTGGAGGGCGTTGTGGGCGTTGTGGGGCGGATCGTCGCCCCACAGTTCGTTGTAGAGCTGTTCGTTGGTGAGGAGCCGTCCGCCCGCGAGGAGGAGGGAGGCGAGGAGGATGCGCTGCCGGCGACCGGCGATGGGAGTCAACTCGTTGTTCGTGACGATTCCGACCAGTCCGAGGATGGTGAATCTCATGGGGGGAAGTCTCACACCGTCCCGGGAGCCGGTGCTTGAGACGCGTCTGATGCCCCTCTGGGCTTTCGCTGGAGGCGAGATCCAGCCAAGGAGATCACGTGACGGTTTACGGCCGATTGTTTACCGAATCACTACTGGAGTTTGATCGCCCGTGCCATCATCGGGACGCCTACGGGTACGTGGGGGGAGTTGGCTAAATGGATGTCAAGTTGCTGGGGACCTTGGCCGCGCGCCTGGGAGGTACGGCGTGGACACCCAGCGCTGCCAAGCACCGCCAGGTGCTGGCCTTGCTGGCGCTGCGGGCGGGGCACACGGTGCCGATGTGGGAGCTGGTCGACGAACTCTGGGGCGACAGCCCACCACGCAGCGCCCAGGCGACGCTGCAGACGTACATGATGCAGTTGCGGCGTGCGATCACCGCCGCCAGTGTGAAGAGCGGGACGGAGTGCCGGGTCAAGGAGATCCTCGCGACCACGCACGGCGGGTACGTCCTCAACATCGGCCCCGGGTTCGTGGACGCGCTGGAGCACGAGAGCCTGGCCGCGGCCGGCTTGACGGCGGCACGCCGGGGAGAACACACGCGCGCCTCCGAACTCCTCAACCAGGCTGTCTCCTTATGGCGGGGTGACGCACTCTCGGACGTCGTCCAAGGCCCGCCGCTGAAGGTCGAGGCGCTGCGGCTCGAGGAATTGCGTCTCAGCGTCCTGGAGACCTGCGTCGCCGTCGACCTGGCCTCCGGGCCGACCGCCGAAATTCTGGGCAGGCTCACGGAACTGACGGCCCGCTACCCCATGCACGAGCGCTTCCACCTTCAGCTGATGGTCACCCAGTACCAGGTCGGGCGGATCTGGCAGGCCCTTGAGACGTACCGTCGGCTGCACACCCGACTCGTGTCCGAGCTCGGCCTCGAACCGTCCGAGGCCGTCCGCGACGCGCACCAGCGGATGCTCCGCCGGGACCCCACCCTCACCCTCGACGTAAACGGTGGCGCGGTCGTGCGATGAGAGTCGCGAGCGCGGTGTGGCAGCCTCGTTGGGGACGGAAACCGTACCCGTCTCCGAGTACGGGGCTCTCCACGGTCTCTTCCGTTCTGCGTGGTTATGCAGGGCTCCAAGGATTGGGGATCTTATTGCCTCGGTAGCGGTGGCCGGCAACCGGCATTGCTGCCATGTCGAACAACTCGACCCCGTCCAACGAGATCGGCTTCCAGCTCCCATCGGGAGCCTTCAGCCATCGGCGGATGTCCTTCCATCTCCAGCGATGCAGGGGCTGCTGGTGGCGGATGTGCTGGTCTGGGTGATGCAGCGAAGGGTTGTGCTGGCCGATCGCGCCGAACGGCTGCGCAAGGAGCTCTCCGAGATCGATGCCGAGGTGGCCCGGCTGGAGGCCGCAGAGGTAGTGATCGGGCAGTTCATCGAGGCCGAGTGGAGCGGGCAGGCCGACGACCCGGCGGTGGCTGAGGAGTTGAAGCGGGTGACGACGACTCCGGGTGCGGGCCGGTCGCATCCCCCGTCACCCCATCACCGTGCTGCCTGGAAGGGACCCCACTTCTGACAGGGTAGCGATCAGTGAACTTCCCTCAAAAACGGCCGCGCAGAGACGGGTCACCCGGCGCGCGGTTGCGGACATGGCCGGTGTGTCGGATCCTGCCGCTGATCGAGCCCGCCTTGCTCGTACCCACCAACGATCTGGACCTCTTACCCGGCGCCCCAGCAGGAGATGAACTCCTCCGGGCTGTCCTGGCAGTGGCTGCCAGCACTCCTGCCGGGCGGGTACTCCCAGGGCGGCGCTGGGCAGGGGCCCAGCCCCGCGCGTTGGTCCGTACGGCTACGCTCAGTGCATGCCGATGGCGGAGAGCTACTCCACCCGCTCCGGCGACAGCGTCGCCGCCCGCGAGCGCTGGTTTCCGATCCATGCCCCGAGACGGAGCTCCCGCTCCTCCTGGTCCTCGCCATCATTACCACCGAGGACAATCCGCTCGACGTGGTTCCTGCGCACTCGAAGGTGTCCCTCCCGTTCGTAGAACTGTGTGGCGGCGGCGAGAGCGGCGCACGGTGGAGGCGGAGACGTCGTTGCCGCCCGCCATGTCACAAAGCCGCTGGTCGTGGCGGAGGACCGCCAGGACGATCAGGGCGATGCGGCCGGGCGGGAGCTTGCGCCAGCGGGAGCGGATCTTCTTCAGGTGACCGCGGACCAGGCCGGAGACCAGGTCCAGGGTGGCGCTCGACAGCGGCAGGCGGCACTGGTGGACAAGCCCCTCAGCGCCCTCGGCGGGGCTGGTGTTCTTTCGCATGAAATCCCCAACTCCCGTCGGCGGCCCGCGCGTTACCGACATCAGGCCGCGGCCGGTCAGACGGACGGCTGCGGCAGGGCGGTGAAGCGGCCGGCTGGGCCACGGTGCAGCCAGCCTCGGTCAGCCAGACGCCTGAGCTTGTTGCGCACTGGTTCGACCTGCCCGGGCCGGGTGCCTCTGCCGAGCTGGACGCTGACGTCCTTGGCCGGAACCGGCTCCGAGGCCACGGCTGCCGTGCCCCGAGATGTCTGCCGGACGCGAGCGCCGGCGGGGCCGCCGACAGGCTCCCGTAAGGCCCTGCCCGTCTCCGCTCCCCGGTCGGTCAGCGCACGGTCAGTGGCGTGTGACCGGCGTCGCGTAGCGTGCCGAGCGCGGCGGAACCTCCCGTCGTACGGGGGACAGGAGGTGCCGCATGCCCGTCGGCCGCATGCTCGCCACGCACGCCATGCCCGTCGTACGTACGGTCGGGCCGGCCGGGACGGCCCTGCTCCTGGTGGCCCACGGCAGCCGCGACCCCCGGCACTCGGCCACCCTGTGCACCCTCGCCGACGGCGTCCGGTCCCTCGCCCGCCTGCGGACCGAGATTGCCTTCCTGGAGTTCGACCGGCCGGGAATCGCCGACGCGTTGGGCGACAGCGTCGCCGCCGGCGCCGACCGGGTCGTCGTCGTCCCCCTCCTCCTCTCCCGCGCCTACCACGCCATGACAGACCTCCCCGCAGCCCTGGCAGGAGACTGGCCCGTGCTCGTGCGCAGGACCGAGGTCCTCGGCGGATCGCCCCTGCTCGTCGCCGCGCTCGAACGGCGGCTCTTCGAAGCCGGGCTGGGCCCCGCCGACCGGGAATCGACCGGCGTCGCAGTCGCCGCGACCGGTTCGAGGGATGCCGACGCGCGCGCGTCCGTCGCCGCCGTGGCCGGAGCGCTGCGGCGGGCCGGCTGGCGCGACGCCCTTCCCGCGTACGTCACCGGTCCCCAGCAGCGCCCCGGCGACGCCGTACGGGAACTGCGCGCCCGAGGGCTGCGGCGGGTGGCCGTCGCCCCGTACGTCCTCGCTCCCGGCCTCCTTCCCGATCGGATCGCCGCCGAGGCGGCGGCCGCCGGGGCGGACGTCCTGTCCGCGCCGTTGGGCGCCGCCCCGGAGCTCGTACGGCTCGTCGTCGAGCGGGGGGTGGGGGCGGTCACCGGTTGAGGCGCACCCTTCCGGTCCTTGCCCGTGCCCGTGCCGGGACCGTGTCCCCAATACCCGGGCGTCCCTCCGATGGCGGGCCCCCGCCCGCCGCCCGCCGGTCCCCCTCAGGGGTGCCGGAGTCCACCGGGCCGCCGACGCGGCGGCGGACGACTCGGGCAGGAGGTGGGCGTCGTCGAAGCCGACGACCGTGCGCCGGATGGGATCGCTGTGCCACCGGGCGGACTCCAGGTGGTCCAGGCACTCGGAGACCGAGCCGAAGTTCTCTGCAGCCGCTCTCGGGCCCGCCGACGCCGCCCACGGCCACCAAGGTGCGGCCGCGGGCCGCCAGGCGCGCCAGAGAGGCCGCGAGCAAGCGGGTCTTGCCGACGCCCGCGTTCCCGGTCAGAAGAATTCCGCCGCCTGCCGACAGGGCGTAATCGACGGCACCCAACTCCCCTTGGCGAGCCGTGACCGCCCAGGACTCTTCGTTCTCGGCCGGCATTTCAGATCTTTCCCAACTCTCGCGGAGAAGACAGTCCGTACGATGGGTGGTGGTGGATTATTTCTTTTCGGGATATCCAGATGTCACCGTAGTTGCAATCATGTGTGCCGCACTGCAACCGAATTGCTGGGACGCGGCCGAGTCAATGGCACACGTCTGCCTGGCGGGTGATTCGGGTCACGGCGGGGCGAGATGAAGCAGGGCATGGAATTGCATACGGCCTTTCCCGCGATACGAAAGAGCCCGGACGGCGCGCTGAGCTGCTCCTGACGCGCCGCTGACATTCCGAAAGAGCTTCGGACCAGGCTCGATGGGGCTGCCGAAGCCGCTTCCCCCGGCTCGTCTGCGCAAGGAGGGGTGGGCCGTGGGGGCGCGCGGGGCGGAATCCGGGTGTCGTTCCTGGTGGGCCCGGTTGTGGCGGCCCGCGGCCGTCTCCGGGCCGGCCGCTGTCGGCGCTTCGGAAATGGGAAGTCGCTGACCAAAAGATGAGTTGCGCAGTCGGTGAAACTCTCCCTAGGCTTTCGAACTGCGAGCGGAGGCCTGACCGCTCATTGTTCTCTCACGTAGACCCGTGCACCCCGGAAGCCTAATTCAGTTTGCGTCCGGGGTGGCAGGTGCGCGCAGGTTCTAGAAAGGAACAGGTAATGGTCAAGGTCACGGCCGGCGAGGTTCAGGAATGGCTTGTACAGAAGATCGCGGACCGGCTCGGTGAAGACCCGTCGAGCATTTCTCCTGGACAGTATTTCGACGAGCTCGACCTCGACAGCACCGAGGCGCTCGTCATCGCCGGCGAGATGGAGAACTGGCTCGGGTTCGAGCTGGGCACCACGGCGCTGTGGTACCACCCGACCATCGAGGCCCTGTCGGCACACATAGCCGAGGAGAGTGCTCAGCGTGGCGCCGCGGCCTAGCAGAGCGGCCGCCGCACAGGTGTTGGTACGTCACCGGGCGACCCCGCCCGGTGGCCGTACCGTCTACGCCGTTCACCCCGGGGCACTGCCGGTCGTGGCCTGGGCCAACCTGGCCGGAGCGCTGCCGCAGGACACGGGGTTCGTCGTGCTCGACGTCGGCGCGGTCCCTGCGTACTTGGAGGCGGCGCTGGATCCCGGCGCGTCCGACCTGACCGTCGACCGCCTGATCGACATCCTGATCGCCGCCTACCGCGCGGACCACGGCGGTGCCGACGCGGTGGGCGGCGGCCCGGCCGGGCCCGTCACCTTCGTGGGCTGGTCCTTCGGCGGGGTCCTTGCGCACGGGATGACGGAGCGTCTGAAGCCCGAGGAACGGCCGGACGGCGTCGTGCTGCTCGACAGCGTCGCGCCGACGGGCGCGTACACGTACGCGGAGGACGACGGCGTCGACCCCAGAATCGTCCTGCGCTGGTTCGCGATGTTCCTCGGCGCCAAGCGCGGCACGGACGTTCCCTTCCGGACCCCGTCCGCGACGTCGTCCGAGGTCCCGTCCTCGACCGTCGGCGCCGACCACGTCCTCGTCGGACTGGAGCAGCTGCTCCGGGACGCCGTGGCGTGCGGCGCGCTGCCCGAGGGAACGCCGGTCCAGAGCATCCGGAAGCTCTTCGACGCCTACACGGCGGGGCTCCTGCGCAACAACAGGCTGACTTTCACGTACCGTCCGGTGCCCGCCACCGTGCCCCTCACCCAGATCAAGGCGCACCACAGCCTCATCCCCTCTGACCCGACCCTCGGTTGGGCCGAACTGGCCGATCGCACGTTGGAGGCGCACTCCGTGCCAGGAGACCACTACACCATGCTGATCCGCCCGGACGCCTCGCGGGCCATCGCCGGTCTGATTCCGGCCTCCCGGCCTCCACAGCTCGTCAAGACCCGGAGGGACACGCAGTGAACGAATTCCAGGAACGGATGCTCGACCGCAGACTCGCCCGGGACCCCATCGCCATCGTCGGCCTGTCCGGACTCTTCCCGAAGTCGCAGAACGTACGGGAGTTCTGGGCCAACGTCGTGACCGCGGCCGACTGCACCACCGAAGTGCCCGCCGGGCACTGGGACGTCGATGAGTTCTACGACCCCGACCCCTCGGTGCCCGACAAGACCTACGCCAAGCGCGGCGGCTTCATCCCCGACGTACCCTTCAACCCCCTCGAGTTCGGCCTCCCGCCGAACACGCTCGAAGTGACCGACGTGCTCCAGCTGTTGAGCCTCACGGTCACCCGCGACGTCCTCAAGGACGCCGGAGCCGACCAGGGCTGGTACGACCCGAAGCGCACTGGCGTGGTCCTCGGCATCACCGGCGCCAACCAGCTGACCCAGCCCCTCACCGCGCGCCTCCAGAGCCCCGTGCTCAAGGAAGTGATCCGGAGTTGCGGGCTCTCCGAGCGCGACGCCGAGGAGATCGCCGCCAAGTTCCGTATGGCGTACGCCCCGTGGGAAGAGAATTCTTTCCCCGGCATGCTCGGCAACGTCGTCGCCGGCCGCATCGCCAACCGGTTCGACCTCGGCGGCATCAACATGACGATCGACGCCGCCTGCGCCAGCTCGCTCGGCGCTGTCCGCACGGCCGTCAGCGAGCTCCTCGAGGGGCGCGCCGACACTATGCTGACTGGCGGCTGCGACGCCGAGAACACCATCTTCATGTACCTCTGCTTCAGCAAGACGCCCGCGCTCTCCAAGTCCGGGCGGATCCGCCCGTTCGACAGCGAGGCCGACGGAACGCTGATCGGTGAGGGCATCGGCATGCTCGCCCTGCGCCGCCTCGCCGACGCCGAACGTGATGGCAACCAGGTGTACGCGGTCATCCGCGGCCTCGGCACCTCCAGCGACGGACGCTTCAAGTCCATCTACGCCCCCCGCAAGGAGGGCCAGATGGAGGCTCTGCGTCGCGCTTACCAGGACGCCGACGCGGCCCCCGACAGCATCGAGCTGTTCGAGGCGCACGGCACCGGCACGGCCGTCGGCGACGCCACCGAGCTGAGCGCGCTCACCGAGGTGGTCGCCAAGGACGGGGGCGAGCGGGGATACGCCGCCATCGGCAGCGTCAAGTCCCAGATCGGCCACACCAAGGCGGCGGCCGGCGCGGCCGCGATGATCAAGCTTGCCTTCGCGCTGCACCACAAGGTCCTGCCGCCCACCATCAACGTGGACCGGCCCAGCGCCGCCTTCGGAACGGACGGCCCGTTCTACGTCAACACCAAGGCCCGGCCCTGGATCCGTGACCCGAAGCGACCGCAGCGCCGGGCGGCGCTCTCCGCGTTCGGCTTTGGCGGCACCAACTTCCACGCCGTGCTCCAGGAGCACGGCGACGGCGACGACCTGGAGGTCCGCTTCCCGGTCGCCCGCGTCCACCTCTGGCACGCCGCGGGACCCGAGGCCCTCGCGGACGCCCTCACCGCGAAGACCCCGCCCACCGGCGGACCCGTCCCCGCGGCCCACGCCCGGGTGGCCTTCGTGGCCCGCGACGAGGCCGAGGCCGACGCGCTGCGCGAACTCGCGCTCGGCGAACTGCGCGCCCGTACGGACCGCGACGAATGGTCCCACCCCAAGGGGGTTCACTACCGGCGGTCCGCCGCCGACACGGGTCGGGTGGCCGCGCTCTTCGCCGGACAGGGCAGCCAGTACGTCGACCCGGGCCTGAGCGCCGTGCTGGCGCTGCCCCCGCTGCGCTCCTCCTTCGACCGCGCCAACCAGCACTTCCGCGAGGACACCCCGCTGTCCAGGGTGGCGTTCCCGCCGCCGCTCGTCGACGACGAGGGCCGGGCCGCCCAGGAGGCCGCACTGCGTGCCACCGCCTACGCCCAGCCCGCCATCGGCGCCCTCTCCGCCGGTCAGTTCCGGTACCTCACCGAACTCGGCTTCGAGGCCGAGGGCTTCCTCGGCCACAGCTTCGGCGAACTCACCGCCCTGTATGCGGCCGGAGCGTACGACGAGGACACCCTCCACCAGCTGGCCCGCGCCCGCGGCCGGGCCATGTCGCCCGCCTCCGGGCAGGCCGCCGAGGACACCGGCGCCATGGCCGCCGTCTTCGCCCCCGAGGAGCGCGTCGCCGAGCTCCTCGCGGAGCGCGAGGGCTTGCGCGTCTGCAACCGCAACGCCCCCGACCAGATCGTGATCGGCGGCGCCACCGTGGAGGTCGACCGCCTGGTCGAGGCCGCTAGCCTCGCCGGGGTGCGCGCCCGACGGCTGCCGGTCTCCGCGGCCTTCCACACCTCTTTCGTCGCCCACGCCGTTGACGACTTCCGGACCGTCGTCGACACCGTCGACATCGGCGTGCCGCGCGGGCGCGTCTACGCGAACAGCCCCGGCGCCGCCTACGGCACGGACCCCGTTGACAACCGCCGTGTCCTCGCCGAACAGCTCATCAACCCGGTGGAGTTCGCGGCGCGCGTCGAGGAGATGTACGCCGACGGGTTCCGGGTCTTCGTCGAGTTCGGTCCCAACTCCGTCCTCACGGGGCTGGTCGGCCGCATCCTGGGCGACCGTCCGCACAGCGCGCTCGCCCTCGACGGGGGACCGGGCAAGGACGCCGACCTCACTCTCAAGCAGTCCGTGGCACGGCTCGCGGTGCTCGGTCTCCCGGTCGCCGTCACCGACCGGTACGCCGCCGCTGTCGAGAAGCCCGTCCCCACCAAGGGCATGACGCTCATGCTCAACGGCATCAACTACGTGTCCCCGGAGCGCCGGGCCGCCTACCAGAACGCCCTGTCCAACGGCTACCGGGTGCCCGCGGCCGTGGCACCGCCCGCGGCCGCCGCGCCCCCTGTCGTACCGGCGGCGCGCGGAGCGGAGCCGGTGGTACGTGCGGAACCCCCGGCCCCGAGCCTCCCGCAGGCCGCCCCCGTTCGGGCGACGGAGCAGCCCCTCCCCGAACCGACCCGGGCCGTCCCGACGGTCACCGGTACCGCAGCAGGGAACGTCCGTATCCCTCCGGATACCCTGCCCCCTGCTCAGGAGAACGAGCACATGCCAAGTGATCGCTTCACCGAACTCGTCTCGGACCATCTCTCCCTCCACGACGAGTACCTCAACGGCCAGCTGCAGAGCGTCGAGCGCCTCACCCGTATCCTGGAACGCGCCGCCGACCAGGGGCAGTTGGACCAGGTCCTGCCGGGTGTGAGCTCCGTCAAAGAGCACGGCCTCGCGATCGGGCGCACCCACGCGCACGCCAACGACGTACTGCGGCAGCTGGCCCACCTGGAGATGGGCGGTGCCGCCACCGCGGCCCCCGCGCCGTCCGCCCCCGCGCCGAGGCCCGCCGTCCAGGCGCCTGCCCTGCCGGAGCCCCCCGTCCTCCCGGCGCTTCCCCCGGGCTGGACCCCGCCCGTGCCGGTCCCGGCCCCGGAGTCGGCCGCGGCACCGGTCTCGGAGGTCGCCCCCGCCCCGGCTCAGGAGCCCGCTTCCGCTCCTGAGCCCGCCCCGGCTGCGGCTGCTGCTGTTCCTGCGTCTGCTGGTGTGGATGTGGAGACGGTGCGGTCGGTGCTGTTGGAGGTGGTGGCGCAGAAGACGGGTTATCCGGCGGAGATGCTGGAGCTCGACATGGGTGTGGAGTCGGATCTGGGGATCGATTCGATCAAGCGTGTCGAGATCATGGGGGTGATTCAGGAGCGGTTCGGTGTGGTGTCGTCGGCCGGTCCTGAGCAGCTTGCGGAGCTGCGTACCCTCGGTGACATCGTCGACTTCGTCGCCGGCCCGACCGGGAACACGGCGACCGAGGCCGCGCCCGCTGCCACCTCCGCGGACCCGGCTCCCGCCGCCTCCGCGGACCCGGCTCCCGCCGCCTCCCCGCAGGCGTCCGAGGCCCTCTCGCCCATCCTCCGCGCGCACGCCGCCCTCGTCACCCTCCCCGCGGCCGACCCGCTGCTCGACGCCCACCCCGCCGACCAGGGCGCCCTCGTCGTGGACGACGGCTCGGAACTGGCCGCGCGGATCGTCGAGCGGCTTACCGCCACCGGCCGCCAGGTGCACGTCCTGCGGCTCCCCGGAGTCCCGGCGCGCCTGTCCGGTGTGCACGACTACGCCCTGACGGGCTGGGGCACCACCGAGCTGGCGGCCTGCGTCGAGGCCGTCTTCACCTCCCGGATCGGCCTCGTCGTCGACGTGACCGCCCGCACCGACAGCGACTGGAACGACGGGGTACGCAGGTTGGCGCACTCCCTCCTGCTCGCGCGGCACGTCGTCCGCCCGCTGACCGACATGGCTGCGCACGGCCGTGCCGCGTTCCTCGCCGTGACCCGGCTCGACGGGGCCTTCGGCCTCACCGGGGTCGCCGAGGAGGCCGCCCCCGCCGGTGGTGTCGCGGGGCTCGTGAAGACCCTGGCCCTGGAGGAGCCCGAGCTGTTCTGCCGGTCCGTGGACCTCACGCCCGGCATCGACCCGGCCGACGCGGCCGCCCTGGTGCTCGACGAGGCCGCCGACTCGGCCGTGGAGCCCGTACAGGTCGGCCACGACGGCACCCGAAGGGTCGGGCTCGCGGTGGCCGGCGAGCCGCTCACGGCCGCCGACGCCGCGTCCCTCACCGCCGACGATCTGCTGGTCGTCACGGGCGGCGCCCGGGGCATCACGGCGGACTGCGTCGTCGAACTGGCCCGGCGTCACCAGCCGCGCCTCCTGCTTCTCGGCCGGACCCCGCTCGACGAGGAACCCGCCTGGGCGCAGGGCTTGCCCGAGGAGAACCTGAAGGCGGCGGCGGCCGCATCGCTGACCGCCGCAGGCGAGAAGCCGACCCCCCGACGTGTCGGCCAGCTCGCCGCGGCCGTCGCGGGCGCCCGGGAGATCCGCGCGACCCTGGACGCGTTGCGGGCGGCCGGGAGCCGCGCCGAGTACCTGCCGGTGGACATCACGGACCAGGCCGCGACCGCGGCAGCCCTCGCCCGGTACAAGGACGAGGTCACGGGCGTGGTCCACGGGGCCGGGGTGCTCGCCGATCAGATGATCGCGCAGAAGAAGGCCTCCGAGATCGAGCGGGTCTTCGCCCCCAAGCTGACCGGACTGCGCTCCGTCATGGCGGCCCTGGGCGGTACGCACCTGCGCCACGTGATGCTCTTCTCCTCGGTCGCCGGATTCTTCGGCAACCAGGGGCAGTCGGACTACGCGATGGCCAACGAGGTGCTCAACGCCTGGGCCTCCTCCCGGCGGCGGACGTTCCCGCACACGCGGGTCACCTCGATCAACTGGGGCGCCTGGGACAGCGGGATGGTCTCCCCGCAGATCAGGAAGGTGTTCGAGGAGCGGGGTATCGCCCTGATCCCGGTCGCCGAGGGCGCCCGGATGTTTGCCGACCAGTTCGCTCCCGAGCGGGCCGGTGACGTGGTGACCGTGCTCGGCCCGACCACCCCGCTGAGTTCCCGGGACCGCTCCGGCGCGGCCGCCGGCGGCACGGTGACCCGGTGCCTGTCGGACCTCGCCGGTTCCTCGCTCGTCACCGACCACGTCATCGACGCGACGCCGGTCCTCCCCGCCGTCGTGGCGATGGGATGGGCGCTCGGCGCGGTCGAACACGCCGACGGGCGACGGGCCGTGCGGCTGCGCGACTTCGCCGTCCACCGGGGCATCGTCTTCGACGGAACCCAGCCCGCCGAGTGCCGGCTGGTGATGACCCCGGTCGACGGTGACGGGGGCGGCGAGGTCAAGGTCGCCACCCAGTCGCTGGTCGACGACACCGTACGACCGCACTATGCGGCCACGGTCGTCGCGGGCGCGCTTCCGCCGGCCGCGCCGGTGACGGGACTTCCCGCGCCGGGCACCGGGACCGACGCCGCCGGGCTCTACGCCGACGGCACGCTCTTCCACGGACCTGCTCTGCGCGGTCTGCGCCGGATCCTGGCCGACTCCGAGTCCCGCCTGGTGCTGGAGTGCGAGGCCGTACGGACGGACACCGACAGCGGTTCGTCCGACTGGTTCGCGGCCGGCTCCGCGGACCTGTTGCTCCAGGCCGCGCTCGTCTGGGTGCGCCGGTTCCGCGGCACCGCCGGGCTGCCGCTCGCCGTGGGCGGGGTCGAACTGTACGGCCCGCTGACGGCCGGTGAGGTGTTCCTCGTCGTGGTGGAGCCCGTGGGCCAGGGCGGCCCCGACTCCCGACTGGACATCACCGCCTGCACCCCCGACGGACAGGTCAGGGCCAGGTTCACGGCCGTCTCCGTCGTCTCGGCCCCGCAGTTGGCGGCCAAGTTCACGGGCTGACGGTATCCGCACCGGAATCAGTGAGCGGGCGGCGGCTTGCCGCCGCCCGCCCCACAGGATCTCCCGCTTGGGAAGGAACCTCACCCAGTTATGAGCAGATACGCGATAGTGGGCATCTCCTGCCTGTTCCCCGGAGCGCGAACGCCCGAAGAGTTCCGGCAGAGCCTGCGCGGTGGCACGGACAGCCGTCGGGAAGGAGGCGCAGAGGTCTTCGGGGCCGAACCCGACGAGCGTGACCTCGACCCCCGGCACCGGATCGTGTCCCGCCGGGGCGGGTTCATCACCGGCTTCGAGTTCGACCCCACCGGCTACCGGATCGACCCCGACCGGCTCGCCGGTCTCGACCGGCTCTTCCACTGGTCGCTGTACGCCGCCCGGGAGGCCCTGCGGGACTGCGGCGCCGCCGACCGGCCCGAGTTGCTCGCCAGGACCGGCCTGGTCATGGGCAATTACTCGTTCCCCACCACGACTTCGGCGAAGGTGAGCGTCCCTCTGGCGCAGGAGGCCGTCCTCGCCGGACTGCGCTGCTCCGGCGCGCCCGAACTCGACTCCCTGCCCGGCGCAGTCCCGCTCGTCGACCGCGCCGCGATCGTGCCCGAGAACCTCCGGGTCAGCGGCTCGCCCGCCGCCGTCGCCGCCGGCGCCCTCGGACTCGGCGGCCCCCGCTACTGCCTGGACGCTGCCTGCTCCTCGGCGCTCTACGCGCTCAGCCTCGCCTGCGGCCACCTCGACTCCGGCCAGGCGGACCTGGTGCTCGCCGGGGCGGTCTGTGCGCCCGACCCGACCCTGATCCACCTGTCCTTCTCCGATCTGCACGCCTACCCGGAGAACGGATTCAGCCAGCCCTTCGACGACCGCTCCGGCGGCATCGTCACCGGCCAGGGCGCGGGCATGGTCGCCGTCAAGCGGCTGGAGGACGCCGTACGCGACAACGACCGCGTGTACGCCGTGGTCGACGGCATCGGCCTCTCCAACGACGGCGCCGGACGCCACCCGCTGGTCCCCCGCAAGAGCGGGCAGCTGGACGCCCTCGCCCGCGCCTACGCGGACGCCGGCGTGGACCCCGCGAGCGTCGACTACCTGGAGTGCCATGCCACCGGCACCCCGGTCGGGGACACCACGGAGGCGGAGTCGGTCGCCGAGTTCTTCGGCGCCCACGGTGACGTACCCCTGCTCGGGTCGGTCAAGGGCAACATCGGCCATCTGCTGACCGTCGGTGGCCTGAGCAGTCTCCTCAAGGTCGTCCTGGCCATGGAGGACGGCGTGATCCCGCCGACCATCGGGGTGGACCGGCCGGTCTCCTCGCCCGACGGGAAGGTCGGCGCCGCGACGCTCGTCCGCACCGCCCGTCCCTGGCCGGACACCCCCGGCCCCCGCCGCGCCGCTGTCTCCGCCTTCGGATTCGGCGGCACGAACGCGCACGTGGTGCTCTCGGCGGCGCAGGACGTCCCGGAGGCCCAGGCCCCGGACGCCGCCGCGCCGGACGCCTCGGCAGCGCCGGACACCTGTGAGCGGCCCTCGGTCCTGCCCGCGCTCGACGTCATCGGCCTCGGCGCGCACTTCGGCTCGCTCGACTCGCTGGACGCCTTCGAGCAGGCTGTGTACGAGGGCGGGCACGACCTGCGGCCGCTGCCCGAGCGGCGCTGGAGGGGCCTCGACCGTACCGACGGGGGCACGCTCGAAGCGGCCGGGCTCACCGGCCCGCCCCACGGGGCCTTCGTCGACGGCGTCGAGGTCGACCCCGCCGCCCTGCGCGTCCCGCCCGCCGACCTGCGCATCTACAACCCGCAGCACGCCCTGATGACCAGGGTCGCCGACGAGGCGCTGCGCGACGCCGGGTACCGGCTCGACACCGGCAGCCGCGACACCCCCGACGCCCGCCGCATCGCGGTCGTCGTCGTCACTGAGATCGAGCCGTACTCGCACGCCAGGCTGAGCCGGTACGGACTCGGGTCCTTCCTGCGCCGCGAGCTCGACAAGGCCGGGGTGCGGCTGACCGAGGAGCAGCGGGCCGCCCTGAACGAGGTCGCCCGGGACGCCGTCGTCGACCCGATCGGCGCCAACGAAGTGCTCAGCTACATCGGCAACGTGATGGCCGGCCGGATCTCCTCCCGCTGGAACCTCACCGGCCCCTCCTTCACGCTCTCCGCCGAGGGCGCCGGCACCGCCGAGGCGCTGGACGTCGCCCGGCTGCTGCTGCTCGACCCGGACCTGGAAGCCGTACTGATCGGCGGCGTCGACCTCGCGGGGGCCGCCGAGAACCTGCTCGTCCAGCCCGCTCCCGGCGCCGAGCCGGGCCTCACCTTCAACGAGGGCGCGCGCGGCCGCCGCACCGGCGAGGGCGCCGGCGCCCTGGTCGTCACCCGCCCCGAAGCGGCCCCCGGCCGGGTGCACGCCCGGATCGACGCGCTGGCCGTGCGCTACGCGGACGCCGCCGACGGCTCCCTCACCCCCGTCTCCGGCCCCGCCCTCGCCGAGGCCGCCCGGGCCGCGCTCGACGCCGCCGGGATCTCCGCCTCCGACGTGGACTACCTGGAGGCCCACGCGGGCGGTACGGAGTCGGCCGACCGGACCGAGATCGCCGCCCTCACCGAGGTGTACCCGGCGGGGGGCGCCACCGTCCTCGGCAGCGTCAAGGCACAGATCGGCGATGCCGGCTGCGCGGCCGGGACAGCCGCCCTGATCAAGACCGTCCTGTGCCTGCGACACGCCCATCTGCCCGGCACCCGGGGCTGGCGCCGCCCCGCCGACGACCTCGCCGAGGCCTTCGCCGCCTCCGCCTTCCAGGTGCCGGAGACCTCCTTCCCCTGGCTCCGGGAGCGCCCGGACAGCCGTCGGCACGCGGCCGTCAGCATGCTCGGCGCCGCCGGCTCGCACGCCCATCTGGTGCTGTCCTCCGTGCCGTCCGCCGACCGGCCCCGGCCCACGGCCGACTGCGCGCGGGCCCGTGGCCCGCTCCTGCTGCCCCTCGGTGCCGACACCGTCGACGCCCTGGTGGCCGAACTCCGCCGCTACGCCGCGCTCCTCGCGGACGGCGCCGATCCGTCCGCGCTCGCGCGCGAGGCGGCGCGCGGCCTCGACGGCAGGCGGCTGCGTGTCGTCCTCATCGGCCGGGACCGCGACGCGCTGGTCCGCCAACTGGAGCTCGCGGCACGGGGCCTGCCCGACGCGCACGCCGCCGGAACGGCCTGGAGCACCCCCGCGGGATCGTTCTTCACCCCGCGCCCGATCGGGCCCGAGGGGCGGGTGGCCCTGGTGTACCCCGGGGCCTTCAACACCTACCCGGGCCTCGGCAGGGGCCTCTTCAGGACCTTCCCCGGCCTGCTCGACAGCTTCGAACGGCTGGCCTCGGAGCCCGCCCGCATGCTGCGCTCGGCCCAGCTCTACCCCCGTGGGGTCGAGACCCCGGACCGCCGCGAGATGATGCGGATCGAGGAATGCCTCGCCGACGACATCCCGTTCATGCTCGCCACCGGGACCAGCTTCGCGATCCTCTACACCGAACTGATCCGCGAGATCCTCGGGATCACCGCGCACGGCGGCTTCGGCTACTGCCTCGGCGAGGCGAGCATGCTCTTCGCCACCGGGGGATGGGACGCCCGCAGCCGCTCCGACGCGCTGATCACCGACAGCCCGGTCTTCCAGGACCGGCTGTGCGGGCCCCGGCGCACCGTGCGCGAGCTGTGGAAGCTGCCCCCGGAGACGCCCGACGGGGACGTGTGGTCCACCCATGTGCTGCTCTCGGCCCTCGAACCGGTCGCCGAGGCGCTCGCGCGCTACGACCGGGTCCACGTCACCCACGTCAACACGCCGAACGAGCTGGTGATCGGCGGAGACCCCGAGCAGTGCCGGGCGCTCATCCGGGAACTGGGCTGCCCCGCCGCCCGCTCGCCCGCCAACGTGGTCCTGCACTGCCCGGTCGTGGACGCCGAGTTCGACGGCCTGGCCCGGCTGAACGACTACCCGACGGGCTCCTTCGGCGACCTGGAACTCCTCAGCGCCTACGACTACGAGGCGCTGCCCGCCGAGCGGCTCGCCGAATCCCCGCAGCGCATCGCGCACACCCTGCGCTCCACGATCGACTTCCCGCGCCTGGTGCGGGGCGCCTACGACCGCGGCTTCCGCTACTTCATCGAGGCGGGACCGGGCGCCACCTGCTCCCGCTGGATCCGCGACACGCTCGGGGAGGCACCGCACGTGGCCGCCGGCGTCGACCGCCGGGGCGCGACCCCCGCCACCAGCCTCGCCCACCTGGCGGCCCGGCTCGTCGGGCACGGTCTGCCGGTCGACCTCACGGTGCTGTGGGGCGAGGACCGGGACGCCGTACGGGACGTGCCCGCGCCGGCCGCCCGCCGTCTCCCGGCGGTCCGGGTCGGCGGCGGTGAGCCGATCCCGGACCGCGTCGCCCGTGAGGCCGCCACGGCCCTGGCCGCCGGCCGGTCCCGCTCCGCCGTCATCGACCTGCCCGCTCCGCCGGAGGTGCCCGCCGTCATGCCCGCCGACCCCACGCTGGAGACGCCGGAGGCCATCACGTTCGACGGCGGCCCGGTGACCGCCCTCGCGTGGGGAGGCACTCCGGCCACCCCGGCCACCCCAGCACCGGCGAGCCCCTTGGCTCCGGTTCCGGCCCAGGCCCCCGCTTTGGTGCCCGCGCACACGCCCGTACCCGTACCCGCACCGGTGGCCTCCGTCGGCACGCCCGCCGCCGACCTGGTGCGGGACCTGCGCCGGGAGATCGTCGCCGCCCACGGCGTCGTGATGGAGACCCACCGGGTCCTTCAGGCGGCCACCCTGGACCGCACCGCAGCCCTCCTCGACACGCCCGGGACCACCGTCGCGCCGCTCCCAGCGCCACCCGCGCCCGTCGCCCCCGCCCTGCCCGCGCTCCCCGCTCCCGTCCCGGTGGCGGCCGCGCCCGGAGAGCTCGTCACCCCTGCCCCCGCCCCTGCTCCCGTCCAGGC
>NZ_MLYP01000095.1 GCF_001866645.1 Streptomyces colonosanans
TCGAAGATCCACCGTTGACCGTACAGACCCCGAAGTAGTAGTATGTCGCACTCTTCTGCGGCAGG
This sequence comes from Streptomyces colonosanans, assembly GCF_001866645.1. Lineage (GTDB taxonomy): Bacteria > Actinomycetota > Actinomycetes > Streptomycetales > Streptomycetaceae > Streptomyces > Streptomyces colonosanans. The sequence continues at coordinate 66 of NZ_MLYP01000095.1, forward strand.
TCGTGCGGGAGGTAGGCCTACTGGCAGCCGGTCCGCCCCTGATAGAGGATCGCGTTCACGATCTCCCGCATGTCGTAGGCGCCCTGATGACCGCTAACCGAGCGTTGCCGGTCCTTCCACGCAGCGATCACCGGCTCGATCAACGACCACTGCTCGTCCGATAAGTCGCTGGGATACGGCTTCCGTTCACTCATACCGCCACCCCAACAGACCCCACACCACGGACCCGTGGATTCCGCCCACACCCCACACCATCAGGCGACCACAGAGCGACCCAAAGACTCACAAACCGCCTCTAAGCCGGAGCTCGAACGGCTCGGGCTTATCAAGAGGTCATCGTGCGACGGGCTCGCACCACCAACACCAACGAGCGATCATGCGACGGGTGTTGACGTGGCGGCGGCCGCGAAGGCACCGAGCGTCACCGCTCTATGCGGAGGCATCAACGCTGTGTTCGCCGAAGGTATCCGCCCGGTGCCCAAGCGACCGCCACCACGAGATCCGCCGGACCGTCCGCCGCTCTGATGCGAGGCGTCAGTCGCCAGGCAACGTTTAGACATCACGATCCAGTTCGAACAGCACCGCAAGGCTCACAGCTCCTCGTGGCACCGTTAACAAGGAATTAGGTTCGCCGGGTTGGTCGTCGTGGCGGTTGGATGTGCGGTGACGTCCGATCCGACCGCTGGAGGCGCGGTGGCCGAGCCTGTCCGTGTGCGCAGACTGACCGACCAGGAGGGGCAGCGGCTGCAGCAGATCGTGCGCCGGGGCAGCACCAACTCGGTGCGCTATCGGCGCGCGATGATGCTGCTGGCCTCGGCCGGCGGGAAGCGGGTGCCGCTGATCGCCCAGCTGGTGGCGGCCGACGAGGACACCGTGCGCGATGTGATCCACCGGTTCAACGAGATCGGCCTGGCCTGCCTGGACCCTCGGTGGGCGGGAGGCCGTCCCCGCCTGCTCAGCGATGACGACGAGGACTTCGTCGTCCAGACGGCCACCACCCGCCCCACCAAGCTCGGCCAGCCTTTCACTCGCTGGTCGCTGCGCAAACTCGTCGCCTACCTGCGCACAGTCCACGGCCGAGTGATCCGTATCGGCCGCGAGGCGTTACGCGGCCTGCTCGCCCGCCGTGGAGTCACCTTCCAGCGCACCAAGACCTGGAAGGAATCCACCGACCCCGACCGCGAGGCGAAGCTGGACCGGATCGAGCACGTCCTGGACGGTTTCCCCGACAGGGTCTTCGCGTTCGACGAGTTCGGCCCACTCGGGATCCGGCCCACCGCAGGCTCGGGCTGGGCCGAACGGAAACACTCCGACCGGGTGCCGGCCACCTACCACCGCACCCATGGAGTCCGGTACTTCCACGGCTGCTACTCGGTCGGCGACGACATGTTGTGGGGCGTCAACCGCCGCAAGAAAGGTACCGCGAACACGCTGGCCGCGCTCAAGTCGATCCGCGCCGCCCGGCCCGACGGAGCCCCCATCTACGTGATCCTGGACAACCTGTCCGCCCACAAAGGCACCGACATCCGCCGCTGGGCTACAAAGGACAAGGTCGAGCTGTGCTTCACCCCGACCTACGCCTCTTGGGCCAACCCCATCGAGGCCCACTTCGGACCGCTGAGGCAGTTCACCATCGCCAACTCCAACCACCCCAACCACACCGTGCAGACACGAGCCCTGCACGCCTATCTACGCTGGCGCAACGCCAACGCCCGCCACCGCGACGTCCTGGCCGCCGAACGCAAGGAACGCGCCCGCATCCGAAGCGAGAAGGGCAGCCGTTGGGGCGGACGCCCCCTCAACACCGCTGCCTGACCAACCGCGAACTTACACAGCCACAGCGCATCATCGGTCCGCTCGTGGCCAAGCGCGGACGACCGAAGCGTTGTGAAGGTGATCTCGGCTGGGCAGACCCGGAGCCCCGAACGGGGCCGGTTCAGGAGAAGGACGGCGCCAGAGGAGAATGACTCAGGAGGCGGACGGCTCGATCTCCCCCGCGCAGACGATGACCTGGTCGATGAGGCTCCGCCGCAGATGGACGACGTCCGTTCCCGCCAGGCGGGGGCCTCCATCCGGCGTCGTGAAGACCCACTGGTACCGGGCCCACTCGTCCGGCATGTCCACCGCCGAACAGCGCACCATCGTGCCGGTCCCCGCGGGGTGGCGCCGGATGTCCAGCACGAACCGCTCGACCGCCTCGATCCCCTCACTGCGGCCCAACGGTCCCCAGAAGACCACGTCCGTGGTCAGGGCCTGGGAGAGCAGCGCAGTCACATAGCTGTCGTCCGAGGCGTTGAACGCGGAGATGAACGTGTCGATCGCGGACCGCGCGGTCTCTTCCTGCATGCACCAGTAATACCACTCGCCTCGCGGACCGCGCTCGTCCCGTGAGCCGTCTCCCGACCACGGTGAACCATCCCGGTCACAGCACTAGCGGACTTTTCCCGGGGTGAGCCGGTCCCGGTCGCTCAGGGTGAAGGAGATGTGGCTCGATGACCACGAGCTGTCCTTGGTCCAGCCGTAGAGCACGTAGGTGGTCTTGGCGGTGAGCGGAGTGAGAGGTTTCGTCGCGGTCCAGCCGGCGGCAGGAGAATCGAGGGTCCATGTGGCGAGACCGGCCGTGAGGGGGCGGTCGGCGATCCATGAACCGACCTTCATGTTCTTGTTGACGTCGTCGCTGGCCACGTAGAGGGTTGCGCCATCGATGTGATGTCCGCAGGCCATTATGACGCCGAGTAGGTGGCCGTCGCCGGTCACGGAGATGCCGGCGACGGCATCAACGGGAACCGTGCACCCTGAGGTTGCGGCCAGGGACATGCCGACCGCGACGGCGCCGACGAAGCGTCGGAACACCGGCCGTGAAGTGGTCGACCACATGGTGAGCCCCCTGCCCGGGGTACGCATGGGCCCCCTGTCCCCCGGATGGTAGGGGTGAGCGGCGGCGGGCAGCAGCATCGCCACCCACCCGTTGCGCACTTGTTGTTGCCTTGCCTTGTAGTGCTTGGCTACGTCAGCCCAGCATGGCGCCGGTGCCCGGCACCTTCTGCTCAACGATCGGTGGCATGCGGAACGGATGCGGCCACCGGCGATCATCGGTGTGTGAAGACAGAAGATCAGGTGGTGGCCGCAGGTCACAGCATAGATCCCGCCTGCTGGCAGGACATGTTCGATGCCCTGGTGGGCCGTATCGCGGGACGGTTCGCCCGAGTGGAACCGCGGCGGTGGGTAAGGCTGAGCAGGGAGGCTGGGCAAGCCCAAGGGGACCCTGGGCAAGCCTGCCCGAACGGCGGCCTTGTCCAGCCCGGTCGGGGCGCGCTGAGTTGGTGCCCGCCCTGCCGGACGTCCCGGCCCGGGCCCGTGTGAGCGGTGATGGGCCCGCCGCGTACTGCCATGGCATTCTTCGTCGCCGGGTTGCCCGGAAGCGCTCTATGCATCTGCTGTGTGCACGGATGAGGATGTTGCCGTCTGTGTGCCATCGGGGGGATGTGTGCCGTTCCGGGTTCATTTCACTGTTGAGGATCTCGCGCGTACCAGGATCGCTGCGCAGCCGAATCCGTTGTGTGAACTGGTGTTGGCGGTGCGGAAGTTGAAGTTCGCGGAGCATCCGGTGCGGCTCGCGGCCTGGCGCCGAGACATGGCGCGGAGGCTGCGCCCCGAGGCGCGGATGGTGCTGGACCTGGTCCCTCGATCGGGCATCATGCTCGGATTCCTGGCACCGCCCGGCAACGGCACGGCCGATGAGCTGATGGATCGGGTACGTGCGGTGCCGCGGTCCCGGATCCGGTCCGATCTGGCGGATGTCGCCGTGCACCGGAGCCTGCCGGCCTGGATCCGGCACCTGACCGACGACTCGGACCGGCTGCGGCAACTGTGCGACAGCCTCCAGCACGTGCACGACCGCCTGCTGCGCCCGCACTGGGGCCGAGATCACGGCCGTCACCGAGGCGGACACTGCGGCCAGAGCCCGGCAAGTAGTAACGACATTGTTCGCGATACCGCTGTCGGCAGTTGATCGCCGCTTCGTCCAGGGGCTGGCCGTGACAGGACGTAATACGGTGGCAGTGGCTCCCGGGCTCCTGCTTGGATGCCCGGCGTGACGTCTGTGGATCTTGTTGATCGCCGTGAGCTGCTGGACCGACTTGAGCAGTACTACGACGCGGTTCCCCGCTCCGGCGCCCGAGTCGAAGACCTCGGGCCGCTGACCCTGTTCATACGAGAGGGGCAGGGCTGGCCCTTCTCTGCACGTCCGACCCTGGGATGGTCCGGAGCGGTGAGTGCCGCCGATGTGAACCGGGTCCGCGCCCGGCAACGGGAACTGGGCATCCCGGAGAGTTTCGAGTGGGTCGCCGCGACGGCGCCCGCGTTGCGGGCCGCGGTCGAGCAGGCAGGGCTTACGGTTCACGAGCACCCCTTGATGGTGCTCGACCCGGACGTACCGACTCCCGCCGTGCCCGAGGTGGCCGACGGTGTGGTGGTCCGGACCGTCGGGCCGGACGATCCCGTGCTGCCGAGCGCGCTGGCCGTTCCTGACCTGGCTTTCGCTGAGCCTGGCACCGGTGGCGGTGCAGCCGGCCTGGCGGAACTGGGCGAGGCGGTGCGAGGCCATGCAAGTGACGGATCGGTGGAACGCGCGGTGGCACGCATCCTGGCCGGCCTGACGTGCGTTGCCGCTGCAGTGGAGGACAGCACGGCGCTGTGCGCCGGTCAGCACCAGCCGGTCGGAGCGGTCTCCGAAATCGTCGGGGTGGGAACTTTGCCGACCGCGCGCCGTCGGGGTCTTGCGCATGCGGTCACCGCAGTGCTGGTGGCCGACGCCCGGTCGCGAGGCGTCGAGACCATCTTCTTGTCCGCAGGCGACGATGACGTCGCCCGGATCTATGCCCGGCTCGGCTTTCGCTCTGTGGCCACGGCACTGATCGCCGAGCCCGTCGAGTAGCCGCTGGCAGGCAGGCCGCCACCCGTGACGCGACGACGGCCGTACGGGTTGGGTGGATTGTGACGTCAACTTGGGCCCGTGTGGCCTTGTCTCATCCTGCCTTCTGCGGCCTGTCCCGTGCACATCTCGGCGGACTGATCGAGGAGTTGGCCACTCCCTGGACCACCCGGTGTGAGTCCGCGCTGCGCGAGCGGCGAGGAGGCGAACGCAAGCGGGCAGTCGGAGCAGGGCCGCACCACCATCTCGTCAGTCCTCCCGCCGCATCCGGGTCGAGCATGCCATCGGCGAGCAGAAGAAGTGGCGTCCGCTCCAGCGGTACATCGGACGGCGCGAGCTTTATGGCGAGACCCACGCGGCCGTCGCCGGCTTGGTCGCCGACCGCGCTGCCCGCCGACTCAGCCGACGCCGCACCAGCACCGAATTGGTGCTCGCCCGACCGGTCACCTGCTGACCAACCAGCAGGCAAACTGCCAGCCCGCACGCCTCAACCTCAATCGCGAACCAAGTCGTAAGCGGCGGGCTGGGAGAGGTACTCAGCCGGGTCAATCCGCGCTGGATGCAATGGGACCCTCCCGTCCTGGAGGTCACGCTGCCCTACGGCTTGGACGGCGACCTGCACCTCGCCGGACGTGGCCTGCTGCTGGTCCCTTCCGTGTTCGGGACCGACACCCCGGTCATCGGCCCCCACGCCGAACCGCAGCCCTTCCTGCTCTACCCGGCCGGCGGCCCGCGGGGCCTGGCCGCAGCACTGGCTCCGGATGAAGCACCGTGGCGCCCGGAAGGGGCGCGCTCCCTCGGCTCGGTACTCGGCGCCACCAGGGCCGCCGTGCTGTTCGCCGTCATCGAGCGACCCGGCTGCTCCAGCAAGGAACTGGCTCGCGGTGGGCATCGCCCCGGCCACCGCGAGCGAGCACGCCACCTTGCTGCGCGAAGCCGGGCTGATTCGCACGACCCGGCAGGGCGCCGCCGTCTCCCACAGCGTCACTTCTGCGGCGGTGGCGCTGTGGGAGACGGCGGCGGGCTGACACGGCATCAGCCCCGATCACCGACACAGGCCATAGAGGTCTGCGCACGTTCGGCCTCGTCCCCCGGGCGACCTCGCCCGCCCAGGCACGCTGCGGACCATCCCGACAGGGCCCCATGGTGGTTTCACGCCCTGTTGAACCCCGTGGCGGTGCAGTCTTCGGCGTCGGCGGCCAAACCGAGCATCTCGTATGCGTGCTTCAAAGGGGGATGTCGGCCAGGTGCTCCCAGACGACGTGGCGGCCGTCGTGCCACTGCGGGACCATTGACAGCCGGTTGAAGGCCAGGGTCACCTCGCCGCCGTCAAGGTCACTGAGCATCTGGTTGAGCGTGCCGCGGTCGGCACGCTCAGCCTCTCGGCCGGCATACGCGATCGCAGCCAGGCGCCTCGCTACCGGATCCGGCGAGGTCAGAGGAAGTCGGCGAGCCCGTCGAGGAAGCGGTCCACGTCATCGGTGGTGTTGTAGGGGGCCAGGCCCGCGCGCAGGGCGGGGTCTTCGAGCTTGAGCGCGGTGAAGGGTTCGTAGGCGTAGAACGACCCGGCCGGTGCCACCACGCCGCGCGCGGCCAGATGTGCCTGGGCCTCGCGGGCGTCGCGGCCTTCGATAGTCATCAGGAGCGTCGGGGTGCGGTCGGGGGCCTTCGAGTGCAGGGTGATGGCGTCGCCCAGAGACTCCAGACCCTCCTGCAGTCGTGCGCGCAGCCTCAGTTCATGCTCGTGTATGGACTCCAGGGAGCGGGTGAGGCGCTCCCTGCGCGAGGCCCCCGTGCCCGGGTCCAGCTCGGTGAGGAAGCCGACGGCGGCGGTGGCGCCCGCCAGGATCTCGTATGGGAGCGTGCCGAACTCGAAACGCTCCGGCACCGTGTCGGGGGACGGCACGAGCTTGTCCGGGCGCAGGGTTTCGAGGAACCCGGGCGCCGCCGCGAGCACCCCGCAGTGCGGTCCGAGGAACTTGTACGGCGAGCAGACGAACAGGTCGGCCCCGAGGACGGGTACGTCCACGAGGTGGTGCGCGGCGTAGTGGACGCCGTCCACGTACACCAGGGCGCCGACTTCATGGGCGCGGTCGGCGATCCGGCGGACGGGTGGCTTGGTGCCCAGGACGTTGGAGGCCGCCGTGACCGCGACCAGCCGGGTGCGGGGCGTCAGGGCGCGCTCGTACGAGTCGAGGTCGAGTTCCGTGGTCTCCGGGTCGATCTCGATCCAGCGGACCGTCACGCCGGTGCGCTCGGCGGCCTGGATCCAGGGGCGGACGTTGGCGTCGTGGTCGAGGCGGCTGAGGACGATCTCGTCGCCCGCGTTCCAGCCCTTGGCCAGATGGCGGGAGAAGTCGTACGTGAGCTGGGTGGCGCTGCGTCCGTGGACGATGCCGTTCGCGGGCACGTTCAGCAGGTCGGCGTAGGCGGCGCGGAAGTCCGCGACGGCGTGCTCGGCGTTGAGCTCGGATGGGCTGACGGTTCCCCGATTGGACAGGGGGCCGGTCAGCGTCGCGGTGATGGCGTCGGCAACCGGGCGGGGGGTCTGCGTTCCGCCGGGACCGTCGAAGAAGGCGAGCCCGGTGGCGAGGGAGGGGAAGTGGGCCCGCAGGGCGGTGAGGTCGATGGCCATGGTCTCGGCTTTCTGTCGGGCGGATTGCCTGGCGTCGCGGTGCCTTTACTCTGGCGTCGACTCCGAGACACGTAAAGCGATGGATCCCGAAGAGAAAGTTCATGAACCATGAAGTCTCAGCCGGATCTGAAGCTCCTGGCCACCTTCCTGGCCGTCGTACACCGGGGCTCGATGGCCGAGGCCGCGGCCGAGCTCGGCTACGTGCCCTCGGCGGTGTCCCAGCACATTGCCGCGCTCGAACGCGACATGGGCGTCGAACTGATCACCCGCCGCCCCGGCAGCCGACTGATCCTCACCGCGGCGGGCCGCTCCCTCGCCCAGGCGACCGAAACGCTCTTCGACGCGACCGCGCGCTTCCAGGACGCCGCCCACGGCATCGCAAATCGCGAGATCGCCGAACTACGCGTCGGGACCTACCCCAGCGCCATGACCTACCTGCTCCCTCAGGTCCTGTCCACGCTCAAGGCTTGCCGCCCAGGTCCCCGGATCCGTCTCGTCGTCGTGGAGACGGACGAGGGCGTGCCGAGGGTGACGTCGGGGGACATCGACCTGCTCGTCGGTTACCGCTACCTGCCCGAGGACCCGCCGGCCCCGTCTGACGCCTTGACGATCACCCTTTTGGGGCGCGAACCGCTTGTCCTGGTCAAGGGCGCCGAGCCGGGACGCCGACGCCCGGTGGAGCTGGCCGAATGCCTGGAACGGGAATGGGTCTCGGGCCACGCCCACAACCCCGACCGGCGTCTGCTGCACCGCTGGGCCGGAGAGCTCGGGATCGCGCCGCAGGTGACGTTGGAGACCGAGGACCTGCACAGCATGCTTGCCATGATCCGCGCGGGTCTCGCGGTGGGCCTGATCCCCGCCACGCTCCTCGGAGCGGAACACGACGCCGGAGTCGAGAGCGTGCTCCTGCCGCCTGGGGGCGCGCCGCTTTACCGGGAGATCCTTGCCGTCAGCAGACCCGGTGCCCGCTCCCCGCTCATTGACGAGCTACTCACGCTCCTGGCCGGTGCCGTGGACAGCGCGCAATCGCCAGGGGATCACAGTCCGATGCTCACGTAGGCGACCTGATCAAGAGGTGCCAACAGGTCCAGCAATTTCGCGGTTGCGGCGCCACAACAGGATGGCGGCCACGACCTGAAGGAGCACCAGGAGCTCGAAGACGTAGGCGTTGAAGCCGTGCGGGTCGATCGAATCGACGTCGCCGTTCAGTAGCATCCCGGCGAGCAGGCCCTGCACCAAGGTCTCAAGACAGGCAAGGGCGGCCACGACCCGCAGCAGCGAAACCGTGCCACGACCGTCCACCACCCGGGCCGTCATGACCGCCGTGCCCGCCCCGACATGGGAGGGCGCACCCTCGGAAGAGGTGTCGTGCATCGAAGTCCCCATATTTTTCCGCTACTTGGTCATTCATCAAGTACTGGCCGGACATGCTGCGAGTGGCCGGTTCCCTGGTCACCAACCAGGGCCGCGCCTGCGACGTGCTGCGGATGTTCGGCCGCGAGGGCCACCCCACCCCGCTGGGGAGGCGTTCCTCGGCATCGGGCATGCCGGAGCCGTCGACCTCGACGACCTTGATGCCTCGGCGGGCGCCGAGGAGTTTGGCCGCCTCGGCCATGGTTTCCCTGCGGGGCCCGGTGATCTCGGGGATCGGTGTTCCGGGACCCGGCTGGGCGGGCGCGTCGGGGTCGGCGGCCAGGTCGACCAGCGTTTCGGCAACGGTGCGGCAGGCCACGAGTTGGGTGGGCAGGGCGGGGATGTAGGCGACGTCGCCCGGCTGCCAGTCCAGGAGCTGACCGACGAATTCATGGAACTGCGCAGCCCGCAGAATGCGAGCGGGCAGCGGGCCGGACAGGTTGGCCTCCTCGTGCACCTGCTGGGCGGCGACGAAACCGGCGCTGGTGTTGTCCGTGCCGATGATGGATACGGCGACGACCCGGTCGACTCCAGCATGCTGGCCGGCCTCGTGCAGGTTGCGGGTGGCGGTGCGGAAGAACTCCGTGGCAGCCTCCTGGTCGGAGGCGTGCCATGACGCAACGTCAATGATGACGTCAACCCCGGTGAGCGCTTCGGCCAGGCCCTCACCGGTGATGATGTCCACGCCGGTGGCACGGGACATCGGCACAACCTGGTGCCCCCGTTCCGCAAGGACGTCCACGACGTGGCGTCCCAGCCGCCCGGTTGCTCCTGCCACTGCGAACTTACTGGTGCTCATGTTCCATGCCCTTCCGCGCGACGTCCTGACGAACACGAGACGCCGGCGCCCCGTCGCCTGTAACAGTCGCGGTCGTGTGACATAGGCCACCGATCGGGGGTGTTACAGAACGGCGGGGACCGGCGTCTAGTGCTGCTCCGCGTTAGTTCGTGGAGG
>NZ_MLYP01000096.1 GCF_001866645.1 Streptomyces colonosanans
GCCGGCGCTGCCGCTTCTTGACGATCTGCGGTTCGAAGCTGCCCGTCCGGTCCCGGGGGACCTCGATCTCGACCGGCCCGACCTCGGTCACCACGGTCTTCGAACGAGTGCCGTTGCGGGTGTTGCCGTCGGCGGCCCTCTCATGCTTCTCGTGGCTGAGATGATCGGTGATCTCACCCTCGAGAGCGGACTCCAAGAGCCTCTTCGTCAGCTGCTGCAGCAGCCCGCCCTCACCGGTCAACTTGATCCCGCCAGCCTTCGCGCGGTCCACCAGCTGCCCGATCAACTGGTCGTCCAGGGCCTCCGGCATCCCGGCGGGCTGCACTTCCTCGACGGCCTCAGCCGAGACGATCACATCTGTCATCAGGTGTCACTTCCTGTTCGAAGATCCACCGTTGACCGTACAGACCCGTGCAGGGCTTCGCCTCTGGCTGTTCTGGCGTAGAGCACGATTCGTCCTGTTCGGTGGGGTACGACGAGGCCGGCTTGGGTGAGCTTGTGCAGCTGTGCGGATACACCGCCAGGGGCCAGTCCGGTTCGGTTGGCGAGCTCCAGGGTGCTGGCTGGGGTTTCGAGGAGGTTGAGGAGCATGGCTCGGGTGGCGCCGAGCGCTGGGGCCAAGTCGGCGGTGTCGGCGCGTGATTCCCACAGGGTTCCGATGCCACGGACGGGGTAGCGGATCACGGGGACCCAAGGCGCCGATGTCTTGACGTAGAGCCTTGGCCACGCGAACGCCGACGGCACCAGGACCAAGCCGCGTCCCTCTAGTGAGCGATGCGGATCGACAAGACCTGCCTGTCGGTTGGCGATCCGTAGAGTTCCGGTGGCCTGATCGAAGGCGAGGTCGGGGTGGATGTCGGCAAACATCGCCGCAGGTCCGCGCTCAGTCAGGGAGCGGGCCCGGTAGTGGATATCGGACTCGAGCAGGGCTTGGATCTTCGGCCAGGTCGGGGCTAGGGCGCGCTGCCAGTAGCGACGTAGGTCAGCGACGATCGTCTCCATTTCGCGTCGGGGCGCGCGCAGCATCGGTGCCAAGCTGGCCGGTAGATCGCCACCGAAGACTGCGGCCAGGTCGCGGCGGACGACATCGGACGGGGTGCGGCGCACCTCGTCGAGTTCGTCGTCGAGCGCGGTCAGGGGTGAGAGCGGGGTGGGCGCAAGGAACCCGGGAAGGTGGCTCGGGGGGCCTGCGGTGAGGTCGCGGGCTGCAGCCGTTCCAGGTCCGGTGAGGAGCGGGTCGTGGCGGTGATCGGACAGCCATGGCATGTGGATCGCGTGGCTTGCCGACTGGGTCAGTGTCCTGATGGATGCCAGCAGCTCCCAGGCCGGCGAGATGGCCCAGCGCAGATGGCTCAGATCAGCCGTATCCAAGGCCAGGGTAAGCGTGGGCGTCATGAGCATTCACTCTAGCGTGAATCCATTGAGGAGCGTGATGAGTTCCCGGACGCTGCCTGCCATGACTGAGACAATCGCGGCGGGTTCGGCAGCCGCTCCACGGGAGCGCACTCGGTATCTCACGGCGTCCGGGGTTGCGTTGTGGGGTGCCCAGATTGGTCAGGTGGCTGTTCCGTTGACGGCGGTCACCATGCTGCACGCGGGGGCAGAAGGGACGTCGCTGTTGCAGACCGCGCTGACGTTGCCCTTCGTGATCCTTGGATTGCCGGTCGGCGCGTGGTTGGACCGGGTGCGGCGCCGTCCGGTCATGATCGGCGCGGACTTGGTGCGGGCGGCTGCGCTGATCACCGTGCCGGCTGCCGCGCGGTTCGGGCGTTTGACGATGACCCACCTGCTGGCAGTTGTGGTGATTCAGGGCGTGGCAACGGTGTTCTTCGACCTGGGCGCCCAGAGCTTCGTCAAGGATCTAGCCCCCGGTGCCCTGCTCGCGCGCACTAACGCGCGCTTGGCCACGATCACCCAGGCAGCGGTCATCGCAGGTCCACCGTTGGCTGGGTGGGCGGCCGGACTGCTGACCGCGCCCATGGTGCTGCTCGTCATGGCCGCGGGATACCTGTGGTCCGCAGGGTGGTTGTCCACGCTCACCACGCGGGAGCGTCCGGCCGGCGATGCCCCTCGACGGCACCTACTACACGAGATCGGCGAGGGCGTCACGTTCGTCGCCCGCCAGCCTGTCCTACGCACCGTGGTGATCGCCGGCTCCATGGTCAACATCGGCATCGCCGGAGTGATGACGCTGCTGCCAGTGCTCGCGCTGACCGAGCTCGGATGGAGTGAGAGGACTCTGGGGATGTTCCTCGGCGCTGGCGGTGTCGGCGGCCTGATTGGCGCCGTGACAGCCGTCAGGCTGGCCGACAAGCTCGGCGCAGGTCGAGCGGTCCTGCTCGTCGGGATCGCGGTCGCACCACTGGCTATCGCCATCCCTCTGCTCGGCCGACCTGTGCCCGGCCCCCTTGCAGCTGTCGGGTGGGCGCTGGTCATGCTCAAAGTCGGCTTCGACTCCGTCCTGATGATGACTTTCCGGCAGCAAGTCACCCCTGCCAGCCTCATGGCACGTGTCAACGGCACCATGCGCGTGCTCTTCACCGGCGCTGTCGCGCTTGGCGCCGCAACAACTGGTGCTCTGGCCACGGCCAGTGGTATCCGGTGGGCCCTAGGAGCCTCGGCCGCGTTCCTGGCCTGCGTGTGGATCCCGATCGCGCTGTCGCCGGTTCGGCAAATGACCACCCTCTGAACTAGCCCGTGACGCGGCCGCGTCCGGGCGCGATCGCAGGCGTGATGCTCCTCGTCGCCCTCGCCTAGTACTCCAGCAGGAATTCGGTGTCTGACCTGTGGGTTTCACCGGGTGGCGGGAGTGTAGCGGGGCTCCGAACGTGCAGGGGCGGTCTCACGGAGACCGCCCCTCGAACGTGCGACACCGCCGCAGGTAGTGACGGCGGCGGGGCCGCCTCCCAAGGTGATCACCGAGCACGCCACCACGCAGTGGGACCTCGAACTGGACGATCTCTTCCTGGCCATGGGCCACCGCTTCGGCCGTGTGGAGCTTCGCCGCCGCATGCGTGACTGCGGACTGGAAGGCGTGGACGGCGGCGACGTACTCGGCGGCGGTTTTGCCGATCTCCAGTTGCCGGACGTGCGCCCTCTCCTTCTCCTTCTCCTTCTCCTTCCGGTCGAACTCCTCCCGGCGCCGGGCCAGCAGGGTGTTCACCAGGACGGCGACGAGGGCCGCAGCGGCGGCCGAGGTGATCCAGTCGGGAGTCAGGAAACCGGGGGTGCCAGGGCTACCCGGGGCGGCGGGGACCGGACTGGGCGCAGGGGGCTTGGCGAGGGCCCTGACGGCGACCGCGGTGCCCCAGTGGGAAGTCATGAGATCAGGGTCGACGAGGGCCACGCCGGGTCGGGGGATTTGAGGAAGGCCAGAGCCGTGGGCATAGCGACGCTCCGACCCCGTGGAGCAGGTGGGGGCGCGGCCGGGTTGGGTCAGAGCTTGGTGATCTCTGGCCTTGGGGGCCGGGCGGACCCGCTTCACGGACACGTCTTCCCTGGAGTGGACCAGACCGTGACCGCGGCGTCGGCGAACGGCCCGAGTGGAAGCTCTGGCGACAATTGGGCATACCTCACGCGAACCCCCTCCAGCCAGATCGGCAGCCTAGCCGCCCAGACGGACACCCTGGTGCGAAAGCGCCAACCTGCGGTGACGGGCCGACGAGCGTGTTGATTTGCTCATTTCTGCAGCAGCATCACACCTGTGGCGCCGCCCGGCCGCCCTGCAGGAGGCGGCGGGTTCAGTCCAGCCCGTGCATCATGCGGGCGATGTCGTGGACTTCGTAGGCACGCCTTTCCAGACCGGCCGCGTACTGCTGCGCCGGGTCACTGCCTTGGGACAGCAACAGGCCGGATATGCCGAGCAGCCGAGCGCTGCCCAAGCAGGCCACATCCAGGGCAAGAGCGAGCATCTCGGGGGAGATGTCGTGGGCGGACAGAACGCCTTCGCGGTAGCGGGTCATGTGCACGATGCCGACGGGAGTGCTGTGGGTGACCTGGCTCAGCAGCGAGTAGGCCACGGGTAGCCAGCCCGGCTCCGGGTAGGGCGCCCCCATCAGCAGGAGCATCTTGTCGATCGACGGCAGCGGTCGGCGACCCTTGGTGATCGTCTCCGGCCCTTCGACGACATGGTCGGGCATTTTCAGCAACCGGGTGGCTGCGGCGAGGGCAACGCCGTTGCCGGCGAACGTGGCGATCGTGGCCTTCTTCTTCGCCCGGAACTCGTCGAAGTACTGGGTGGATCGCTGTACGAACGCGTCCTCGTCATGCACGTCCTGGGTCAGCCAGGTGAAACGGGCTGCCTCCTCCAGAAGCATCCGCGCGGCGAACACCGTGGCGACAGCGGCATGATCGTCGAAGGTACTCATTACGGTGGAGAACGTGGAATGGGCGCCGCCGTAGGCCAGAACGCTTGCCAGCTTGGGATCACCATGGGCCCACGGATCGACGGTCCAGCTGCCCACGAACTCCTCGTACCGGCGGACCGCGTCGATGACCGGACCGGCATGAAGAATGTCCGGCAGTACCTCGTGATGCGCCACCAGGGCATCGGGCCGCAGACGCCGCATCCGTGCCTTTGCCCTGACCTTCGGATCGGCTCCCGTCAGTGGTTTCGGGTCGCCCAGACCGTGCACTGCGTGCGCCGCGGCGACGACATTCTCCGTCAGTCGCATCAGCGTCCCCAGAAAGCCGGCCTGGTCGATCTCCGGTGGCCAGCACTCCGGCACAGCCGCACACACGCCGAGAAGGGTGACGGTGACTCCGACGGCGGCGACATGCATGAACAGCGCCTCGTGATCGGCCCGCAGATCATGCCCGGCGGCACCGCCGGCGGCCAGGCTGCTCTGCAGCCCCAGCAGGTTGCCGTGACCGGCGTGCGCCAGGACCATGACCGCCCCGCGCATTCCGGACACGGCCAGCAGGCCCCGGGCGGCTTGCAGCAGGTCCTCGACACTTCCGACGAGCAGCGAGGTCGGCGCGGGCCGGGCGGGGGAGGAGGCGAGGAACAGGTCCATAAGTTCTGCCGCACCCGGAAGCGACGGCGCCGCAAGCGCCTCCAGAGACGACCCCGTCAGGTCGGTGACGCCGTCCAATGGGACGAACCACCGGGCCAGGTTGGGGCAGGTCGCCTCATGGTCGGCCAGGAAACCGCAGATCCGGTCGCGTTCCTGAAGCATGCTGCCCAGCAGACCCGGCCGCCTTTCAGCCGGCGACTGGGCGATCCATTGCCACAGCAGACCGTCATCGAACAGGCTGCGGGCCATGGCCCCCACGACGGTGCCGCCGATCCCCGAACCCAGCAGAGAGTCCGCGCAGGCGTACCGCCACCGCGCGTAAGGGAACGCAGCCTCCGCGAGGAACTGGTCGGCCGGTCCGTCGAAGTGGAACACCGCAGGCAGGGTGCCCAGATGAGACCGCAAGGCTCGCGTCGCTGCCCGCATGGATGCCACCGACGGTTCGGCTTCCCGCCCGTCCGGCCAGGTCCCCTCCGCCCCGGACCACTTCTCGCCCAACCCTGCCCCCATCTGTCGCCACTGTCCCCGCATCCTGCCGCGATTGTCCCCGGCTGCGCAGCCGGCTGGGAATCTCGGGCCGTGGGTACGTAGACGCCGACGGCGATCGGGCCCGCACGCGGACCGGCTGACACAGCCTCCCGGGCGGCGGACGAACTCGGCCCGTTCCTCGTCCCGGCCACGGACCGCACCTGCGGGGCAACGCTGATCCCGCGCGCGGCGGCGCCGGTCCCCGGGACGTGTGAGGCCGCCGCCTGAGCTCGGACAGTCGGGTTCAGGCGATGTCGATGTCTGTGAGGATGTCGTCGGTGATGTCTTCGGTGCCTGTCTGGATGGCGGTGACGGCGGCCTGGCAGATGAGCTGGGACAGGAGCTTGAAGTAGCCGCCGGTGCGTTTCTAGAGGAGGTTGGCCCGGCCTACGAGGGCCTTGGGTGTGAGACGGTGGAGCCGCAGGTCGTCCTCGATGGAACATGATCCTTGGTCGGGTGATCTCGGCCGGGTGGATGCATGAGTACAGGGCCTCTTGGTAGCTCGGGTTTGCGACCACTCGCGCATCTCCGCCTCCAGCTGACGATTTCGGGCCGTGGCGGCCTCCAGCCGCCGCAGCAGGGAGGCGTCCGATACGCGTTGCTGGTCCGGAACTTGGGGTGGCCGACGCCGTTGGGCCGTGTCGCTCGCGCAGCGGCTACTGGGCGCGCGCGGCCGTCCCTGGCGGCACTTCAGCGTCCGCGGTGATACTCGTCGGTGTGTCCAGGGCCCTGCTGGCGAGGACTACCGTGGAGAAGGTACACGCCCCAGTACTTGGAGAGGCCGACGTATTGGACGGTCGTCCCCTGGTGGACCATCAGATCTCCACGTAAGTGCCAGCAGTTGCTATGGGCAGGGCCCCGCACGGCGACGTGATGCTGCCGCCCACCCCAGTCTGAGGTCGGCCAGCGCGGCCAACTTGTGCGCAGTCAGGTCGGCCTGGCTGAACGTGCGAAGATCCGTGCCTTTGGGGAGGTACTGCCGCAACAGCCGGTTGGTGTTCTCGTTGGTGTCGGGCGGTCCAGGGGTCGCCGTGCCGGAGGTCTTTCGCCTCTGCGCCGACGAGATTCGAGAGGTCGGCGTCCACCTGTTGGGACGACGGCTGTGCGAGACGATGCTGTACTGGGAGACCGCCGACGAGGACACATCACTTGACGACTCAATGCTCGAGTGGGCCGCGCTCTGGAAGCCGCTCCCGATGGCGGTGTTCTCGACCACGTTGTTGGCGGTGCAGGGCAATGCCCGCCTGGCCTCCGGCGGCCTGGCGGAGGAGATCGAGCGGTTGCGAGCCGAGCCGGGGGAGGGCGACATCGCGATCGGCGGCGCGACTCTCGCCGCCGAGGCGGGAGGGCTGGGTCTGATCGACGAGTACCGGGCCATGGTCTACCCGGTGCTGGTTGGCGGTGGCATTCCATTCTTTCCCCAACGCGAGGGCCGGGTTGCGCCGGAAGTCTGGCTGCCCGCGCGCTCAGCGCAGCAGCGCGTCGAGGAACGGGCTGGAAAGCACGCGGTGGGGGTCGAGCTGGTCGAGAAGCGTGACCGCCTCGTCCCAGCCTGGGCCGCCCCCGGCGCGCTGGCTGGCGGGGATCGCGCGGGTGAGGACGTTCGGGTCGGACCACGCGGCGGTGTCGCTGTAGGCCCAGCCCTTGGACCACTCCACGCGAACCGTCGCCCGGTCCCCGTCCAGGGCCAGGAGGAACTGCTCGATGTCGCGGTAGAAGCGGTTCAGGGCGGGTGTCGTCGGCAGGGAGAGGACGTCGATCCACACGGCGGTGTCGGCGTCCGGCCGGTCGGGACGCGGCCGCAGGGCGGACAGCAGCGGGGACCGCGCGCCAGGGACACCGCACACGAACGGGTCCTCCAGACCGGTCACCCGGATCTCCACCTGGCCGTTGACCGGGTACTCGCCGCGCGCCGCGTACTGCGTGAGCAGCGTGCGATAGAAGCTGGCGAACTGGCTGACCACCCACTGCAGATCGGTGCGGCGGGTGAGGACCGCGTAGCCGTTGGCGGTCTCGCGCAGCGTGGTGGGCCGCACGTACTGCAGCAGATTGCGGGAGGCGCCCCACAGGTCCGAGCGCAGGCCGCCTGCCAGCAGATGGGTGAGCACGTCTCCGGTCAGCACGTCCCGCACTAGGGTCCCCGAGAGCAGGACGTCGGTGATGTCGCCAGTCAACGCGACCTTGGCCAGCAGGTACTGGACCTGCCCGAAGAGCGGCGCACTCGCCCACGCCCCGGAGACCAGGTCGCCGGCCAGCCGGGCCACCGGCTCGGGGAGGGAGTCGGAGAATGGGTAGTTGTACGGCTCGTCGACCATGCGGGCGGTGAGCGGTCGTTTCGGGGCGACACTCCAGACCTTCAGCCAGGGGCAGTCGGTGAAAGCGAACCAGATCGCCTCCACCCGGCCGGTGCGGTCCACGAAGTCGGCCAGGGTCCGCGTTCCGGCCGGAGCACCGGGGGCGGCGAACAGTTCGGTGGCGGGGATGTTCAGAAAGGACTGGCAGCGCAGATTGTGGTCGGTGCCCACCCGCAGAACGGCCTCAGTGACGAGCGAGCGGCCGAGGTGAGTGAGGAGCGCATCACAGTCGGGCTCGGCTCGGCCGACGGTGCGCAGGACGTAGCGGCCGGCGTCGTCGTCCCAGACGACCACGGTCAGCTCGGTAACCAGATTGCTCAGCGAGCCGTAGCCGTGGCCGGATGACGGTCTCTCGCCGACGGCGGGGATGGCCGTGCCATGCGCGCCGATGGCAAGCGCGCCACCAACCGATAGATCGCCGGGTGCCGGCGCGGAGGCGACCCCGTATCCGCCCGCGCCAGCAAACGCGAGCAGGGTCTCCAGCGAGGCACCGGCCTGGACCCGGACTCGCGCCGACCCGTCGGCGGCCTGCTGCTCCAGCGACATCGCGGTGAGGTGTGCGGTGGTGTCCAGCAGGACGACCCGAGCCGCGGCGGGGGTGCCGTCGGCCACCGTGAGGGGGGACCAGCCATGCCGCCGCCCTTGGGCACGTACCGTCCAGCCGACACTGTAGGCCCAGTTGACGACGTCGAGCACCTCCTGAGGATTGCGCGGCGCGCACGTCCACAACTGGTCGGTACGAATCTCACCGGCCCAGTTCTCGTAGGCGCGCTGATAGACGTAGATCCCGGCCGGGAAGCCCGGTGGCGGTGCCGAGGCCGCGTAGGCGCTGCCCGGCCGGACCAGCCCTCGCAGCAACCAGACCGCGCCGCCCGCGGCGGCCGACGACGCGAGCAGCCTGCGCCGCGACAGCCCGCCGCCCTGGTTTGAAGGACTGTCCATCATCCCCGCACCCCCTGACCCGCTCCGAACCGGCCCTGCCGGGCCGGTCGAGCACGCACGTTACCCAGCAAAGGAAGGCCCCGCGGTCGTACATTCAGCCGATTCACGTGAACGAGTGAATGACCCGCGAACCGGCCCCTCCCGGGACTCCTGCCATATAAAAAGCCCGCCCGGCCCATCCGCTGCAGGCGAGGGGCAGCGACGACCCGGCCCCACGGCCCGTAGTGCGCTCTCCACGGCAGTTGTAGTTCTGGTCATGGCTGGTACTGGAGAGCGCGTCGGTGCTGCTGGCAGGCTTGTGTGATGGCTTGGTGGCAGCGGCGCCAGGCCATCCGGTGCAGGACGTGTTCCGCGTCCCGCACTGGTGTCTCGTGATCCTGTTCATGTCAGTTCGAGTTGTTATTGACGATTTTCTTCATGTTGGTCGCGACGAGTCGGGCCTTCGCGAGGACCTCACCAGCGGTCGCGGTCCAGGTGAACGGTTTCGCTGTCGTGTTCCAGGAGTTGATGTAGTCGCGGATCTGCTTGACCAGCACGTGGACGCTGGAGAACGTGCCGCGGCGGATGGACTGCCGGGTCAGGATGCCGAACCAGATCTCGATCTGATTCAGCCATGAGGAGCCGACGGGAGTGAAATGGAAGTGGACGTGCGGGTTCTTCGACAGCCACTCCTTGACCTCCCAAGTGGTGTGCGTCGAGAGGTTGTCCAGGACAACATGGATGTCCTTCCCTGCGTGCGGTTTCACCGCCTTCTTCAAGAAGGTCAGGAAATCCTTGCCGTTCCGGGTCGGCCTGCACTCGCCGAGGACTTCCCCGGTGGTCACGTTCAGGGCGGCGAACAGGTTCGTGGTGCCGTGCCGGACGTAGTCGGCGGTGCGTTTCCCGGTCGCCGCGAAGGCGACCGGGAGCACCGGCTGGGTCCGGTCCAGCGCCTGGATCTGCGTCTTCTCGTCGATCGAGAGGACCACCGCACCGCCCGGCGGGGCCAGATACAGGCCGATCACATCGGCCGCCTTCTCCGCGAACGCGGGGTCTTTGGAAATCTTGAAGGTGCCGGACCGGTGCGGCTTCAAGCTCTCCTCCCGCCAGATCCGGGCGATGTAGTGCCAGGACACGACGATGTTCTCGGTCCGCGCCAGGTACTTCGCCAACTCCCGTGTGGACCAGTGCGAAAGCCCAGTGCCGGCCGGCGGTGTCATACGCGTCAGCGCAATCACCCGGGACCGCACCCGGGCCGGCATCTGTTCCCGTGCACCACCGGGACGCTCCCCTTCCAGCCCGGCCAGGCCCCGCTCGGCATAGCGAGCCTTCCAGCGGTCCACGGTCGGCAGCGACACCCCGAGCAGCTCGGCAATGTCCTTGCGCCGACGCCCCTTGCCCGACCACAGCACGATCCGGCCACGCGTGGCTATATCCGCAGGCACGTCCCTGCTGTTCACCAACTCACGCAACTCGGCGGCCTGTTCCACGGAGAGCTCCATACCAAGAGAGCCTGCCACACAAGATCAAGTAACGCTGACGGAATCACAAGACACTAGGCGGCGGCTGGGCTACGGGTAATGGTCTGATCCCGCTGCCCTAATCCCCACGTCCTCGGCAGGGAGACCTGCCCTGCCCGACCAACAGCGGATCTCCACCAAGTCACACGAGACGGTGGTCAGAGCCTTGCGGGACGCCAACCGCAAACTCAGCGAGGAGAACGAACGGCTCCGCAACGAACTCGCCGTCAACCTCGGCCAGCTCCGCGACCTCCGCCGAGGCATCGGTGCATCCGCTGACTGAGGGCGTCAGCCTCGCGACCGAGCTTCGAGGCGCAATTTCCCTCCCGAGATGAGGAGTTGGAAGCAACTGCCGACTGGGCCACTGACCATCACAGGTCCGAGGCATCGATCCAGCAAATCGTTGCCACCAAATCTGGAGCCTTGTCGGTTGCTTCGGCTGCCGGCAAGGCCCAGTTCCGGCAGTCGACCACAATCCGATCCCAGGGTAACCGGCGGTCAATCTCCCAGTCGATGCTCGGACCATGGCCTCCGAAGGTCCCACCACCGGGCTTGACCTGCCATACCTGGAAATAGAGCACTGCCTGACCGTGAGCGGCAAGCTGCTCAATGACTTCGGCGAGGTGGACTGTCGGCCATGCCGGATCCAAGTTCTCCAGCGAGCGCCGCAACGCGGCGGCCCGGGGCGGGAGCACGACGTCACGGGCACCGAGATCACACAGTGCCCCGCGAAGTGCCACTCCTTCGCTGTCGTCGGGAGCTTCGCCTCGCTGCCGAAAGGCTTCATAGGCTCGCTGAAGTCCCGGCACGGCACGCTGGATCTCCAGGTCCGCCAGGGCTTCGGCCGCCCATTGGTGAACGGTGGAGCTCTCGCTGTCCAGCAGGTCGATCAGCACGTCTCCCGGCCGGGGATCCTGTAGCGCAGTGAAGACCTCAATGGCACACAGCTGTCCAAACCGTCCCAGGCCAGGTACTGCTGCGATCAGCTCGTCCAGTGCGTCTGACCCCATAGCGATCAGCGCATGCTGGGCGTCCTCCGCCACTTCGCTCGAATCCGCATCCAGTTCGCCAACCAGCTGGGCAATCGTGCCGTCCATAACCCTGAGTCTGGCTCGGCGGCACCCACCACGACCACTCGATAAACCACTCGTCCCACGCCCACGACGATGCTGGTGTCCACGGCCCCGGACGACCGGACGCTCACCCACAGCACGTCGGGACGGCGTGTTGCTGACACTGTCAGCAACACAAAACAGCAGCTCCCACCAATCAGTGAGAGTGGAAGATCCAGATAACGGCCTGCTCATCAGTTAAGAACTCAACCGGCACGCGGCGGAGGGTAGCCGGGTTGAAGCCGGATCAGTGAGCCGTGACCCGACCCCCTGCGCGAAGGCCACCACCCGTGGTAGGGCGCCCACCTCATGATCCATCTCACTGATAACCACGGTTCCATTGATCCCCGAGGCCGTAGAGGCCCGCGAGTTCACGGAAACTGAAGGACTTTTCGCGGGAACCCGAGGATGGACGGTCGTGTTCTCGTGGGTTCGGCCCCGGGTTCAAGCGAACACGGTGGGTGCCGAGCGGGCCAGCCCCTGGGTGCCTGCCCTGGAAACGGTGCTGACACCGTAGGAGTCATGAGAGCAGAAGGAACGACACCGGAACCGGAAACCTCTATGCAGAGTGGGCTCACGTCTCTGGGTGAGGTGGCGTGCCGTTATCAGGCGGATGAGATACGCCCGGAGGATCTGCCGATGATCGCTTCTGAGGCGCTCGCAGCCGGACTGGACACCCCGACATTGTGCGAGCTCGCCGGTTGGCCTCGCAACGCGGATGCCCGCGATATTCGAGACGCGTTCGAGCAAGCACTTGCCGAGTCCGAGATCGGGTTGCCGGATCGGGGCCTGGCACGGCGCCACGCACTGCGCCGGATGGCGGCGAGACTCATCAATGGAGAGATAACTCCCGCTGACCTGGCGACGGACGACTGGTGGGAGACGGAGGTCGAGACCGCGGCGGAGCAATCGTTCGTGGCTCTGATCCCGCAATGCGATTGCTGCATCGAGTACACGTTGGGGCTTGACCAGCAGACGTGGGCGGCCCAGCTGCGGAACGCTGCCCTCGCCCTGACATCGTCTCCGCCGATCGGCCCCGGATGCTGACTCTGCCTGGCGTGCTCATCCTCAACAAAGGCGTGAACCGGTCAAGCAGACTTCACTGAAGTGGTTGTTCAGCCGCCTGGTGCAGCAGCGCCCGTGCGGAGTCCGCGTAGCGCATCGCGGTCTTCTCGTCGAGCCCGAACACCTCGGCGAGGTGGAGCGGGTCGGGCCCGTGGGTCAGGGCCTCTTCGAGTTGCCGGTCGACGCGTAGCCGCTCCAGCGTCGCGTCCTGCCCGCGCATCGCGGCGCTGATCCAATGGTTGCTGGCGCGACTGGTCTTCGTGGCGGTCTGGTCTCTGAGGTATCAACCGTCGGGCGGGCTGGGCCGGCTGACCGCATCCCAGTCAAGGACGCGCTGCCCGTACGATGGCCAGCGTGACCGACCGCCGAACCCTTGGCACCGGCCCCCAGGCCCCCGCGCACAGCATCCGCGCCGCCCAGGCCGACCTGCTCGACGCTCTCCCCGGAGTCCGTCTCCCCGACGTTGACGAGTTGCGGGGGCGGGGCGTGCTCGGCCCCCGCCCAGCGACGTCCCCCTCCCCGCGGCGGATCCTCGGAGCCGGCGGTCGTGCGGACAGCGACTCGCCCGCTCGCCTCGCCTGACGCGACCTCACGACGGCCCGCTGAGTGCCCGATAGGGTCGCTTCGGCGTCACAGTTATGCCCATATCTATTGATAGCTGGGGAGGGCTTCCGCTGCCTCAGTCGAGAGGGCGCGCGGTGGCATCAACGGGATTCGGACGGCTCACTCGTTGATGGGTTTGTGCTGCTGCAACAGAGTGACGTCGGGCGGCTCGTGCAACTCCAGGGCCTTGGGGCAGTCGACGCTGGGGCGGAAAGGTAGACCTCCCATGAACGAGGTGCTTTGTGTATTCGCCCTCGAAGGCATGGCGCGTTCTGACCGTCCTGGGCTTGGCGTCCGCCGCGGTGGTGCCGTTCACTGCGGCTCAGGCATCCCCGGCCGTCGACAGGCGGCAGGACAATGAGTCCAGGATTGTGATGTACCCCGTCAACGGCAAGTGCCTCGATGTGAAGGACGTTAGCCAGGCGGACGGCGCCCCGATCATCCAGTACACCTGCGGCAATGGGGCCAACCAGCGGTTCGTGGTGACCGTGCTCGGTGGCAACGAGGTCGAGATCCGGACGTTCGCCGGCAAGTGTCTCGACGTGAAGGACCGTAGCCAGGCGGACGGCACCCCGATCATCCAGTACACCTGCGGCGGTGCGTATAACCAGCGGTTCAAGATCGTCTCGGTCGCCGGCGGCGGCTACGAGATCCAGACGTTCGCCAACAAGTGCCTCGACGTGATGGACCGTAGCTATGCGGACGGCGCCCCGATCATCCAGAACGCCTGCAAACCGGAGGGCAACCAGCAGTTCGCGTTCGAGCCGGTGTAGCCGCTCACCCGCTTCCAACCCGCACCGCCCTTCCGGGCGGTGCGGGTTCGGCCTGCCGGGCTGCCGGGGCTCTTGGCCCGGCAGCCCGGCAGGCGGCGCTGGCCGCGGGCCTTTGCCGAAGCCAGGTCAGGGGCGCGGTGCGGGCGGCTCCACCAGGGGTGCCGTTAACGAGCGGCGAACCAGGTGACAAGTAACCCGCCAGTAGCTTCGGATCGAAGGTGCGCTGTGCGAAAGACGGCCTTGGCGCTGGGGAGTTCGCGGTTAACGCTAAGCCGTTGATCATGGTCCGGTGGTAGTCCCGAGGGTGCTGACGCGGCTCGCGTACTCCGGCCTCGGGACTGGTGGGCTCGCATGTTGAGGTGTCGCGTATTCGCGAGCCGCTCGACGCGCTTGGCACGGTGAGTGATCGCTTGGGGATCGTGGCGGCCGCGGGCAACTACCAGAGCCAGCGGTCGAGGAACTCGGCCCAGATGAACCCGTGGTAGCCATCGAAGGCAGGCGGATCGATCTTCTTGAGTTCGTTAGCGAGCATGCTGAGCTCGGCCAGGGCTTCGTCCTCGCGGTCATCCGGATCGCTGAGGATCTCGGACTCGCTGACGTGCAGGCCGTAGTGGTGCAGGGTCCGTAGCCACAGGTCGATGGAGGAGTTGGCGAACCATGCCTCGCCTTGAGGAAGGACGTAGTAGACCGTCCCTGTGCCGGGTTCGACGCCGAACGACCATTGCAGTCCCGGCACGAGGTCGCCATGGTGATTCCGGGTGAGGAGGTAGAGCGACCTACCAGCTGACGTCTGGAGTGCTGGGGCCGCCTCCACCTGGAACGATACGTACTCGATCAACTGATCAACGATAGGGATCCCGACATCAACAAGTAGTGCCTTCTGGTCCTCGGGGATCTGCCAGCCCGACACGACTGCCGAGTCTGCCCTTGTGACGTTCCCGGTGCCGGCCCAGGCAGTGAGCTCGTCAAACGTTGTCATGTGTCCTCCCGCGGCTGGCTGCGATGCGGACCCTATCGAGCAGGGCTGACAGACAGGTGGCCCCATCGGGGGAGCGCGAGCTGACGTGAACACGGTGCGGCGATGGCCGCTGCACCCGCAGCCTGGCCCCCTGGAGTCGTTGTCGTCGTGGCTGGAGAGGCTGGCCCGCCCGTACGAGATCCGCGTGGAGGACCTGCTGACACGCAACCTCGGCCTGGACGTGCCCGTGCCGGATGACCTCGACTACGACCCGCCGGCGGCGATGCTCGCCGTGCTGGCCGAACGCGCCGGCGTCGAGATCGCCCGGCTGCGGGCGATGACGCTGGCCGGCTGGGAGCCGTGGCTGATCGAAGGGCTCACCGCGCCGATCGAGGACACCCAACCGGTGTTCGACGCCTACGTCCGGGACAACTCGGTACTCCTCGCCCCCGGCAAGGCAGGCGTCAACAAGGTCTCGCCCTTCCGGCGCTGGCCGGGGCCGTGGCTGGGGTACTCGGGGCTGTACCGGGACTGCCCCGTGCGCGCCGCCGATCCCGAGCGAGGGAAGGCCCTGGTGTGGCGGCTGCCCCTGGTGACCGGCTGCTTCGAGCACGGGTGCCGCCTGGAGGACGCCATGCAAGTCCACCGGTCGGTCGCCTACGGCCACGAGGGCCCGGTCTCGACGCCGCTGGCCGAACCTCTGGCCACCGTGGACCGCTACACCTACCGAGGGCTCACCACCGGGCAGGTCGTCCTCCCAGGCCGCACCGTGCACGCCGGGGTGTGGTTCCGGCTGCTGCGGTCCCTGCTGGATGAAGTCAGCCTCTCCTCGACGAGCGGCCGAGGCAGGCACGGCCGGGCCGTCCTGGAAGACATCTGGCAAGCCACCGGCCGCAAATACCGCGCCGGACTGAACATCTGGCGGCCGTACGAGAACCTCAAGCCCGACATCCAGGAAGCGATGCTGCACGCCGCGGGCACCGCGTTGCACCTGGCCGCTGCCGGAACCATCACCGTCCGTGGCCGCCTCGCCTCCGCGCTACAGCCGCCACCCGACCCGCCGAAGCAGCAGGCCGACACATCGGCCGCCCCGTCGCCCACCCCGCCGACAAGATCGAGTACGCACGCCTACTCAAGGACCAGGGCGCCAGCTACGGGGAGATCAGCGCCAAGACCGGCATCCCGAAGACCTCCCTGCACCGCTACCTGAAGGGGTAGCCGCGCCGGAAGTTAGAGACAGCGCTTGGCCTGGCGCCGACGCCGCCGAAGCAGCGGCCTACATCACGCTCGCGTCCACGGTGAAGATCATGCTGCGAACAGCGGTGAGCTCTTGGAGGCGTGCCGCGTCGGCGGCGGTGGCGCGGCCCTCGGGCGAGGCGAACGCGGCACGCAGTTCGTCCATCGTGTCCCATTGCAGTTCGGCGACCAGGTAGCACGGCGCGCCGCCGCGTACGGCTGCAACGTCGCGGCCGACGACGTACCGGCGCAGCCCCGGCAGCCGGCGCCCGAGCGGAAGGTGGACCTCGCGGTAGTGCCGGTCGAACGTTTCGGGGTCGGCCGGCGTCTCGTACAGGGCAAGGAAGCGAACCGTCATAGCGTTGCCCTCCCGTAGTGCGCGAGGACGGCGGCGCCGGTCTGCTCGGCCGACAGGCATTCCAGGTACCGGGGCGGGCCACCGGCGGGAAAGAGCCGCTCGCCGGTGCCGAGGATCGTGGGGAAGGTCAGGAGCCGGTACTCATCGATCAGGTCCTCGGCCATCAGCGCGTGCACAATGCTCAAGCTGCCGGTGATGATCACATCGCGCCGTTCCCGCTTGACAGCGTCGACGAGGTCGCTGTCGACGACCCGCGAGTTCGCCCACGCCGACGCGTCGGTCAGCGTGCGGGAGGCGACCAGCTTCGGCACGGCGTTCATCCGCGCGGAAAATGGGTCGTTGCGTCCGGGCCAGAGCCGCGAGAACAGATGCCAGGTGGTGCGCCCCAGCAGCAGGACCCCGTCGTCCAGCGTGCTCCCGAGGCGGAACTTGTCGCCGGCGACCGTTTCGGGGCCATGCCGGAAAGCCCAGCCGCCGGTCGGCGTGCCGCCGGACCCGTCCGGGTCGGACACGATCCCGTCGAGGGTGATGAATTCAATGACGATGACGCTCACGATGAGTGTCCCTTCGATCGATGCTCACCGGTACGTACCGGCGGCATCGGCCAAACTCATCGCCCCTCGCGAAACTTGTCGCAGGAAAGCTGTGTGGGCAGGTCGAACGCCTCGAATACGCGGGGATCGGCGAACACGACGTTGTGCGAGACCCGGCCGCCAGTGACGGTGAAGACTTGAAGCGTGTGCAGCCGATGCCCGCCGCCCGGCTCCGGCGCGTACGCGGCAAGCGCGGGCTGGCCGTTGGCGGTGAGGCACCTCATGCTCCAGCCCGTCCCGCGCATCTCGAACACGCGGCGCATGAACAGGCCGTAGTCGCGACTGCCCTGGTACCACAGTGGCACCGGCGGCATCTCCAGGACCGCGTCGTCCGTCAGGAGCCGCACGAGCGCGGGGACGTCGGCCGCCTCGAACGCCCGCAGATACCGCTGGATCACCGCGCGCACTTCGGGATCGTCCGGCTCGGCGATCTCGCCTGCGTCGCCCACCTCCGCGAGGGCGGCGCGGGCCCGCTGCAGAGCGCTGTTGACGGCCGGAACCGTAGTCCCCAACTGCGCGGCGACCTCCGCGGCACCGAACTCCAGCACCTCGCGAAGGACCAGCACGGCCCGCTGCCGCGGCGGCAAGATCTGCATCGCCGCCACCAGGGCGAGCCGCATATCGGCCCGCACTGCGGTGTCGCACCGCGCGTCGGGAAACGGCTGCAGCCAGGGAATGTCCAACGCCGGCGTGAGCGGTGCCCCCGGATCGTCGCTCGGCGCGCCCAGCCCGGACGGCAACGGCCGCCGCGCACGCCCCTCCAGCGCGGTCAGGCACGCGTTGGTCGCGATCCGGTACAGCCACGTCCGCACGGACGCCCGGGCGGGGTCGTACTGGTCGCGAGCCTTCCACGCGCGCAGCATCGTCTCCTGCACCAGGTCCTCGGCCTCATGGAACACGCCCAGCATCCGGTAGCAGTACGCCAACAGCTCACCCCAGTACGAGTCGATCTCCACCGGCCCATCATGGCTTACGCGGCGCTCGCTCCGGCCGACCCGCGATGAGACTCCGCGCACCGCTACCTGCAGAGATAGGCGTGCCGGATCCGGCGGTCCGACGTCACCGCGTGCAGCCGACTCCGGTTATCCGTGCAGCCGACTTCGGAGACTGACAGGGCGGTCGACTGCTGGTCGGTCGACACCCGCTTGTAGACCAGGTTCGCCACCACGGGCCCCTTCCGTACGGAGGATCGGACCCTATCTGTCGTCAAACCCGGTCAGCAATCACCATCGGATCTGATTGGATTCGCGCCGTCGCGAACCCCCGGATTACACGGGTTCATTGGACGCGCCGACCCCCTGTCGTCACATGCCCCGCCGACTATGGAGCCAGGCCGCTGGGGTAGCCGCAGCCGCGGAGCCTGCGTCCTCGCAAGATCGGTCCCGGGTCCGTCCGCGCCAATCGGAGGCGCTGTCGCCCTCCGCTACTCGGTGATACTGTATAGCGGTACTCGGTACTACGTAGTACCGCTAGGGCCGAGGAGGACTCGCGATGGACGACCTGACGGAGATGCTGAAGGGCACGCTCGAAGGGTGCGTGCTCGAAATCATCGGCAGCGAGGAAACCTACGGGTACGCCATCACTCGTCAGCTGAACGAGCTCGGCTTCGCCGACGTCGTCGAGGGGACGGTGTACACGATCCTGCTGCGGCTGGAGCGCAACAAACTCGTCCAGGTGACGAAACGACCGTCCGGGGTCGGTCCGCCGCGCAAGTTCTACGCGCTCAATGAAGCCGGACGCGAGGAACTCGCGAAGTTCTGGGCGAAATGGCAGTACGTCTCATCACGCATCGACAGGCTCAAGGAGGGCGGGAGATGAACTTCTGGGAGAAGATCACGGGCAGCGATCTCACCAGGGATTGGAAGGCGTTCGAAGTCCGGGCCGAGGCCCTGCCGGATGACTACCGGGCGGTGTGGGGACAGATCATCGCCCACCTCTTTCCCTATGGGGACTTCACCGGCCGCAATCTGATGCCGATCCTCGACTCGGCCCTGGGGCTGCTCGAAGTGGCAGCGGCGGACGGGCAGAGCGTCCACGAGGTGCTCGGCGACGACATCGGAGGCTTTTGCACGGCGCTGGCCGGTGGAGAAGGGGCTCGAACCTTCCGCGACCGGTGGCGCGAGCAGTTGAACAGGAACGTCGCAAGGAAACTGAGCAGGCTGGGAGGCTGACATGGGCATCCAGGACATCATCGAGGGCAAGAAGCAGTGGCGGGCGCACATGGCTCGGGTCAAGGCGCTCCCGCCGGATTACCAGATCGTCTACAAGGAGATGCAGAAGTACCTGTTCAAGGTCGGACCGATCGACCTGCCTGACGGGCCCTTGCTCCCCGGGATCGTCGATTTCTTCGAGGAGGGCGTCGCCGCGGGCAAGGGGGTCTTGGAGCTCATCGGCACGGACGTCGCCGCGTTCTGCGACGACCTGGTCAAGGACTCTCCCACCTTTGCGGACGTCTATCAGGAGTCCATCAGCGGGGAACCCGGCACGGCCGAGAAGTAACATCCGTCGCCTCATGCGAGTGGGCGTAGCCCGCCCGCGCGGTTTGTTCACCTCGGCGCAGCGCGAACAGGCGCGAGCCGACCGGCCGCCGGAAGCCGCCGCAAATCCTGTCCGCCGAGGTGGTCGAGCAGGCCGGCGCTGCCTGGCTCAGTCCTGCCATGCCCCCGGCGGGCAGGTCTCCGGCGGCGGGCCGCTCGACACCGTTCCCCGAGACGACGCGACTGACGTGTAGTACGGGCAGTCGCTCGATCCGGGTTCCGAAAGCTTCCACTCCCCTGCGTCTCCAGCCTCCGAAAGGAAGCCATCATGCCTTCAACCAGGCTGGGCTTCGCCGCCCAGCTCAAGTTTTTGACCCGGCGCGGCCGGTTTCCCAAGCTGCGTCTGGAGCTGCCGCCCGACGCCGTCGAGCTCGTCGCCAAGCAGGTCGGCGTCGCCGCGGCCGAGCTGGGGTTCTACGACTTCACCTCCCGCGCCGCGAAGCGACACCGCAGCGAACTGCGAGACCTGACCGGCTGGCACGAGTGCACCACGACCGACCAGGTCAAGCTCGCCTCGCAACTGGTGGACGTGATCCGGCACGACGAACGCCGCGAAGAGCAGGTGCGGGCCGAGCTGATGCGGCAGATGCGCGAGGACCTGATCGAGCCGCCGACCGCGGCCCAGATCAACACGGTCATCCGCTCCGCGCTGCACCAGGCCGACGAGCGTGCCATCGCCGAGGTCGCCGCACGGCTCACGCGGGAAGAGGACTGTCCCCGCCGGCTGGACGCGCTGGTCTTCACCGACCCGACCGGCGACAACACCGCCAAGGACGACGAAGACGACGCCTTGGACCCCGCGACGGAACTCGCCGACACTCTGGCCGGCGCCGCCCGGCGCCTGGCCGGCGCCCTGAACGCCGGGCTGCCCGCCGACGGCTTCGACCTCGGCGTCGTGGCGCGGATCCCGGTCGTCCTGGCGGCCCGCGCGCGGCAGGCCGCCCCGGCCGCGCAGGCCCTGCACGGCATCCCGGACCACCGCTCCAAGGTCCCGGCCGTCGCCGTCGTCGACCTGGCCACCGATCCAACCCCGTCGCGCGCCAAGGTGCAGGCTCCGCCCCCAGAACCGTCACGTGACGATTCGGTGCCGTCCTCCCCGCAGCCTGCCGGCACACCGGCGATGACGGCACCGGCCCGGCGCAAGCGGTTGTCGCAGAAGGCGGCCCGCGCTGTCGCGGACAGCGCCCGCCTGTTCAAGGACGCGGACCACCGCGACACCCACCGATGGAACCTGATCGCCGAGGACGGCACGGTACTGGGGCACGTGGAACCGTCGTACGGCGGTACCGGCCGGACCGGGCGCAACGGCTGGAACTATCACCTCGCCGATTCCCCCGCGGTCAGCGGCCCGTACAAGACGCGCGAGGATGCCACCCTGCAGTGCGCACTGGCCTGGATCCGCGTCGCCACCGCCCCGCTACGCCGCACCCTCACCGTCGACTGAGCCACGACCTCAGGACCGGGCGGCTACCGTGTTCGCTGGCCCCGTGGCCAGGGGGTTCCTTCCCCTTCGGGTGTTCTGGAGCCCTGTGACGTAACTTTGGGATTCTGGGGGTCGATACTGGTGGGCTCGCGTATTCAACCGTCGCGAGTTGACGCACCTGACTCCGGCACTGCTACTGAGCGTGACAGTCTTGGGGGAGATTCTGGGTGTCGGGGGCATCCGGTTGGATGAGCACGTGACTGTCTATGACGTAGCTCGCCGGTTCCCTTCCATCGCCGACCTGCGGAAGCTGTGCCGCTCACTGGCGATGCTCGATGCGATCTTGAGCCCGGACTGGGAAGGCCGGTACTACTCCTTCAATGCCGACTGGGCCGACGGCGAGGAGATGGCATCGATGCGCAACGGGTCGGGGGACGAGTACTCCATCGTGTTTTCGGCGGCCGGTGCCTATGTCCGCGGCTTCGACCACGAAGCACCGATGAGCCCGTATGGCAACGATGGCGAGCCCTGGCCGGGAGTGATCGACGAGGTTCCGGAGGCATTCAAGCCCTTCGTCGAAGAGCCGGCGTTCACCGACGAGGACGACGTTCCTGTCGTGACGGCCTGCCTGTGGCGGGAGGCGACGGGTGATCGGTGGCGGCACGGCGTGATCGACTTCCCCGCCGGGTGTTCCGACCCCGACGGGGCAACGGGTCTGTTCGAGCTCCTGGTCGACCGTTCGCCAGAAGCGTTTCAGCGCTTCGCCGAGGACTACTACGAGGTTCCCGTGGACCTGGAAGCGGTGCGCGACGTGTATGCCTTGCGACCGCTGAGCCAGAAGCTCGTGTCATCGCTGAACTCGGAGGTCACCCTCGCAGACCTGGCCGAGGACATCGCCGAGACCGGCTACCCGCAGCCGACCCGGGACACGATCTTCAACCGTCGGTGACTCGTTGGGAAGTCCAGCCGGATGGTGACCATAGGTGGTCGCCTGCGGCGTACCGACTCCACGTCCCGCCGGTCTCCCTGAGGAGACGGTTGGTGGTCTTGTCGTGGTAGCCGAGGGCGTCCGAGACGACGGGGGCAGGCACCCGGCCGCCGGCGCCGGGCCTGCGGCAGCTGCGCGACCCGCACAACGCTGATGAGACCGAAGGGGAGGACGTATAGCCACAAGCCCGCGAGAAGACCAGCCGCTGGGCAGGATGCGTAGGCACGGGCCTCGCCCAGGAACCAGCGGAATCGGCTCAGTCGAGGTCGCGGCTCAGTCCGGTACTCGACTGCGGAAGTCCGTCAGGCGGGCCGCCACCTCCACGGCGTTCTGGTCGAGCCAGGCGGCCAGACGAGGGTTGGCGGCCGACCGTGCCTTACCGCCCCGCGGCGGCTTGGCCATATGCCGTTCGATGTGGAGGCTGATCAAGGCCAGGACGTCCGAGTCGTCGAAGTAAGCCGTGTGCAGTAGCGCGCGGTCGAGCGGAAGCTTGTTCCAGCCCCACTTCTGTAGCCGGGCCAGTACCAAGCCCTCCAGGGCAGCGTAGGCCACAACGTTGCGGATCTCAGGACCGAGACGAGCAACCTGCTCGTCTGCGCGACGGGCGAGACGCTCGGCAAGGTCATCCGGCAGGCCAGGCGGGGGATCGGTGAGCGGGAGCGGCCAAGGTGAGGCGTAGACCAAGGCGGTATTGAACACGTCGTTTCCCTGGACGGTTTCGTGCAGTGTCTTTGATGCGCTGCGTGAAACCCACGGGCCGATCACCGCATTGAATGCAAAACGCCAAATGGCGGACATGAAGGAGAATGAGGCGTCCTTTGCGTAAGTGGCCGGTACGAAGCCGCTTACATCCGACATTCGCGCTTTCTTCTCGATGGGCAGATTCAGGTCATAGTCGGTCCTGCGGGCAATGCGCAAGGGCTCGCGTTCCGTGTGGGGCGTACAGAGCAACACGTAGTCAGGGGCCGGGCGTTCGGCAACCGCGGTCTGCAACACCGCGATCGCCTCGTCAGTGGGCGCCCACAGCCCCAGCCACCGGTCCGAGAACCGGTCGAAGACCTGGCGCCAGGCGCGCTCTCGAACCACGAGCGAGTCCGCCAAGTTCATCCGTTCTGCCATCTCAAGCAGGATTCCGGAGGCCATGAGGAAGACCGGATATGCCAGGAAGGCCAAAACGGTCTGGAAATGTACCAACATCCAGCCAATAAGAAGAACTCCGCCGAATACAGTGATGACAGCGCCCACACGCAATAACAAGCGCACCATCCGATGCCTGCGCAAGGTGCCGCCGCCTGCGAGCGAGAACCTATGGCTACGCCAACCCTGGTAGCGGAGGAAGGAAGACTCGGGGAGGAAACGCAGGAAGGGCGTGCCGACCGTAGTAACACTGCGCAGGCCGCGCAACTGAGCCCATTCCAGGAAATCCGGTGACAACCGCTCGCGCTTTCTCCTCTCTGCTCCCGCCAAAGCTCCTGCTGCATCCATGCCCCTGGCATCAGGGTCGATGGGAAAATCGGCCGGCAGCTCCGCGCGATCAGTAAGCTGTTCCCAAATAGGGTCCGCGATCTTTTGCTGCGTGGTCATGATCTGCGCGGAGACCAGCGCCTCCCAGATCACCGAGCCACCGTGGCTATGCCCGACCAGGTGGTACCGGATGCCCTGTCGCTCCAGGTCGATCAAGCGCACCAGCAGATCCATGCTCGCGGACAGCCGCTGCGACTGCGTGTTAGCCCCGGTCCAGTGGAACAACCGCCCAGACGGCAGACTCGTACCCTTGGGTAACGTCTTGGTCAGAGCGCGCCAGGTGGAGCTGCCGCGCTGCCACCAACGGTCGCCCTCGTCACTCTCGTCGCCAGCGAAGGTCCCGTGGACCAGCATTACGAGTTCGTCCGGCTGTTCGTTCGCCATGGCCGCATCATGGCCAAATCCCCGCTGGTCCGCCCGGGGTTCCGGGATTTCGGCTCGAAGGCAACAGTTGGCCGGGCCCGCGGTCGGCGGGGGTGGGCACGCGCAGGAGCTTGGCGAGGCGGGGCACCTTGGTGAAGCGGCCGGTGTGGTAGGCGCCGGCGACCGGCCCTGGCGCCCCGGTCCCGCTCGCCCTCGCGCCGGACACCCAGACCGCCGACATCCGCATCGGGTACGCCCGGTGCTCGACGCTCACCCAGGAACTCCAGTCGCAGCTCGACGCCCTGGCCAAGCATGGCATCCCGCGCGACAAGGTGTTCTCCGAGAAGATCAGCACCCGCGTCCGGGTCCGGGTCCTCCCGCAGTTCGAGGCCGTGCTCGGATCCGCGATTACTATCGACGTCCACGGCGCCGACTCGCTGCCGTACCCGTCGTCTAGACCTGGCGACGCGCTGATCCGGCATGATGCCCAGCTCCACCGCTCGCGGAACTAGTCCGCGCGGGTCGGCGTCTCTCCATGAGCCCGCAAGATCGTCTGCACTGGAGGACTCGCCCATGACCGGTACTGCCGCTCGCTACCTCTATCTCACCCGTCACGGCGAGGCATCCCCGGACGAGAGCGAACTGACGGAGGCGGGCCGCCGCCAGGCCGCCCTGCTGGGGGAGCGGCTCCGTGGGGTTCCACTGACGGCGGTCCACCACGGGCCACTCGCCCGTGCCGAACAGACCGCCCGGCTGGTCGGCGAACGGCTCGACGGCGTCCGCGTGCAGCTCTCCGCAGCGGCCGGCGACTACATCCCGTACCTGCCAGCACGTGAGGAGCTGCCGCCCCAGACGGCTGACGCCATGCTCGGGTTCCTGGACCAGTTCCCGGCCCAGGAGCGCGAGGACGGGCCCCGGCTCGCGGCGGCGGCGCTCGCGGAGTTCACAGGGCCTGTCCTCGGCGACGAGCCGCGCCACGAACTCGTCGTCACCCACAACTTCCTCGTCGGTTGGCTCGTCCGAGCCGCCCTCGACGCGCCGAAGTGGCGCTGGATGGGTATCAACCATGCCAACGCGGCACTGACCGTCATCCGCTACGCACCCGGCCGCCCTCCGGCGGTTCTCCTCTTCAACGACACCGGCCACCTCCCTGCCGAGCTCCGCTGGACCGGCTTCCCGCAGGAGCTCCACGTCTGAGGCTCGTAGGTGCGATCGGCAGAACCTCGTCCTGGACGAGGCCGGGATTGAGGACCCGGTCGTCTTCGAGGAGTACCTGCGGCTGCCCGGCGAGCGCGCCCGCCAGGGCCTGGCCTGGTGGGCGGCGCAGGAGACCCGCCCCGGCTCGTATGGTGGCGGGCGTCCGCGATCCTGAAGTTCGGCAAGCAGATGGTCTACGGGCTCCCTCAGCGCTGCCGCACAGCGAGGGCGGCGATCCGGGCCCGGGTGGATCCGCACGTCGACGCCGTACTCGCCGCCCTCGACGTCGCCGCAGTCGTCTCCACCGTGCGCGGTACCTTCGCCCGCCGCCACGTCCTGGCCGAAGCCCGCCGGCACCTGCTGGAGACCCTGCGCGGCCAGGAGTTCACACGCGGCCTGGACGACTACATCGCCAGCCGCGCCCTGTCCGACCACAGCCGTCAGCTCACCGTTCCCCAGCCTGGCCGCCGGACCCCGGCCGCCGACCAGCTCACCTACACCGCCGACTTCGACGGGCCCGGCCGCTGGTGGATCGCCGGCGCCGACGGTAAGCCGCCGCGGGCCGCCACCCGCTACGAGCGGGCCCGGGTCGCCAGCCTCGCCGTGCAGAACGCGATACGCGCCGCCCGCACCGCGCCCGCCGCCGGGCAGGACGACGCCCCGGCCGCGTCCGCGTCGGCCGCCGCGCACGCCGAAGACCACCAACACGATCAGACGTCAGATGCGCCGCACGCCGTCGACCACCCGGGCCGGGACGCCGCGCTCACCCCGGCGCAGCGGGCCGCCGCCGTCCACGCCCACCAGCAGGCCGCGAAAGCCGCAGGAGTACCTGGAGGGCCGCACGACCGACCCGGCGACGTGGATGCGTACACCGGAGAACCTGGAGCGGCTCGCCGCCTTCACCCGCGCGGCCAACGCCCGCCGCCGCGCCATCGAGGACCGGGAGGTCCCGGCCCCGGCCGCCGACCCGGCCGCCCCGGTCGACAAGCGCCGCCAGGAGCACGAGCAGCAGCACCAGCAGCCCGGCCCCGGCCAAGGCCAGGGCATCCAGCCGTGACGGCCGGAGACCGTCCGGCGGGACGGACGACGAAGTCACCGTGCCAGGCGCCGGGACGCGACTGGCCGCCCGGCCCGGGGACACCCGGGAGCGGGGAGGGTGCGGGGGACTGTTCCCCTTGAGCGCGGAGGACCCGATGGTTGCCCCGATCCCGCCGTACCTGTCGCCGGCGCGCCTGGAGTACCTCCAGCAGCTCACGGACGCGTCCCGGCTGCGCGCGGTGCTGTATCCGTCACCGAAGCTGCCGCCCGTCCGGCGCCGCTCCAGCTCACGGCAGTACCCCGGTGGCCGGCCGAACCCGTGGCGCACCGCGCGGGGCCGCCGTCGGGGATGAGTGGGCACGGTGGACTTCACCGCGCGCCCGGTGCGCGGACCGCCGGCCGGGATGAGAGTGGTGTCCACCCGGAGAGTGGACACCACGGTGGCGCGCATCGGGTGCGCACCATCCGGTTGGGGAGTGCAGGACATCCCGGCATCCGGTGCGCGCGGTGCTGTTTATCGCGTGCACCAGTGCGCGCACCGACGATGTAGTGCACTCCCGCCCACCGCACCGGTGCACCGCACGATGCGCACCTGAGTGGCCGCCACTCCCGCCCGCTCCATCCGGTGCGCACACAGAGGGTGACGACGTGCGCACCCCTCGACCAGGTGTGCCGCCGAATTCCGCCCCGCCCATCGGGTGGAAAGCAACCCTTGTCCAGCCACGAGTTTCCCGCGATCTTTCGACGTTTCCCCTTGACCACGTCTGCTGCCA
This sequence comes from Streptomyces colonosanans, assembly GCF_001866645.1. GTDB lineage: Bacteria > Actinomycetota > Actinomycetes > Streptomycetales > Streptomycetaceae > Streptomyces > Streptomyces colonosanans. Next base: position 26,880 of record NZ_MLYP01000096.1, read on the forward strand.
CTCGGAGACGACCTGTACCGAGCCCCTGATGCGCGGCAGCGGAAGGGAGATCTCTCCCTCTTGGCGCACCGCGCACCGTCACTGTGTGAACGACCTGCGCGCGGATGTGCTGCGCGTCCTCGGAGTGTTCAAGGTCGCCACGGCCGACCAGATCCAGCGGCTGTCCTCGCCGCACCTGACCTACCGGCACACCCTCAAGGAAACCGCGGCCAAGCGGAAGGAAGCGCGCACCGCCTCCCACCGCGGCGCGGCAAACGACCTGCGCAGGCATGGCCTGTCCGTCGACGGCGGCCGTACTCGAGGCGGTGAAGAGGTCCGGCTGCTCACCAAGGACGGACTGGCCACCGCCGCGAACGACCTGGGCCGCGAGCCGGAGGAGATGGGCGGCATGCCCAAGAGCGCGGGCCGCTCCGGCGCCTCGCACCCCATGACGGTGAACGAGACGGTCATCGCGCTGATCCGCCCGAAGCCCGACCTGGACCTGGTCGCGAGGGAGCCGGCCGAAGTGGTTGCCGCCGCGCAGGCCGCCGTCGACGCCCCCAAAGGGATCGGAACCATCACCTCCTACGCCACCGAGGTCGCGCTCCCGGTGAAGGGCACCTGGAAGAACCCCGCGATCGGCAGCGCCCGCGCCGATGTCGTCGTGATCGCCCCGGAGGCCGGGGTGCCGCTGCTGTTCATCGAGGTCGACAACTGCACCGAGGAAGCCGTCCTGATCGGCAGGAAGTTCGACAAGTACGCCCGGTTCTTCAAGCGGTGGGAGAAGGACACCGACGGCATCGAGAAGCCGCCGTGGCGCACCCGCTGGGCCGCACCCGAGTGGGACGGATACGAGCGGGTGCACCCGCCGGTCCTGCTCGTCTTCCACCAGGCCGGCAAGCGCTCCGCCAAGAGCCAGATGACGAAGGTCGCCGACCTCACCCGCCACCACTGGCAGGGCCGGTCGCATCGCGAGGACGCCTACCACTCCTACGACGGCTGCATCCCGATCGTGGCCACCACACTGGATCTGCTGCGCGAGCACGGACCGGCCGGGCCCGCGTTCTGGCGCTTCGGCCGCGACCACCGCGAGCCGCTGCTGGACGCGATCGGCAACCCCCGCCGGGACGCTTCCCTCGCCCGCCGCCAAGCCGCCCGGGAAGAGTAACGGCGCCGCGCGGCGCAGGAGGCCGCGGCGCGGGAAGCGCGGCGGCCCGTGTGCGCCGACTGCAGACAGAAGTTCACCGACGGCCGGTGGAAGGCCGTGGATCGCTCCGACTGGAGCCAGCGGCTCCAGTCGCACCCGGACCGGTGCGAGGACTGCCAGAGTCGGGCCGTCGCAGCCGAGCAGCAGGCCGAAGCCGACGAACACGAGCGCCAGGAGCAGGAGCGTCTCCGCCTGGAGGCGGAGGAAGAGGCCGCCGCGCAGAAGGCTGGCGGCTGGCTGTCCCGCTTCCGCACCTGACCCGGCAAGCCGCGGCGACTGACGACGCGGGCAGGCCCAAGATGGCCCTGGGCAGGCCCGCGTTGTCGGTGGTGGCTGGAAGGCTGGTCGGATGAACGGCGATGAGCAGTTACTGCGCGGCTGGGTCTACGGCCGCGACCACGACGACCCCAACCCGAGCCCGTTGCCGCACCGGACGTACACCGCGCTCATAGGCGGCCCGCTGGACGGCCTGCTGCTGGACATCCACGGGTGGCGGACCGAGGAGGTCGACGACGGCGTGGCCCTGTCCACTGAGCTGTCGCGGTGGCCCGGCGGTCGTGCCCTGTACGACCCGCGCCCCGGCGAACCCCGCGCACAGGGGCCCGGCGTCGTATGCCGCTTCTACTACTCCGGCGATACGCCCTGAGCTGCGCGATCGGCGGAAAGGTGACCCAGAGGGCAGAACCTCCTCCGTTCTGCCCCGCTCTGGCCTGGCCCGAACCTCGCCAAGCTCATCAGCATGTGTTCTCCCGCAAGGGACGCGAAGGGCTGCGCGGCCCGCTGCCGGGGAACGGGTCGCGCTCGACCCGTTTTCGCGTCGGCCAGAGCCGCCGCACTGCCGGCAGAGCACCGGACGGTGGCGGGGGAGGGAACCGCGCGCTGTGCGGCTGGGGTTGGCGCATATTCACACGAGATGGAAGTCGCGAGTCGCGACTTCGCGGTATCGCTGCGTGATACCGCGAGGCCACTGGCCCTCGCTCCCAAGCAGGGTTGGAGGGGGCGCGTGTGACCGCCGATTCGATCTTGGTTGGAGGGGTAGGGTGGCGGCTTCCCACGACCGCCTTCGGAGGTGCCCGCCCGGTGGCTGACAGCTTTGTTCACCTGCACAATCACACCGAATACTCGATGCTCGACGGCGCGCAGAAGCTGAAGCCGATGTTCGCCGAAGTCGATCGCCAAGGCATGCCGGCCGTCGCCATGAGCGATCACGGCAACATGTTCGGTGCGTACGAGTTCCACCAGGTGTCCACAGGTTTCGAGAACGTCAAGCCGATCATCGGTATCGAGGCATACGTTGCCCCGTCCTCGCGCCGCAACCGGAAGCAGGAGTTCTGGGGGCCCGGCGGGCAGCGGGCGATGTCGGACGACGGCGAGGGCTCGAAGGACGTCTCCGGCGGTGGCCGGTTCACGCACATGACGATGTGGGCCGAGAACGTCCAGGGCCTCAAGAACCTCTTCTACCTTTCCACTGAAGCCAGCTACACGGGCCAGTTCCCGGCGGGCAAGCCCCGCATGGACATGGAGCTGATCAGCGAGCACGCCGAGGGCATCATCGCCACGACCGGTTGCCCCTCTGGTGCGATCCAGACACGGCTTCGCCTCAACCAGTACGAGGAGGCCCGCGAGGTTGCCGCCGCCTACCAGGACATCTTCGGCAAGGAGAACTATTTCCTGGAGCTGATGGACCACGGGCTGTCCATCGAGCGGGACGTACGTGACGGGCTGCTGCGTCTGGCCAAGGAGTTGAACATCCCGCTCCTGGCCACCAACGACGCGCACTACGTCCATGAGGACCAGGCGGATGCGCACGACAACCTGCTGTGTATCGGGGTCGGTAAGAACAAGGACGACCCGAAGCGGTTCCGTTTCCAGGGCTCGGGCTACTACCTCAAGACCGCGGCCGAGATGCGGGAGCTGTTCTCGGAGATGCCGGAGGCGTGCGACAACACGCTCCTGATCGCCGAGCGCATCCAGTCGTACGACAGCGTCTTCGAGAACGTCGACGAGATGCCGCAGTACCCCGACGTCCCCGATGGGGAGACTCAGGAGTCGTGGCTGCGCAAGGAGTGCCTCAAGGGCCTGGCCATGCGCTACGGCGACCCGATCCCGGCCGAGGTCACGGAGCGCTTCGAGACCGAGATGTCGGTCATCGGCCCCATGGGCTTCTCCTCCTACTTCCTCGTCGTCGCCGACATCTGCCGCCACGCCCGCGACAACGGCATTCCCGTCGGCCCCGGCCGCGGCTCGGCCACCGGATCGATCGTCGCCTACGCGACCCGCATCACCGAGCTGTGCCCGCTCGAGCACGGCCTGCTGTTCGAGCGCTTCCTGAACCCCGAGCGCATCAACCCGCCGGACGTCGACCTCGACTTCGACGACCGCCAGCGCGACGCCATGGTCCGCTACGTCACCGACAAGTACGGCGACGAGTACACCGCCATGGTGAACACGTTCGGCAAGATCAAGGCCAAGAACGCGATCAAGGACAGCTCGCGCATCCTCGGCTACCCGTTCTCCCACGGTGAGCGCATCACCAAGGCGCTCCCGCCGGACATCATGGGCAAGAGCATCCCGCTCGACGGCATCTTCGACCCGGAGCACCCGCGCTACGGCGAGGCCGGCGAGATCCGGCAGATGTACGAGAACGAGCCGGACGTGAAGAAGGTCGTCGATACCGCCAAGGGTGTCGAGGGACTGACCCGCGGCACCGGTGTCCACGCCGCCGCGGTCATCCTGTCCAAGACCAAGCTGACCGAGCGCATCCCGCTGCACATGCGTGCCAAGGACGGCGTCAAGATCACCGGCTTCGACTACCCCAGTTGCGAGAACATGGGGCTGGTCAAGATGGACTTCCTGGGCCTGCGCAACCTGGGCGTCATCGACCACGCACTGAAGAACATCCGCGAGAACCGTGGCGTCAACCTGGCCACGGTCGACCCAGGCAATGGCGACACCAGCGTCAAGGTCATCCCGCTCGACGACAAGAAGACGTTTGAGCTGCTGGGCCGCGGAGACACTTTCGGCGTGTTCCAGCTCGACGGCGGCGGCATGCGCGCGCTCCTGAAGCTCATGGAACCGACCCGATTCGAGGACATCGCGGCAGCCTTGGCCCTGTACCGGCCAGGCCCGATGGCCGCCAACGCGCACACCAACTACGCACTGCGGCAGAACGGCAAGCAGGACCCCGACCCGATCCACCCCGAGCTCAAGGAAGTCCTCGACCCGATCCTGGGCTCGACCCACCATCTGCTCATCTTCCAGGAGCAGATCATGGCCATCGCCCGGACACTGGCCGGGTACACGCTCGGCGGCGCCGACATGCTGCGCCGCGCGATGGGCAAGAAGAAGCCCGAGGTGCTGGCCGCCGAGTGGAAGAACTTCCACGCCGGCATGACCGGCAACGACTACTCGGAAGAAGCCACCAAGGCGATCTGGGACGTCATGCTCCCGTTCTCAGGCTATGCCTTCAACAAGTCGCACACCGCCGGATACGGCCTGGTCAGCTACTGGACCGCCTACCTCAAGGCGAACTATCCGGCCGAGTACATGGCCGCCCTGCTGACCTCCGTCGGTGACGACAAGGACAAGGCTGGCATCTACCTCGCTGATGCCCGCAAGCTGGGCGTCACCGTGCTACCACCTGACGTGAACGAGTCGGTCGCCGAGTTCACGGCCGTCGGCGACAACGTCCGCTTCGGTCTGCTGTCGGTGCGCAACGTCGGCGAGAACGTCATCGAGGCGATCATCGCCGGGCGCAAGTCCAAGGGGAAGTACACATCCTTCGCGGATTTCCTCGACAAGGTCGATCTGCCCGCGCTGAACAAGCGCGCCATCGAGTCCCTGGTCAAGGCAGGCTCGTTCGACTCCTTCGGACACACCCGCCGCGGCCTGGTGGCCGCGCACGAAATGGCCATCGACGCTGTCGTGCCGCTCAAGAAGGCCGCCGCGTACGGCCAGGACGACCTGTTCGCGGGGCTCGGCGGTGACGACGGCAGCGATGGTGCCGGCATGGGCATCGAGGTCAAGATCGGCGAAGAGGAATGGCCGCGCAAGCAACTCCTCGCCACCGAACGAGAGATGCTGGGCATGTACGTGTCCGCACACCCGCTGGACGGCGCCGACCACATCCTTGCCGTGAACCGCGACACCACGATCGTCGACCTGGTCTCCTCCGGGCGCACCGAGGGAACAGTTCGCCTGTCGGGCTTGATCACCAGCGTCCAGCCGAAGGTGACCAAGCAAGGCAACGCCTGGGCAATCGTCAACCTGGCCGACCGCGACGGCACGATCGAGGTGCTGTTCTTCCCAGCCGTCCATCAACTCGTGATCGGCGCCCTGGTAGAGGACGCCGTGGTAACCGTGCAGGGCCGCATCAACGACCGAGACGGCGTGATCTCCGTCTTCGGGCAGGAGTTGCAGGCGTTGGACGTGTCCTCGGCCGAGCGGGCGGGCGCAGCCCCGGTACAGCTCACACTCCCGTACCACCGCATCAACGAGCAGTCCGTGAAAGAACTGGGCCGGATCATCGGCGCGCACCCAGGTGAGAACCCGGTGCGACTGGCGGTACGCGGGCCCAGCAAGACCACCGTGTACCAACTTGGTTCGACAGTGGACGCCACATCGGTAGCCTCCGACATCAAGGGCAGTTTCGGGCAAGAGGCCTGGCAGGGCGTCGCATGAGCATCGAGGAGCCAGGCGAGGACGAGGCTTTACTCAAGCTGGAGGACACCCCATCGTGTCCCCATTGCGGTGGCCCCACCCTGCTCCTCGCGCGGTATCCCCAGGCATGGAAGAGCGCGCGTGGCGAGGACGTCTCCGGGATCAAAGAGGCGGTGCTGTGCGCGGCATGCGATCACGTTGATGCTGCTGCTGCCGAGCTGATTGCCCTGTTTAACCTGGACGAGCAGGTATCGCCGGAGATGGAGACCTTCGGCGGGCTGGCCGCGGCCTGGGTGGAGTCGGTGCGGCAGCGCACGGTGGACGAGACGCTGCTCCAAGAACAACACGAGCTGTGGCGGTGCGGGGAGCTTGACGGTCAAGGTTGTCCTCCTCGTCTGTGGCAGGAGAGTGTCGACGCTCTGGCTTTGGCCAACGAACAGGAGTAGTGACGCCGCGGCGAGTTATGACCCGGGGACGTGCGCGCGCCCGTAGAGGCTGAACTGTTCTTGCAGAAAGAGAAGGAGGCACAGTCATCGACGGGATGCGGGAATGCTCCGGTTCGCCCTCCGGGACGCGTCGGCTTCCGACGAACCGCGGATCAGTCTGCCCGTCGGCGATCGGTGCCCGCCTCGGTGAACATCTGACCGAACCCGAGAAGCGCGACACCTGGGCAGCTGTGGTGGAGCTGCCGCTGCGTGAAGGCCTGGAGCGCCGCGAGGTTGCCCGTCACGAGTCTCGTGTCGCGGTCCTGCTGAGCCGTCCTGGTGGACACCGCCGCCGCCTGGCTCGCCGCCCGCGCCCTGGCAGGCACCGCCCGCCACGGCACCGTCCTGCCCGTCGTCCTCCTCAACGGCCAGAAGATGGGCTGCCCGAGCCTGCTGTCCACGCTCACCCGCGCCGAACTGGACGCCTACTTCACGGGCCTGGGCCACCGGCCCTTCTACAGCGACGGCCACAGCATCGCCCACCTGCGCCGTGCCCTCGCCGACGCCCTCGATGCCGCCTGCCCACTCGGCGCTGCCAGCCCGGGCAGCGTCCTTGTCCTGACGCTCGACAAGGGGCACGGCGCCCCCGGCCGCGTCGCGGGCCGCCCGATCGCCGGGACCCCGGCCGTCCACAAGACGCCGCTGCCGCGACCGACGCAATGCCCAGAAGAATTCACCGCTCTGCAGCGGTGGCTCACCTCCTACCGCCCCGGGCGCCTGCTGACCCCCGACGGCCGCCCGCATCCCACACTGCTTCCCGCCCTGCCCACCGCCCTCCGCCAGCAGACGCCGCTCGAACCACCGCGCGGCTGCATCGCAGCCAGCACTCACGTCGCCGACGCGACGACGGACGGCACCCTCCCACAGGCCATCCCAGCGGTGCTCCGTGCCCGCGCCGACCAGGACCCGTTCCGCGTGTTCAGCCCCGACGAACTCGCCTCCAACCGGATCGACCTGACCGACGAACACGGCCGACCCCTGCCCTGGGTGGTCGAGATCCTCAGCGAGGAGATCTGCCACGCCTGGGCCCAGGGCTACACCGAGACCGGCCGCCACGCCCTCATCGTCGGCTACGAGGCGTTCGCCCCCATCACGGCGAGCCTCATCCAGCAGCAGCTCAAGCACCGGGCCCTGCGCCGCCATGCCCAGCTCGGCCCGCTGCCCAGCATCGTGCCCCTGCTCACCAGCCTCGGCTGGCACAACACCTACACCCACCAAAACCCCTCCCTCACCTCCGCCCTGCTGGCAAGCGGCGACCCCACCGTCCACGTCCTCACCCCCGCCGACCCCGCCCGCACGGCCGCAGCCCTCACCTTCGCCCTGCGCAAGCTCGACCGCAGCGGGTTCACCGCCCTGGACGCGGCGACCGGCGAGGTGCGGTGGACCCGCCGCAAGAGCGGGCTGCACCGGGTGGCTGCTGCCGGTTCGACCGTGCTGCTGTGGAACGACAACCGCGAGGACGGGGGGAAGATCGCCGGCGTCGACGCGCTGACCGGGGAGCCTTTGTGGGAGGACGAATTCGAGCGGATCTGGGGCCTGCTGGTGCGCGGGGACAGGGTGATCCTGGACGCCGGGGGTAACCGCGCTCTGGAGGCCCGCACCGGTGAGGAGCTCTGGCACAAGGGGTACGGCACCCTGCTCGAACAGGGCGAGACAGGCGACGCGGCGGTCTTCCACAACTGGAACGGCCGCGCCTACCCCGAACTGTCGGTACGCGCCTCGGACTCGGGAAAGCAACTGGCCGCGATCCGCTTCCCGCAGCGGGCACTGAAACAAATCTCTGATCATCCCACCCCCACCTTGGTCGACGGCGGCCGGGTGCTGTTCGCCGAGACCTTCGGGCGTCGCGTCCGGCTCTTCGCCCACTCCGGCCTGGAACGGGCCGAACCACTGGCCAGCGTGCGGCTCGGCCGGTGGCGCCTCACCTCCTTCTCCGAGCGGCCGGTTTGCGTCGGCGACTGGGTGTACGCCGTCACATGGCGCCACGGGCTGTACGCCGCCGAGGCCGGCGGGCGCCGCGGTCTGCGGCGGCTGAAGGTGACCTTCGCACCGTACGGCCGGGTCGTACGGCCGACGAGAATCACTGCCGGGCCGGAGCACCTGTTCGTCACCGACGGCAAGGACGTTGCTGGGGTCCGCGACGACCGGGTGCTCTGGGTGACGGCCACGGGCGAGTACGACAGCAAGCCGTTGCCGCTCGGCGCCGACCGCGTACTGTTCGGCTCCCGAAGCAGGGATGGAAAGCAGGCCCGGCTGCACTGCGCGGACGCGGAAACCGGCCGCCGCCTTCCCTGACAGGGTTCCGAGATCGGGTTACAGGACGATGTGCGGCCCGTCGCCCGCCAGACGTACCGATACCCCCGGTTCCAGCAGGTGCAGGCGGTTCGTCAGTGGTCACCAGACAGGGAAGGGCGCAACACGCATTTCCTGCGGATGCTGCGCGAGCACGAGAATGCGAGTGACCCAGACCACTCAAACTTCGATGGCACACGATCAGACATCGATGACACGGAACAATCGGGCAGGAGGGATGTGGCCGGCCTGCAGTGATTCCATCTCGCTCTGGCCGCGGGTGACGGTGGCCTGGTGGACGGCTGGTGGCCGGGCCGAGCTACCGCGGGATGGAGTTTCGGGATGGGATCGGTGAGTTCGGTGTTCTCCCTATGTCGCGGCTGGCTCTGGTCGACACCGTTGTGGGCGCCCGGGTGGCGAGCTGGCCGGGCAGTCCATAGTCATCTGCCGGCTTGGTGGTGGGCTGAAGAGGCTGCGTGCCGTGCCGCCTGTAGCAGCGCGGGTGAGAAGGCCCACCGACGCCTGCTTTGCACTGTGGTGTCTTCGCCGGGTTGTTCCGGCCCACGCCGCCGGGTTGTTTTGGCTTTGCCAGGTGTTCGACCGGCGGGCCGCCGGTGGTTCGTGAGGAGACCGTGAAGTGATCCATCACCGTCAGCCGTTTCTGAACGCTTGTGTGGGCTGTCCGGTTCTCCGGGCATCCCAGGTCGTGTGGCGTGAGGGCGACTTGCTCAAGGTGTGGCGGGGCCCCACGTGGTGCAGTGGGGGCCGGCCGAGCGGGGTTCCCAGCAGGCGCGTATCCGGGTGAGTGAGGGGGCGGGGAGCATAGGGGTGACGACATATGTGTCGGTTGACCCTTGGTCGACGACGGTGGCTGTCTCGACGGGCCCGGCACGGTCCTGCACCTTGACCCGGTCGCCGACGGAGGAGTAAGAAATCCGTGCCCAGGCGGCGGCGCAGTTGCGGCTCACCACGAGTTCCACGTGAGTCAGGCCGATCTTCAGGTCGGTGTACGAAGCCGCGTCCACGTCACACGCCATCGCGCCCGCCTCCCGGCCCTTGCAGGAAACACCCCGGCAACCGACAGTCAAAGGCGCCGGCTCGAACGGGCCGGTCCGGCCGGACGGTGCGGTCTGCACTCGCGGGCCGAAGGCCTGAACGTAGGTCCAGGCCACGGCGCACACGATCGCCGCCACGACCACCCCGAGACGGAACCAGCGGGCGGCCACGAAACGGACCACCGGGCCAGAGGCGGAAGACGGCTCGGTGCCGGCCTGCCGCCCGGTGCTCTTTGGCGTTCCGGTGCAGGCCACGGCTTCGGCGTTGCGCCCGCTCGTCTGTTCCTCGGCCTGCTCCCACAGCGCCACGAGTCTCTCGACCGGCTCTTTGGCGAGTCGCCCGAGCATTTCGACCGCCTCCCGCGGGGGGAGCTTGCGCCCGTTCAGGAAGCGGTCCCATGACGACCTGCTGTACGGGGTCCGGGCGGCCAGAGAGGTCAGACTGAGCCCGGATCGGTCCTTCAACTGCCGCAACACCCCGACCAGATAGGCGGTCTGTGGATCGAGGGACGGCGGGAGCGGACGCTGGCTGGATCCGCTCACGCCCGCAGCAGGGCCCAGGTCTGCGGACCCACCTTGCCGTCGACGGCGGCGCCGCCGTCACGCTGGAGCTTCTTGACGGCCGACTCCGTGTGTTCACCGAAGAGGCCGTCGATCCGGCCCGGGGAATGCCCGTGAGCGGCCAGCAGGCACTGCACCTCGGTCACCTGCTCGCCGCCGGCATGGAGTAACACGAGCGGCTCGGACACGCTGTGGCCCGCGAAGAGATGGCCGCTGCGCCGGGTGTAGTGGCAGGCGAAGCCGGACGGCTGCACGGCAACGCGGGTCTGCTGATCCTGCTCGGACAGCGCGGGTGCCGAGGTGTCGCGCACCGCCATCCAGACCGCCAGGGACAGTACGGCGAGCGTCGTAGCGACGACGGTGACCACGGCTGGGTGCCAGTGACGCGGACGGCGTCGGCCTTCTTCGGGGTCGGCGACCTGGTGCTGCGATTCGGCCTCCTGCGCGGCCTCCTGCGCGGCCTCCTGCGCGGCCTCCTGCGCGGCCTCCTGCGCGGCCTCCGGCCTCGCCCCCCGCCGTTCCTGCAGGCGAGCGTGCTCGGCTAGTTCCCACAGGGCGAGCAGCTGTGCCCGGTCGGCGCCGGACACCCTGCTCATAGCCTCGACGGCCTGCCTCGGCGGCAGCGTTCTGCCATTGAGATACCGCTCCCACGACGACCTGCTGTACGCGGTCTTGGCCGCCAGAGCCGCTGTACTCAAGTCCATCTGGTCCTTGAGCTCCCGCAGGCGGACGACTAACCGGCGCACCGGTGGTTCGACTCCGTCGGGTAACGGCTTCCACTGTCCCATGCTGTCCCCCTCGTGTCCGGTGGCGTCTGTCAACCTTCGCGTACCTGAACCGATTCGGTGCGGGCTTTTTGGGCCCGTTTTCGGTCGTCAGGGTCTGGCCGGCGTCCCAGAAACGCGTCAGCAGTCGTCAGAGACCTGCTGGTCACAGCCCTGACAACCCGTGTTTGCCCGTCCTGCCCCGACGTTCTGTCTCCGGCCCCGTCCCCCCGCCATCATCGGATCACCGCCCCGCGGCCGACCCGATTGACGGCCGCCTCCGGGGCTTTCACCACGAGGGGGAGATCCCATGAGCACAGGAAAGAGCCGCCTTCTGATGTGCGCGGCAGCCGCGGCGCTGAGCGGCGGTCTGATGGCCGCATCCACCGCACAGGCCCAGCCGACGGCGCTTCCCGCGGTCGAGCAGAGCAGCGGTCACACAACCGCCCAGGCCGCAAGCGGCAACTACACCTATCTGGAGTTCAAGAAGGGCTCCAATCCGCAGAACTCGCGCCTGTACTTCGTCTACGTGCAGGGTGCGAACCCGGACCACCCTCACATCCACACTCTCGGCAGCTGGCGAGCGGGCTCGGGCAACGGCAGTAAGAACACCTGTGCGAGCAACGTCGGCTGGCTGCCCAACGGCAACTACGCCATCAAGAAGTACTACCCGCACCACAACGGCGGGCCCCACGGGGTCAACGGCATCGCCTGGTACATCGGCGACCACCGGTGCCACAGCGGCCACTGGCGAACCGACCTGTTCATCCACAGCGAGATGCTTCCCAGCGGCAAGGCCGGCAACTCCGAGCCGTACCGGTGGGACGGCAACAGCGACTACAAGTCCAACGGGTGCATCAAGCTCAAGCCCTCCGACATCCGCGCACTGCGGAACCTCCAGGCGAGCTACCCCAACCCCCACAAGCTCGTCGTGCACTGACCCCGGTGTCCTCAAGGAGCCAATGAAGATCCGCATCATGGACAGCCCCAGCTGCTGACAGCCGGGACTGACAGCGGAAAGAGGCGAAACAGGCAGGAGTCAGGGGCCGGCTGTCGTGAGACGACCGGCCCCGCTCGTTCAGCTCCGCCAGGGACTCCCCCCCGGCGGCGGGATCAGGTGCCGACGCCGGAACCGGCCGCTCTCAGACGGAAAGGTCGGCGGATTCTCGGGCCGGGAGCTGCCGTGACGCCGCAGAGGGCGTCGTAGCGAAGTAGCCGGCGTCGAACCGCGGTGTCGCCCAGCGCTCTTGACCAGCAGCTCAAGGCGCACGCCGAAGCCCCCGCTCGGGAGGCGCCGAGGCGAGCGCGTGACACCGGGCCCGGTTCGTCGTAGCTGTCCCACCAGACGGGCACCCTTCTTGCGCAGCTCGCGGGCGCCGAGGTTGAGGACCTCGACGTCCGCGTTGCGGGCGGCAAGCACGACCAGGTTCTCGATCTGGTCGTGGACGTTGCTCTCCAGGCGGTCGACGGGTGTCCTTCCACGCGCCGAGCATCGCCGTGTACGCGACATCGGGTGTGCGGACGGCGTGAACGCGTCCATGCTCGGCGAGCATGGACAGCACGGTGCGCCTCCCGCCGTCCAGCCACGCCTCCAGCGCGGCCCGCTCGACGGCGTCCTTCTGGCGCCGGTTCTCGCCGGGGAGCGTTGTCCCCGCGGAGGCCGTCCGGCGGATGCTGGCCAACCGGTGGCACAGCAGCGTTGCTTGGCCGGGGTGGCTTTGTTCACGAGAACCGGTTCTGGCTCATCTTCCGTGCAGCGGCCACTGTGAGTGACGACTGAGCACCTCTGGGCGGTGCTCGAAGTCGCCCGAAAATGAGCCGTGGTCAAAGTGGTTGGGCTGACAGTTCGGCTCGTGGAAGAGGTCGTGCTCTGGCTGAAGGATCTGTTGTTCCCGTCGATCGCGGACGTCGCGGTGCTGTTGGTGGACGTGAATATCGAGATAGTGCGCGTTGACGCGCAATGCACCACAGCTGGGGCCGCCTGCCCCGGATGCGGGGCCTGGTCGGCCCGGGTTCACAGCTCCTACCTGCGGTTTCCCGCCGACGTACCGAGTGCCGGACGAAGGGTGGTACTCCGGCTGCGAGTTCGGCGGTTTCGGTGCTGGAACACCAGGTGCCCACGCCGAACCTTCGTGGAGCAGATACATGGCCTGACCCGCAGGTACGGCCAGCGCACCGAGCGGCTGCGCACGACCCTGGCCGCCGTCGGCCTTGCCCTGGCCGGCCGGGCTGGCGCCCGGCTGGCCACCGTCCTTGGCGTGTCCGTCAGCCGGAGTACGGTCCTGCGCCTGGTCGAATCGCTGCCCGAGCCGGAGGTGCCTGCGCCGCGGGTGGTCGGCGTCGACGAGTACGCCGCCCGCAAGGGCCGCCGCTACGGCGCCGTCCTGGTGGACATCGAAACCCGCCGCCCGATCGACCTCCTCCCCGACCGGAAGGCATCGAGCCTGGCTGCGTGGCTCGCCCAGCGACCCGGTGTCGAGGTCGTCTGCCGGGACCGCGCGCCGTTCTTCGCAGAAGGCGCCACGGCCGGAGCGCCGCGGGCGATCCAGGTCGCGGACCGGTGGCACCTGTGGCACAACCTGAGTGAGGCCGTTGAGCGGTGTGTCGCCCAGCGTCGCGGCTGCCTGCGCGTCCTGACACCTACAGCACCTCAGCCTGAAGCCGAGCCGGTCGCGGCCGTGGACCCGGCCGCGTCGCCCTGGCCGCGAGGACACCGGTTCGCCGAACGGACCCGGTCCCGGCACGCAGCCGTCCACGTCCTGTTGAAGGTGGGACACAGCCGGCGCTCCGTCCAGCGGCAGCTCGGCATGACCTGGCGCACCGTCAAGCAGTTCGCCGACGCCGTGACGCCGGAGGAACTGTTCACCGGTCAGTGGCAGAACAGGCCATCGGTGCTCGATGAGTACAAGCCCTACCTGGACGACCAGTGGAACGAGGGCTGCACCAACGCGTGGAAGCTGTGGGAGGAGATCGTCCCGCTCGGCTACAAGGGCAGCTACCAGCGTGTCCGCGCTTATCTGCATGAGAAGCGCACCTCCCCACGGCCGGTGACCGCCCGGCCGCCCTCTTCTCGGGTCGTCGCCGGATGGATCCTCCGATAGCCGGACACCCTCACCGAATCCGAGCAGCTCCAGCTCAAGTCCGTCCGGACGCACTGCCCCGAACTCGACGCACTCACCCGCCACGTCCGGTCCTTCGCGACCATGCTCACCGGCCGCCAGGGCGAGCGTCTGCCGGACTGGCTCGACGCCGTTCGGCAGGACGACCTGCCCAGCCTGCACACCCTTGCCGCCGGCATCGACCGCGACCGCGACGCCGTCATCGCCGGTCTCACCCTGCCCTGGAGCTCCGGCGTCGTCGAAGGACACGTCAACCGGATCAAGATGCTCAAGCGCCAAATGTTCGGCCGTGCCGGCTTTGCTCTCTTGCGGAAGCGGGTCCTCCTCGCTCCGTGACGGGCAGCTGCATGATCAGACAGTGGCTTTGGCCGTGACCCGGGTGAGCAGCTTGTCGCGCAGAGATGGCCACTCATCCGCGAGCACGCTGTAGTACAGCGAATCACGGCGTGTGCCGTCCTGGCGCACCATGTGGCTGCGCAGCGTCCCTTCATAGACCAGGCCCAGGCGTGTCAGGGCCTGCTGGGACCGCACGTTGAGGTTGTCGGTGCGCAAGGCGACTCGGGCTAGGTCCAGATCGTCGAAGGCGTGCCCGAAAAGCAGAAGCTTGGACTCAGCGTTATACGGGCCGCCCCAACAAGAACGATCGAACCAGGTCGCACCAATCTCAGCGCGGCGCTCAGCCAGGTCAAGCTCATACAGACTGGTCGAACCGATCACCGCCTCGTCCGTCAGGCGCTGGACCGCGAAGCACCGCCGGGCTCGGTCCGCCAGCATCTGGCTGATCATCGCCCGCATCTCTTTCAGGGAGCCGGGGCGAGGTCGGGGCATCCATCGCCAGACCTCGGGATCCGACGCAGAGGGGAAGAGCGCTTCTGCATGATCGACGGACAGCGGGATGAGACGGACGGCGCGGCCGAGGAGGGAATCGTTGCTCACCACTGCACCGTAACTTCGGGTCCACTGCCTCACAGCCGAGATGGAGATCATATTGCCTCCGTCACACACGGCGACCGCGTCACAGAAGATGAGCCAGAACCCGAGAACCGGCAGCATCTGTACACGAGTTTGGGAGGCGTCGGTGGTGCGTCGTGTTCGATGTTCATGAGAAACGACAGCGTCGGTGCACCCCGCCGTCGCAGATCCGCCACTCGGGAAGTCGCGACGACACCCCAAGCAGCTCTGCGTAGTGTCTCCGTGGTATCTGGCCACGCAGGCTCCGCAAAAACCCGTTTGGCGGACGAGGGGCGACCACTGCTACATTTCCGGAGGCCGTGCGAGAGATCGAGGAGGTGGTACCCGTGAACGCAGTATCGACATGGGTGCTCCCCTCCGGGGTCACGGTCGGGCGATAGGCAGGTCGTCCGGGAGCGCCGTTCCAGTGCACTCCCGAAAGGCACGACCATGCATTTCACTTCCGAGCAGCGCCTCGACGACGGCGTCCTCGAACGCGAATTCACCCTCGGTGAGATCCCCGGCATCCTGTGGACACCCGCATCCGCATCCGCATCCGCATCCGCGTCCGCGCCGGTGCCGCTGATCCTGCTCGGCCACCCTCCCCTCGGGCTGCGCAAGATGTACCCCCGACTGGTGGCCCGGGCCCGGCATTCCGCGGCGGAGGGCTTCGCCACGGCCACCATCGAGCTCCCCGGAAGCGGCGACCGGCCCCGCCTGCCCGCCGCCGAGCAGGCCCGCGCCGACCTGCGCCGGGCGATGGAGGCCGGCGAGCCGGTCAGCGACGAGATGGTCGACGCCCTCATCCTCCCGCTGGTCGAAAAGGCAGTCCCGGAATGGCAGGCCGCCCTGGACGCCCTCCTTTCGCTGCCCGAGATCGGCGGCCCGGTCGGGTACTCGGGGGGAGTGATCTCCATCGGCATCCGGCTTGCGGTGGTCGAGCCGCGCATCGTGGCCGCCGGTTTCTTCGCCGGGAGCTTCGTGCCTCGCGCCATGTTCGAGGAGGCGCGGCAGGTCACTATTCCACTGCACGTCCTGCTGCAGTGGGACGACGAAGGCAACGACCGGCAGGCGGCCCTGGACCTGTTCGACGCCTTCGGCTCCAAGGAGAAGTCCCTGCACGCCAACATGGGCGGGCACACCGGTGTCCCGCAGTTCGCAGGGGAGGACGCGGCCCAGTTCTTCACCCGGCATCTGAAGTGAGGCCGGGCCGTCAGACCGGCAGCAGACGGTAGCTGATGTCGGCCGGCATGCCGCTCATCGAGGACAGGTCCCGGCCCTCCGCAGCTCTCCGCACCGTGGGCCCCTGCTGAACTCTCGGCAGGGGCCCGTACTGCCTGAAGTCATGAACTGTTCGATTTCTGCAGAGCTTCGAGTGCTGCCCAAACTCGGGTTCTGGCTTACTTTCCGTGGAGCATGCACGGTGAGTGACGGTTGTCGGGCGAGTGGGCTCTGGGGAAGTTGCCCGGAATTGGCCCGTACCGGGTGCGGTGCGGCTGACAGTTCAGGCCGTGGAAGAAGTCCTGCTCCGGCTGGAGGAGTTGTTGTTCCCGTCGATCGCCGACGTGGCGGTGCTGTCGGTCGACGTGGACGACGAGGCGGTACGCATAGAGGCTCGAAGTACGGTGGCTGGGGCCAACTGTCCCGGATGCGGGAACTAATCACGGATGCGGGAACTAATCACGGCGGATTCATGGCTCCTACCTGCGACTTCCCGCTGATGTGCCCAGCGGAGGCAGACGGGTCGCTCTCTGTGTGCAAGTCCGCAGGTTCCTCTGCCCGGTCACCTCGTGCGGGCGGCGGACCTTCGCCGAACAGGGGCCAGGGTTGACCCGTCGGTACGGCCGACGGACCGAGCGTCTGCGGTCGACGCTGGCTGCGGTCGGCCTCGCGCTCGCCGGTCGGGCCGGTGCCCGTATGGCGGCGTCTTCGGCGTGTCCGTGAGCCGCAGCACGGTGCTGAGACTGGCCGAAGCGTTGCCCGACCCCGAAGTTCCGGCCCCGCGGGTGGTAGGCGTCGATGAGTACGCGACCCGCAAAGGGCGTCACTACGGGACTGTCCTGGCCGACGTCGAAAGCCGACGTCCGGTAGACCTGCTGCCAGACCGAGAAGCATCCACTCTGGCCGCTTGGCTCGCGAAACGGCCCGGGGTGGAGGTGGTCTGCCGCGATCGGGCACCGTTCTTCGCCGAAGGTGCCACGGTCGGGGCACCACAGGCGGTGCAGGTGGCGGACAGGTGGCATCTTTGGCACAACCTGAGCGAGGCCGCAGAGCGGTGCGTCGCAGACCACCGCGGATGCCTGCAGGTCCTGGTGCCAGTTCCAGCCCAGCCTGCCCCCGAGCCGGAGAGGTTCGAAGACCCTTCCGGTTCGCCCTGGCCAAGGGGACACCGCTTCGCTGACCGCACCCGCGCCAAGCACGCTACCGTCCACGAATTACTGGCAGCCGGGCTCAGCCGTCGGGCGATCGGCCGCCAACTCCGCATGACCTCCCGCACCGTCAGACTCCTCGCCGACGCGGCCGCCCCGGAGGAACTGTTCCACGGGCAGCGGCAGGGCCGGCCATCCAAACTCGATCCCTTCAAGCCCTACCTGGATGACCGCTGGAACCAAGGCTGCACGAACGCCTGGGCGGTGTGGGAAGAAATCGTGCCGCTCTGTTATCGGGGCAGCTACCAGCGGGTTCGCGCCTATTTCCGGGAGAAGCGGCTCTCGCCGGGCCCCGTCACCGCTCGGCCACCGTCACCCCGCGTCGTCGCCGGTTGGATCCTCCGTCGGCCGGAGACCCTCACCGAGACGGAGCACCTCCGCCTCAAGGCCGTTCTGGTCCACTGCCCTGAGCCGGACGCCCTCACCGGCCACGTCCGCTCCTTCGGCCAGATGCTCACCGAGCGCCAGGGCGAACGGCTGCCGCAGTGGCTCGATGCCGTCCGGCAAGACGACCTCCCCGGCCTCCACACCCTCGCCGCAGGCATCGACCGTGACCGCGATGCCGTTATCGCCGGCCTCACCCTGCCCTGGAGCTCAGGCGTCGTCGAAGGCCACGTCAACCGAATCAAGATGCTCAAACGCCAGATGTTCGGCCGGGCTGGCTTCGCCCTCCTCCGCAAACGCGTCCTGCTCTACTCCTGAGGCACAGGTCAGACCACATCATCAAGGAGCCCGAAGCTCTCCGGGAACCCTTCCAGGAACTCACGCCGCGCAGGGTCGGACTCCGCTTCGGCCATCGTCCCGAGCAGGTCGATCAATTCGCTCCGCTGGTCGCTCGACAACTTGCTGACCAGGTAGGCGACACCCTCCAGGACCTTGACGGCGTCGTCCGGATCCATCTGCTCGTCTTCACTGCCCTCGATGAACCACAGGACATCGACCAAGGCCTCAGCCAGGGCGTGGGTCAGAGACGAGTACACGGGCATCAAGGCGGACTCCCAGCAGGTCACGGCAGCAGAGTCCGGCCATCCCACCACACACCACTGACATCACACTCAGTCAGCCCTCCACGGAAAGTGAGCCAGAACCCAAACCCGTGAAAAAAAGCCATGCGCGGACGCCGTTCTCGGCAGGTTGGTCTCCGCCTGATGGTCTGCGGGAGAGTGCCAGTTGGGCATCGTCATTTAGGTGTCAGTGGCGCAAGTCCGGTGACCTGGCGGTTGGCGCTGACGCGTGGTGCTCATCTGGTACTGACGTGACTGACGAAGGGGCATGTCGTTCTCGTGCAGACCGCTATAGCGGGTGCTGGGTTTGCGCTGGTCAGATGCGTTACATGCCCGGAGTGTCGGAGTGCGGCCAGAGCGCCGCGACGCGTTCCTCCATTGAGGAGATGAGGATCCGCTCGGGACGGCCTGCAAAGAGGTAGAAGAGTGATTCCGGGACGTAGCCGGGGCGGCGGAACCAGTTGCGGACCTGTTCGCCGCGTCCCTGATCATCTGCGATCTCACCGAGGACTTGTTCGGTGTCCTGGTAGATGTGGGCACCGCGCAGCCGCCCGGCCGATCTGCTGATCATGAATTCCTGCAGCGGGGCCGGCCCGCCGCCTGGGCCGGGGGTCCGTCCCCAACTGCCGAGCGATGGTGTGGACATGAGGATGTCGTTGACGGTGTTGGTGGTCTGGGTGTGATGCCACACCTCCAGCAGTGTGGCGTGACGTCCTTGGTTGATGAGATGGTCGGCGAGGTTGGTCAGCAGGCGGCCGGTCAGCATCATGTTGCGGCGCACATCCACTGGCACTTGGGTGCCGAGTACGGCCAGTGCGCCCTCGCGCAGCAGGAGATCGGTGATGGAGACGGCGCTGGCTCCCCGGGGAGCGACGTGACATGCGCTGAGCACGATGACGGGCGGGGTGTGCTGCAGGCCGAGCTCGATGTGCGGTTCGTCGCCGATGACGATGGCTGCCGTGTTGGCAACGAGGGTGCCGTGCGCGCTGATGATCAGCAGGTCAGGTGTGTGCTCGCTGACGGCCTCGCGCAAGGCATCCAGGGAGAGCGTCTGCACCGCGTGGATACTCAGCCCCTCGACGTCCTTCAGGGTGTCCTGAGTGATCCGCCAGCCGTCTCGTGAGATCTGACCCACCGGGTCGCTGGCGGGGATGCATTCCGCCACCAGGACACGGATTCGGTTCTTCCACTCGACGCCGAGGGCGACCGCACCGGCCTTCTGCACGGTGCGGGTCAGCGGCAGCAATGGCTCGTACGTCAGGGGCAGGCGCGCAGCCAGCGGGGCGGTGTCGCCGGGCATGGTGGCAAGGCCCAGCGGGAAGTTGGAGAACACCGTGAGCATCGACGCCCGGTTGATGGCCTCCATCACCGGTTCCGTGAACAAGGGCCTGACGACGGCATTGAGGCGGCTGAGCAGTTTCTCCACCGAGCGAGGGCGGTCCGCAGCAGAGTCCCGAAAGTGCTTTTCCAAGTCGGCCAGCAGCGTGAACGCGCTGGGGGGAACGGAAGGCATCATCAGTCCCAGGCTGTCGTTGGCGACGGCCCGGTGGGTCAGTGTGTACTCGATGGCCGCCCGTTCGACGTGGGCATCATCGCGTTCACCGATCTCGGTCGACCAAGTGTCGTCGGCGTCCATGGCGGCGAGCGGGCGGACTCGGGCTTTGCGCAGCTGAGGGGGGTAGGCGCCGCGCACGTATGCGGGTGCGACCCCGGGCAGCGCCAGAGAAACCGGCAGCCGCAGTCGTGCCTTCTCCTCAACGACCGTCTGTCCAAAGACCGGTTCGGCTTCTTCGACAGTCAGTCCCTGACGCTCCAGTCGGGCGGTGGCCGCGACGAGCGTGTGCCCCTGCAGGGTGCGATGAAGCAGCGTAGGGGTCTCCTCGTCGGCGGGCGCATCGATGTCCCAGCCCATCCGGCGAGCCATGAGACGCCAGGGCAGGTCCAACGCGGCCAGGTCCAGGCGGCGGCTGAGATTGACCTTCCCCACCAGCGGAGGGACGTCGGGGTATACGCGCTCCTGGATGGCCTGCCAGTGTTCTTGGAGACTCGCGTCGCCCAGAGTTGAGAAGGAGGCGACGGGGAGTTCGACCCCCAGCGCGACCGCTCCCCGTGCGGTCCGTTCGACGAGCTCGTCCGGGCACAACGCCAGCATCGGCCGCCACCACGGGGCCAGAGCCAGGCTGTCGAGCGCGGTGACGGGAACGGGCATCACGTGATGTCCCATCGCCAGCTGCTGCAGGCCCTTCAACCTCCATGCCTCAAGGTCGACCAAGTCTCCTCGTGATTGCGGCAGGTGAAGGCAGTACCACAGCCCGGGCAGCGCCCGGGCCACGTCGCGTGCCAGTCCGTGAGGGATGGCGAATTGATCGGAGTCCTCAAGCGGTGCGTCGATGACCGGAGAGATCTCCGTGGGAGCAGTGCCGTCCTCCGGATCGAACACCACGAGGTAGAGCAGATGTCTGCCGACATTCGGGGGTTGAGGGGCTGGTGTCGTCACTCCTAGAGCCTAGTGCTGTGCAAGGGCTCCCGGGGTTCACCTATCCGCCTGCGGCATCCTGCAAGGAGGGCAACTCCGGCCGGAGGTCCTCCGTCGATGGCGAGGTAGGTGCATCGGTCGCCCGCGAGCACGGTGACACTGCGGCCCTCAGGTCGTCCAGCGCCCACGCGGACCCGGCGGCGCGAGCATAAGGGTGCCGAGCCCGGGTGTACGACGCGTCCTGTCTCAGGGAGGCGTCGTACACATCCCGCAGCCGGGTGTCAGCGCGGTCCCGAGTGGGGCTCGGCTGTCGCATCTGCGGCCGGCGCGCCCGGAGCGAGACCAGTTCGCTGCCTGAAGCGCCGCCTGACGCTGCGCGCTGCGACCAGCGTGAGTGCTGCCGCAAGGCTCGCTAGATATTCGGCTGCGGCTGCGCCGAGAATGTTCACTGGCCGGCCGCCGGCACCGGGGTGGACGGGCTTGCCGCAGCACGGTGGCGCAGCCCCAGTCGTCTCAGCTTGCGGCGCACCCGGTTGCCGAACGCATCCGGATCGTCGGCGCCGCCCAGAGCCGCGGCCTGGGCCCATGTCACGCGCTGCGCACCGTAGGTCATGGCTACGGCTCTCTCCATGGGTGGCAGATCCGCGAGCACGGCAAGGACGCGGCAATCGTCCACCTCGCCGTGCAACAGGCCGTTCTCCGGGCGCCGGTCATCGCTGACCACATCTCTCAAGGACACTCCCGACGCGACCGGGGCCTCCAGCAGCCGCACCGTGCGGCCGCCGGCTTTTCGCTCCCAGAGCGGCTGCAGACAGCGATGTTCCCGTTCGGTATGACGGTGGAGCAGCTCCATGATCTCGGCATCGCCACTCAGGTGCCGGCCAAGAGCCTCAACCCAGTCACCCAGCAGGGCCATCTCCACGGCCGCGCGCCACGCGTGCGGTCGGCCAAGATGGAGCCGCGTCCGAGAGAACTCGTCCACGGCTGCGGTGTCACCCTCGATGCAGGCGTTACGTGCCACCAGCGCGGCCATGACGGCTTCGCGGGTGGTGAATGCTTCTGGTCCACTGAGCTGTTGGGCGAGCGTGTGCAGGACGGCAGCAATGAAGTTCACGGGGGAGTGCCTCGCGTCGGTGTCCCTTCTCCGCCGTCCCCTCTCCAACAAGGCGATCCAGACGTCCTGGGCGAAGGCCCCGTCCTGTTCCTGGTCGACGTTCACGGCGTCATCGGGCAGACCCCGTGCCCTCCACATGCGCGCCATCTCATACAGGTGGCGCACGACAGCCCTGCGGGCTTCCTCACCGGCGCCGGGCACGGGTGTGGTCACTTGCCTGGCCATCCGGCGCAGCCGCTCGAGCACCCGGGAGGCCGCAGGCCGAGCCTGCGCCAGCCAGGTCCCGTGCTGCACGGGCACCGGTTCGATTCGCACCGCATACACCGCCTCATGCACGGTCTTTCCCCTCGGGCTCGGCCGGTTGAGAGCCGGACAGCCCGCCTGCCCATCGCGGGGGCAGTCCGGACAGAGGTAGCGAAGGCGGGCGTTCCGGTCCATCAGCTGTTCCTGCGCGTAGCGCAGGAACCGGATGGTCCGCAACGCCAGTGCCTCGTCCTCGGGCGTGCAGTCCTCGATCGGTGAGGCGAAGCGGGCAGGCAGGCGCGTGGCCCGGTCCTGGGTGTCGACCAGCAGGCGAAGCACCCAGCTCTCCAACGCGGCATGAAGCGCCGGGACGCCGACGCGGTCATCGTCCTCGAGATCCGAGTAACACAGCAGGACCATGTGAAGCTCCTTACCTGTAGCGCATGATGAGGCTGCTATCCCTAAGGGCCGGCCTGAAGGCGAACCGGCAATCACCCCGCACTTTTTTCAAGTGATCTACGTCACGCTGCGGTTCTGGGAGGGCCCCAGCCCTTGGAGCCCGGGACGAGCCACGCCGCTGCATCGGGCGGCCGGGCCGGCAGGTCCGCCCGATGGGTCGCGACACACCGGGACTAGGCTGCAGCTGACCGCACCCTCCATCCACCACAGGGCGCTCCCCGCCCGCCGACAGTAGACCGCTGCCCCACGCCCGGTGCAGCGGGTCGCAGAGCACAGCCTTCAACTCTCCGGTCTCCGTGGCGTCTTGCCCGGTACACGGGTTGGCGGCAGAGCGGCCACAGCAGCGTGGCGGAGTTTCGGGCGCGTCGCGCAGCTGGGGTGTGGATGTTGGTGTATGCAGACTCGAAGGGCGGTGGCTGCAGGTGCCGAGCGGGGAAGCAGAGGATTGGGGTGGCTTGTGGCGAGCGGGGCTTTCGAGGAGCTGCAGACCGGCCAGTTCGGGCCGGCCACGTTTGATCTGTTGCGGCGGCTGGTTCACCAGGTGCGCCGCGCCTGACTTACGCTCGCCGCGCCGCGCGGGGGCGTCCAGGCCGAGCCGCGCAAACACCGGCCGGAGCACCGCCTCCTTGCGCGAGACAGAGCCTCTCCTCGCACGGGCGCTGGCCGCGTGCCACTTGGCTTGGCGGCCTGCCGAGATGACTTTCCTGTGATGTTCGGCAGCCCTGGCGAGAGGGGCTACTGCTTTCGTTTCTGCTTCTGTTTGGGAGTGTCCTTCGTGCCGCGTGGTGGCCGCTTGGCGTTCGGGTGGATCGAGCGTTGAAGTTCTGACGCAGGCCGCAACGACTGCAGGGTGGCGGTCAGCGCGGCGTCGAGCGGCCCGATGTGTCCGTCGTAGAGGGCCCCGACGAGATCGCGAGTCGGTTCGTCGTAGAGGAAGACGACGCCACGCGGCAGGCCGAGCTGATGCTTCTTGGCTCGCAGGTAGCCACGGAGGCTCTTCTCGGCGTCGTCGGGGTCCTGTCCAGCTGGGCGTGTCGCCCACACGAACAACCATCCTTCGGCCGGATCGACGCTGGCCGTGACGGGCACCGTCATGCTGCGGCCCTGGCCGTTCGGGCGCGGGTTGTTGAGGAGGATGTCACCATGGCGCGCGAACTTGTGCTGGGCGGGCGTTGCCAGGGATAGCAGCGTCGCGCCGATGCTGAGCCATCCGGTGACGTTCCATGACTGCAGTTGGTCGAGGAGAGGTGCGAGTGGTGAGGGCACCATCGCCGGCTTGGGTGCGGATCCGGAACCTGTGTCATCACGTCCCTTGGTGTGAAACCACTTGTCGAGCACGTCGGTTCGGCTGGTCAGGAAGGTCGGCTTCTGTGCCCTGTAGCGGCGCAGCTCGGCCGTGGTCGGCTCAGGGAGGAACGGGAACGCGGCACACACCTGTGCCGGGTCGGGTTCGACCCAAAGGCCCGCCTCGAAGAAATACAGGAACAGGTCCAGTTCGTCCGGTGCATGGAACATGACGGTGACATCAGGGTTGCGGCGCCGACGCAGGTAGAGGAGAAACTCGGCCGGGCGTGCGACGAGTTCGGTGATCAGCTCGAGGTCGTGCAGGGACACCGTCCAGGGGATGTTGTCGGGGGTGAGCAGGCCCGCCCGCACCAGCTCTGCGGTGGCGGTCAGGACGGTCGAGAGGTCGTCGAGGCTGACGGCGATGGTGTGGATCTCACGGATGTGGCTGAGGTTGACCCAGCCTTTGTCTTCGATACGTAGGCCACCGTCCCGCTCGATTGCATCCCGCATGCGGCCGGACTGCTCGGCTGCTTTCGTGATGATGCCGGTCAGATCAGTACGGATCCGTGTCGTCTTCCCTCCGCGGGACAGGGCGCTCAACGCGACGGCCTTGTCCTCCACGATGAGGGCGACGTCGTCGAGGACGATGAAGTGGTCGCCCTCGACGCGCTTGGTGTACTTCGCCGGATCAGCAGTTTTGGCTTCGTTGTCATTCGCGGGCACGTAGTACTCGAACGCGTCCCGGAAGTGAGCCCCGGGGAGTACGCGGTCGAGCGCGTCGCGCGTGCGGGACTCGAGAAGGTCTCCGCGATGCTTCGCGTACTGGCTCCATACGGGCGACGTCTTCAGATGCTCTTCGAGGTTCTCCCGGACGGCGAACACGCTCAACGCCGGGTGCGGCAGCATGAAGCGCCCGTTGTCGGCGACGACGAGCGGCCGGCTATGCAGCGGGTTCCTGCCGGTGGTGAACGCATCGATGACGTCCGCAGAGTTGGCCGTCCCGAGGTCGAGGCGGAACCGTTCGACAACGGCCCCCACACGTTCAACAGCAATGCCCGTGCGCGCGACGACGTCGTCGATCGCGACCGTGGCCTGGTCGCCGTCGGGCTCGAACATCGACATGACACTGGACCTGGCGAGTTCTGCCAGCCCGTCGTCCGCCCGGCCTGCCTCCACCTTGGCCATCGCGTCCAGCACTGCGTCCCCCATCGCTTTGAGGCGGTCATTCAGACCAGCCTCCTGCAGGTGGTGGCATGCGTCGAGGACAGCCAGGGCGTCGGTCGCGTCGAAGCCGAGTTCGGCATTCAGCGCCGCGCGAACGCTCGGGTTACCGTCGAGAAGCGCCAGGTTGGTCGTTGCGACCATCTCCGGGTAGGACGAGTTGCGCATCCATACCTCGGCGCCACGAATGAGCATGGATACGAGGGCAAGCTTGTCGGTCGGGTCAACGGCGGCGAAGGACCGTATCTGTGCAAGGCGGAGGATCCCGTCGAGTTCGTCCTTCGCCTCGGAGACGAAGTGGCTCATCTCCTGGTCCTCGACTGCGGGGGCACCAGCCGTCGCCGAATCTTGCCGGGCGGCGAGAGTGACCAGCGTCAGCAGTTCCAGGTACGCGGCGCCCGCCTGTGCAGTGACGGGCGTCTCGCCTTCGCGCGCCATCGGCAGGAACCGCTGACGAGCCACCTCGATGAGCCGGATCGCGTCGAACCGCCCCAGCTTCGCGACGAACTCATCGACAGCCTTGTCGAATGCTGCGTCGACTGCAGCCGCAGGATCATCGCCAGCGAACGTGGCCATGAGCGCCATCAAGGCAGTCAAGGAGTCCACCATCACTTGCGCGTGCGGGTCGAACGCCGGCGACTTCGGACCGGAACGGCGCTGCCTCCTGTTGCGCGCTTCACGGCGCTTCGATCGGGAACCCATGAGCCAACCTCACCACATATTGGGACCGATCAGCGAACGGTTCGGATCCGCTTCGATCAGCCGGTGCATCCACGCCCGCTCTCCCCGTTCGCCTCGTGGATTCGACCGGCGGCCGGACTGGGGGGGCACAACTGAGAGAGGCTGTATCGACTGTCGATGAAGCATCATCTTGGATGAAAGACCGCCATGTCATGGGTCCTGCGTTCGCCGAGCTGGAAGGCTCGATCGCCTTCTACTCCAAGCTCTTTGACCGAATCTGGCGGCGGTCAGTGCGCAGACGAGTCCGCGGAGCCGGAGACGGGCCGGTTAAAGGGAGCCAGCTGCCAGTGCACCTCGTCGGTGTCCCGCTGATGGTGCCAGGCCGCCAGGGTACGGCCGGCGACCAGCCGGTCGAGCAGTACTCCGGTCTGCTGGGGGGAGTGCCCGCACAGACGGGCAACAACGGCCATGTCGGCTGTGGGGCCGGCCGCGGTGGTGTGGGCGGCCAGGACCAGGGCAGTCAGCCGTTCTGCGGGCTTTGTCGTCGCCGGAACGATGAGTGAGGTGGGCTGCAGGGCCCAATGGGCGGCGCGCCGACGGGCGCTGCGGCTCGGGGCCTGGTCCAGCGCCGTGTCGTCGAGCAGCCGCACCTGCAAAGGCGCTGCCCGGGGATCGGGCAGGTCGAGCCAGCCGTCCTGCACCAGCTCCTGCCACGCCTCGGTGTGCCGGTGCAGGCGCATGCCGCGCAGCAGGCCGGCTGGCAGCCGGGCGCAGCCGTGTGTGTCGGCGCGCAGGGCGCATTGCAGGGCCAGCAGCCGGGCGGCGGGGGAGGTGACGCAGCCGAGTGCGGAGGCGAGGTGGGTGAGCATCTCCCGTACCCGTTGCGGCTCGTCTCCGTGCACCCGCGGCCGGACGGGGGCTGATGCGGCCGGTCGGTGAGGGCTGAGCAGAGTGTCCGGTACGACGGCGGTGTGGCTGGTCGCCGCCGCGCAGGCCGCGCATGCGTCGGCCAGCCGCCAGGTGCGGCCGCTGAGGTCGCGGGTCAGGGCCAGCAGCACCCGCCCGGCACAGCCGCGATGACGCGGATGCCAGACGCAGCCCCGCAGCCGGCACTGGCAGCTGCGCAGGTGCGGCGGCAACGCGTCCACACGGGCGTGGCAGGCCAGATGGGACAGGGCGGCCGACCGTGCGGAGGACGCCTGCAGGGGGAAGGTGCGGGCGGTACACGAGGGGCAGACGAGTGTAGGGCCGTCCGCCTGCGGGCGCAGTTCCACTGTCCAGATGCGCCGCACTGCGGCATGTGCGCCACCGAGCCTCATGGGCTGGTCGTCCTCCCGTCCGTCTGTCCTTCTCGTGGCGGGGTTCACCATGACGGCCCCCGGGACGGACGCACTGTAGTGCAGATTCCCGCACCGTGGATTTCACCTCCCTCCGCCCTGGCGAAAGTGCAGAAACCCGCACTGACGGGGCAGGGGTCTGCACCGTCGGATGGTCAGGTGACGATCTTGCCGCCCGACCCCGACCTCACTGCGCTGCGCGTCGTGCTCGCGCGCCTGCGGGCCGAACGCGGTTGGACCTTCGACGAACTCGCCGACCGCAGCGGTCTGGCCCGGCGCACCCTCATCGACCTCGAACACGGCCGCACCACCGGCAGTGTTACCACCTGGCACACCCTCGCCCACACCTTCGACGTGCCCATCGAGCGCTTCCTGGGCGCCCTGTGCGACGACCACACCCCGCCCGGCACGGCCACTTCCTGAACCCCTGCTCCGTCCCGCCGCGCACCACGCTGGGAATCACCCGATCGGGCAAGCAGGCATAGAACAGCCATCCGCAGTAACGCTCATGCGTGCGGGCTCGTTGGGCCGACCGTGGGACATATCCCCGACACGTTGCTCATGCCTGCGTGTCGCCTGGCACGGTCCGGGCCATGTGCCCCACGCCCGCCCCCGACGGCCGTCACTGGGACGGCAGC
>NZ_MLYP01000097.1 GCF_001866645.1 Streptomyces colonosanans
AGAACACCATCAACACGATGGTCGACCAGCTCTCCTCCTTCGCCGAGGAGGTCACCAGGGTGGCCCGTGAGGTGGGTACGGAGGGCCAGCTCGGCGGCCAGGCGCGGGTCCGGGATGTCGACGGCACCTGGCGCGATCTGACCGAGTCGGTGAACGAGATGGCCGGCAACCTGACCCGGCAGGTGCGCGCCATCGCGCGCGTGGCGACCGCAGTGACCCGCGGCGACCTCAACCTGAAGATCGATGTGGACGCGTCCGGTGAGATCCAGGAACTGCAGGACTACATCAACAAGATGATCGCCAACCTGCGTGACACCACGATCGCCAACAAGGAGCAGGACTGGCTCAAGGGCAATCTGGCCCGCATCTCCGCCCTGATGCAGGGCCGCCGTGACCTGGCGGACGTGGCCTCGCTGATCATGAGCGAGCTGACACCGGTGGTCTCCGCGCAGCACGGGGCGTTCTTCCTCGCCATGCCGCTGGTCGACGGCAAGGACCTGGGGGCCGGCACGGACGACGCCTACGAGCTGCGCATGCTGGGGTCGTACGGCTACTCGATGGGCTCCATGCCGACGTCGTTCCGGCCGGGTGAGGCGCTCATCGGGACGGCCGCCACGGAGAAGCGCACGATCCTGGTGGAGAACGCGCCGAGCGGCTATCTGAAGATCTCCTCCGGGCTCGGGGAGGCGCCGCCCGCGCAGGTCATCGTCCTTCCGGTGCTGTTCGAGGGGAAGGTGCTCGGCGTCATCGAGCTGGCGTCCTTCACGCCGTTCACGCACATCCAGAAGGACTTCCTCAACCAGATCGCCGAGATGATCGCGACGAGCGTCAACACCATCTCCGTCAACACCAAGACCGAGGTGCTGCTGAGGCAGTCGCAGGAGCTGACCGAGCAACTGAGGCTGCGATCGGAGGAGTTGGAACAGAGGCAGAAGGCCCTCCAGGCGTCCAATGCCGAACTGGAGGACAAGGCCGAGCTGCTGGCCCGGCAGAACCGCGACATCGAGGTCAAGAACACGGAGATCGAGGAGGCGCGGCAGGTCCTGGAGGAGCGCGCCGAGCAACTCGCCGTCTCCATGCGCTACAAGAGCGAGTTCCTGGCCAACATGTCGCACGAGCTGCGTACGCCGCTCAACTCCCTGCTGATCCTGGCGAAACTGCTCGCCGACAACGCCGAGGGCAACCTCTCCCCGAAGCAGGTCGAGTTCGCCGAGACCATCCACGGCGCCGGCTCCGACCTGCTCCAGCTGATCAACGACATCCTCGACCTGGCGAAGGTCGAGGCGGGCAAGATGGACGTCTCCCCGACCCGCATCGCACTCGTCCAGCTCGTGGACTACGTGGAGGCGACGTTCCGGCCGCTGACGGCGGAGAAGGGTCTGGACTTCTCCGTACGGGTCTCGCCGGAGCTGCCCGCCACGCTGCACACCGACGAACAGCGCCTCCTCCAGGTGCTGCGCAACCTGCTGTCCAACGCGGTGAAGTTCACCGACACCGGGGCCGTCGAGCTGGTCATCCGGCCCGCGGGCAGCGACGTTCCCGTGGCCATCAGGGAGCAGCTGCTGGAGGCCGGCTCGCTTCGGGACCCGGACGCCGAGATGATCGCGTTCTCCGTGGCCGACACGGGCATCGGCATCGCGGCAGGCAAGATGCGGGTGATCTTCGAGGCGTTCAAGCAGGCGGACGGCACCACGAGCCGCAAGTACGGTGGTACGGGCCTCGGGCTGTCCATCTCGCGGGAGATCGCGCGGCTGCTCGGCGGCGAGATCCACGCGCAGAGCGAACCCGGACGCGGCTCGACGTTCACCCTGTACCTGCCGCCGCACCCCAGCGAACTGCCGTCGCACGGCTACGCGCAGCTCTCGCCCGCCATGGAGGCCGACGAACTGCTGGCGTCCGAGGCGGAGCTGCCCGCTCCGGACATCGAGACCCCGCTCGAGGTGAAGTCGTACCAGGACACCCGGAACGGACCCGCGGCCCTCTTCCGGCGCCGGCGCAGGGCGGTCACCGCGGGTGCGTCACACGGCGGCGCGGGACAGGAACAGTGGGTGGGCGAACGAGAGGTCGCGGCGCAGCCGCGGCAGAGCGTCCGGTTCGCCAGCGAGAAGGTGCTGATCGTCGACGACGACATCCGCAATGTCTTCGCGCTCACCAGCGTCCTGGAGCAGCACGGCCTGTCGGTGCTGTACGCGGAGAACGGCCGTGAGGGCATCGAGGTTCTGGAACAGCATGACGACGTGGCGGTCGTCCTGATGGACATCATGATGCCCGAGATGGACGGGTACGCCACGACCACCGCGATCCGGCGGATGCCGCAGTTCGCCGGGCTGCCGATCATCGCGCTGACTGCGAAGGCGATGAAGGGCGACCGGGAGAAGGCCATCGAGTCGGGCGCCTCCGACTATGTGACCAAGCCGGTCGACCCCGATCATCTGCTGTCCGTGATGGAGCAGTGGATGCGCGCGGAATGACAGGGGCCCTGAACGTTCCCGCGGAGTTGCTGACTGACTGTGGTCGAAACCGTGGAGAGACGCGGTGCGCGGGGAACCTTCTGGTCCCCTGCCACGTTTCTGCTACGTGCACAGTGACATCGCGGTGACAGGGTGTGGCGACAGGCGGGGTGCGGCTACGATGACCGGCACAAGGACGGGCGGCGCAAGGGAGTCGTCCCCCGGGGTGGCGCCGGGTGGCACCACCCCGAGTCCTGTGGACAGGGGCGGCCCCAAGTCGGGGCGAGGAGGGCGGGCCATGGTGCAGAAGGCCAAGATCCTCCTGGTCGATGACCGGCCGGAGAATCTGCTGGCGCTGGAGGCCATCCTCTCTGCGCTCGATCAGACGCTGGTCAGGGCATCGTCCGGGGAGGAAGCGCTCAAGGCACTGCTGACGGACGACTTCGCGGTCATTCTGTTGGACGTTCAGATGCCGGGCATGGACGGTTTCGAAACCGCCGCGCACATCAAGCGGCGGGAGCGGACCCGCGACATCCCGATCATCTTCCTGACCGCCATCAACCACGGTCCGCACCACACCTTCCGGGGGTACGCGGCGGGTGCGGTGGACTACATCTCCAAGCCGTTCGACCCGTGGGTGCTGCGCGCGAAGGTCTCGGTGTTCGTCGAGCTCTATATGAAGAACTGTCAACTCCGTGAGCAGGCCGCTCTGCTGCGGCTGCAGCTGGAGGGCGGCGGCAAGTCCGCGTTCGGCGACAGCAAGGAGCCCGTGAGCCTCCTCGCCGAACTCTCCGCGCGGCTCGCAGCGGTCGAGGAGCAGGCAGAGGCGCTGTCCAAGCAGCTCGACGACGACGCGGCGGACGCGGCGGCGGTGGCGACCGCTGCCCATCTCGAACGCAAACTCACGGGGCTGCGCAGGGCGCTGGACGCCCTGGAGCCGGGCACAGGCAGCGGCGCGCCGCAGGTGCCGTCGCAGAACTGACGGTCCGTTGCGCGGGCCAGGGCCACAGGGCGCGTTGCGTCGGTCCTGCCGTCCCCTGTCCCCTCCGCCAAGCGGCGTACGCGCCGTGAGTGCACGTCAGTTTCGTGCCTCTCGTGCGGCGACACGAACGGGTGAAGCAGGAGGCACGCGTGTCCCCTGTCGTCTCCACCGGTAACCTCACACTCATGGCCTCACGTCCCGCAGCCA
>NZ_MLYP01000098.1 GCF_001866645.1 Streptomyces colonosanans
CCGGGACCACAACGCCGCGAAGAACGTGAAATCGGCCGCCGGACTGGCGGTGACAGCCTGCGGAGCGCCGGTAAGACCAGAACCCGTTCTGGCACAGCGTGAAGAAACAGGAAGCCAGGGAATCCCACACGGAAACTGTGCCGCGTAGCGGCACAGCAACCCGTGGGACGGCCAGAATCCTCGGGCTTCAGCCCGAGGAGCATGTCAAAAGGACGAGAGCGCCGAGGAAACCCCGCAGCCCTGACGCCGAAGGATGCCTTCCGGATACGGATGGGCTAGTTTCAGCCACCTTGGTCCGAGGCGTCATCGCCCGGCTCGACTGACCCCCCTGCGTCTCGGGAATCGTTCTCGCAAAGATCGAGAAAAAGGTCTGGTATGAGGCTGCGGGGTGCATCAACAAGGAGTTCTTCCAGGGGCGTACCTCGCTCAACGAGAAGAAACTCCGCAGCCGCTATCTGGAGATCACCCAGCGGCGTAACAAGATCGCGCATGACGCCGACCTGATCGACGGCGACCTCAAGCAGCGCCGCCCCATCGACGAGGCAGAGGTGACGGACGCCATCGACTGGATCGAGCGGACCGCGCTGGCCATCGCTCACGTCCTCGACGATCAGGGGTGATAACCGGCCGGAAGACGACGGCCTCGTAGGGTGGACCCATGACGGATCTGCCCGACCGGCGTCTGCTCCTGGTGCACGCGCACCCGGACGACGAGTCGATCAACAACGGCGCGACCATGGCCAAGTACGCGGCCGAGGGCGCCCGCGTGACGCTGGTGACCTGCACCCTCGGTGAGGAGGGCGAGGTCATCCCGCCCGCGCTCGCGCACCTCGCGCCCGACCGCGACGACGCGCTGGGCCCGTACCGCGCCGAGGAGCTGGCCGCCGCCATGAAAGAGCTCGGTGTCAGCGACCATCGCCTCCTCGGCGGCGCCGGACGCTACCGCGACTCCGGGATGATGGGAACCGGGCAGAACCACCGCCCCGGTGCCTTCTGGTCCACCGACCTCGATGAGGCGGCCGGTCAGCTGGTGGCGGTCGTCCGGGAGGTACGGCCCCAGGTCCTCGTCACCTACGACCCGAACGGCGGCTACGGCCACCCGGATCACATCCAGGCCCACCGCGTTGCGATGCGCGCCGCCGAGCTGGCCGCGGACCCCGGCTTCCGTCCGGACCTCGGCGCACCCTGGGAGATCGTGAAGATCTACTGGAACCGGATGCCGCGGTCGGTCGCGGAGGCCGCGTTCGCGCGGTTGCGTCAGGAAATCGATACGACACCCTTCGACGAGGCGGCGGACATCAATGACGTCCCTGGTGTGGCCGAGGATTCGGTGATCACCACGGAGATCGACGGTGCGGGGTTCGCTACCGCGAAGGCATCGGCGATGCGGGCGCATGTCACGCAGATCGAGGTCGCGGAGCCCTGGTTCGCGCTCTCCAACGCCCTGGCGCAGCCGCTGTTCACCACCGAGTACTACGAGTTGGTGCGCGGCGGACCAAGCGGGACGACGGGCACCCCGGCCGCAGGTCGGGGGAGTGCCGCAGAACGAGAGACGGATCTGTTCCAGGGGGTGGCGGCATGATGTCGACCGGTAAGCAGCCGAGCATGCTGGCGCAGCCCCTGGGCCCGCCTTCGTTCGGGCGGATGGCCGCCTACCTCGGCCTGTTCGTGCTCGGCGCGGTGATCGGTCTGGCGGGCGCGCTCGTGCAGTCCGGCTGGTTCCCGGGCGGACTGCTGCTCGCCCTCGCGGGCGCGGCGGGGCTCTTCGTCGGCGGAAGCCGGGTCACGGGTACCCGCGCGGGGGCCGTCGCTCCCGCCGTCGGGTGGATGGTCGCCGTCGTCCTGCTCACCTCCAGCCGTCCGGAAGGCGACTTCCTGTTCAGCGCGGGCGCCGGATCGTATCTCTTCCTGCTCGGCGGCATGGCTGTGGCTGTGATCTGCGCCACCCTTGCCGGAGGGAGGCAACCGGGCGGCCCCGGCGCCCGACTTGGCAAGTGACGCACCACTGCGCCTCCACGAGACATGGGACGTCCCGCTCATACGCGGCACAGACGTGGGGGTGCCGTGCTGGTTTCCTCGCGGGCGCGGTCTGCGGGCCGCGAGCGGCCAGTATGGTGGTGCGCGCCGCCGAGTCTCCCCCAAGCTCTCGGCTTTGCACGAGCAGGGGGACCCCCCACCTGTTGAGGTCGAAGCGGGCGGCGGAGCCAACCGGGAGAACCTGCCTTGAGTCGTGAAACTGACAGTTCGTCCGCCGGAGCCAACGGGAGCGGCGGAGTCGCGTACCCGTCGGGGACGCCGCCCTACGGGACCCCCACTGCTTCCGGGGGCGGCGCCGACGCGAGCCGTTCGGCCACGCAGCCGGAGGACCGCAAGACCGAGACCACGCTGACCACCCGGATCCGGATCAACATCCCCGGATCGCGGCCCATTCCGCCGGTGGTCATGCGTACGCCCGTCGCAGACGGTGAGGCCGCGGACGACGCGGACGCCGACATCCAGACGGCGATCCCCGAGACCGCGCCCAGCGCCCCCGAGGGCCCCGCGGAGCCCTCCGCGGCGGGCGAGAAGAAGCCGACGAGTGACTGGTTCGCGCCCCGCAAGTCCGCTGGGCCCAAGGGCCAGCAGGGCGGCGGGTCGACGAACGGCGCTGGTCTGCCCGGGGCTTCGGGCGCGCAGGGCGCCAACGGCGCCTCGAGTGCGCCGAGCGGCCCTGGCGCGGCCGGCCCCGGCACGGGCGGAGTGCGCCCGGGTGGTCCGGGTGCGAACGGTACGGGTGGGGCACGCCCCACCGCGCCTGCCGGCACCGGCGCTCGGCCCGCGGGTGGCGCGGGCTCGCTCGGCGCACGTCCCGGCGGTACGAACGGCAGCGGCCTCCCGGGTGCCGCCGCCGCGGGACCCGTCGCGCCGGGCCATGGCGGTGGCACCGGCTCCTTCGACGTGTCCGAGGCGGTGGCGGCCAGCACGGCCTCGCTGCCGGTCATAGGCGTCGACGGCGGCGAGCTGCCCAACCTTGACGACCTGCCGTACTTCTCCGAGCCGGGCCGGGGCGGCCCGTCCGGCCCGACCGGCGGCCCGGTCACCGGCGACGGCCCGATCATCCCTCCCGCGAGCCCGACAGGCGCCGGCCCGGGCCTCGGCGCCCCCGGCACGCAGGGCGGCCCGGGCGGTCCGCTCGCCCCCGGCGCGCCCGGAGCCGCCGCGGGCCAGGGACGTCCCGGCGGCGGGCTCAGCGATGACACCGCGATCCTCACCCCGCAGAAGCCCGCCCCCGTGCCGGGCCCGCGGGGCTTGGGCGGCCCCCGTGACAACGTCGCCGGGCACACCGTCACCAGTGGTATCCCCCCTGTCCCCCAGGGCGGCCAGAACGGCGCGGGGCCGTTCGCAGCGGGACCCCGCTCGGACGGACCGCTGCCGCACACGCCCCCGAAGCTGCCCGAACCGCCCCAGGCGCAGTCCGCCCCCAGCGCGAAGCCGGCCAAGAAGAAGGGCCGCAACAAGCTGGTGCTCCTGGGCGGCGGGGTGTTCTTCATCGTCGGTGCCGTCTATGGCGCCGGGCTGCTGATGAACCACTCCGACGTCCCCAAGGGCACCACCGTGCTCGGCGTCGACATCGGTGACGGCACCCGTGACGACGCGGTCAAGAAGCTCGACGACGCTTTCGGCAGCAGGGTGAACCAGCCGCTGAAGCTGTCGGTCGACGGCAAGACCGTCGCGCTCAAGCCGGACCAGGCGGGGCTCCAGTTCGACACCCAGGCCACGGCCAGCGCGGCCGCGACGAGCGACTACAACCCCGTCTCGGTGATCCGCTCGCTGTTCGGCAACCACCGGGAGGTCGAGCCGAAGATGCCGGTCGACGAGGAGAAGCTGCAGGTCGCGCTGCAGAACGCCTCGGGCGGCACCGGATCGATGACCGAGGGCGGCATCAAGTTCGAGTCCGGCAAGGCCGTCGCCGTCTACGGCAAACCGGGCAAGGGCATCGACGTCCGCGGCTCGACCGCGCAGGTCCAGCAGGCGTACCGCACCCAGGTGGAGACGGGCTCGGCCTCGCCTGTCCGGCTGCCCACCACCACCCGGCAGCCCACGGTCTCCAACGCCGAGGTCGACCGGATGATGAAGGAGTTCGCCGAGCCCGCGATGTCGCGGAAGGTCTTCATCCAGACCGACGCGGCGCACGAGATCCCGTTCGGCTCCCTGTCACTGCCGAAGATCCTCGGCGTCAAGGCCGTCGGCGGCAAGCTCGTGGAGACGTACGACCTCGAGGCACTCAAGGCGGCGTACGGCAGCACCTTCGACGGTGTGCTGATCACCCGGGGCACCGGGCAGAAGACGGCCGTCACCCCCCAGGACGTCGCCTCCGCGCTGCGCAAGGCGCTGCGCGGCAAGACGGCGGCGGAGCGCGTCGGAGTCATCGACACCAACCCGAGCTGACCTCTGGTCGTCCGACTGAACGGAGCCTCTGCCCGCACCGGGCAGGGGTTCCGTTTCGCACGTGGGTGACCGAACCCGCGCTGCGCCGCACGGAGTTGCGCACTCCGCACGAGCATGACATCTGTCATCCGGTACTCCGGACCGTCGACACTGCCGGGCGCACGACCCCCACGGCCACCATTGATCACATGACGACGACAGCGACAGCGACCACCACCCCGGTGGTCGGCTTCGACCAGGTGAGCAAGACCTACGGGAGCGTACGGGCCGTCGACGGGCTGTCGCTGGAGCTGCACCCGGGGGAGACCGTGGCCCTGCTGGGGCCCAACGGCGCGGGCAAGTCGACCACACTCGACCTGCTCCTCGGACTCAAGCACGCGGACAGCGGCTCGGTCCGGGTGTTCGGAACCACCCCGCGCGAGGCCATCGTCGCCGGGCGCGTCGGCGCCATGCTGCAGAGCGGCGGCCTGATGGAGGAGGTCACCGTCGCCGAACTGGTGCGGCTCGCCTGCGCCCTGCACCCCAAGCGGTTCAAGGCCGACGACGTGCTGGCCCGTGCCGGCATCGCCCAGATCGCCGACCGCAAGGTCAACAAGCTCTCCGGCGGCCAGGCCCAGCGCGTACGCTTCGCCCTCGCCACCGCCGGTGACAGCGACCTGATCGTCCTGGACGAGCCGACCACCGGCATGGACGTCTCCGCCCGCCAGGCCTTCTGGGCCACCATGCGCGAACAGGCCGACCAGGGCCGCACCGTCCTCTTCGCCACCCACTACCTCGAAGAGGCCGACGCCATCGCGGACCGGGTGCTCGTGCTGCACCGCGGCCGACTCCTCGCGGACGGCACCGCAGCCGAGATCAAGGCGAAGGCGGGCGCCCGCCGCGTCTCCTTCGACCTGGAGGGCGAGTTCGACCAGGCGGCCCTGCGTGCCCTGCCCTTCCTGACCTCGATCGACATCAGCGGCCAGACCGTCCGTATCCAGTCCTCCGACGCCGACGCGACCGTGCACGCCGTCTACGGCCTCGGCGTCTACCCCCGCAATCTCGAAGTCGCCGGGCTCGGTCTGGAGCAGGCGTTCGTCGCCATCACGGAGGCCGAGGAGGCCAAGCAGTCATGAACAGCCTGATCAAGCTCGAACTCGCCCGCGCCCTGCGCAACCGCAAGTTCCTGTTCTTCTCGGTGATCTACCCGGCGGCCCTGTTCCTGCTCATCGCGGGCAAGGCCGACAGCACGACGAAGGTCGACGGCAGCGGTCTCACTCTCCCGACCTACATGATGGTCTCCATGGCCTCCTTCGGTGCGCTGACCGCCGTCCTTCTGGGCAACAGCGAACGCATCGCCAAGGAGCGGGAGAACGGCTGGGTGCGGCAGCTGCGGCTGACCACGCTGCCGGGACGCGGGTACGTCCTCGCCAAGACGGCCGGCGCCGCCGTGGTGAGCCTGCCCTCGATCGTGGTCGTCTTCGTCGTCGCCGCGGCCGTGAAGCACGTCCGCCTGGACGCCTGGCAGTGGCTCGCGCTGACCGGCGCGATCTGGGCCGGCAGCCTGGTCTTCGCCGCGCTCGGCGTCGCCATCGGCTACCTGGCCAGCGGTGACGCGGTCCGCCCGATCACGATGATCATCTACTTCGGCCTGTCGATCCTCGGCGGCCTGTGGATGCCGACGACGACCTTCCCGGACTGGCTGCAGAGCATCACCAAGTGGGTGCCCACGCACGCGTACGCTGCCCTGGGGCAGGCCATCGAACAGAGCGAGGCCCCGCACACCCAGGACATCGCCATCCTCGTCGTCTTCTTCGTCCTGTTCGCGGGCGGAGCGGCGTGGCTGTACCGGAAGGACACGCTGAAGGCGTGAGCACCACGACGGAAGACCTGCGGTCCGGCGAAGCCCGGGCCGAGCGGCTGCTGCGTATGGGCGAACCGCCCCGCGACAGGGCCGAGGCGCTGCGCAAGCTGGTCTGGATCCTCCCTTGGCTGATCTTCCTCAGCTCACCGGTGCACGACCTGGTCTCCGGGCCCCACAACACTGCCGCCACCGTGGCCGGCGGCGCGGGGCTGATGGCCTTCACCGGGATCTATCTGACGCTGGTCTTCCGGAACATGGGCCGACCGTTCTCCAGGCCCGTCGTCGGCTGGCTCGTCGCTGTGCTCGGCATACTCGCCGTCGCGCTGTGCCTGACCCTCGGCGTGCCGTGGATCGGCCTCTTCGTGTACGTCTCCGTCGCCTGCGGGGCGACGTTCCCGCTGAAGACCGCGTACTGGACGATCCCGCTGACCGCCGTGGCGATGCTGCTCGTCGCAGAGCACGACGGCGCGGACGGCATGTGGGTGCTGCTCCTGCTGGTGCTGCTCATCGGCTTCGCGATGACCGGCGTACGGCAACTGGTGCGCACCACGATCGAGTTGCGCCAGGCCCGTGCCACCGTCGCCCAGCTCGCCGCCAACGAGGAACGTCTGCGCCTCGCCCGCGACCTGCACGACCTGCTCGGCCACTCGCTCTCCCTGATCACCTTGAAGAGCGAGCTGGCCGGCCGGATGCTCCCCGACCACCCCGACAAGGCGGCCCAGCAGGTCGCCGACATCGAACAGGTCAGCCGCCAGGCCCTCGTCGACGTCCGCGAGGCCGTCACCGGTTACCGGCGCCCCCGGCTGTCCGCCGAACTGGCCGGAGCCAGAGTCGCGTTGACCGCGGCCGGCGTGAGCGTCGAACTGCCCGACGACCCCGATCTCGCCGGCGTCCCCGAGGAGAGCGAGTCCACGCTCGCCTGGGCACTGCGCGAGGCGGTCACCAACGTGGTGCGGCACAGCGGCGCGACCCGCTGCACGGTGGACCTGTTCCGCCGTCAGACCCTGGACGGCGCGTTCCTCGAACTCTCCGTCGAGGACAACGGATCGGGCGGCCCCGGCAAGGGCCCCGGCAACGGATTGACCGGCCTGACCGAACGCCTGGCAAAGGCCGGCGGCATGCTGGAGGCGGGCCGGGCCGAGCGCGGCTTCCGGCTGGTCGCCCGCGTGCCGTTCGCCCCCGGCACCGACGTAGGATCCCCGGCATGAGCAGCACGATCAGGGTCCTCCTCGCCGAGGATCAGTCGATGGTTCGCGAGGCACTGGCCGCCCTGCTCGGGCTGGAGGACGACATCGAGGTCGTCGCCCAGGTGGCACGCGGGGACGAGGTCGTGACGGCCGCGCGCTCCCACGACATCGATGTGGCCCTGCTCGACATCGAGATGCCGGGCGCCACCGGCATCGAGGCGGCGGCCGAACTCCACCGGGAGCTGCCGGCGCTCAAGGTGGTCATCCTCACCACGTTCGGCCGCCCCGGCTATCTGCGCTCCGCGATGGAGGCGGGCGCCGACGCCTTCCTGGTGAAGGACGCGCCCGCGGCTCAACTCGCCGAGGCGGTACGGAAGGTGCTCGCGGGGGAGCGCGTCATCGACCCCACACTGGCGGCGGCCGCCCTGGCCGACGGCGCCAATCCGCTGACCGACCGCGAACGCGAAGTCCTGCGCGCGGCGGCGGACGGCTCGACCAACGCGGAACTGGCCGCGGCCCTCCACCTGTCCCAGGGCACGGTCCGCAACTACCTCTCCATGGCCATACAGAAACTCGCGGTACGCAACCGGGCGGAGGCGGTACGGATGGCACGGGAGAAGGGCTGGTTGTAGCCACTGGTACCGGGCGCGGGGCTGCGACGGGGTGCGGCTCCGCCTTGTGGGCGCGGGTGACCACGGCTCGCATCCGGTCGAACGTACCCACCGCGCCTGGCTCACACCTCAGTTGAGCCGTGCCCGGGCCGCCTGCGCCTGCCCCCGCACTCGCTCCGCCGTCGGCGGATCCACCGTGGACACCACCTCGGCATACGCGTCGAGCTCCGCGGCACCCAGCAGGAAGTCCCCGCGCTGCACGAGGAGTTGAGCGCGTTCGTACCGCAGTCGCGCCGGACGCGACGGCAGCAGCAACGACAGCTCGACCGCCCACAGGGAGACATCCGACCGTTCGGGCCGGGCGGCAGCCCACGCGCGGATGTTGTTGAGGACCCGCAGGACGACGTCGAACGGATCGGCGGGCGTGAGCATCGACGGGTCGAGCGGCGCCCCTGTGGCCCCGGCGACCAGCAGCTCGGCGTCGCCGCCGGTCAGCATCCGGCCCCCGTTGAACGGATCGGCCAGCACCTGGTCGTCCGGCGGCCCGAACCCGACGACGAAGTGCCCGGGCAGGGCGACCCCGTACACCGGCGCACCCGCCCGCCGTGCCACCTCCATCCACACCACCGACAGCAGAATCGGCAGCCCGCGCCGCCGCCGCAGCACCTCGTGCAGCAGCGAGGACTCCAGGCGCCGGTAGTCCGCCGCAGAGCCGTGGAACCCGCAGCGACCGCCCAGGACGTCGGCCAGCGCGAGGGCCCAGGAGTGCGGTCCGCCCGGCGCGAACGGCAGCTGTCCGGCCAGCCGGTCCAGCTCGATCTGCGCGGCGTCCATCCCGGCCTCGTCCAGCCTCCCGTCCGCCGCGGCGCCCACCAGCAGGCACAAGGTCACAAGATCGGGCCGCGCGGACCGCGCCTCGTCGCCGAACCGCCGCCGTATGCAGGCGGCCCGCTCGGGCTCCGGGGGATAGAGGGCGTGCATGCCTCGAAACCTTTCACACCACCGGCGCGGGACCGGCGACCGTCCGGCCCTCCGCGTCCGGACCGAGGGAGCCCTCCGGCTCCCGGTAGTGGTGATACGCATGATGTGCCCCGAAGCCCAGTCCCGCATACAGGGCCCGTGCCGCTGGATTGCCCGTGTCCACCTGGAGCCAGGCCGCCGAGGCGCCCTCGTCCAGGGCCCGCTGGGCCAGTGCCGCCATCACGGTCGTGGCCAGGCCCCTGCGGCGCTGCGCCGGATCGACCTCGACGGCCGCGAAACCGGCCCATCGCCCGTCCACCACGCACCGCCCGATCGCCGCCGGAGGAGCACCTTCCGCCCCCGGAACCGTCGCGAACCACACCGAGGGCCCGCTGCCCAGCACCCTCAGCGCCACCTCGCTCAGCCCCTTGCGCTGGTAGCGGGCGAGCCACATCTCGTCCACCGTGCGCGTGAGCCGGACACCGGCCGCCTCCCGGTCCGCCACGGGGGCCAGCGCACCGGTCCACAGCTCGGCGGTCACCGCCCGCGTCCAGCCGCGCGACTCCAACTGCGCGCACAGCAGCTCCTGTGTGCCCTCCGCGCCGGTCGCCAGTTGCATATGGGCGGGCAGGCCGCGGGCCGCGTACCAGCGCCGTACGACCTCCAGCGCCTCGTCCAGCGGCAGCCCGGGATCGCCGA
Source organism: Streptomyces colonosanans (assembly GCF_001866645.1). GTDB lineage: Bacteria > Actinomycetota > Actinomycetes > Streptomycetales > Streptomycetaceae > Streptomyces > Streptomyces colonosanans. The sequence goes on from NZ_MLYP01000098.1 coordinate 9,729, forward strand.
GGGGCAGCACCGAATTGGCCCGGCGCGTGAACCCGGCGGCGGCACGCAACTCCCACGCGCCCAGCTGTTCCCGCTCCACCGGCTGCCAGGCCCTGGCGGAGATCCGTGCCAGCTCCCCGTACGAGGCCGAGGGTCCCCTGCGACGGGCCGGAGCCGCCGGAACCACCTTGCCCGCGACCAGCGAGGACTCCGCAATCCGGACGCTCTCCCCGTCCCGCCGTGTGATCCGCAGCACACCGCCGTCCCATGAAGTGAGCACGCCGACCGTGTCGGTGTACTTCTCACCCTCGGCGGCATGTTCGTTCCACCGCCGTACGGAGACGCGTTTGCCCACGTCAGCAGCGGTGATACGGACCTCAAGTCGTCCGCCCGCAGAGATTTCCACAGGTCAGTTCACCCCTCCTGTTCGGATCATGCCCAGGAACGGAGATACTAGGGGCGGGCATCGACGACGCCGCGCTCCCGCGCGCCAGGCGGCGGAGCCTGAGCAGGCCCGCCAGCGCCCTACCGAGGAGGAACGACAGCGTGACCTACGTCATCGCAGAGCCTTGTGTCGACGTCAAGGACAAGGCGTGCATCGAGGAGTGCCCGGTCGACTGCATCTACGAGGGCCAGCGGTCCTTGTACATCCACCCGGACGAATGCGTCGACTGTGGAGCCTGTGAGCCGGTCTGCCCGGTCGAGGCCATCTTCTACGAGGATGACACTCCCGAGGAGTGGAAGGACTACTACAAGGCGAACGTCGAGTTCTTCGACGAGCTCGGCTCGCCCGGTGGCGCCAGCAAGCTGGGGCTGATCGAGCGCGACCACCCCTTCATCGCGGCGCTTCCCCCGATGAACCAGTAAGCGGTCTGCACACCCTCCCCCTGGTTCTCGGCTTCGCTCGAACCGGGGGGACCCCCACCCCTGGTTCTCGGCTTCGCTCGAACCGGGGGGACCCCCACCCCTGGTTCTCGGCTTCGCTCGAACCGGGGGGAACCTCATCACCCCGGTCCCGTACGGTGCGCGCCCGCGCCGCACGGGACCGCGGCGTTTGCGGCGCCCGTACGCTCGTAGCGGGGTGCACGCCGTAACAGCAGAAAGTGAGCGATCCCTGTGTCTGCAGTCTCAGAACGCCTTCCGACCTTCCCCTGGGACAGGCTGGAGCCGTACAAGAAGACAGCCGCCGCACACCCGGGCGGGATCGTCGACCTGTCCGTCGGCACCCCGGTCGATCCGGTGCCCGAACTGATCCAGAAGGCGCTCGTCGCCGCGGCGGACTCCCCGGGCTATCCGACCGTCTGGGGCACGCCCGAGCTGCGGAACGCGATCACGGGCTGGGTGGAGCGCCGTCTGGGCGCCCGTGGCATCACCGACCGCCATGTCCTGCCGGTCGTCGGCTCCAAGGAACTCGTCGCCTGGCTCCCGACCCAGCTGGGCCTCGGCCCCGGCGACAAGGTCGCGTACCCGCGGCTGGCCTACCCGACGTACGAGGTCGGCGCCCGCCTGGCCCGCGCGGAGTACGAGGTCTACGACGACCCGACCGCCCTCGACCCGACGAACCTGAAGCTCCTGTGGCTCAACTCCCCGTCGAACCCCACGGGCAAGGTGCTGGGCAAGGAGGAACTGACCCGGATCGTGGCCTGGGCGCGGGAGCACGGCGTCCTGGTCTTCTCCGACGAGTGCTACATCGAGCTGGGCTGGGAGGCCGAACCGGTCTCGGTCCTGCACCCGGACGTGTGCGGCGGCTCCTACGAGGGCATCGTCGCCGTCCACTCCCTGTCCAAGCGCTCGAACCTGGCCGGCTACCGGGCGGCGTTCCTCGCGGGCGACCCGGCCGTCCTCGGCCCGCTCCTGGAGATCCGCAAGCACGGCGGCATGATGACGCCGGCTCCGACGCAGGCGGCGGTGGTGGCGGCGCTCGGCGACGACACACACGTCGGCGAGCAGCGCGAGCGCTACGCGGCCCGCCGCACGGCCCTGCGCGACGCGCTCCTCGGGCACGGCTTCCGGATCGAGCACAGCGAGGCGAGCCTTTACCTGTGGGCGACCCGCGACGAGTCCTGCTGGGAGACGGTGGCCCACCTCGCCGACCTGGGCATCCTGGTCGCACCGGGCGATTTCTACGGACCGGCGGGCGAGAGGTTCGTACGCGTGGCGCTGACGGCGACGGACGAGCGCATCGCGGCGGCGGTGGAGCGGCTGTGACGCCTACGGCGGAGGAGCCCGGGGCGCGCCGCCCCTGACCTCTCCGCCGTACTGTGCCGGGCACTCGCCCCGGGGCTCAGCCGCCCAGGGGCAGCCCGTGCAGCGGCAGCTGCTGCGTCGGCAGCCCGCCGCCCGTCGCCGTCCCGGCGGTGTCACCGAGCAGAGCGCCGGTCTGCCCCGCCGCGCCCCCGGCCGTCCTGTGCGCGACCGGCGTCGCCGTCCCGACGGCCTGACCGGCGGCCCTGCTCGCGGTCGGTACCGCCTTCTTGACCGCCGCGCCGCCGGTCGTGACCGCCGCGCCGCCCGCGTTGCCGGCGAGCCCGGTGACCTTCTGCGCGGCACCGTCGACGGTGGTGCCGGCCTGTGCGCCGTCCAGGGCGGTCAGCCCGCCGAGGTTCGGGGTGGCCGGCAGACCGGTCGTCGCCGCGCCGGCGGAGCCGGCCGCACCGACCACGGGCGCCGCTCCCGCTGCGATCAGCAGCGCGGCACGGGCGATCCGGCGGGTCAGGGAGAGGGACATGATGCTCCTTGGACGAGAGAGAACGGTGAAGTGTCCGACCCTGCCCGGGAGTTCGGCCGCTCGTGGGCCGACTGGCTGTCGGCCGGTTCCGCTGTTGATCGTCCGGGCTCGGACGCAGTGACTACCGCTCGAGGCCCGCGAAGGTTGCGGTGGCCCGCCGCAAAGAGTTGGCAATGCGTCGCATTATCGGCTGGGGATGAAATCGGGCAAACGAAACCGCTCGGCAGACCCGCCGAGATCCCCACGTCCCTTTGCCCCCAAGGGATTTGGCGTGTACGGGTAGGGCGGCGCGGCAGCCCGCGCGCCCCGTCGTGGAGGCGTGCTGTGCACAACCCCGAAGGGTGAGAGCCCGTACTGCTGCCCGAGTTAATCCTCGGTGACGATACGGACTTGGGCGGCCGACGCCTTCGCGTCCGAACCACCCGTCGTACGCCACTTGTTCGCATACCCTCCACGCGACCACTCGCGGCCTGCGAAGGAGACACGCGAGATGTGCAGCGACGAGGAGTTGGCCACGGCCCAGTGCGCCAGCGCCCAGCCCCGCTCGTCGGAGGTGCCCGAGGCGGTGGTCTTCCGGGGCACGGGGATCGTCACCGTGCCGGTGCCCTGTGCCGCCGTGGCCGTGGGGGACGACGAGGGGCGTTCGGTGGCCGCCTCCGCGCCGGCCGAGGCCAGCACATCACGGCCGAAGTCCCGTACGAGCGCGGCCCGCACCGCGTCCGGGCCACTGGTCTCGCTCGGCGCCGGGCGGCCCTGACAGGTCAGCGTGGCCGCCGACCGGCCGGTGAGCGCGGCGGCGAGCAGCGTGGCGTCCGGCTCGTGCTTCGCGTACGCCTCCGGGAAGCCGCTGCGCTGCACGCGCTGGGCGGCGACGGTCAGCGGCAACTCGGTGTAACCGGGCACCTTGGCCAGATGCTCGTAGAACATCCCCGCCGCGTAGACCGGGTCCATGATCTGCCGCTCGGTGCCCCAGCCCTGCGACGGGCGCTGCTGGAACAGGCCGAGCGAATCCCGGTCGCCGTGCTCGATGTTGCGCAGACCCGACTCCTGGAGCGCGGTCGCGAGCGCGATCGTCACCGCGCGCTCGGGCATACCGCGGGCGGTCCCGACCGCGGAGATCGTCGCCGCGTTGACCGCCTGCTCCGGAGTGAACTCGTACGACGCCCTGCCTCCCTTGCCCGATACGACCTCGCATCTCGGCGTGCCCGAGCCGGTGAGGTACTGGACGGCGAGATAGCCGGCGACGGCGAACAGGACCATGACGGCCGCGCCATAGCGCAGGAGGCGGCCACGTCGGCGGGAAGAGGAGGACGGCTCTGGCACCCGTACAAGGTACTGGAGGCGATCACGGTTGACTCCCGGGGCTGTGGACAACTCCTGTGGCAGCCGTGGGCGGTCGGGCGCGTTAGGGTCGACGGCATGGCCGCTACCCCCCTTGACCTCACGCTGGACGCCGCGCGGCTCACCGCGCAGCTCGTCGACTTCCCCTCCGAGAGCGGTGGCGAGCAGCTCCTCGCGGACGCCATCGAAACCGCGTTGCGCGCCCTGCCGCACCTGACGGTCGACCGGTACGGCAACAACGTCGTGGCCCGGACGCACCTCGGGCGGACGGAACGCGTCATCCTGGCGGGCCACATCGACACGGTCCCGATCGCGGACAACGTGCCCTCCCGGCTGGACGAGGACGGCGTGCTGTGGGGCTGCGGCACCTGCGACATGAAGTCGGGCGTCGCGGTCCAGCTCCGCATCGCGGCGACGGTTCCCGAGCCCAACCGCGACCTCACGTTCGTCTTCTACGACAACGAAGAGGTCGCCGCACACCTGAACGGCCTCAAGCATGTGGCCGAGGCACACCCCGACTGGCTGGAGGGCGACTTCGCGGTGCTGCTGGAGCCCTCCGACGGCCAGGTCGAGGGCGGCTGCCAGGGCACGCTGCGGGTGCAGCTGAAGACCAAGGGGGAGCGGGCCCACTCGGCACGCAGCTGGATGGGCGCGAACGCGATCCACGCGGCGGCCCCGATCCTGGCCCGCCTGGCCGCCTACGAACCCCGGTACCCGGTGATCGACGGCCTGGAATACCGGGAGGGGCTGAACGCGGTCGGTATCTCGGGCGGGGTGGCCGGGAACGTGATCCCCGACGAGTGCGTGGTCACGGTCAACTTCCGCTACGCGCCGGACCGGAGCGAGGAGGAGGCGATCGCACACGTCCGAGAGGTGTTCGCGGACTGCGGGATCGAGGAGTTCGTCGTGACCGACCACAGCGGCGGAGCGCTGCCCGGTCTCTCGCACCCGGCCGCAGCGGCGTTCCTCGAGGCGGTCGGCGGCACCCCCCAGCCCAAGTACGGCTGGACCGACGTCTCCCGTTTCAGCGCATTCGGCGTCCCGGCCGTCAACTACGGCCCGGGCAATCCGCACTTGGCGCACAAGCGGGACGAGCGCGTGGAGACGGCGAAGATCCTCGCCGGCGAGGAGCGCCTGAGGGCCTGGCTGACGTCCTGAGACCTGCCGCCGGACGTCGGCATGGCGGTTCATGGCGGACATACGCACGTCCCCCGCATGTAACCCGCATGGATCTACGCTGGGGTGGAACGACCTTCCCCAGGCCCTCGGCTGCGCCCCCACTCTCGGCTGCGCTCGAGCGGAGGGACCGCCCTGACCAGGGAAGACTCTGACGCGGAGGGAGCGCACATGCCTACCGGCAACCCCGAGGGCAAGAAGGTGCCACCGGACGAGCAGCGACTCGGTCCCGTGCTGCGCAGGCGGGACCAGGTGATGACGAGCACCACGGACCAGAGGCTGCTGGACGCGGGTGGTCCCTCGGACTGGGTCCACACGGACCCATGGCGCGTCCTCCGTATCCAGTCGGAGTTCATCGAGGGCTTCGGCACGCTGGCCGAACTCCCGCCCGCGATCAGTGTGTTCGGCTCGGCACGGACACCGCCGGACTCGTCGGAGTACGAGGCGGGCGTGCGGCTCGGGCGCGGCCTGGCGCAGGCGGGCTGGGCCGTGATCACGGGCGGTGGCCCGGGCGTGATGGAGGCGGCCAACAAGGGCGCGTGCGAGGCGAAGGGGATCTCGGTCGGGCTCGGCATCGAGCTGCCCTTCGAGCAGGGCCTGAACCCGTACGTCGACATCGGACTGAACTTCCGCTACTTCTTCGTCCGCAAGATGATGTTCGTGAAGTACGCGCAGGGCTTCGTGGTCATGCCGGGCGGCCTCGGCACCTTGGACGAACTCTTCGAGGCCCTGACCCTGGTCCAGACCCAGAAGGTGACCCGCTTCCCGATCGTCCTCTTCGGCACGTCGTACTGGGGAGGCCTGATCGACTGGCTCAAGAACACCCTGGTGGCCGAGGGCAAGGCCGCGGAGAAGGACCTGCTCCTGTTCCACCTGACGGACGACGTGGAGGAGGCGGTGGCGCTGGTCTCGAAGGAGGCGGCACGTTAGCCGGTGCCGTGTCCCGGGCCTGAACCGACGCCCTGCGGTGCCTGGCGCGGTGCTGCGCACCCGGGGCCCCCGGCCGCCGGTTCCGGCCCGTACGACCTCGTCCTCGAGCGCCCCCGCCTTCGGCCGCGCACGAGCGGGGGGAGCCCCCATGACGGGCTGATCGCGGGGGCGCGGGGGTACTAGTGCTGCTCCGCGTTAGTTCGTGGAGG
>NZ_MLYP01000099.1 GCF_001866645.1 Streptomyces colonosanans
GTGGCGGTGCCCGACCGCGATCTGAGCGAGCGGCTGTGCGCCTGCGTGGCACGGCGTCAGGGCGCCCACCCACCCACCCTGTCCGAGCTCCAGGCGTTCCTGGAAGGCGAGCGGGGGCTGGAGCGCCGCAAGCTTCCCGAGCATCTGCTGACGCTGGACCGGCTGCCGCTCGGTCCGACCGGCAAGGTCTGCCGGAGCACCCTGGCGCGGCTCGCCGCCGCGCGGATCGGCGACCCCGCGCGCACCTCCTCGAGGACCCGGGAAGCTCCTCGATGAGCGGACGGAAGCGCACCCTGCTCGCGACAGCGAGCGCCCGTCGGCGGCAGCTCCCGACGGATCCAGAACCCTTCGACGGCACAACACCAGGGAGCACCCATGGCCGCTGAGCTGAACCCGGCCGCCACCACCGCGCACCCGGCCCGCGCGATCGCCCGTCCCGGCCCACGCCCGTGGACGCGGCTGCCCGCCTATATCCGGCTGGCCAAGCTCGGCATGGTCGACTACTACCTCAGCCTGTTCGTCGTAGGGTCGCTTCTCCTGGTACGGGAGCCACCGGGTGACGGCCTGTCGACGGGGCTGACGCTGATCGCGTTCCTGCTCGGGGAGGTGTGCCTGGTCGGCGCGGCGGTCGCGTTCGACGACGTCGCCGGCTATCGGGACGGAAGCGACGCCGCCAACTACGGCGTCGACGCGCCGGTTCGCCGACTCGCCCGCAAGCCGCTGCTGGCCGGCGCGTTGACCGAAACGGCCGCGGTGCGCTTCGGCTGGGGGGCGCTCGCCGCCGGCTGTCTGTGCTGGACAGCGGCTCTGGTGGTCGCGCCCCACCAGCCGTTGTGGGCGGTGCTCGGCGTGGTGAGCGCCGGTTTCGTGATCCCCCAGTACTCCTGGGGCCTGCGGCTCGGCCACCGCGGACTGCAGGAGGTGTTCCTCGCCGCCGTCGGCTGGGCCTTCGTCCTGCCGCTCTACGGACTGCTCACCGGGGAGGCCACCGGCCTGGCCGCCGTGGAGGCGTTCCTCTTCGGCCTGGGGCCGCTCCTCTTCGGGGTGTATTCGAACACGAACGACATCGCCGGTGACCGTGCGGTAGGCCGGCCCACCGTCGCGTGTCTGCTGTCCCGGCGCGGCAACACCTTGTTCATCGGCGCGCTTTCCGTGCTGGAGACCGCGGTGATCATCGCGGCGGCGCTCCTGGGAGTCGCGCCGTGGTGGTTCCCGCTGCTCCTGCTGCCGGTGATGGTGGCCCGCACCGGGCAGTTCACGACCGGCATGGTGCGCGGAGATGTCCTGCGCGGCCGGCTTGTCGGTATTCGCGCACACCGGATCCTGGTCGTCGCGCTGGTGGCGGCCAACCTGCTGAGCGCCCGCGCCTCCTGAGCCAGAAGGGCAGGGACAATTGAAGCCCCTCGAACCCGGTCCGTTCTTCGACGTTCTGGCCGACCGCGGCACCCGGACACTGGTCCATCTGAGCCGGGCACTGGACATCGCGCCGGACGGTCGGACATCGTACGGGATCGAAGACCTCGCCGAACTCGTCGCACAGGCCGCGGGCTGGCTCACCGCACTGGGCGTCACGCGTGGCGACCGGGTCGCCGTGATCAAGCCCAACCACTGGGACTACGTCCTGCTCGCCTGTGCCGCCGCCCGCATCGGCGCGGTGCCCGCGCTGATCTCCGACCGCCTCCCGGCCGAGACGCTTCAGCTGCTGCTCAAGCGTCTCGACGCCACCGCGCTGGTCACCACCGCGGGCACGCTCGCCAGCACCCGTTCCACGGGCACCGACCTGAGCGCGTTCACCCGTCGCACCCTGACCCTCGATGCCTCCGCGTCCGGGGCCATCCCCCTGGCGGACGTACGCGGGCACCGGCCGCCACCGGCCCATCACCGCCCCGATGACGCACCGTTGGCCATCATGCACACCTCGGGCACCACCGGGATCCCCAAGCTGGTCACCCACACCACCGCGACTCTGATCCACCGGATCGCCGCCGCCGAGGCACGGCGCTGGCCGATCGTGTCCACCCGGCGCGACGACACCGTCGCCCAGGCCACCTCGTACGCCCACGGTCGTGGTCTCGCCTGGACGGTCAGCGTGTTCTGGCTCGCCCCGCGCGAGGCGGTGATCCTTGACGGCTACGACCCCGGGCGCGCCGAACCGGTCCTGCGCGCGCATCCGCCGACCGCGCTGGAGGCGGCGCCCTCGGCCTTCGTGCGCTGGCAGCCGCTCACCGCGTCACCGGACAACCCGTTTCGCGACGTGCGGCTGTACATCAACACCTTCGACGCCATCCACCCGCCCACGGTCCGGGCGTTCCTCGGCGCCTCCCGCCGCCGTCTGCCGCTGTGGGTGCAGGTCTGGGGGCAGTCCGAGACCGGGCCGCTCACCTTTCGCTGCTTCACCCGGCGATCGGTGCGCGCCTTGGGGAAACGCCACCCCACCACCCGCGACCTGGGCCGTCCGGTTGCCGGCAAAGCACGGCTGAGGGTGGTGGATCCGCAGACCCTCCAGCCGGTCCCGCGCGGCCGGCCCGGCCTGGTGCTGGCCCGCACCAGGGCGCTGTGCGCCGGATATGTCGGGGAAACGGAGCGGCTGCGGGCCAAGTTCACCGACGACTGGTTCGCCACCGGGGACCTCGGGGTCGCCACGCGGTCCGGGCGACTGCTTCTGCTCGACCGCGAGGTGGACACGGTCCGGGGCGGGAGTTGCGTGGAGATCGAGGACGTGCTCCACGACCGGCTGCCGGAGGTCGTCGAGGCGGTGGTGCTCGGTCGCGCGAGCGGACTGCCGCTGCCGGTCCTGGTGACCCGGGACGGCAAGCTGGACCGGGCCGCGTGGCGCCGGGCCGTGGCCGACCTGCCGCCGCTCGACGAGCCGACGCTCCTGCCCGACGGGCAGCTTCCGCTCACCGCGACCGGCAAGGTCCGCCGGCAGGAACTGCGGGACCGGCTGCTCGACGGGGCACCGCCGTACGGCACCGGGCACTGGACCTGACCCCATCCCGCCCTGACGGTTCCGACCACCGCTCGGGGTGCAGCACATCCGTATCGACACCACGAGGACGAACCGCAGATGACCGAGACAGATGTCGACATCGCCGTGGTGGGGGCCGGGATCTCCGGTCTGGCCGCCGCCTTCCACCTGGCCGAAGCCGGCCGGTCTGTGCGGCTGTTCGAGGCACTGGGCCGGGTGGGCGGGCGGATGGTCTCCCGCCACCACGAGGACTACGTGCTGGACGAGGGAGCGGAGCACCTCGCGACCCAAGGCTACGAGGACACCTGGCGGTTGGTCCGGGCGGTCGGCCTGGCCGAGGACGCCGTGATGCCGGTCGGCGGCCGGATCGCGGTCTGGCGCGACGGCCGTGCCCACGCCAACCTCGGTCATCCAGCCGGACTGCTGACCGGGGCCGGAATGTCATGGCGCGGCCGGCTCGACTGGCTGCGGTTCACGGGTGTGCTCATGAGGCATCGCGGCCGCTTCGACCAGGACCGCCCCGAGGCCACACCGCTGGGCGACGCGACCGTCGCGGAGTACGCCCGCCGCTACCATCCCGACCTGTACGACCGTTTGTTGCAGCCGTTGGCCAGTGGCTTCTTCGGCTGGCGACCGGAGCGTTCGGCGATCGGGCCGATGGCCGCGCTGCTGCTCGCCGTGGGGGGTGCCGCGGCCCGCTGGGGTGCCTACCGCAACGGCATGGACACGCTGGCCCGGGCGCTGGCGGACCGGCTGGACGTCGTCACCGGCCATGCGGCCGTCACGGTCAAGCCGGGGCCGCGTACGGTGCGCCTCGACCTGGCCGGCGGCGAGACCGTAACCGCGCGGTGCGCCGTACTGGCGGTGCCGGCGCCGGTGGCGCTCACGCTCCATGGCGACCTGCCGGACGACGAGCGTCCCTACCTGACGGCGAGCACCTACAGTCCGATGCTGAAGGTGCTGTGTCTGCTGGACCGCCCGCTACCGAGTCCGACCCGTCAGCCGTCCTACGCCCTGGGAGTTTCGGCCGTGGACGACCGGGTGCTCGCCGGAGCCATCCTCGACCACCTCAAGGCACCCGACCGGGTCCCGCCCGGCCGTGGCCTGGTCAGCCTGTTCGCCTCGCCGTACGCGTCAGCGGACCTGCTGAAGCGATCCGACGACGAGGTCGCGGCCGTGGTCCGCGCACGCGCCGAGCGGTATCTGCCGGGCCTGGCCGAGGCAACGCATACGGTGTTCGTGGTGCGCTGGCCGAACGGTCTGCCGGAGGCGACTCCGGCCGCATTGCGTCTGCGGTCGGCGTTCCTGGAGCGGCCGGTGCGCCGCGTGGACTACGCCGGTGACTGGGTAATGCTGCGTCCCAACAGCGAGGCCGCCGTCCGCTCGGCCCGGATCGCCGCTCGCCGCGTCCTCGCCGTCGACGGGGGTTGAAGACGAGGCGCGACGTCGAAGGACCTGGGCCGGGGCGGAGCGGCGCTACGCGGGCGGATCGTGGCAGCGGGGCCGCCCGGACGCTGCCTACCGGGGCACTGGTCCGGAATGCCACACGGGAGAGATCATGACCTCCATGATCCACACATCTCGGCGCGGCCTGCTCGCCGCCTTCGCCGCCTCCGTCCCTCTCACCGGCCTGGCCACGGCTCCGGCTCACGCCGACACCGCCCCCGCGTCCGTCGAGCCCCTGCCGGCATCGGCCGACCTGGCCTCGGCCCTTTCCCGACGGCGCCTACACCGGGCCGTCGAGCAATCAGGTCGGGATGCTCGACTGCTCGGGCTACACGCGCATGGTCTACGGCTACCACATGGGCGTGCCAATGGCCGCGAAGGCGGACACCTCCGGGGACCGAATACCGCGCAGGTCCCGCGACATGGCCGACCACACGCCCGGTGTGCTCATCGACCGGACCGACGGCACCCTTCCGCCGGCCGCGAACGATCTCCAGCCCGGTGATCTCGTACTGTTCAACGCCGACTCCGGGGACGACGGGGAGCCGACGGGCACGGTCGACCATGCAGGGATCTACCTCGGACGGGACGCGGCCGGCAAGCGCCGCTTCCTGTCCAGCCGCAAGACGGGCAACGGGCCCACCATGGCCGACCTGGCCGGCCCCTCGCTGCTCGACGGCGCGGGTCTGTACGCCTCGTCCTTGCACACGGTGCGCCGTATCTGAGGCGGTGTTCCGGGCCGGGGCGGTTGGGGGGCCGTCCCGTCGGGGCGTGACCTGAGGTGGCGCAATCGTCTGCGTCGTGGGCTACTCGGACTTGTCGAGTTCGTCGGCGAAGGCGCGCAGGGCGTCGGCGAGGTCCTTCTTGGTGGGCAACTGGTCTATTTTCTTGTTGAGTTGCGAAATGCGTCGGTTGATCTTGGCCAGATCGGCCTCGACGTTGGGCGACGACGGGATGCTGGTGGGGGACGTCGCGGTCGGCGATGGATCGATGCCGCCGGTCGCGCCGCCGTCAACGCCGCCACTGGTGCCGCCTGTCTCGTGAGGCGGGACCTCGGTCGGGTAATCGGACGGGCCCTCGGGAGACGGCATAACAGTGGTCTCCCCCGGACTGGGAGTGCCGTCGTCCGAGCTGGCCGCGAGGGCGACACCGAAGCTCAGCGCCACCAGAACGGCAGCCCCCGCGACGGCGGTCGTGGCACGTCGAACGTACCGGGCGCGCGGTGTAGCTGGGTCGTGAGTGTTCTGTGAATCCTCCATGGGCGTGACGCTACTCGTGCGCGTTCATGGAAGGACGGATTCCGCTGATCTTCGTGCATGTAACACCCTTGATAGCAAGGCGAGTTGCCATTTGCCGGTGGCTGGTGCCCGCCGCCGGACCGCCCGTTGCTCGAACGCGCGTCGCCAGGGTCGAGGAGGTGGCCGTCGCGGTCTGAACCCGGCCTCGGACAAAGGCTCCACAGTTCGACGCGCCGGGCAGGCCTCAGTCGATCCCAGATCGCTCCACCCCCGCCACGATCCACCGCTGGAAGCACAGGAACACCGCCAGCAGCGGCAGGATCGATACGGCCGCCGCCACGAACAGTTCGTGCAGGCGGACCACCTGGGCGGTGGTGAAGGAGGACAGGGCGACCTGGACCGTCCAGGCACTCTGGTCCTGTCCGATCACCAGCGGCCACAGGAAGGCGTTCCACGCGCCGATGAAGACGATCGTCCCGACGGCCGCGAACACCGGCCGCGCGTTCGGCACGACGACCAGCCAGTACGTCCGCCAGTAGCCGAGCCCGTCGACCTGGGCGGCGTCCTCCAGTTCCCTGGGAAAGCCGAGGAAGTACTGCCGGAAGACGAAGCAGGCGAAGGCGGAGAAGAGGGTGGGGACGATCAGGCCCCGCAGCGTGGAGATCCAGCCCAGTGACGACACCAGCACGAAGCTGGGGACGAAGGTGACGGCGGCCGGAACCATGAGGGTGCCGAGGATGGCGTAGAAGACCTTGTCGGCGTGGCGATAGGGGATGCGGGCGAGGCCGTAGCCCGCGAGCGAGGCCAGGACAAGGGTACCGAGAGTGGTGGCAACGGCAATCAGCGCGGAGTTCAGCAGCGAGCGGGCGAACGGGACGGAGCTGTCGTCGAATAGTTCGCGGACGTTGCCCCAGCGCAGGCCGGAGGGGAAGAAGGTCCACTCGGGCGAGGTGATGTCCTGCTCGGTGGACAGCCCGTTGCGCAGCAGCAGGTAGAAGGGGACCAGGAAGAGGAGAGCGAGCGCGATCAGCAGGGCGAGCCGCAGCGCTCGCCCGGCACGTACCAGGGCGTCATCCATCGCTGTTCCTCCTTCCCAGTCCGAACCAGCGGGCCTGCCCCACCGTGACGACCGCGATGATCAGGGCAAGAATCACCGCGCCCGCGCTGCCCAGGCCCAGGTTCTGCCCCTGGCCGAGCGCGGTGTAGTAGAGGTAGACCAGCGGCGGGCGGGCGTAGGGCGGGTAACCCCTCGCATCGGACAGCAGGTTGTAGAACTCGTCGAAGGCCTGGAAGGCGTTGATGACGAGCAGCAGCACCACCGCGACGGAGGTGGCGCGCAGTTGCGGCAGGGTGATGTGCCGCAATACCTGCCAGCCGGGGCGGGCGCCGTCCACGGCGGCGGCCTCGTAGAGCACGGGGTTGATGCGCTGGAGTCCGGCGAGGAACAGGATCATGTAGAAGCCGGCCTGGAGCCACAGCCGTACGGTCACGATCACCAGCCAGTACCAGGGCGGGTCGGTGGTCGACAGCCAGGCCACCGGGTCGGCGCCGAAGAAGTCCAGGACGGCGTTGGCCAGCCCGAACCTGACCCCGTTGAAGATCGACATTTTCCAGATCAGGGCCGCGACGACGTAACTGCACGCGGCCGGAAGGAAGAACACCGACCGGAAGAACGCCCGCGCCCGCCGCACCCGGTTGACCATGAGGGCCAGGGCGAGGGCGAGGACATAGGTCGCCGGCACTATGAACGCCGTGAACAGCAGGAAGGTGCGCAGGCTGGCCAGAAACGCGTCGTCCGAAAGCATGGCCGTGTAGTTGTCCACGCCCACGAAGTGGGTGGGCGTGACGGTGTTGTGCGCGTCGAAGAAGCTGAGGCCCACGCTCCACAGCAGCGGGACGTAGGTGAACAGCGCGAGTCCGGCGGCGAAGGGCCCGACGAAGATCCAGAACCAGAGGGTGCGCCGACGGCTCACAACCCCCTGGCTCACGGCTTCTTCTTCTGTACGCGGGCGAGTTCGGCCGACACCTTCCGCAGGACCGTCTTCAACTCGTCGTCCGGGTTCGCGCCGTCCTTGATGATCCGGCTCAGCGCGTCCTGGTAGGCGGTCTGCGCGGCCGGGGTCCACAGCAAGGGCTGGGCGTAGCCGTGGTCGGTGGCAAAGCTCACGGCGTCGGCGGCGGCACCCGTCTTCAGCTTGGCGGCCTTCTTCGCGAGCGAGATGCGGGCCGGGATGTGGAAGCCGTAGGAGAGCGCGAAGTCCTCCTGGTCGCCGGTCTGCTCCACCCACAGCCACTTCACGTACTCCTTGGCAGCCTCCTTGTTCCGGCTGCGGGCGCTGACTGCGGCGCCGTACGCGCCGACGGGCACGGAGGGACGGCCGGACGGGCCGTCCTTGGGGAACGGCAGGACGCCGAAGTCGTCACCGAGTTCCTTCTGCACCTGGGGCAGCGCCCACAGGCCGGTCCACTGCATCGCGGTCAGCCCTTGGAGGAAGGCGGACGGGTCGGCCCAGTCGGCGGGCGCGCCGAGGAGCAGGGACTTGCCGGCATACAGCTGGTGGATCTTGCCCAGGGCGCGGGCGGCTTCCGGGTCGTCGAATCCGGGCTTGCCGTCGTCGGTGACGAGTTGCAACCCGGCCGCGTACAGGGGAGTTCCGCCCAGGACGCCCGCACCGCCGTCGTTACCGAGGAAGAGGCCCTTGACCTTCTTCGTGGTGAGCTTGTGCGCGGCGTCGACGAGTGCGTCGAGGGTGTCGGGCGGCTCGAGTCCGGCGTCCTTCAGCAGGCTCTTGCGGTAGTAGAGCATCTGCATGTCGATGGTCTGCGGGATGCCCCAGATCTTTCCTTCGTACGTCTTCGGGGTGAGCACCGCCGGGTTGAAGTCGTCCTTGACGCCGTCGAGCAGGTCGGTGAGGTCGACGACCTGGCCGCCCTGGATCTGGTCGAGCGTAGGCCCATTGACCTCGAAGACGTCCGGACCGGAGTCCGTGAGGAGCGCGGCGGCGGTCTGCTGGTCGTAGTCGCCCGGCCGCCACTGCACGGTGACGTGCGCCTTCTTGTATGCGGCCGCGTACCGGTTCACCGCCTGCTGGGTGCCCGTCTCACCGTACTGGTGGTACCAGTGCGACAGCGTCGGCCCCGACCCTCCGCCGTCTCCACGCCCCGTGTTGCTCCCGCAGGCGGTGAGCAGCCCACCGCCCGCGATCACTCCCATGGCCAGAAGTGCTCTGCGACTGATGGTCATGTGCTCCCCCTGACGGTCCTTGTCCGTGCACGCGTCGATGCTCGGCCCAACGATCAACCATGCGCTGCGATTACGAAAGGAACAGGGCAGCAGTGTGTACGTGTCAAGAGTGCTGTTTCGGTCAGGGCGACCGCCGTGTTCGGCACAACGCGGAGGTTCTGGCAGTCGGTTACTGTGCGCGAGTGTCGCTGGCAGTCGAGTTGGCCGTTCCGGCGCTGATAGCCGGAGTCGGCTTCGTCCTTGCCCGGCGGCGTTGGGGCACGGAACGGCGGGCGTCGCGGCAAGCTGGTCGAGGAAGGGCTGCGCGCTCGCGCCCGCTCTGGTGCGAGCTCCGCACCGTCCGGCAGCCCCTAGTGCCGCAACAGGCAACGTTTGCGTCGCGACGCCCGGCACGCCTCCCCCAAGCTCTTCGAGCAGGGGGTACCCCCACTCGCCGCACCGACCGAAAGCCCAAGTACGTCCAGTACGAGGGCTTCCGGCCGGCACGCCGGTGGGGGCACCGCCCGCGCGAGCGAAGCCGAGCGTGGGGGAACGCACCGAACACCGCTCCTTAACGGGCAAACGCTGCCTGCCGCGGCACTAGCGACCTCGCGTCACACCACAGGATGATCCATGGCGAGATCGCGCGGACCGCCCCTGTACCCGTCAATAGGGTTTGGCCATGACCGTGAAGGCTCCCCTGAAAGAACAGGTGCTCAGCCGCGGCCGCGTCATCCCGATCGGC
The DNA here is from genome assembly GCF_001866645.1 of Streptomyces colonosanans. Classification (GTDB taxonomy): domain Bacteria; phylum Actinomycetota; class Actinomycetes; order Streptomycetales; family Streptomycetaceae; genus Streptomyces; species Streptomyces colonosanans. The sequence continues at coordinate 9,621 of NZ_MLYP01000099.1, forward strand.
CGCGAAGGGCAGGCATGCCCTGCGCACCCACCTTCCGGTCACCGGCCCTGAGGCACTGGAGGTGCTGCCATGCCACCCGCCCGCCCCGAAGTCCACGCCCTCGTCGAAACGTATCTCAAACGCCATCCGGCCGAACGAGCCCAGCTGGAGCCGCTGCTGGCCTCGCTCGACGCCGAGGCCGATCCCACGAGCCGCGCCACGCTGCCGAGCCACATCACGTGCAGCGCCGTGGTGATCGACCGCAACCGACGGGTACTGCACATCCACCACAGGGCCGGCGGGCTGGTCCCGGCCCCGGGCGGCCACGTGGAACCGGACGACCGCACGGTCCTCGCCACCGCTCTGCGCAAGGTGTCCGAAGAGGCCGGGATCAAGCCGGGCGACCTGTGCCTGTCCCCGCAGTTCCTCGACGCTCCGATCGACATCGACGTCCACGACATCGACGCCGATCCGCGGCGCGGCGAGCCCGAGCACCGGCACTTCGACCTCCGGTTCGTCTTCTACGTCGCCCACTCGGACACCGAGATCGCACTGCAGGACGAGGAGGTCTCGGGCGCGGACTGGCGGTCTTTCGAGCAGGTGGGCTCGCCGACGCTGCGCGCCAAGCTGCTGAAGGCCGACCTCGACGGGCGGCCCGAGCCGGTGACCGCCTCCGTGCTGGTCTACGACGACACGGGCCGCTACCTCCTCCACTTGCGCGACAACTACCCGGACATCTCGGAGCCGGGCACCTTCGCACTGCTCGGTGGCGGCCGCGAGCCGGGAGATCCGTCGCTGGAAGCCACGATCCACCGCGAGTTGGCCGAGGAAGTACCCGGTCTGCACCTGTCGGACCTGGAGCCCTTCGCCGTGGAAGAGACCACCGGCGTCGACGGCATGTGCGTGCCGATCCAGACGTTCGCCGGCCGCTGGAACGGCAACCCCGACACCCTGCAGTTGAACGAGGGTGTACTGCTGCACTGGTTCCCACTGGGGATGCTGCACCGGCTGCGGCTCCCCCCGTCGACGGCCGCCCTCCTGCAGCGGCACGCCGCGCAGCGTTCCTCGCAGACCGGGCCGCCCGACATCGGCGAAACAGCGCCACCGTACCGGGACTTGGGGTCCCCCAGCAGTCCGGGGCTGGTGCGGGTGCCGCAGCTTGAGGAGCCACCGGTACGGGGCGAGCAGGAGGGTGGCCCCACCCGGCTGCCACCCGAGCAGTACGCCGAGACGGTGCTGAAGGCAACGGCCTTCGCATGCGTCTATTTCACCGACGAGGAGGACCGGCCGCTCCAGCTGCACTCCGTCTACTCCCCCACACACCCATGGCAGTTCGTGGGCGGCACGATGGATCCGGGCGAGCGCCCGTGGCAGACGGCCGTCCGCGAGTGCCGGGAGGAGACCGGCATCACGCCGCCCGGGCCGGCGCGGCTGCTGGCGTCGGTGTACAGCCTGCCCGGCGCGGAATGGCCCTACAGCACAGTGGGCCTCGTCTTCGACGGCGGCCGTCTCACCGAGGAGCAGATCCGCGGCATCGCCCTGGATCCCGACGAGCATGACGAGGCCCGCGTCCTGCCCCTGCAGGAGTGGGAGCCGCTGATGCCGCCCAGAGATTTCGCGCGCCTGAGCGCTGTGATGGAGGCCCGCCGTACCGGCACGGCTGCCTACTTCGACACCTGGGACTGGGGCAACGGCTGAGGCTCGTGTCGATGTCCTACCGGAGGGTGGCCACGATCCCCCGCAGTCGTGACGGCGACTTGCCGCGGAGCCGACTGCGCATGCGGGGGACCCGGGTCCGAGCGTTTCGGGTGCTTCAGGTATTTCCGGCCGAAGGCCAGAACTCAGGGAACCACGGCAGGACAACGGGCCCCGGAGGTTCACCCGTCGGACAGGACGACGACGTCCCGGTCGTCGGCGCGGACGGCCAGGAACCGTAGCAACCTGGCGCCCTCCTGCTCCACTTCGCCCCGCTGCCGCGGGGACAGCGCGGCGAAGGGGGTGACGATCAGCCGGGCGGTCCGCCGGGTCTTCTCGGCGCGCCAGCTGCCGCGCACGAAGCCGTCCACCAGGACGGTGCCGGGGATCAGCGCGTTCTTGGTCATGATCCGCCGGTGATCCTCTGCGGTGATGATCCGGGAGCGGTCGGCGTGCGAGAGCACCGCGTTGTCGAACTCGGCAAGGAAGCGCACCGGGGCCGGCGTGTCCGGCTCGGGGCGCGGCGCGTCGGGGAGGTCGAAGAGCTCGGTCCCGGCGTCGTCGGCGAGGACCACCAGCTCACCGCGCAGGGCGTCGACGACCTCCTGAAGGCGTGTCAGCCCGGACCACATCTGCACGTCGGCGACCGAGGCGGGGCCGAAGGCGGCGAGGTAGCGACGCACCAGCAGCCCCGGATCCGCGACCGGACTCGGCGAGCCCGACAGCCAGGTCTCGGCGGTCGCATACACAGGCTGCCCGGATCGCCCCCATACGCCGCGCGGCGGGATCTGCACCATGGGCACCACGACGCGCAGCACCTGCCCCATCAGGGACCGGTCCAGACCCGGCCACCGCTCCCCCAGCAGCTGGTTCAACTCGGCGGCGCTGCGCGGTGCCTCGTCCAGCCAGGCGCGTCCGACGGCCGCCAGTTCGGCCGGCTCCACCCCTTCCAGGCGCCGCCAGCCCCGCGGGCCGACCCCCCGGTCCAGACAGGGCTGCACGGTCGGACGCAGCCAGCGGCAGTCGTCGGCGGTGACCAGGTGGACGGTGCCGCGCATCAGGCTGAGACGGACGGCGGACCGGTCGAGCAGCAGGGCGGAGAGGTCGTCGGGGACGAATTCCCGGATCCGGGTCCACAGTCCGACGTAGGGCGCCTGCGGTGCCTGAGCCTGAAGTCCGGTCAGGTGCTCGATCACGGAGCGCGCCTGGAGCGGCGCGCGTTCCAGGAGCAGCTGGCGGGCCAGGAAGGCCCGGTTCAGCGCGCGCCGGGACAGCGTGGCCGGGCGGGGGGTCCAGGTGATCGCCATGGTCTACCGTCCTTCACAGCAGGCGCGCCGCGGCGCGGAATGCCGCGCGTACCGGTCGACAGTAGAGGGCATTGAGGACAGCTGCGGTCCTGTTTGGCGGTCCTGTGCCTGTCATTCGTTCCTGGACTGAACGATGAAGCACTGCCACCCGGGCCTGGCCCGCCCCGTACAGCCGGCTCCCAGAAGTCCCGCGGCGTGTGAGGTGGGCGGCAGAGTGCGGTGTCAGTCCTGGTTGTGCAGGGACTCGGCTGCCGCGGAGGCGATTGTCGCCGCCACGAGAGCGAGTGCCGGAACATCCAGCTTCCATTGCTGCCAATACAGCGGCACGTCCACCCGTCGCCCCGGGAGCAGTTCCGTGAGGGCGCCCGACCGCAGCAGTGGTTCCGCCTGCGGCTCCGGGACCAGGCCCCAGCCGAGACCGGCGGCCACGGCATCACAGAACCCCTCCGACGTGGGTACGTAGTGCCGGAGTCGGCCGGCGCCCGACCCGTCAGACGTGAGGGATCGCACGAACCGGTCCTGCAGCTCGTCACGCCGGTCGAAAACGATCACCGGGGCGCCGGGCAGGCAGCGCTCCAGCGGCCCGGCCGACAGATGGCGCGCCGCGAACTGCGGACTCGCCACCGGCAGATACCGCGCCAGGCCCAACGGCCGTACCGTGCAGCCCGCCACCGGCTCCGCTGACGACGTCACCGCCGCCATCACCCGCCCCTCGCGCAGCAGCGCCGCGGTGTGCGCCTCGTCCTCGCGGTGCAGGTCGAAGCAGATCGGCGGGTTCTGCGGCACCCGCGTCAGGGCCGGCAGGAACCAGGTGGCCAGGGAGTCCGCATTCACCGCGATGGGCAGCCGGGCCGGACCCGAATCGGCCGCGATCCCCAGTTCCATCTGCATATCCCGTTCCAGGGATGCCAGTTGGCGCGCAAACCGCACCACCACCTGTCCGGACTCCGTCGGCCGGACCGGCTTTGTGCGCATGAGCAGCACCCGCCCGGTGCGCTGCTCCAGCATTTTGATCCGCTGACTGACGGCCGAAGGCGTCACATGCAAAGCCGCGGCTGCAGCGTCGAAGGTGCCCTCGTCGACGACGGCGAGCAGCGTACGCACTTGATCGAAAGGTAGCTCATTCATCACATTGGCTAATGCTAGATAAGAAACTTTAGCTGTACTAATGCCGCGGTGATCCATAGCCTCGATTGACATGAACAGCGGCACTCTCCCGGCGGTCATCGCCGGATTCGGCACAGGCCTGTCCCTCATCGTCGCCATCGGCGCGCAGAATGCGTTCGTCCTACGCCAGGGGGCGCGTGGGCAAGCCGTTCTCGCGGTGGTCGGCATCTGCGCCGCCTCCGATGCGGTCCTGATCGCTCTCGGCGTGGCCGGGCTCGGCGCTGTGGTCACCGCGTGGCCCGCCGCACTGACCGCGGTCGGCCTGGCCGGCGGCGGCTTCTTGACCTGCTACGGCATCCTGGCCGCCCGCCGTGCACTGCGACCGGCCGCCGAACAGGCACTGACGACGAGGGGCACCACGGCGGGCTCCGTCCGCACCGCTGTCCTCACCTGCCTGGCCATGACCTGGCTCAACCCGCATGTCTACCTGGACACCGTGCTGCTGCTCGGCTCGGTCGCCGCCGACCGCGGCTCGCTGCGCTGGGCCTTCGGCCTCGGCGCGATGCTGGCCAGCTCGGCGTGGTTCGCCGGCCTCGGCTACGGTGCGCGACTCCTCAGCGGCGTCCTGTCACGCCCCATCGCCTGGCGGGTGCTGGACTCATTGGTCGCAGCCACCATGCTCGCGATGGGCGTCATGCTGCTGGCCCGCACCTTCTGATCGGCTCGGCGGGCCGCTCTCCAGGACCGTAGGGCAGAGCAGAAGGAGGGCGCCGACGCAGTCCGGGCTCGCAGCGGCGATGTTTTGGGACGCTGGTATGCCCCCGGCTGCGTGGTGCCTCTCGCCTCAGGATCCTGCCGCTGGTTGCGTGAGGGCCTTGAAGTCACCTTGTCGGCCGTGAACGGCCGAGCTCGTGCACTCGGTCGTTCACACCTCGTCGCGCTCCCGAC